>CAMTMP010000028.1 GCA_947073545.1 uncultured bacterium
ATCATCCGCAATAAGAACGGATGGATTTATCATTCAGTCAGCATAACAGCTCTTGGGTTTTCAGACAGTCTCCCCCGGGTGGAAAAGCAAGCGTTTTACGTGTTCTTTCTATGTTCTATTGTATTCAGTTTCCCGTCACGGACTGGCAAACAACCGAGCTTCGCCGCCAGCCCTTTCGCAGTATTTATCCTTCAAAACATGCCGTCTGTTCGGACAAGTGACTCACCACATCGGAAACCTGATTCAATGCTTCCACAATGCCCTTCATGTTTTCCGCAAGCGCCGCCGTGTTATGTACCACGCCGCCGACTCCCTGCGCGCTCTCTCTGACGTTGCTCGTAATGTTCTCATTCGACTCTGCCACCGAGCGCATCATCGATCCGATGTTTTCCATGGAATCCCGCATCTCGCCCATCATCCGGTCCACCGTGATGGAATCGTTCAAATACTGCTCTCCCGTGCGCTCCAGGATCTCATAATCCGGCATCACACGTTCATTTATAAATTTCACCAGATTCCCGGCGTTCTCCGCCAGCGTCGTAACCGCCGCCACAACGCCTGCCGAAATCTGACGAATATTTCCGGCTGTCTGTTTCGAGTTGTCCGCCAACTGACGGATCTCGTCCGCCACCACCGCAAAGCCTCTGCCCGCCTCGCCGGCTCTTGCCGCCTCAATGGACGCATTCAGCGCAAGCAGATTCGTCTTGGACGCAATACTCAGAATGTCCGCCGTCAAATTTCCTATCTTTTCAATCTGTCTGCTGTCCTCGATGGACGCATTCAGGGACACGTCAAATTCCTTTATCATACCGTCCGCAGTCGCGCGGCTTTCCTGCGCCAGCTTGCGCAGCTCCTCGGCACGGCTTCGGATCTCCTCCGCAAACTTCGTGCCGCTGACCGCCTGATCAATGATCTCTCCCACGGAAGCCTCCGCCCCTCTGGTATTCTCGCTGACATAACCGACTGTGGCAGATACTTCTTCCATGCTGGCCGCCAATTCCTCCATCGTAGCCGAGGTATCGCCGGCGTTCTGGTTCGTCTCCTCCACGACTTCATTGACATGGAGCTGCTGTCTGTTAATCTCATCACTGCAGGAAATCACCCCTCCGATCACATCCTGCAGAATATCCAGAAATTCATTCACACCCGTGGCCAATACCGCGATTTCATCCTTCGTCTGCACGGGCACTCTCTCGGTCAAATTCCCCTTATTTTTATGTATATCTTCGATCATGCCGTTGATCACCTGCGCAATCTTCTGAATCGGCATCACGATTATGCGGTGCGCAATAATCAAAACCAGAACCGCCGTCACAATCAAAATCACAATAACCGAAACGATCAGCACATAGGAGCCATCCGCTTTCTTCTGCAGATATGTCTTTCCTTCGGCAAGCTCCGCGTCCGAAAACTCCAGAAGATCATTCATGCTGTTGCCAATGGTATTATTCAGCATGCCGAGATTATTGGCAATCAGGTTGTTGGCGCGTTCCTTATCATTCTCCCGGCTCAGCTCTACGATGGTGTCCACATAGGAATCAAAACTGGTAAGCCGCCCTTCCAGCGCATCGTAAACTCCCTGCATCTCCTCCGACGTAATCTTCGTCTTATAAATTTCCATGGATTCCCACATCTGCGCCCGAAGCTCCAAGATATCCTCCGCACGCTTATCCATCGTCCGCACCAGTTTGGCGTTCACATGGGCATACACGTTCAGATACATGTTCAGATAATCTTCGTAGATACCGTGAACCAGATTGATCTTCTCCACCTCATTGTTCATAATATCCTGGCTGACTTGGGAAATCTCTGTCATGCCGTTAGACAGAAGTCCCAGTGATATGATAGAAATCAGCGCAAGCACAATGATTGCCGAAGCAAATTTAAAACCAATCTTCCTCATGAATTTATCCTCCCGGGTATGTCGTCCATAAAAAAGTATTATCTGCCGTCCGTCAATTTTGAACCGCAATAAGTATACCACATTTTGTCGCGCAAAGATAGACCCTTGCAGAATAATTATGATACATACACAGCGTTCATTTGCCTGTTGTCAGCGTTTATATTCCTGTGCCCGAGCGGACATAAAAAACCCCGATGCTCCATTCTCATCGGGGTTTTCAAGCTGGGCTACAAGGATTCGAACCTTGAAATGACGGAGTCAGAGTCCGTTGCCTTACCGTTTGGCGATAGCCCATCAACAATTAAGGATTATAGCGGAAAAAGGGCCGTTTGACAAGCCCTTTTTTCCACTTTTTTTAAAAATTTTCAAAATTTTTTAAATCAGATCTCAAACATCAGCTCTCCGTAGGTCGGAATCGGCCAATATTCCTTATCTACGATCATTTCCAGCTCGTCTGCCGGTGCCCGCAGCTCATCCATGGCCACCCTGACCGTATCTTTATAGAAGAATGCCTGCTCCTTCGCGTCCTCCATCACGGAAGCCTCTTTCTCCGCCTTTTTCAGTTTCTCAAGGGCCGTCTGCATGGCCGTCAGTTTCCCGCCGACGCTGCGCAGAAGCGCTTCCTGCGTAGACGCGTCCGCGCCCGCCGCCTTCACCGCGTTCACGGTGTCCGCAAGCACCTTCGTATAACGGATCGCCGCAGGGATGATCTGTTTGCCCGCCATGTCGATCATGGTGAGCGCCTCTATGTTAATTGATTTCGCGTAAGTCTCGTAAATGATCTCCTCGCGGGACTCCAGCTCCACCTTTGTGAAGATGTGGAACTTCTCAAACAGCCTCACCGCCTTGTCGGTGGTCAGCGTGCCCGCCGCCTCGATCATGGACTTGATGTTCGGCAGGCCGCGCCTTTCGGCCTCCGCCACCCACTCGTCGGAATAGCCGTTGCCGTTGAAGATGATTCTCTGGTGCTCGGTCATGTATTTCTTGATCAGGTCGTGAATTGCCAGCTCCTTGTTGTCCGCCTTCTCCAGAAGATCGGCCGCCTCACAGAAAGCCTCCGCCACAATCGCGTTCAGTGTGGTATTCGGGCTTGCGATGGAATCCGCCGATCCTACCATACGGAACTCAAATTTGTTGCCCGTGAAAGCAAAGGGCGAGGTTCTGTTTCTGTCGGTTGCGTCTTTCTGGAAGTCAGGCAGGGTGCTCACGCCCGTGCGGAGCTTTCCGCCCTCCTTGACGGAAGTCGCCTCTCCCGTCTCAATCAACTGTGTCACCACGTCCTCAAGCTGCTCGCCGAGGAAAATGGAAATGATAGCCGGGGGCGCCTCGTTTGCGCCGAGTCTGTGGTCGTTTCCCACATCGGATGCGGACTGGCGCAGCAGATCCGCATGAATGTCCACCGCTCTCATAATGCAGGCAAGCACGAGCAAAAACTGCACGTTCTCGTTTGGTGTGTCGCCGGGATCCAGCAGGTTTACGCCGTTGTCCGTGGTGATCGACCAGTTGTCGTGCTTACCCGATCCGTTTACCCCCGCATAGGGCTTTTCATGCAATAAACAACGCATGTTATGTTTAACAGCCACCCGTTTCATCGTCTCCATCACGATCTGGTTGTGGTCTACCGCGATGTTTGCCGTCTCATAAATCGGCGCAAGCTCATGCTGTGCGGGCGCCACCTCGTTGTGCTGGGTCTTCGCCGTCACGCCCAGCTTCCAAAGTTCCTCGTTTAGGTCTTTCATGTACGCGCCCACGCGCTCCCTGATCACGCCGAAGTAATGATCCTCCATCTCCTGCCCCTTGGGCGCCGGTGCACCGAAAAGGGTGCGTCCTGCAAACATCAGGTCAGTTCTCTTCATATATAAGTCTTTATCTACCAGAAAGTATTCCTGCTCCGGGCCCACAGAAGCGGTCACCTTGGTTGCCCCCGTATTGCCAAACAGCCGCACAATACGCAGCGCCTGCTCGCTCAGCGCCTCCATGGAACGCAAAAGCGGTGTTTTTTTATCCAGCGCCTCGCCCGTGTAGGAGCAGAACGCGGTGGGAATGCACAGAACCGTGCCGCATCCGGACTCCTTCAAAAACGCGGGAGACGTAATATCCCATGCGGTGTAGCCTCTCGCCTCAAAAGTCGCCCTTAAGCCCCCGGAAGGGAAGGATGACGCGTCCGGCTCGCCTTTGATCAGCTCTTTACCGGAAAACTCCGTCAACATCTTGCCCATCTCGTCGGGATGAGACACGAAAGCGTCATGTTTTTCCGCTGTGATACCGGTAAGCGGCTGAAACCAGTGCGTATAATGGGTCGCGCCGTTCTCCACCGCCCAGTCCTTCATCGCCTTTGCCACGATATTCGCGGTGCTCATGGACAGCTCCCCGCCCTCATTCATCACTTTGACGACTTCCTTGTAGGCGTTTCTCGTCAGACGCTCCTGCATCTTGCCGAGCGTAAACACATTTTTCGCAAATATCTCTTCCACATTGAATACTTCGCTCATAATCTCCTCCTCCATATCATTCTATCCAGTTTCAAAAAAATGCGCTCCAAAAAACTTCTTTTTTGGAACGCCATCGTTCTGAATACCTGTATACAATTTACGTCTATAAGAATACCTTACTTTTTCTCAAATTGCAAGCGGAAATTTTCTTTTTTTACAGGAAAGCTTTCTCGCGCCTTTGCCGCTCATGTTTCAAACCATCTGCCATCCACCATTTTCCGTTTCTGGTTGTTGAAAACGACAATGTGTAAACCGCTGTTTTCACTGTAATACTCCTCTTCTCCAAAGAAGACTGCAGTCTTTCCGCTGCCCCATTCCGTCCTCGTACTGCGCGCATACAACGGTATGCGGTTATCGGCCAGCATCCCCTGATATGCGGCCTCCTCAAAGGTAAGCTGCTCCGTCAGCACCCTGCCTTCGGAAATCACCGCCAGATAATTGGCCCCGTCCTGTCCTGCCAGATCAGCCGACAGTCCCAGTTCTCTCAGCGCTTCCATTGTCGATTCCCCCAACATATACGCATCGTTCTGGTATGTGATCACAAGCGTATACTGCTTATGGTTCAGCAGGGAAAGGTAAGGTGCAAGCTCCCCCACATGCCACCGCTCGCAGGCATCCATGGTAAAGGCATAATCGTCCTTGGTCTCCTCCCACTGAGGCGACGTTCTGCCTCCTAAGCCAAACTGCTCACTGAGAACGCCGCCGATATAGCCGGACACCTTCACCGCGCCCCAGATATTGGGATGACCGTCGTCACAATTATCCACGTCCATCCGATAATCGATCTGTCTGTATACATTCTGGTCGTTAAAGCTGATAAAAGTACAGCCTTCCCGTTCCGCGTAAGCCCGCACCGCATTGCACATGTCGATGTTGGCCGACACCGCAGGCGTGATTGTCAAAATCAAAGAAATCCCGCTTTCCCGGCATAATTCGTTGATTTTATCCAGATATTCCAGCATCAGGGGTGCCATCTGCGCGCAGTCGACAGCCGTATCCATGTCATGTGGCTCAAAGCCTTCTCCCTTCTCTCCCAAATAAAAGTGCAGGGGCGAAAAACCTTTCAGCTCGGAGTGCCCGGCCATCGCCCGATAGGTATAGTCATTCCTGTCCGGCGTATCCAAAAGCCACCTCTCATGATAGCGCAGATGCGGCAGGTAATAACTCCTCACATCCTGTTTTGCATCTAGTTCGCAGATGGTTTTGACCGCCTCCGCCTTAACCGGCGACCATCTCATAAAATCAAGCGCTTTTCTCGTATAGCTCTCATCCGTATTTAGCGGCTCGTCGACAATATAGGGAAAGCAGAAATAACATTCCAGCACCACCACTTTCGGCGTCTGATAGCGGAGCGCTTCCTTCAGCCAGTAATAGGAAGTCACAAGCCCCTGCTGGTCGCTGCTCAGATTATAGCTGGTAATCCCGTATTGGTTATACACTTCCTGCGGGCAAAACGATGTGACCCCGTGGCTGCTTCCCAGAAAAAGCACGTCCACGCTGTCCTTTTCCAGATCATAAAACCCGGCGAAAGTGGACGTCGTCGGCCAGTCCGTATCCGTGAAAAATTTTGGCGTGATCCATCTGCAGTAAACGCGATAGCAGATCACACAAAGCAAGAGAAAACATACGACTCTTGCGGCAAATCCCAGTTTTTTCCTCATTGGTCAAAATCCCCCGTAAATAAACGCCTGCGCATCATACCCCTGCCCGTAGACGCCAAAGGTCATAATGCCGAAAATGGCCGTCAGATACAACATCCATCTAATATAAACGGGCTGTCGGAAAATCAGTTCCGAAAAGGAGACGCCCTGCTCCTGCTTGAGACTGACCGCAAACAGAATCAGAACGGAAACACCTAATACCACCCACTCCTTCCATTCTAACCCCATTTGGAACAAGGAGTCATTGGTAAATATCCACAGATTCCTGACCCTGAACATGCTATACATCATCTGAAGCCCCTTCTTAAGGCTTTCCGCCCGGAACAAAATCCACGCCATCATCACGCAAAGAAAAGTCCAAACCCGCCGTATCCACAGCGTCACCTCCGCCGATTCCCCAAGCCCCAGAAGTCTCGCTGCCCTGCGCTGTATGTTCCGTGTCAGATCCCCGATGATCTGATAAACGGCATGCATCATGCCCCAGACCAGAAAGCGAAGCCCCGCGCCGTGCCAGAGGCCGCTGACCAGAAAGGTCAAAACCAGATTGATGTAAGTCCTGACACGCCCCTTCCTGCTGCCGCCCAGCGGAATATAGATATAATCCTTCAGCCACTCGCTGAGGGAGATATGCCACCTGTGCCAGAAATCCTTCACGGAAACCGCCAGATAGGGATGACAAAAATTATCACCAAGCTCCACGCCAAACAGGTTCGCCACACCCTTGGAAATCGAAATGCAGGCCGCAAAATCCGCATACAACTGTATACTGTACAAAACACCGGCCACCAGAACATACGCGCCCACATAGACCTGATAAGACTCATACACATGGTCGACAAACTGCGCCGCCACATTGGCAATCATCAGTTTCAGAAAAAATCCCCATAAAATGCGGTAAAAACCGCGCACCACCGTCCTCTCGTCAAAACGGTGCCCGATGTAAAGCTGATCCGCCAGTCTGTCATAGCGGGGAATGGGGCCTTGTACAATCTGGGGGAAAAACATGACGAACAGGATAAATTTGGCCGGATTTTTCTGCGCCGTAATTCTGCCTCTGTAGATATCAGCCAAATAAGATATCACCTGTAATGTATAGAAGGATATGCCCACCGGCACGATCCAGTTCACCGCACTTTTGTGCAATAAGATTTGTAAAACATAGTTCCCGTTTTTCACGAAAAACCACGGAAGAGCCATCAGCAGTACGGCGCCCGCCAGTATGCCTCTGTTCTTCCGCCTCTCTAAAAGCAGACCCGCGCCGTAAGCAGCCATGACGGCAGCCAAAATAATCAAAAGGCCCTCCCCGCTCCCCATGGCCTGCCAGTAAAAGAAGACGCTGCCTAAAAGCAGTACAGCCCACCTGCATTTCAATGGCAGAATATAGTAGAGCAGCACCGCTGCCACAACGAACAGGTAAAAGGTAATCGAAAGGTAAGTCATGTGTTTTCTCCGAACGTATTATTCTTAAAATAATCTTTTATTCCCCCGGTTTCTCAACCCGCAGAATATCTCCCGCCTCAGGCGTTTGCGTCAGCCTCACATAAATGATCTGCTTAGGGTGCGGGCAGGACGCCACGGGATTGCCCTCTTGGCCGTACATGGCCAGCACTTTGACGGGGATGTTCTCCCCGCCCGGCTTCATAATCTCGATGGCGTCACCCACGCCGAATTTATTGCGCTGTTCGATGCGGGCGCAGAGCTGCCTTTCTCCGTCGCCGTTCTGCCCAGACACATCACTCGCAGACATGTCTTCCGCCGTATTGCTCTTTACTGTTACACCGCTCGCAGGAACACCTCCCACCGCGCTCACGGTTCCCAGATAAATATACTCGCTCACATAAGTGCTTTCGTCGTAGATCTGCGTATTCTCATCGGCCTTGCCAAAGTAAAAGCCCGTGGTAAACTTGCGGTAAGTACACTTGGCGATCTCCGCCTGATACCAGTCCATGTTGGCGCGGTACCGCTCCTCTGAGGCAAAATAATCGTCGATGGCCCGCCTGTAGGTGCGCGCCACAGTAGCCACATAGAGCGCCGTCTTCATCCTGCCTTCGATCTTAAAGCTGTCTATCCCCGCCTCCACAAGCTCCGGGATATGCGCGATCATGTTTAGATCCTTGGAATTAAAGATAAAGGTGCCGCGGTCGTTCTCGAAGACGGGCAGGTACTCCTCCGGCCTCGTCTCCTCCACCAGCGCGTATTTCCAGCGGCAGGGATGGGTACAGGCGCCGTGGTTCGCGTCCCGCCCGGTAAAATAATTGCTCAGAAGACACCGCCCCGAGTAAGAAATGCACATCGCCCCGTGCACGAAGCTCTCAATCTCCATGTCCTCCGGAATATGTTCTCTGATCTCCTTTATCTCGTGCAGGGAAAGCTCCCTTGCCGACACCACCCGCTTCGCGCCCTGCTCATACCAGAAACGGTATGTCATATAGTTGGTATTGTTGGCCTGCGTGGAAATATGGACATCGATTTCCGGGCAGATTTCCCGGGCCAGCGCGAACATTCCCGGGTCCGCTATGATGAGCGCGTCCGGCCGCAGTTCCTTCAGCTCGCGAAAATACGCCCTCGCACCGTCCAGATCATAGTTATGGGCCAGAATATTGGCCGTCACATACACCTTGACGCCCCTGTCATGGGCAAAGCCAATGCCCGCCGCCATGTCCTCCGGGGAAAAGTTTTTCGCCTTCGCCCGCAGGCCGAAAGCCTCCCCGCCAATATACACTGCGTCCGCCCCAAAAATAACAGCCGTTTTTAACACTTCCAGACTGGCGGCCGGCACCAGAAGTTCCGGTTTCCTTTTCTCTTTTATCATATCCCGTTCCTCTTTAAGAATACCTGCTTTCCGGCATTCTCCCGTATGACATTTAGAAGTTCCAGACATCTCGTCCTATGGCGTGGCATCGTTCGAACCCCTTGTCACACAGCTTACCGTCACCCCGTCCCCGATAGGCAGCACCACAGTTGCAAGCGCCTCATGGTGCGTGATCTCATAAAGGTACTCTCTCATTCTGCTGTGAATCGTGCGGTTTCTCCGCTCCACGGCAAACCGGGATTCCAGAATATCGCCGTCCTGCAGCACGTTGTCGGACACCAGCAGGCCTCCGGGTGAAAGAAGCCGCAGGATTTCCGGCAGAAAGTGGATATACTGCCCCTTTGCCGCGTCCATAAAAATAAAGTCATAAGGTCCCGCAAGGTCTTTCAGAATATCCGCAGCGTCTCCCTCCAGAAGCGTGATAACGTCTTCCTTTCCGGCCCGCGCAAAATTTGCCTTCGCCACAGGAATCCGTTTGTCATATTTTTCTATGGTCGTAATTTTACACCCCTCCGGTGCATACTCACTCATCAAAAGCGCAGAAAAACCAATGGCGCATCCCACTTCCAAAATGGACATGGGCTTTCGCAGCGCAAGCAGGAACCGGATCATTCCCTGCGTCTGCGTGCGGATAATCGGCACATTGGTTTCCAAAGCTTCACGTTCTATCTGATCCAAAAAGGGGGTATTGCCCGCGTCAAGAGAAGCGAGAAAAGTATTCATGCGCTCGCTTGAAATCACTTCGACTCTCCTTCCGCATCCTCTTCGCCCTCCTCAGGGGCGTCCGCCGCCATCACGCCCATCATTTCCTCCGCCGTCATGGCAGTGCTCAGGTCGTAGATGCCGGGTTGCAGCTTACCGTGATTTTCCGACAAAAGCTCCTGCAGCCAAAAGAGCTTCGCATCGCGGATCAATCCGCGCTCCTCCAGCATTTCGCCTACTTCCATGACGGAAACCGGATCTTTCACGCTGACGCTGATCGTTCTGCCTTCCCCAAAGGACACCGGCTCCTCGGTGAATATGCGGTAGCCATAATCATAAGCCGCCGTGGATGCCTTTATAATGTAGGTAGCGGCAAAAACCAAAACCGCCACTTTGATAACCAGTTCCAGTGTGGAACCGATAACTTCCTTTATGCTCATGCTTATACCTCGAAATCAATCTCATCCGCCAGCAGCACATAGACCTCCTGCATCATGCGGCAGAATGCCAGCTCCGCCCGGAGGAAATCATCCACGAGAGGATTTTCCCTGAACTTCTCGTATTCCCTCTCGAAAGCCTCCATGCGGTCCAGCATATCCTCGCCGTCCGTCTCATTCTGTAAATCAAAATTGCGCTGCCGGAACTCGTTTACCTTCTCATAAAGATCCGGCTGCTTCTTTACTTTTTCTCTCTGGTAGAAATACTCCCTGTAAGTTTCGGAGGTCATAATCTTATCTGCAAAGTCTCTGGCTGCCTCTATGATCTCTTTATCTGACATGGTGTTATACCTCCATAATGATCGGTAATATCATCGGCCTTCTCTTTGTCTTCTTCCAGACAAAATCACTCAGCACGTCCTTGACGGTGCTCTTGAGTTTGCCCCAGTCTGTCTTTCCCTTGTCAATGCAGTCCTGCACGGCCTCCTCCACAAGAAGCCTCGCCTCATCCAGCAGCTCGTCGGATTCTCTCACATAGACAAAGCCTCTCGACACGATATCCGGACCGGATATAAGCTGGTCGGTGTGGGATTCCAACGCCATTACCACAATCATGATACCGTCTTCCGCCAAATGCTGTCTGTCGCGAAGCACTACATTCCCCACGTCACCAACGCCAAGTCCGTCCACCAGAATCGCCCCGACGGGCACTTTGCTGCTTATGACAGCTTTCTGATCATCCATCTCCAGCACATCACCGGACTGCAGCATGAAGATATTTTCCTTCGGGATTCCGAGCTGGGCCGCAATCTTCGCCTGCGCTTTGCGATGCTTGTACTCCCCGTGGACGGGAACCGCATATTTGGGCCTTACCAGCGAATAGATCAGCTTAATCTCCTCCTGACACGCGTGACCGGACACATGTACATCCTGAAAAATTACGTCCGCACCTTTCATTTGCAGCTCATTAATGATGTTTGTAACCGCCTTCTCGTTGCCCGGGATCGGATGGGCCGAGAAAATAACGGTGTCTCCCGGCATAATGGATATTTTTTTATGGTTGTTGCCCGCCATACGGCTAAGCGCCGCCATACTTTCACCCTGACTGCCGGTCGTTATGATAACCGTCTTCTCCGGCGGGTAATTTTTCAGCTCCTCCACCTCGATCAGCGTTCTCTCCGCAATCTGCAAATAGCCCAGCTTGGACGCCGTGGCAATGATATTTACCATGCTGCGGCCTTCCACCACAACTTTCCTGTCAAATTTTTCCGCCGTATTAATAATCTGGCGCACTCTGTCCACATTGGAAGCAAAGGTCGCGATCAGTATGCGGGTATCCTTGTGCTCCAAAAACAAAGAATCCAGTGTCTTTCCCACCGTCTTCTCAGAGGGCGTAAAGCCCGCCCGCTCCGCGTTGGTAGAGTCGCACATAAGCGCCAGTACGCCCTTTTTCCCGATCTCCGCAAACCTCTGTAAATCAATGGCATCGCCGAACACCGGCGTATAGTCCACTTTAAAGTCTCCCGTATGCACCACCACGCCCGCCGGGGAATAGATCGCCAGCGCCGCCGCATCCACAATGCTGTGATTCGTCTTAATAAACTCGACCCTGAACTGCCCAAGATTGATGGACTGCCCGAACTTAACCACCTTTCTCTTGGTGGTCTTCATCAGCCCGTGCTCCTCCAGCTTATTTTCTATGATACCCATAGTCAGCTTGGTCGCGTAAATCGGTATGTTCAGCTCCTTTAATATATAGGGCAGCGCCCCGATGTGATCCTCATGTCCGTGGGTGATCACAAACCCCTTCACCTTTTCTGCGTTTTCCTTTAAGTAGGTGATGTCCGGTATCACCAGATCAATTCCCAGCATCTCGTCTTCCGGGAACGACAGGCCGCAGTCCACCACAACTATGCTATCCTCATATTCAAAGGCAGTAATATTAAGCCCAATCTGCTCAAGCCCGCCTAATGGGATAGCCTTCAGCTTACTCGCTGACCTTCCTTCTTCATTTTTCTTCAAAAAATTTACCTCCGTTTTCTACTGAATAATATCAATGTCGTCCATTATCTTTTCAAACACAGCCGCCACTGCGTTTAATGTTTCGTCGTCCTCCACAATCTCATACACCGCTTCCGGCTCCTCCGGCGCGGAAACATCGCACAAAATAAGCGCCTCGCCGTCCCCTTCCGCAGAATCCGTCACCAGAAGATAATTCACGCCGCCAATCATCGTCTGCTCCAGAATATAAAACGCAACGTCACTGCCTTCCTGTGGCGTAAATATAATTTTTTCCATTTGTCCTCCAACCTTCTGATCACCGTGAAACTTATCTCCGTCTGTATCATAAATTGCGCGAACAGCATAATTATAAGCAGACCCTTGGAAGTATTTAACTCCTTTGGATTAAAGAATCAAGATACCCCTGCAAAATCAGACATGCCGCAATCTTGTCCACATAGTCCTTTCGGTTCTCTCTGCGGATTCCGGCCTCCATCATCGCCTTATCCGCCGCCACCGTCGTCAGTCTCTCGTCCCACATCACGACAGGAAGTCCCGTGCGCCGTTCCAGTTTTTCTTTGAATGCCAGTGAAAACTCCGCCCGCTCTCCCAATGTATCGTTCATATTCTTCGGCAGCCCCAGCACAATCCTGTCCACCTCGTACTCCACGATCAGCGCCTCAATGCGCGCAAGCGTCTGCCTCAGCTTGTTCTCTTCCCTGCGTCTGATAATTTCGATCCCCTGCGCCGTAATAAGCAAAGGATCGCTGATGGCTACCCCCACCGTTTTGGAACCGAGATCCAGCCCCATAATTCTCATTCGTCTTCCCTCTGCCATTACACTGGCTTTTCAATCGAGTTTTTGATATACTCCACAAGCATTTCCTCCACAAGCTCGTCCCTCTCCACCTTCATAATAAGGCTCCGCGCGCTCTTATGGCTGGTAATGTACGTGGGATCGCCCGACATGATATAGCCGACGATCTGATTGACCGGGTTATATCCCTTCTCCGTCAACGCCTCATATACCGTGGACAGCACGAGCTTCACGCCCGTCTCCGGCTCCGTCTCCACCGTAAAAAATTGTGTATTTTCCAAATCCTGATCCCGCATATTTTCACGCCCTTATCTATTGTTATTATAGTATTACCATCATTTGCCGAAAAAATCAACCGCCCTGCCACGGCGCATTCTTATGGTATATTCTACCACAAACAAAATGCCACAGCAACGGCTATTTCCAGCCTGTTATGCGCACCGATACGCCCTGCGGCAAACCAAATCCGTCTGCCTGCGTTCCGGTCAGTCTCCGATCAGCAAAACATCGTCCGTCAAAAAGGAACCCAGCCTGCCGGCGGTTATGTGGTTCTGCATGGTTTCCTCCGTCACCGCCTCCAACGCCACCTTTAAATAACGGGTGGTATGCCCGATCCAATATTTCTTCCCGTTTTTTTCCACGGGCTCCTCAAAGAGAACCTCCACCGTCTTTCCCAGAAACGACTCCCGGTACGCGTGGGACATTTCCTGTTCCAGCTTCATCAGCTGCTCGCTCCTCACGGCCTTTTCGGCCTCCGTAAGCTGTCCCTCCATAGCGGCCGCACGAGTGCCTTGTCGTCTGGAATACTTGAAAATGTGCATTTCATAAAAGCCCACTTGACGAAGAAAGTCTTCCGTCTGCGCAAACTCCTCCTCCGTCTCCCCGGGGAATCCCACGATCACATCCGTGGTGATCGCCGGATTTTCATAATATTTTCGCAGTCTCTCCACCGCGCCGAAATACCCCGCCGTGTCATAGCGCCGGTTCATCCTGCGAAGCACCGTATCACTTCCGCTCTGCAGGGAAAGGTGGAAGTGGGGGCAGACTTTCGGCAGCGCACTGATGCGTGCCGCAAATTCCTCCGTCACAATACCCGGCTCCAAAGAACCGAGGCGTATTCTGCCGATCCCCTCTATTTCAGAAAGTTTTTCTAACAGACGGCCCAGCTCGCTGCCACCCCTGTCAATCCCGTAGGAGCTGATATGAATACCCGTCAGCACGACCTCCCTGTAGCCCGCCTCCGCCATCCCTCCTGCTTCTTCCAAAATGTCTTCTTCCAGACGGCTTCTGACCCGCCCTCTGGCGTACGGGATAATGCAGTAGGAGCAAAACTGGTTACAGCCGTCCTGAATCTTGATATAAGCGCGGGTATGCTCCGCCGTGGTCTTAAGCGTCATCTCCTCGTAGGGCGCGCGGGCAATATCGACTGTGTCTATCAAAGGCCCGATCTGCGCCACCGTTCTCCGCATCCCTTCTGCCTCTGCCTCCATCGCGGCTCCCTGCCCCTCTGCCGCTACGCTCCGGTTTGATTCTTTCGGCTCTTCCTCTGCGCCACTCTGAGTCGCTTCTTTCTCTGCGCCGCTCCGGCTCTCCAAATACCCTTCTAATATCTCGACCAGATCTTTCTTCCTGTTATTCCCAACGGCCAGATCTATGGCGCCGTCCTTCAAAAGCGTCTCCTGTCCGGTCTGCACATAGCATCCGACCGCCACCACCACCGCGTCCGGGTTCCTTTTCTTAGCCCGGTGGAGCATCTGCCTGCTCTTCCTGTCCGCGATATTTGTAACCGTACAGGTGTTCACAATATAAATATCGGCCGCTTGATCAAATGGTACAATTTTATATCCCTTTTCTTGTAACATTTGTTGCACAAAGTCCATTTCATAGGCATTTACCTTACAGCCCAGATTATGTAATGCTACACTTTTCATAGTAATCCCCGCATTTTTTGTATTGTTTTATCATTGACTTTTGCTCTTCCAAGATTTAGTATAATACCCATAAGATATAAAAATCTAAAGGAGGTATTTCCGCAATGAAAACAGTACAGATTTCTTTAAATTCTATCGATAAGGTTAAATCTTTCGTGAACGATATCACAAAGTTTGATTATGATTTTGACTTGGTATCCGGCAGATACGTTATCGATGCGAAATCCATCATGGGCATCTTCAGCTTGGATCTGTCCAAGCCCATCGATCTGAACATCCACGCAGAAGACGGCACGGATGAGATTATGGCAGTACTGAAGCCTTACATCATGTAATAGCGGCTTCGCTTCAAATTTATTTGAGAATAGACAGCTCGGGAATGCCCGGGCTGTTTCTTTTATGCGCAGGACCCGTGCAGATAGAAACTCCCTATTGTAGAAAAGGAAAATGACATATAATATGTTTGACAGGACGGCCGGAAGATGAGTACAGATCACCCGGCCCGGCGAATAGCACTTAGAACTATTAAGAAATAGCTGTCCGCAGAATTCGGATCAGATGAGAGCACGCCCCCGTCTGCCCCGGCAAACATATTATAATGTCAAGGTACGATCACGATTTCCCTTCTTACTGTTTTCACGCCTGCACCACAATCACCTCGTCTGTCGCCAGCGCCTTCTCCACCAGCTGCTCAATCCCCTCCTGCAGATTCTGCTCATGCCGCTTGATAATATTCAGGTTCGGCTTCGTCACGGGATGCTTGGCCACAAAAATGGTACAGCAGTCCTCGTAGGGCAGAATGGAAGTCTCGTAGCTGTCAATCCTCTCCGCGATATCCACAATCTCCATCTTGTCAAAACCGATCAGCGGTCTGTAGACGGGCATGGTACACACCTCGTTCGTTGCCGCCAGACTGGCCATGGTCTGTGATGCCACCTGCCCGATGCTCTCGCCCGTAATCAGCCCCAGACATTCCGTCTCCTTCGCAATATGCTCCGCAATGCGCATCATATAGCGGCGCATAATAATGGTCAGCTCATCGTGGGGGCACTTGTCATAAATATAAAGCTGAATGTCCGTAAAGTTAATCACATGCAGCCAGACAGGTCCCGCATAGGCAGCCACCTTTTTCGCCAGATCCACCACCTTCTGTTTCGCCCGCTCGCTGGTGTACGGCGGCGCGTGGAAATACACGGCGTCAATCTTCACCCCGCGTTTGGCGATCATCCAGCCTGCCACAGGAGAATCGATCCCGCCGGATAAAAGCAGCATCGCCTTGCCCCCCGTTCCCACAGGCATACCGCCGGGGCCGGGTATAATTTCGGAATAGAGATAAATCTTGTCCCGTATTTCCACGTGCAGAAGAATATCCGGGTTGTGCACATCCACATGCATTTCCGGGTAAGCGTCCAGAATCACGCCGCCCAGCTCCTCGTTGATCTGCATGGAATTGAGCGGATAGTTTTTGCGCGCGCGCCTTGCCGCCACCTTAAAACTTTTGTTTCGATCCGGGTATACGTCAGCGATATAGCGCACCACATCCTGTCCCAGCTTTTCAAAGCCCTCATCCTCCACATATACCACCGGGCAGATACCGGAAATACCGAACACCTTTTTCAGGCTTTCCACCACGTCATCAAAATCAAAATCGGACTGCGCGTCCACATAAATGCGCCCGTCCGTTCTTCGCACCGCAAACCCGCCTTCCGTCTTTTTCAGCGCATACTTGATCTGTTTCACCAACGCTTCCTCAAACAAATAGCGGTTTTTTCCTTTCACACCGATCTCCGCGTATTTAATCAAAAATGACTTGTACATATTTTCTCCATTCCGAAGCGTTTTATCGTGGAATGCGGGCAGAACAGGAACTACCCCATTCCGTCCCGCACACACAGACTTTGCAGCGCTCCCCTGCAAAGCCCGGCTTTTTCAGTGTCTCGTATACCTTCTCAGCATCGGCACGATCTCCTCCAAATTCTGACAGGTATATGCAATCTCCTCGCTTGTGGTAAACCCTGAAAGACTGAACCGGATCGTGGACTCCAAAAGCTCCTTCTCCACACCGATCGCCCGGAGGGTCGCTGACGGCTGCGGTTTATGGGCCGCGCATGCGCTCCCGGCGGAAACATAGATCCCTTGCTCTTCCAGCGCATGTAAAAGCACTTCGCTGCGGACACCCCTGAAAGAAACGCTCACGACGTGAGGCGCTCCCTCCCTGCCTGGGCAGCCGTTAATCACCACGTCGGGAATCCTTCTAACCCCTTCAGTCAATTCTTCCCTCAACGCATACATTCTGTCTACATCCTGTTCCAAATCCTGATACACCATCTCCGCCGCCTTGGCAAAGCCTGCGATACCCGGCAGATTTTCCGTTCCGGAGCGCAGTCCCCGCTGCTGGCCGCCGCCGTACATAACGGGACTGACCTTTGCACCGTCCCTCATATAAAGGAGTCCGATGCCTTTTGGCCCGTGAATCTTATGGCCGCTGGCGCTCAACATATCAATATGCATTTTTCCGGGATAAATGCGTGCCTTGCCGAAGCCCTGCACCGCATCCACATGAAAAAGCGTTTTCGGATTTTTCCTTTTGATGAGGTCTCCCGCCTCCGCAATGGGCTGTATACTTCCGATCTCGTTATTTATATGCATAATAGAGACGAGTATCGTATCCGCCCTGACTGCCTCTTCCAGCTCTTCCAGCGAAATTTTTCCCTGCCTGTCAGCGGAAAGATAAGTCACCTCAAAACCCTGATTCTCCAAATAAGACATGGACTGCATCACAGCCGGATGTTCGATTCTCGTGGTAATCAGATGCCGTCCTGTTCTATGATTTGCCATCGCCGCGCCAATCAGCGCGATATTATCCGATTCTGTCCCGCCGGAGGTAAAGAAAATTTCCTTTTCATTCACTTTTAAAATCTTCGAAAATGTCTCGTTCGCGTATCTTAAGTAGGCTTCCGCCTCCACTCCTTTATGGTGCAGGCTGGAAGGATTTCCATAATCTTCGCACAAAACCTTGTGCATCAGATGCGCGGCCTCCTCGAAACAGGCGGTCGTCGCGGAATTATCCAAATAAACTTCCATTGCCGTTATTCCTTCCTAAACCCTATATCCTTAATATATGTTTTTTATCTCCGGCAGTGCCAGCTCGATTCCACTTCGTCATAACAGTTTAGCCATGCTCATTCATAAGTCACCAGAATATACGTTTCTGCTAATCATATCACGAATTGACCGGTGACTTATTTCATGTCGGGCGTCCGCCCTATGAAAATGATAGTATCATCTGCCTTTAGTGAGCAAGCTCCCACGGTCATATAATACTATCATTTTCGCATGGCTGAACTGTTACTCCAAATGGTACATTAGCCACGACAATACCGCAAGCCCTGCCGTCTCGGTGCGCAGGATTCTTTTCCCTAACGTAATCGGCTCGATACCCGCCGCAAACGCCTCCGCCACCTCGCTCTCCTCGAAGCCGCCCTCCGGCCCGATAAAGACCGCCACACTCTCCCCGGGGCGTATCGCCTCGATCCGTTTTTTCGTATGGGCCATATCCTCCGCCAGCTCGTAGGGAATCAGTTTTACGTCCAGTTCCCGCGCGTAAGCCACCGCCTCCTTCATGGTCATCGGCTCCCTCACCACGGGAATGATCCCTCTTTTACACTGTTTGGCCGCCGCTTCCGCAATACCCTGCCAGCGGTTTATCTTCGCCTGCGCCTTCTTTTCATCCAGCTTCACCACACAGCGTTTCACAGCCACCGGGATCACCTCGAACACCCCAAGTTCCACGGCCTTCTGGACGATCAGCTCCATCTTATCCGCCTTGGGAATACCTTGAAAGAGATAGATTTTTGAGGGCAGTTCCACCCCCTCCTCCCTGACAAAGCGCAGAGAACAGACGACCTGATCCTGTGCAAACGCCTCGATGCCGCAGCGGTATTCCTTTCCGTCCACACCGTTTTTGACCGCAATCTCCTCACCAATCTTCATCCGCAGCACATTTTTCATATGATTGACATCGCTGCCCGTGATAATAATTTTTTTATCCTGAATCTGTGAAGGCTCTACAAAAAATTGATGCATAGGCCAACCTCCGTTACTTTATGCGGACTTTTCTAAAATCTTCCGTCAGCGTTTCTCCCTCTTCGCCCGCACATGCTTCACAATCCGCACAAACAGCGCGAACACGACCACCCCCGCAACGGCGCCCGCGCCGTCGATACACACATCGGAAAACCGTCCCGCGCGTCCCGGCACAAAAAGCTGATGAATTTCATCCGTGGCGGCGTAGACGGCAGTCGCTCCTGCGGCAGTTCCGGCCCTCCGCAAAAAGCCCATCTCCCACTGCCCGACCCATATGTAAAGCAGGACGGACATAATGCCGAACTCCGCCATGTGAGCTGCTTTCCTGATAAATCCCTCTATGGCGTCCGAAATCTCCTTCACCCGCGCATCGCTTAATTCCAGATGGAAAAAGGTTCTGGTGGAACTGACCATATGGTAGGTAAAGCTCGCGCTCACCGCGCCGGACTCCTCCTTGGGCTGGGCGGAAAAAGCAAAAATAATGCACATCCACACAATCGCAAGCGCACCCGCCAGATTTCTAAATACTACCACACCGAATTTTTCTTCCACTTTCCTCATATTCCGCCTCGTTAACAACATGTGTTATTTTATCTAAATATCTGCTCCCCGCCCTGCATTATCTTTGCAGTCAGCGCGTTTTCTGCGCCGTCACAGACCGCCACTCGCCCAGAGCGTTCACTTCCAGAACCGTAAGCCCCGCTTCCTCGCAGGCCCGCGCCACCAGCTCTTCCTTACCCTCGATAATACCCGAAGTAATATAGATGCCGCCCGGTTTCAGACATGACACGATAACCGGTGTAAGCGGCACAAGCACATCCGCCAGAATATTCGCCGCCACGATATCATAACACCCGTAACCGACCGTATCCTGCACTTCTTTTTCGGTAATGATATTGCCGATAAGCAGTTCAAAGTCTCCAGGCGCAATGCCGTTGGCTTCCTTATTCTGCGCGACAGCCTCCACCGCGCAGGGATCTAAATCCGTCCCTACAGCGTGCTTCGCGCCGTACATAAGCGCGATGATGGACAAAATACCGCTGCCCGTCCCCACATCCAGAAGCGTGGTCTCCTGCGTCATATATTTTTTGATCTGCCCGATACAGAGCCTTGTCGTCTCATGCATACCCGTGCCGAAGGCCGTGCCCGGATCAATGTGCAGGATCTTTTTATCCCGGTCCTCCTCCCTCACTTCCTCCCATGAGGGAATCACGAGAAGATCGTCTATGATGAACTGGTGAAAATACTGCTTCCAGTTATTGATCCAATCAATATCCTCGGTTTCGGACACCGTAACCGAACCTTCCCCGATCTCCATAAACTGGCGAACCTCCGTCAGCGCCTCCTCTATCTTCGCAAGCACGCTCTCCTTGTCCGTCGTCTCTGCATCCGCCGCCTCATTTCCCGTCTTAAGTGAGCCGTCTTCCCGCTCCTCCACAAAAAAGCTCAGATACGCCACGCCGTCATCTGCCTCTGTTTCCGGCAGAATATCCACAAACATCTGCTCTTTTTCCAACGGCGAAAGGGGCACTTTATCCTCGATCTGTGCCCCCTCAAGCCCCCTGTCATAGAGTTCGCTGATAACGATATCCTCCGCCTCCACGACCGTCTTTATCCTGAATTTCATCCACTTCATGGATCGCTTTACTTCCTTTCACTGAGTTCCAAAAGTTTCGTCTTCAAATCGTTCTCCATCACGCGCATCTCTTCCTCTGCGAGCCTTCTCTTCTCCCTGCCGTCCGCCTGGATCTTCATCACCTCGTCCAAAGTGGAAATCAGGCTTGCGTTGGTGGTTTTCAACGTCTCCATATCAATGATGCCGCGCTCCGACTCCTTCGCGCTCTCCACCGCAGAAATTTTAAGCACCTCGGCATTTTTCTTCAAGAGCTCGTTGGTCATGTCGGACACTTCCCGTTGCGCCCTGGCCGCCTGTTCCACATGGTTGACACCCAGCGCAAGCACCATCTGGCTTTTCCAGAGCGGAATGGTATTCACAATGGTGGACTGAATCTTTTCCACCATCATGGTGTCGCTGTTCTGCACCAGCCTGATCTGGGGCGCAGTCTGGATGGATACCATTCTGGTCAGTTCCAGATCGTGCAGCTTTTTCTCGAAACGGTCGCAGAGAGCCTCCAAGTCTCTCGCCGCCTGCGCGTCCTCCGGCAGACCGCTTGCCTTCGCCTTCGCAAGAAGCTGCGGCAGCTCCGTCGCTCTCGTCTCGGCAAGTTTCTTTTTCCCCGCCAGTATGTACATAGAAAGCTCTTTAAAGTACGTCAGGTTCAGCTCGTACATTTTATCCAGAATGGAAATGTCCTTGAGGAGCTGTACCTGATTATCCTCAAGCGCCTCACAGATCTTATTGACGTTCGTCTCCGCCTTGGCGTATTTCGTTTTCATGTTATCCAGCTTCTGCGCGGGCTTCTTAAAGATACCGAGGAACCCTTTCTCCTCCTCGTCAAAGCTCTTGAGCTGCGTCACCACATTGGAGAGCATCTCCCCGACTTCGCCCAGATCCTTCGTCTTCACATTTTCGAGCGCATTGCCGGAGAAATCCGCCATCTTTTTCTGCGTACCCACACCGTACTGTAAAATCGCCGTGGAATTGTGCAAGTCGATCTGTTTCGCAAACTCGTCCACCTGCCGCTTCTCCTCTTCGCTTAGAATCGAATCATCCAGATCTTCCTTAAGCTCCTTTGCCTGCGGAATCTCCGCCAAAGGCTGCTTATCCTTTACCGCATCCTCCACTTCCCCAAACACCAGTGCAGGCGCCTGCTGCTCCATTGCATCAATTTCGTTCATAACTGCCTCCTTCTTTACGTTCAGCACACGCCCATTCGCAAAACGCAAGTTCCTTGCTTCTCCGCTGTTTCACAGCTATTTTTGCTCAAAAACGGGCGTTCCCTCAGATCTTCATTTTCATGCCAAATTCATGCAAGCATGATTCGTCATAAAAATTCGCTCTGGCTGAACTGTGATTATAAATATCCGTCCTGTTTCAGTATCGTATGTAGGGCGGAAATATCCGACTGGATATCCCACGCCTTCTCCCGGAACAGCTCGTCCAGAAACTTTTCAAACGCCTCGTTGATATTGTCCACCGCTGTCTCAATCTCCCGCTTCGTCTCCTCTATATTGGACAGGTCTAACTGCTGGCCGTCCAGATCCCGGTACGCCTCCAGCAGTTTTTTCGTGGTGGGAAGATAAAAACTTAACATCTTTCTAAGCTCGGACGCAAGCTCCGGCTCCTTCTCCACCTGATCGAAAATCCTTGTGACCAGAAGCTCCAGCCGATCCAGTTTATCCGACATTTCCTCGCCGGGAATCTGCTCATTGCACTGTCTGATCAGACGCACATAGCTCTTTCCTTCCTCAATCACCTCGGCCGCCTCTCCCAGCCGCGCCCTTTCCTGCCGCCTGCGCTCGTCGGCCAGCTTTTCAATCTCCAGTTTTTTCTGCTCTTCCTCATAATTTTTCTGGGCGAGCATGTACTGGTCGTACATCTCATCACTGGCAATCAGACAGGTCTGCTTCTGATCCAGATGCGCCTGCTTAAACATGCCCAGATGAATCATCTGCCGTAAGTCCTTCACAATGAAACGTTCGCTCTTGCCCGTGCGCTGCGCCATATCCTGAATGGAACAATACAGCTTATCCTTGACCATGCCCACATATCTCTTATAGCGTTTCGCCCGTCCTGTCAGCCTCGACCCGTGAATGCCAAGCCAAAGACCTGCCGCGGTAAAAATCCCCGAGATAATCACAGGAATTATGTCGGCAGGTATCGCGTAAGTGACCAGTTCCCCAATCGAGCCCAGCAGGACAAGCCCCGATATCCCCATCAGACCATAGCCTGCCCCCATACACACGACGCCAGATACAGATCCCTTCGGCGTGCTTTGAAATAGTCGCTTATCCAGACGGGCGTTGGGCCGTTTATAAAGGGGATTGGACGCATAGGGGCTTATCTGCGCACGGCCTGCGTTTTGACCCCATCCGCCAGACGTGCCATGGCCTGCGTTCCCGCCGAAGCCACCCGCCGCACCGTGGTCTGCGTTTTGGCCCAAGCCTCCTGCCGCTCGGCTTATACTCTCACTCACCGTTTCCACGGTACGGCCGATGCCGTTTCCCACATCATTGACCGCCCGGTTTACACTCTCACCCACTGTCCCGACTGTGCGGTTTACTTCCCGCATGGTGCGGTTGATGGTTTCATTCACCGTCTCGCCAATGTTCTTTCCCAGATTCGTAAAATTGCCCGTGTCCACCGCCTGCTGTACCTGATCCCGGATATCCTCACCGGCCCGGTACCACTCATTCTTGTCCATATTCCACGAATTCTCCATACTCATCCCAGATATTGCAAATCCAAGTGCTTCCCTGATTAAAGACGATCTCCTCTCCCGCCTCATCATAGAACTTCGCGGGCGTAAAGTCTCCGTCGAGACGTTTCCAAGTGCCCCTGATTACCTTGCCGTTTGTAAAGACAATGGCTTCGCCCTCTCCGTGTACGCCGAAAGCAAGATAATCGTGCGAATCCCGAACTTCTCCGTGGCAGTACTGGAACACCACGTTGCTGACAGTGAGCTGGCCGCCCGTAAGCTCGTCGATCTGCTTCTTGCCATTCTGATAACGGTAGTAGAGCTGATCGTCCTCATGGTACTCAAAGTAAGGATGGTACGCACCATATCCGCCCGAATTGCTTGCCGTCTTCCCGCCCGGATACACGTAAAAAGCGTCCTCCTTTTCCGCATAATCCGCTCTCACATCATCCGCCGCAAAGAGGAATGGAGGCACATACTTATCGTCATAATTCCAGTCATAGCCAAGTCTGTCCACCGCTTTGAAAAGACCGTCAATAAAAAGATAACCTGTAAATTCCGTCGCGTAGCCGGGCCTCTTATGTCTGCCGTAAGCCTCGTCCGCCGGATTGTGGATGCCCACCACCGCCGCGCTGACATTGTAATAGTTCGGACGGTTGATCAGCTCCTCCACATAGGGTACTGCCAGACCCCAGTTACAGTAAATCGCCTCATATCCCATAGCCTGATAGACATAATAGTCTCGGCTCGACCGCACAGGCCCGATCCGGTCCAGATCGTCAAAATTCTCAAACACACCCATCAGACGGGTGATACGTCCCTCTACCGGAGCCTCGTAAATAATTCCTGCACGGGAAAGCCCGTACTGGGGCAGAGCCGGCGTATTGTTCGGTATCATCACGGCAATTGGCCTTCTCTTCGCCTGCTCCACGTCCGTCCACTGACCGGTCAGATAGCTCTGAATCTTACCATCCTTTTCCACCCGCTCCTCAATCACGAGAGATTCCGGTTCCTCCTCTTCCGGCTCCTCCTCCACGACAGGTTCCTCTTCCGGCTCCTCCGGCTCGATCGGCTCGATCTCCAGTTTCGGCGGTTCTTTCGCCTCCTCCTTCTCCTTGCCGCAGCCCGCCAGGCAAATTATCATGCATAAAATTATCAAACTCAGTAATGTTGTCTTCTTTTGAATCATTTTTCCTCTCTCCTACGTTTTCCCTAGATCTCGCGTTCTTTGGTTTTTCTGGTAAATCGCACATCGCGCCGATGCACATACACGAATTAGTATACGGCGCATAAACACTTTTATTATAACCGAAAACTGGAAGGCTGTACACTCAAAAAATTGGCGGACAAAGAAAAGTCAAAGAAAATAACAGCAGGACACCGCAAGGCGCCCTGCCGGAAAAATTAATAATGAATCACTTTTTTCACAATGTCAAATTTCACCGTTACACTCCCACCATATTCCGGCGCCAGTCCTGTAATCGTCACGCTTCCTTTATTTTTTCCGGATTTATTGTTTGCGCCGTAGGAAACCGTATAATCTTTTCCCTCCATATACGCTTTTCCACTGACGGCATCTCGAACCGTAACAGCAGGCGTAACCTGATTTCCCGTGTAAACCGCTTCTTCCGTCAGGTCTACCTTCAAGTTACTCTTTACCAGTTTCGTCTGATAGATCGGCAGCGGCACGACAATCTCCTCGTCTGCCACATAGCTGCTTTCGGCTTTTGCCGTAATAACGGCTCTCGGTCTCAACTCCTGCAAATTTTGATTCAGTCCCGGATCTGCAACCCCATTTTTGACAGCGTCGCTGTATGCCTCCCAATACTGCATATACTGCGCCTGCGTATTGCACTCATATCTCACTTCATAGTCTTGGTTCAAACGCAGGGCGCTCTTGCCGTCCGTCAGTTTCACCGCAGGCTTATACACAAAGTCCTCCGCCTTGTTCGGATTGTAAGAAACTGCCGTCGTCTTAACCTGAATGCTGCCGCTGTCAACAGCCTGTTTCAGACCGCACTTCGTGATCCGGAAAGTCACGTCAAATTTTCCGTTATAGCTGCCCTTTCCCTGCACCGTAACCGTGGGCGGATTCTCCGCAGAAACGTCGGCCACCGTCTTGTTGTTCTTATATTTGAGCGTATAATCTTTGCCGTTTTGCAAGACAAACCCTTCCGCGTTTGTGAGGCGGATTTCATCCACAGGCTTCACGCCCGCCTTGCAATATGAAAAGCTCATGTTATTCATCGTGTCCGCACGCTTAACCTCGTCTTGGTTTGCGATATCGGCCGCCGTGATCTTAAAGGTCTTCTTAAAACTGCCGCTGTAACCCGCCTCGTTTTTGCCCTGAAAGGTCATTGTGGCAGTCCCTTTGTCTCTGTTCTTGGCGTATCTTATGGTATAGTCCGTCCCGTATTGCAGTGTCTTAGCCGCTTCGTCCCCCACACCGTAAGTCAAAACAGCATGATTCTGCGTCAGCGCCCTGCCCGTGTAGGCCTGATTTTCCACGCCGCTCACCTGAACCGTCTTTGCGGAAAATGTCTTGCCTTTGATGTTGAACGTCGCTGTCTTTGTCCCGACATACTGTCCGTTTCCGGTGACCACAAGCTCCGCCTTGCCGACCTTCCCCGGGACAGGCTGCACCGTATAATCGCGCCCCGGCTTCAGGACTGTTTTTCCATACTTCACGGTAAAGGTGTCCTTCGTGCTCTCCTCCGACGGAGTCAGCGCGATCGCTTTTCCCGTATACTCTACATTTTTCAAGTTTGAACCGAGTGTAATTTTGACATTTTTCATCAGGTGTGTTTTATCCGCCACATAAATCCTCCGGCGGACACTTCCCTCATAGTTGCCGATTCCCTCCACCGTCAGCAAAAACTCTCCCTCATATGCCTTTGGAATTTCCGCATTGGCCAGCTCCACGTTTCTCCCCAGACTGTTGCCCAGACCGTCACGGGCATTTTCCACCGTCAGTTTCAGGCGGAAATCCACATCCCGCTTCATACTTTTGACGTATTTGATGGAAGAAAAAGGCTTCTGCACCTTATTCGCCACCGCAAACTGTTCCGATACTTTCAGCGTGACACCGGCCGCAGGCTTCTCTGCGCCGTCTCCGATTGACGCCCGCAGAATATTGAAGTTCACCTTGACGGTGTCCTTGTCTCCGTCCTTGATTCTGTCCGTATAGTTGCCCTTGCCGATGATCTCCACATAAGGAAGATCCGGGTTAAAATACGCGCCTTCGCCATTTCCCTGTTTCGGCACATCGTCCTTGTTTGCATTCGTATTGTTGTAATACCTGATCTGGTAATCCCTGCCGGATTTTAAAAGCGTATCCCCGTCGTACACCGTGACCGCAGGTTTGCACGCCTTACCGGTATAATATACGTCTGCTATCTCCTGAAACGCAAAGCCGCCGTCCCCTTTGCCCTCCTCAAGCCACTTTGCATAAAGCGTCACATCCTCCTGCACGATATCCGTTTCAAAATTCCACGCCTTTGTACAGGCGGCGTCCCGATACCAGCCGGCAAAACGGTATCCCGCAGCCACGGGGTCCTCCGGTCTCTTTGCCGTATCTCCCGCTGTCACGCCCTGCTGTGCCTCAGGCGCAGTTCCATGTCCCTGCACGTCAAAAGTTACCATCCAGGAAACGTATTCTCTCGCCACGGTCAACGTACCGTTCTCGTAATCAATCGTATAGTTTGCTCCCGCATCGGCTCCGGAAGGAACAATGTCATACCGTCCCGGCGCCGCCGTGCTTTTTACATCACAGGAAAAGGAAGGTTTCACACGCAGTTGATCCGTCCCCACAAGTCCGCTGATCTCGTATTCATACTTACTGACTGCCGGAATGGGATCATTTACTAAAATCGCCTTATCTTTTGCCAGAATCCGAACCGTGGCAGGCTGAATCTCGAAGGATTTGCTGACACTGCCGCTGTACATATTCTTTCCCGTCACAACCGCCAGAGCCGTGCCTGCATTTCGGTTATTCTTATAGGACAGCTCGTAGTCCTGCCCTTCCACAAGCACGATTCTTTTCTCCGCAAAATCCGGATTGGGGACGGATACCACAGCTTTAGGGGTGTGCTCTTCCCCGTTGTAAATAAAAGCGCTTCTTTTCAGCGTTACCTCAAAAGAATCCTCCAGTGAATTCTGCACAGTCACGGATATCTGCAGATCCGTCAATTGCTGGAACTTTTCTGTATCCTTCGGCGTAAACACTGCCGCAAAAGACTGTGTGCCCACCCGGTCCATCACCTGCGCACTATCCTGCCATGAATAGGTCCCATGGTCGTTCTGCGGCAGAAGGACAGTGGAAAGCAACTGCCCGTATGCTCCGGTCAACTCCGGCTCCTCCACGATCAGCGTGTCAAAACTTGCCGTATACCCGTCCACCGTAACAGTGACCGTGCTGATCCCGGGTTTCGAGGAATCAAAGCCACTCAGCATCTGCGGCGTCATTGCGGCCTCTGCTGCCGTCCCGTTTTTCGGATAGATCACTTTTCCGCCCGTGACATCTATCTTTTCACCCACCTTATAGGTTGTTCTGGCAGGGCGTTCTATCGTAATGTCTGACACCATCGGCGTCCATTTCGCATAGAGCGTAATGTCCCCTGTTGACCCTTTCATGATGAACGACACTTTCTGGGTAAACCCGGCATCCCTGTACCAGCCCTCAAACTGATACCCTTCTCTGGATGCAGACCACAGATAAAAATTCTCCGTCTCCCACGTGTAAATAGACGGATTGGCGCTGTCGTTTGTCCCGCCATCCAGAATGTAGGTAATCTTGTAGAACTCCAGCCCGCCCAGAGAAAGTCCGCAGTATTCCCTCAGGTTAAACAGCACCTGATCCGCCGGAAGAAATGACATTGTGGCATACTGAAGTCTGTTGTTCTCATCAATATAGCAGATCACAGGCCAACTGGCTTTGTTGCCCAGCCCGGCGGCTCTTATATACGCCCACATACTGTTTTCATTACCTCTTCCCGTGTCATAGGAAAACGTCATTTCTTCACAGCCATGCTCCTGCTGATACGCTGCGACCTCATCCTTTGTTTTCTGGGTTGTCTCGATCGCATAAATGTCAATCCCCGCAAAATTGCCGATTCTGCCGCTGATTCCTTCGATCGTATTCTGACAGTTCAGGCAGCCGTTGCTGTAAAAGATCAAAAGTTTCGGATTCCCAGCCGCGGCGGAGCTGATCTTTGTATCGTCCACCGCCGTATATTCCGCCGATAAATTCTCCAAGTTCCACCCCTTCGTCTCTTCTACCGGGGGATCTGGCTCTGTGCCGCCCACTTCTATGTCCGCTATCAGGATGGTTTCTTTTGCCTTAATATTTTCATTCGGATCTTTGTGAAGGCTGTACTGTACCTTTCCTCTGCAAAGGCCGCTGCCATATATATAGCCATCCGTTGTATCTGCCGTAAACTCTGTTTTCTGATCCGTCCCGTCCATGGCAATACTGTAAATCTTCGACTTATCGTTGTAATAGAGACGGTCACCTATCCGAAACAAGCCCGAAAAAACGTTCGGCCAGATTCCAGCGCCTCCCCACACTGTCCAGTCGTCCATATACTTCACCACTGTTCCCGTAGCCGTGACATCGCTGAGACTGGTTTTTTTAATGCAAGGCCGGCTCTCATAAGCAGTATAATAACAGCCATCCTCTGTAAACACCAAAGGCGATCGGCATTCTGTCCAGAAAGCATTGTCAAAACGGGTGCTTGTAGCCTCATAATCCTCTACACTACTGCCCTTTGTCACCTGCCAGCCTGAATGTCCCGCAAAAGCATTATCACTGCGAAACATGTACGTATGCATTGCCTGCCCGACCCTGTCCCAAGTTGGATCGTCCCAAGTAACATCTACCTGATAGTACTCCCCATCCAGCACAATCATATTCCATGCATGAGCCATACTCTGGCTTGTAACCATATAACATTCAATCCCCTGCTCATTCAGCAGATATTTATAAGCCAGCGCATAGCCATCACATACCGCAACGCCATCTGCAAAGACGCCATAAGTCGAATGAGACTTGCTCGGAACTTTATCCGCTCCCATGTCAAAATGTTCTTTGTCATACTCACAGTTAACTGTCAGATAGTCATGCAAGACAATGGCCTTTTCAAGATCAGTCATATCCGAACTTACAGCCGCCAATGCTGCGTTCGCTCCGCTCTGCCATTTAGCGTCATCAAGTCCGTCGTCATAAACAATTTTCAGATTCGCAATTGTCATTGTCGCACTATAATAGCCATATTCAAAATCTCTTTCCACGTAGTACAAATCCGGATGCTCGTTTAATACGCCGCTGACCAAAAGTCCAATCTTTGTCGGCTTTGTTGTCTCATATGGTATGTCATATTGGGAAACATCAATCAGCGTAACGCGCGCTTTCATCTGCTGATACAGATAATCCATAATCTCTTCATCGCTGTACGCAGATTCCGAATAAGCCGCAATGCCATCACTTGCAGAAGGCGCGCCACCGAACTGATATGCACCCTCAATCTCCGCATCTACCCAAATTTCCTGTTCTCCATCCGCCATCAAGTCATTCCCGGACACCTGCAAGTCATTTCCGGAAATCTGCACATCAGACGAAGGCAGTTCCGTATCTGTCTCACCGCCTTCGTCTCCCATATCTTCTTTCGGAGTCTCCGTCTCCTCCCCATCCGCTGGGAGCCGGTCCGTTGGCTCTTCCGTCTCCTGGTCAGAAGGTGTTTCCTGATCGGAAGATGTCTCCTCATCCGCAGGTGTCTCCGTCTGCGTGAGATCACCCTCTTCCGGTTCCCCCGTCTCTTCGGAAGAATCCTCCACAGTTCCCGCTCCGGGCTGTTCCTCCTCTTCTTCCGGCACCTCTTCCCCGTATTCCTGATCCGCTTCCCCGTCATCCTGCGTCTGCCCGGGTTCCTGCTGCGGCGCGTCCTCCCGCATGGCGGCGTCTTCTCCCGTTATCGTTTCCTGCGTAGCCGGCAATTCTTCCGCGTAGGCAGTACCAGCCGGAAGCTGTACCGAGGTAAGCACCATTGCGGCCGCCAAAAGACCTGCTAAAATTTGTTTTACTGATTTCATTACGCCCTCCTCAAATCTGTTTCATCCGTTATGGTTATAATTCATACTACCACAGGTAGCGAAGAAATTACAATCGGAGCTGAACCGTCTGCCTTCCAAATGCATTGTCATGTTGTTAAAAAATGAGACCTACGTACTTTTGTTAAGCCGCAGGCCTCATCATTTCTGCCATCTTTCCGCCGGATAACGTTTCCAGCCACGAAAGCAGTAAAATCTTCCGGATGTCAGAACTTAATTTGTATAGTTCTGATACCCCTCATAGTTCGGATAAACCTTCGGGAGAGAAGAATCTTCTTCCAACTGCTGCATCATTTCTTCAACAGTCACTCCAATTTGAATAACAGCCACCTGATTATCATAGGATAAGAGTTCTCCTCCGATCTGTTTGGCAATTTTCTTTGCCTCGCGCTTGGACTCTGCGACAGCAACCACCTGATTTTCCACATATTCCTGATTACTCATCGTCTTTTCCGTCTCTCCAATCCCAATCTCGACCGCTTCCTCGATAACTGGCAGCCGTTCAGCCCTCTCCATCTTTTCCATCTCAGCCGCTCCCACTACAATCGGCTTCGGTCTGGTTTGGATAAAAATCACCGTGCCTATTGCCACCACAACAATGAAGGTCGCTATAATCGATATTAATCTATTCATCTGCTTTCCCTTCTCCATATAATTCCTCTCGTCTATTTCACCGTGATTTTTAATTTTGCGCTCTTATTGGAACCATCCAATGCTTTAAAGGTAAGTATTGCCGTTCCTTTATTGACCGGAATCCAGAATTGCATATACTGATCTGGCGCAATTTCAACATCTACGATCTGAATGACATTGCTGTTAGAGCAGGTACACGAAACGCTTGACCAGTCCCAATAAATATACGTTTTGCCATCAATTACCTCTGTCCTATAAGTATTCCCTGAAGATTCGTCGAAATAGTATGGCGTCATACTCGTCAGTGCGTACGTTTTGATCTGTTCCTCTGTCCACTTATTTATTGTTCCCGTAGGTACATTTGCCAAATATGTATCAGTCACTACGGAAGACGACCAGCCGCTCTCTCCGAAAATTGTTTCATAAGGATACATTAATTTCGTAATTACAGGCTGTACCCAGACATTACAAGATTTCTTCACACCGCTTCCATCAGTTGCTTCTGCAGTGATGGTTACCATGGATTCTAACATACCCGGATCATACTTAATTCCTTTTACTTTTCCCTTCTGGTCAACCGTTGCAACACTCGGATCAGAAGATGTCCATTTCAATTTCTTATTACTTGCATTGCCGCCTACCGACGCGCCCAGTGTCAATGTTTTGCCCTTTCCGACAACAACACTGCCCGTCTTAGAAAAAATAGCAATGGAAGTTACCGGTTTCACAACCTTCACCGTGAAAGAGGCATTCTTACCGCTTCCGTCTCTTGCCGTAACTTTAATTTTAGCAGTTCCTGTCTTTCCGCTTGTATTAACGGTTACAAGACCCGTATTGCTGACTTCCACAATTTTTTTGTTTGAGGAAGTATAAGTAAAGTTATCAAGCCCCGTATCTCCACTGCCCTTTGCTCTTCCAAAGAAGTTCGATGTGTGATCCTCTGTATACGGATGCAGTTGCATCGTTGTATGAAGCTCTCCCTTGTCGATTGTCCCCAGATTACAGGAACTCCCCTCCTCAAAAGCAATCTTACCTGTAATAGACGGGTAAACGGTAATCGTCATTTCATCGGATTTCCCGCTTCCATCTAAAGCTTCTGCCTTTACCTTGACTGTCGAAACCGCTGTTACTTCACTGCCTGGTTTTGCTTTTAGTTTTCCTTTCTGATCAATTGTCGCGGCGCTGCCATCGGAAATTGACCATGCTACTCTTTTATCCGTTGCATCACTCGTGACATCCGCCACCATCTGCAGGGTTTTGCCCGCCGCAATCTGGGACTCTCCTGTTTTGGATTTGACCGCAACGGACTGCACTTTCTTCGTTACCTGTACCTGCAGGGTAACTTTCTTGTTACTGCCATCCGTTGTCTTCGCCGTAATCGTCGCTTTTCCATTTCCTACCGCGGTAACCAGCCCGGTGTCGCTTACGGCCGCCACCTTCGCATTAGACGTTGTATAAGAAATTCCTGTATTGGCATCCGCGGGATCTACCTCCACTTCCATCTGTACCGTGTCCGCAGCCGCCGCATAATTTAACGGATACGGTTTTTTATCGATAAGTACAGGAGCCTTTAGAGTCAGCGAACTCACTTTCGGAAGCAGCGTAATACTTATCGTTTCGGTATGTCTACCGGCATCTTCCGCGATTGCCGTTACCTTAATAGTCGTTTTAGCCGCGATATCCGCCCCCGCTTTCAATTTACCTTTTGAAATGGTAGCAATGGCAGCTTTCTGGCCATCAGTTGTGACATTCGTACCATAATCAGTAATTAGCCATATCACCGCCTTATTCGTCGCATAAGAAGGCACAACACTGTCTTTCTCTACCAACAAATTCATAGATTTGCCTGCTCCCAGATAAAAGGACTTTGTCTTGGAAGCAATGGAAAAGCCACGCATATTTGCATTGACTTTTACTTTGACAGACGTAACTTGACTCTTTTTTCCATAGTAAACAGCAATGGCCTTGATCGTTTTATTGCCGGATGCCTGAATTGAAAATGGCGCTTCATAAAGCGTGCTCTTCTCCGTCGGCGCTTTCCCATCTGTGGTGTAGTAAATTTTCACTTCGGAATTTTCCGCACCGCCTACCGTAGCGGAAAGGGTAATCTCATCCGTGTCCTGAATGGTCGCATTATCTGCAACGGCATTTTCACCGATTTTTACTGTGGGTGCAGTCAGTTCTCCTGTGCCGCCATCCTCTGTCTTTGCAGGCGCCGCCATCTTCACAGCCGCCTCTACATTTAGAAGACCTGCTCCAAACTTGGCGGAATCAGAATAGTTTTCTTTCGTCGCCGAATCCAGCAAAATTCTCTTTACGGTGTCAACGGCTGATTTGGTCTTATTGTTCTTTAAATCCGGGCTGACGGAGAGAACATATGCCGCCGCTGCCGCTACCATCGGCGCCGCCTGAGAAGTACCGCTCATCCACGCATAACCACCCGGAACGCTGGATGCAATATCAGTTCCGGGAGCTGTAATATCAATTATGCCTGCACCATAATTAGAAAAGTCCGCAAGCGAATCCGCTCCTCTTTGCTTTGCCGATACAGTAATAACATTCTCAAAACATGCGGGCGAGCAATAGGCCGGATCTCCGATTGTCCCTGACAACTCTGCACCTTCATTTCCCGCTGCCGCAACTACCACGATTCCCTTATTTACTGCCGTGCCAACTGCCGCTTCGAATAAGGCGTCATAGTAATTTCCGCCAAGACTCATATTAATAACCCGTGCTCCGCTCTTTACCGACGCGTTCACAGCTTTGATAATATCAGCCGTACTGCCGCCTGCCCCGCCCGTAGCGGGATTTTGTTCTAATGCCTTATAGGATACAATGCTCGCCTTATATGCGATTCCGGCTCCGCCCTTATTATTGTTTCCGATTGCCGCTATGATACCGGATACATGCGTTCCGTGGCCATTATTATCCTCTGCTTTATTATATGGTGTACTGCTGGTTACCCCGGCGGACGCAACTTTTAAATCTTCATGGTTCTTCTGAATACCACTGTCAACGACCGCTACTTTAATACCTGACCCTGCGGTATCATTATAATTCCATGCCGCAGCAGACTTAACCTCCTCATGATAATACTGATATCCCTGTGAGGAAGACTGCAAAAGCGGATCGTTGTTGTTGACTGCCATCGCCAGACTACTGTCTTCTATCGGCACTGCATCCGAATATACAACGATATCATCACAAGTTGTATAATAGTAGTTCGGGTATACAGCCGGAAGTTTTACTTTCTCATCCTCCGCCATTGCAATGATATCCGTCACTTCATCCGGGAAAGTCATAACTGCAACACCGTCTTCGTATGATACCAAAGAAGCGCCATAGCCTTCTGCTACCGTTTTCGCATATTTCTCGGAAGATGCCAGAAAAACTGCTTCATTTGCCAGATAATGTGCATTTTTTTCCAATACCTGCAAACGCCCGGAAGTTCCCTTCAGGTCACGCTTTTCTGCAACCATCGCAGACGTCAGATTCATTTCCAGCCCCGGGGCCTTATGGCCTGTCCCCTGCCAGTTGTCTTTATCTTCCTCTTCTTCCTTTTCCTCTTCCTCTAAGTCATTATCAGACACCGTGTCCTGCCCGCCTGCATCCTCGTCCGATTCTTCCTCTACTGTCTCTTCATCGGGAAGCTCCTCGTCCAAAACATCGTCCCCGGCATCTTTATCCGTGTCCTGTTCTTCACCGTCGTTCTCACCGGGTCCCTCCTCACCGGATCCATTTTCTTCGTTACCATTCTCGCCGGAGCCGCTTTCACTCTCATCAGAACCGCTTTCATCACCGCCGGTTTCATCAGAGCCAGTTTCGTCAGAGCCGCTTTCTCCGTTACCGTTCTCATCGGAAACGCTTTCGTCGCTGTCGTTCTCACCGGAAACGCTTTCATCATTGCCGCTCTCATCAGAGCCGGTTTCTTCGCCATCGATCTTACCGGATTCGTTTTCCTCGTTTCCCTCTTCTGTCCCAGTTGTATCCTGTTCCTCCTTTTCGGATACGCCTTCCTCAGAGTCCACTGTCTGTTCAATGGCAGGTTCCGACGCATATGTAACTATACTGCTCGTCGCCGGTTCTGCGATCATTACCGCTGACAATAACAATGCCAGCATTCGTCTGTTGAGTTTCTTTTTTACCCTCATTTCCTTCTCCCTTTCTCCTTTTACTACAGGTATTCCATTTTTTATGTACTTATTTTCCCGAATGGGGAAATTTACATTCCATGTATTATGTACGTCTAATTATTAAAATATTTTAATTATTATATCACCCTCCATCTCCAAAATAAAGCCTATAAAGCAATCTTTAAAAAATCTTTAAATTTTACAACAAAAAGGACTTCCCGTTTTTGAGAAGTCCTCCACAACTATAAATTTGGATTTAGAGTTATGCCCGCTTCAAAGCTCAGCAACGCCAATTCCAATGATTGCGCACTGCAGTTTCTGAATTTCAAATGATAATAAAAGCTCTCCATAAATCCGTTAAAACACTGCCGTCTTATTTCACTCAAATCCTGATAGCGAACACTTTCTTTGTTGCTTGTAATAAAGTTAACGGCATATGATAGTACAAACTTTTCATTTATATATACCAGCTCTTCCTGATAATCTACCAATACCTGAATAGGCTTACGTCGCAAAAGCCAGCTGATCTCATATGCCATCGTCTTGTATGAATTAGTATAATCAATTTTATGAAAGTCCTTTAATCTGGATATATCTGTAAAATAATCCATAATTGCATGAATAAGCATAAAAGAATTTATCGTCACTTTATCAACTATATTTTCACTATTAACAAAATCAACATAAGACTGGTTCAGATCCATAAATCTTTTCTGAATTTTTTCAATCCCCACTTTTCGGGTAATATCACCATAGCTTTCATATATTTCCTGAATTCTATCCATGGTACTGCTCCTCGTGCATTTGCATTATATCACTCATTAATTGGGAATCCAAAAACTTTTTATACTGTTCCAATGTCTTTCCGCTATCATACTGTTCTGCGCTGTTAGTCAAAAGATGTTTTTTAATCACTCTTGATTTAATTGCGTTCATTACTATTACCGCATTTTCTTTTACCTCAACTGCATACACGCCGTTAACCGTACTCTTTTGACCATGCTTTATATGATGCAGTATAGCACCCAGCTCCGCTAAAATTAACCCGATCAGTATAAACCAAAATACACCCACAAATCCCATTTTGCTCCCCCTATATTTTCTCATGGATTGCTCTTGAGAAAAAGCCCAACAGGATAACTATTATAGAAGTAATAATATATCCAACATTCAACTCAAAAGACAACTTTATCAACTGGTTATTTACATCCGTCTTTTCTACTATGGAATATGCCATGAACAGCATACCGCCGACAACAGTCAGCGCACCTTCTACGCCTAAAGTAAAACTATAAAGTCCACCTTTGCTATTTTTACTCCACATTTGCTCTAAAAACGCTGACAGTACTAATGAAAACATCATATTGAGCGTATCTACTTCTCTGATTGTATCATACATTATGTCGCTCGAACCACTGACTATTGTTATAAACAAAAGCGCACTAAATAATACAACCGCCGTTATTATCCATATGCCAACAAATTTCCCCAATTCATGCCAATAACAGACATATCTGGTTCTTCCTATATCAAGTCCCTCACCAGATGTCGCCACCTCCACCGCAATCCGTCCCATTGCCTTTTCTTCTGTACTCATTTATAAAATCCCCTATTGCCACTTTATCCTTACAAAAACATAGGCAATAAGAGCACCCCTTATTGCCTATGCCATAATTATTATATAATGCAGTTCCCTACAGTATAATTTCCTTTCTCACTTATCATGCTTATACCCGTACTCTGACAAAACCAGACAGAAACTCGCTTTATTATACATACAAGACAACATAAACGACCACTATACTCTTATACTAACGAACGCATCCGGTTTTGTCAAATAGAAATCTAAAACTTAAACTTCTTCTTCCTCTTCCCACTCCCCCCTGTCGGCTCTTCAGGCGCGCCGGAGGTTATGTTCTTGGCCGCGTTCAGGCTGTCGCCCGTGCACTCGTCAAACTGCTTTAACAAATCTTTCGCCTCATGGGACAGCTTGTCGGGCACCTGCACCACCAGCGTCACGTAATGGTCACCGCGCACATCCTTATTTCGGAGGGAAGGCACGCCCTTGCCCTTTAAGCGGACTTTGGTGTCGGTCTGTGTACCGGCCTTTACCTCATAAATGACCCTGCCGTCCACGGTGTCGATCACGATCTCACCGCCCAGCGCCGCGATAGCGAAAGACATAGGCACAGTGGAATAGATATTTTCATCCTGCCTCTGGAAGATGGGATGCCTTCCCACTACCACCTCGACCAGCAGATCGCCTCTTGGCCCGCCGTTGGAACCCGGTTCTCCCTTATCGCGGATGCGTACGCACTGCCCGTTGTCGATACCTGCGGGGATGGAAACCTGTATCTTCTTTTTATTCGCAATATAGCCCGTGCCGCGGCAGTCGGGACATTTATCCTTGATCACCTTACCCGTGCCATGACAGTCGGGACAGGTCTGCACATTGCGCACCGTGCCGAAAAAAGACTGGGAAGTAAATACCACCTGCCCCTTACCGCCGCACTTGCTGCAAGTCTCGGGGCTGGTTCCCGGTTTCGCACCCGTGCCATGGCAAGATGTGCACTCGTCTTTCAGAGTCAGCTCAATCTCCCGCTCCACGCCAAAGACCGCCTCTTCAAAGGTGATGCGGACGCTTGTTCTGATATTCGCGCCTTTCATGGGGCCGTTTCCTCTTCCGCCGCCGCGTCTGCTGCCGCCAAAAAGATCCCCGAAAATATCGCCGAAGATATCCCCGAAATCCGCGCCGTTGAAATCGAAGCCGCCAAAGCCGCCGGCGCCGCCCGCACCGTCGAAGGCAGCATGACCATACTGGTCATACTGTCTCCTCTTCTCGGGGTCGCTCAAAACAGCGTAGGCTTCTGAGGCTTCCTTAAACTTTTTCTCCGCCTCCGCATCCCCGGGATTCATGTCCGGGTGATATTTCTTAGCCAGAACTCTGTATGCTTTTTTTATGGCGGCGTCGTCAGCGCTTTTCTCTACGCCGAGCACCTCATAATAATCCCGTTTTTGTTCTGCCATGACTATGCCCTTCCTCTTATTTCGCTCAGCCGCGCCCTCTCTATTCGCAAAACGCGCATTCTGCGCTTCTCCGCTGCTTCGCAGCTACTTTTGCTCATATCGAGGGCGCTCCCTCAGACCATCATCCACCTGTCAAATTCGTGCAAGCACGATTTGCCTTGTGGCTGTGGTCTGGCTGAGCTGGTTATACCTCTCTATAATCTCCGTCAACTACGTCGTCCGCTCCGCCGTTATCCTGCGGTGCCGCCTCCTGCGCGCCGCCCATATTGCTCATATCAGGCCCGCCCTGTGCCTGCTGCATGTTCTCATACATCTTCGTAAAGAGGGACTGTGCGGAGTTTGTCAGTTTTTCCTTCGCTGCTTTCAGCTCGTCAAGCTGGCTGTCTGTAAGCTCCTGATCCTTGGTCTTCTCCAGAATATCCTTAACCGCCTGCAGATCGGCTTCCACGCCTGCCTTCTCGGAAGCGTCGATCTTGTCGCCCACTTCATTCAGTGCTTTCTCTGTCTGGAATACGAAGGAATCTGCATCGTTTCTCGTGTCAACTGCCTCTTTGCGCTTCTTATCCTGCGCCTCAAACTCTGCCGCTTCTTTTACTGCCTTTTCGATCTCGTCGTCCGACATGTTGGAACCTGCGGTGATGGTGATGTGCTGCTCCTTGCCAGTGCCCAGATCCTTCGCGGACACGTTAACAATACCGTTGGCGTCAATATCGAAGGTCACCTCGATCTGCGGTACGCCGCGCATTGCCGGCGGAATGCCGTCCAGACGGAACTGGCCGAGGGACTTGTTATCCTTTGCAAACTGTCTCTCACCCTGCAGCACGTTGATATCCACCGCGGTCTGATTGTCGGAGTAGGTGGAGAACACCTGACTGTGCTTGGTAGGGATGGTTGTATTTCTCTCAATCAGTCTGGTCGCAACGCCGCCCGCCGTCTCGATGGAGAGTGACAGCGGTGTCACATCCAGCAGAAGGATTTCGCCCGCGCCCGCGTCGCCCGCAAGTTTACCGCCCTGCACGGAAGCGCCCAAAGCCACGCACTCGTCGGGATTTAAAGACTTGCTCGGCTCCTTGCCGGTGAGCTGTTTTACCTTTTCCTGGACTGCCGGCACACGGGTGGAACCGCCCACCAGAAGCACCTGACCGATATCCGCATTGGTCAGACCCGCATCCTTCATCGCGTTCTGTACCGGAATGGCGGTGCGCTCTACGAGGTCACTTGTCAGCTCGTCAAACTTCGCCCTTGTCAGGTTCATGTCAAAGTGCTTGGGGCCTTCCGCCGTCGCGGTGATGAAAGGAAGGTTGATATTCGTAGTGGTCGCGGAAGAAAGCTCCTTTTTCGCCTTCTCAGCCGCCTCTTTCAATCTCTGAAGCGCCATCTTGTCATTGGAAAGGTCTACGCCTTCCTGCGCTTTAAACTCGGCAAGCATCCAGTCGATAATCTTCTGGTCAAAGTCGTCGCCGCCCAGACGGGTATCACCGTTTGTGGAAAGCACTTCAATGACACCGTCGCCGATTTCGATGATGGACACATCGAATGTGCCGCCGCCCAGATCGTATACCATAATCTTCTGTTCTTTTTCGTTGTCAAGTCCGTAAGCCAGCGCCGCCGCCGTAGGCTCGTTGATGATACGCTTCACATCCAGACCCGCGATCTTGCCCGCGTCCTTGGTCGCCTGTCTCTGGGAATCGTTAAAATATGCAGGAACCGTGATAACAGCCTCCGTCACCTTTTCGCCCAGATAGTTCTCCGCATCCGCTTTCAATTTCTGCAGAATCATTGCGGAAATCTGCTGCGGGGAATACTTTTTGTCCGCAATCGTGCGTCCTTTATCCGTACCCATATCTCTCTTAATGGAGGCGATGGTATTATCCGCATTGGTAACCGCCTGACGCTTCGCCGGTTCACCCACAAGTCTTTCTCCGTTCTTCGTGAAAGCCACAACAGACGGTGTGGTTCTTGCGCCTTCCGTATTCGCAATGACAGTGGGCTTGCCGCCCTCCATAACTGCCACGCAGCTATTTGTCGTTCCTAAGTCGATACCGATAATTTTGCTCATAATGTTTACTCCCTTTCTGAAGCGCTCGCGCTTCTATTACTTTATAATGATTTATAGTTATAAGTGGGTAGAAGTTCTTCTCACATTGCTACTGGACAACCGCCACCATACTATGTCTGACCACGCTGTCCCTGTAAGTATATCCTTTCTGCAGCTCCTGCGCGATGATACCGGACTCAAACTCCTCGCTCTCCGTCTGCATCACCGCATTGTGGAACTCGGGGTTAAATTCCTCCCCGACTGCCGGGATCGGCTTCACATCCAGATTTTCCAACTCTGTCATAAGCTGCTTATAGATCATCTGCATGCCCTGCGCAATGGCGCCGTCTTTCTCTTCCTCGGGTACGCTGGCAAGCCCTCTCTCAAAGTTATCCACCACCGGCAGAATCTTTTCGATCACGCTCTTTGCGCCGGTCTCAAACATTGCTGTCTTTTCCTTCTCGGTGCGTTTGCGGAAGTTATCAAACTCCGCCATCTGACGCTTTACCCGGTCTTCCAGCTCTTCCACTTTCTCCTTTAGGGCGTCCTGCTTCCTGTCTTTTTTCTTCTTCTCTTTCTTATCGCTCTTAGCGGATTTCTCCCCGTCCCCTGCCGAAGGCTCGCCGACCGGTTCCGTCTGCTGTGTCTGTGCCTCCGCTTCCTGCTGCGTCATATCTTTTTCTTCCAGCTCTTTTTCCTGTTTATCCTTTTCTTCTGCTGCCACCATACTCATCCCTTTCTTGTTTGACTTTTTGGTCAATCATGTTACCCGTCTCTTACTTCTTATATAAATCGTCCAATTGATGCTTTAACAGCCTGAGATTACTTACAACCTTCTCATAGTCCATTCTCTTGGGGCCGATGATGCCGATGGTTCCCTTCATGCCCGCATCCAGCTCATAAGTCGCCGTCACAATACTGCAGTCCTTCATGCCCGCCACCGGCGTCTCGTCGCCGATATAAACCTGTATGCCTGTGTTGTTCTCTCCGGACAGGTTATCCTGCACCAGCTCACTCAAAAGCTGTTTCTCCTCAAAAGTGGTAATCAGCTCACTGGCCCTCTCGTGATCCGCAAGCTCCGGATACTTGAAAAAGTTTTTCGTACCGCTCGTATAAATCTCCAGATCTTCGTCCGCCTTAATCGCTTCCGCCACCGCGTCTATCACATCCGCCACAATTTCGCTGTGAATGCCCGCCTGCTGTTTCATTGCTGCTATCATGCCCAAATTGATCTCCTCCAGCGAGAGTCCGTTCAAGTGGGTGTTCAAAAGGATGTTCAGCTTCAATAGCGTCTCATCGCTCAGTTCCTCGGATACCGTAAGCATGGAGTTCTTAATCACGTTTCCCTCCACCACGATCACCGCCAAAATCTGTCTTGCATCCACTCGGGAAAGCTGGATAAATTTCAGCTTATTGCGGTGGTACTGGGGTGCTGAAATCATCGCCGCGTACTCGGTATTATTGGCAAGCATTCTCGCAGCCTGCTTGAGAAGGTGATCCACCTTATCCTCCTTCTCAAGAAGCAGCTCCTTCATTTCCTCAACTTCCCGCTCCTTCTCCTCCATCATTTTATCCACGTAGAGGCGGTAGCCCTTGTCGGAAGGGATTCGTCCTGCGGAGGTGTGGGGTTGTAAGATGTAACCGAGCTCTTCCAGATCCGCCATCTCGTTCCGAATGGTCGCGGAGCTTAAGTTTAAGTCAGTATACTTGGAGATCGTGCGGCTGCCTACCGGCTCCCCCGTCTCCAAGTAGTTTCGGATGATGGCTTGCAATATGATATATTTTCTTTCGTCCAGCTGCATACCATTTCCTTCCGTAACTGTTCCGTACACGAATCGTTACTTCCTTCCTGCCGGTTGAGTTGTTAGCACTCGACACATTAGAGTGCTAACACCTTCTGCTAGTAAGGTATCACTTCTTTTTTCCATTGTCAACATCTGATCGGAAAATATTTATAAAAAAAGTATGAAATTGCGGTCAGCGCAAAAAAAACGGTCAATTTAGCATACCCTAAACCGACCGCCTGCATTCTTTCTGACAGGAATGATTAAATATTGAACTGGCCTTTCTCCTCACCGTTGATTACATAGTATACTACGCTCTCCTCGGGTTTCACATAAAGCTCTACTGCCTTGAAATCGCCAACTTTCTTCTTCAGATCATACTTCCACACATCCTTGGCAATCTTTACAAGATCCTCTGTGGTGTAAGTCTTGCCGGAGAACTGTACATGTACGGTCTCCTTCACCGCCGTCTTTCTTGTCGTAGTGGTCTTGACCGCTGTCTCTTTCTTCGCCGCCGCGGGTTTTCTGCCAGGCTTCTTCGCACCGGGTTTTCTGCCGGGTTTCTTCTTCTCTGTCACAGGCGCCTTCGCCTCAGTCTCTTTTACTTCTGCCTCCGCTGTCGCTGTATCTGCTGCTTTTCCTGTCGGCTTCTTTGTTTCTGCCATGAGTAATCTCCTTCCACACTTTCACTAAAACTGCTTTTTCATCATTCCGATATGTTAGCTGTAACGCCATGTCTCCTTGCAAAATCTAACTGTTACATGGCCTTGATAGTTGTATCTTATCTCAATAAAACAGGGCTGTCAACCAACAATCTGTATCAAATAGTTAATTTTTGATATAAAATCCTATACGAATTGACCGAAGCAGTCCTCAGAATTGCCCTGTTTTACGCTGTTAAGCCACTGCAAAGTACAAAAGCACCAGCGCGCCAAGCACAATTCTGTACCAGCCAAAAACTTTAAAGTCATGCTTTTTGATATACCCCATCAGGAAACGGATCACAGCCACCGACACGACAAAAGCCACCGCCATTCCGGCCGCCAGAATAACAAGCTCTTCCCCAGTGAAGGAAAACCCGAATTTTACAAGTTTTAACAGGCTTGCACCCAGCATTACGGGGATCGCCAAAAAGAACGTAAACTCCGCCGCCACGGTTCTCGACACGCCGATTAAAAGCGCGCCCACAATGGTTGCCCCGGAACGGGACGTCCCCGGAAACACTGCCGCCAGAAGTTGGAAAACACCGATCATCAAAGCCGTCTGATAGGTGATCTGTCCCAATTCACTAATCTTCGGTGTCATATCCTTATTTCTGTTTTCAATCAGAATAAAGGCAATACCAAACACAATCAGCGCGATGGCCACACACCACGGATTGTAGAAGAGCGCGTCCAGCACATCGTCAAAAGCCAGCCCAACAATTGCCGCCGGAATACATGCCACGAGAATCTTAAACCACAGCACGAAAATATCCTTCTGCACCACCGGCTTCTCTTTTAAGCGGAAGGGAAATATCTTATTCCAGAAAAGCAGAACCACCGCAAGAATCGCCCCGAGCTGGACCACCACCAGAAACATCTCCCAGAAATCCTCGCTCACATTCAGGGTCACAAACTCATTTAGCAGAATCATGTGCCCGGTACTGCTGATGGGAAGCCATTCCGTGATGCCCTCCACGATACCAAAGAGCACAGCCTTTAAAATTTCTATTATATCCATATCGTTTCCTTTCTCATACATGCACCGCCCTATGCATCCTCCAGATACTCCAATAAATCCAAATAGCATTCCTGCGCGTCGCGGCAGCCTTCCTCGTAGAGAGCTCTCATCTTTTCCTTGTCCTTCTCAATCCTGCCGACTTCGCTTTTGCGCTTCGGGCGGATCACAAACAGTTCACCCTCCCGTTTCTTTTCTTCTATATATTGTACGGTAGCGTTGTAGGAAAGATGCCTCTCGCGCATCAACTCGTACACTTTCGGGTAACGGAGATACCGCGCCTTCGCAAACGTAAGCTCAGCTCCGGCCGGCTGTCTGACAAAACCTTCTTCCTTGGTCATAATCACCACGTTCTTCCTGTTGCCGTCCTGTATGGACTTCCTGACCGGAATTGAATCGCTGATGCCGCCGTCCAGATAAAGTCTTCCACCTATCTTTACATTCCGGGATACCAGCGGCAGAGAACTGGACGCCCTCACCGCAGCGAGATCTTCCCGCAAGTCCTTAAGCGGAAAGTATGCGGGCTTTCCCGTTTCGATATCCGTAGCCACCGCAAAAGCCCTGCCAGCAAAGGCCGCCGCCGCGTCATAGTCAAACGGGTCAAGATAATTCGGAATCAGGCTGTAATTCATATCCACGCCAAAAAGGTCGCCCGTTGTAAGAAGGCTCCACTTCCCGCAATACTGTTTCATATCCAGATAGTTCACACTGATGCGGTACGACCGCCCTCTCTGCCCCGACATATAATTGCAAAGGTGGCACGCGCCCGCCGACACCCCGTAATTATCCGAAAACGCAATTTCTTTGTCCATAAAATAGTCCAGAACACCGGCCGTATAAATGCCTTTCATACCGCCGCCCTCCAGAATCAGTCCTGCCTGATACATCATAGTAAAACTTCCTTTCTCCGGAACCTGGCACACTAGTAGTTTTCCTTCATAAGCCTTCTAAATGCCTCCAGCGACCGCTCCACCTTTTCCGTATCGATACAGTAGGCAATCCTGAAATACCCGTTCACCCCGAAACTGTCACTCGGCACAAGAATCAGGTCGTACTTTTTCGCCTTCTCGGAAAAAGCCACCGCATCCGGTTCCGGAGATTTCGGGAACATGTAGAAAGTGCCTCCCGGGCGTTCACACGCAAAGCCAAGGGCCGTAAGTTCCTTATATAATATGTTCATGTTCGTCTCATAGACCGAGAGATCCGAGGTCAGGTCAAGCACCTCGGCTACCGCAAGCTGAATGATGGAGGGCGGACAGTTGTGCCCCGTTCCTCTGGAAATCTGGCTGCACATCACACTGATGATATCCGCATCCGTACACTTCGGATTCACCGCCACATAGCCGATCCGCTCTCCCGGCAGGGAAAGGGATTTGGAAAAAGAGTAACAGGAAAGGGAATTGTCATAAAACGCGGAAGGATACGGCGCGTCCACCCCCGCAAACACGATTTCCCGGTAAGGCTCGTCGGAGATCAGGAAAATATCGTGCCCGTACTGCTTCTGTTTCTCCTCCATGATCCGCGCAAGTTCTTTTATGGTCTCCGTGGAGTAAACCATACCTGAAGGATTATTCGGCGTATTGATCAAAACCGCCATCACCTTCTCCGTCAGCATCTCCTCAAACGCCTCGAAGTTGATCTGAAAGCTCCCGGTGTCTGCAGGCACCACTTTGAGAGCCGCACCGGTCAGATTGATATAAGGCGCATACTCCGGAAAATAGGGCGCAATGGTGAGCACCTCATCCCCCGGCTCCGTGACGCACCGCACCGCATGGGCAATTGCACCCGCCGCACCTGTAGTCATAAAAATATGGTTTCCTGTATAGTTCATCCCAAATCTCCTGTTGAGGGATGCCGCCACCTTATCCCTGACAGACCCAATGCCCAGACTCTGGCTATAGCCGTGCAGTTCCATGGGACTTCTCTCCTGCAGCATCTTTATCATCACATCCGTAAATGCCTGCGGCACCGGCACAGAAGGATTCCCGAGGCTGAAATCAAACACGTTCTCATCCCCGATCTCCCGGCCTCTTGCCGTCGCAAACTCCGAAAGCTGGCGGATCACGGATTTACCCTGCAGCATATCTTTATATTTTTGTACGATCATGTTTTTTCTCCGTTTCTGTCTCTATTTATGTTTCGAAAGCGCATCTGCGCTGCCTATGATATTCGCGCAGTCTTGGCATTTATTCTGCCTTCAGGTGCATGAGCCGCGCCTTGAAATCTCCACTGACAGAAGGCATATTGATCCCCGCATAGTGCAGCGTGTCGCCCCTGTACTGCGTCTGTCCGATCTCCGGCCAGTCTGCCGCGTTTTCGATCACATAAGTTTTCTCCGGATCAAGCCCAGGAATGCAGATTCTTCTGCTGTGGAAGTTGGGGCGGCCAAGCACCTGTACATAGGTGATAAGCGCTTCCCTCTTATCCTTCGCCACCACCGCGTAGCAGTCATAAAAATGATTCTCCGCGTAGCGCGCGATGCGGTAATAATCGCCCTGCCGCACCAGATCGTTATATTTATGGTACATCGCCACCTGATCCGGTATCATGTTCCGGTCCGCCTCGGGAATCTTCGTCACGTCCAGCTCATAGCCGAAGGTGCCCGCCAGCGCCACATATCCTCTCGTCTCAAAAGGCGTGGTCCTGCCTACCGTGTGGTTCGGGCAGTCGGACACATGCGCGCCCATTGTGGAAAGCGGATAAACGAGCGCCGTACCCGCCTGAATCGACAGCCGCTCAATGGCGTCTGCGTCGTCGGAACACCAGATCTGCGGGCTGAAATAGAGCATGCCCGGATCAAATCTGGCCCCGCCGCCGGAACAGTTCTCCAAAAGAAGGTTGGGGAAATCGGTAACCAGCCGCTCCTGCATCTCGTAGAGCGCAAGCGTCTGCCTGTGTACCAGCTCACCCTGTCTGTCCGCCGGAAGACCGAAACTGCCAAGATCAGAAAGCTGTCTGTTCATATCCCACTTCACATACTCGATATTCGCGCTTCGAAGCACCGCCGCTATCCTGTCGTAAATGCAGTCGCGCACTTCCTTTCTGGTCAGATCGAGCACATACTGGTTTCTGCAAAGGCTCCCCGCTCTGCCGGGAATCTGAATCGCCCAATCAGGATGCGCCCTGTACAGATCGGAATCAGGGGAAATCATTTCCGGCTCCACCCAGATACCGAACTTCATGCCCAGCTTATTGACCTCGTCCACCAGATATTTAAGCCCGCCCTTAAGTTTGGACTCATTCACAAACCAATCTCCCAGGCTGGAATTGTCGTCGTCTCTGTGTCCGAACCAGCCGTCGTCCATCACCAGCATCTCTATGCCAAGCGCGGACGCCTGCCTTGCGATGTCCAGAAGTTTGTCCGTGTCAAAATCAAAGTATGTGGCCTCCCAGTTGTTGATCAGGATTGGCCGTTTTTTATCCTTATAGACACCCCGGATCAAATGATTGCGGTACAGCTCGTGGAAGTTTCTGGTCATACCGCCAAGTCCCTCAGCCGAGTACATACAGATCACTTCCGGCGCCTGAAAACTCTCACCCACTTCCAGCTTCCAGCAAAAATCCTCCGGGTGAATGCCCATCATAGCGCGGATGCTGCCAAACTGGCTCTCCTCGATCTGGGCGATAAAATTGCCGGAATAGACAAAGTTCATGGCGTAAACGTCGCCCGTCTCCTCCGTGGCCGTCTTACTCTTCCACGCCATGAAGGGGTGCTCCTGATGGCTGGACTCTCCGCGCACCGAGCCGACGCTCTGTTTGCCCTTTCTGACAGGATAGGTCTGGATCGCGCGCTCCCTCGCCCAAGAGCCGTGCAAAGTCATCATTTCATAATCGTCATTGTCCATGTCGATACAGGCGGACAATACCTTTGTCAGATACACCGCCTCGCCGCCGTTGTTGACGATGCGCACACTTCTGGCAATAGCGTCCGTGTCCGCAAAAATGCTGTAGGATAAAACCGCCTGCAATTTCAACACCGGGTCTTCGCATGTGATTTCCAGCGTCTTACACTCTTCTTTGCCACCAAAGGTTGCCGGAAGGCCGTCAAGCGCTTCTTTGCCGTCATAAATGCGGTGCGACACATAGGACAGTGAAACCCCCGTATGCCCCGATATCGTGCGTACCGAAAGCGTGCCCTCCCTGTAATCGCCCAGATTATGGCCCGTATATTCCATGGGGAACGTATCCAAAAAAGCCGTTCTCTCCCTGTTGTTTTCCGAGGGTACAAAAGGCGCCTCTCCCGTGCGCATCAGATACGAAAGATCATCCGACCCGAGGCTCCTGCCATAATACACATGTCCCAGAAAATTCTCCTTATCCACCACACCGATGCAATAGCTTGTGTGGGGGGTATCCAGCTTAAAGATTCTGTTCTTTTCATTGTAGGTAATGTTCATTATTTGATTTCCTTTCTAAAGTCTTTCGCAGTGCAGCTCGTTGCTATCGCGCATCGTCCGCCCACGCAAGCGCGCATTTGACGGCACGTTTCCATCCTTTTACAAGCTGCTCCCTCGTCTTTTCCCCCATCGCGACTTCAAACCGTTTTCCAAGCTGCCAGTTCTCGCAGATCTCCCCCCTGTCTTTCCAGTAGCCCACCGAAAGTCCGGCCAGATACGCCGCGCCCAGAGCCGTCGTCTCTATACAGCTCGGCCGGTGTACGGCCTGTCCCGTGATATCCGCCTGAAACTGCATCAGGAAATCGTTGGCGCTGGCGCCGCCGTCCACCTTCAGTTCGCTCAAAGGTATCCCGGCGTCCTCCTCCATCGCTTTCAGCACATCCATGGACTGATAGGCGATGGATTCCAGCACGGCCCGCACAAAGTGCTCCTTCTGGCAGCCTCTCGTAATGCCCACTACCGTCCCCCGCGCATAGGGGTTCCAGTAAGGCGTTCCCATGCCGACGAAGGCGGGCACCACATAGACTCCGTTCGTATCCGGCACACGCATGGCATACTTCTCCGAATGTCTGGAAATCTTCATCATCCGCATTTCATCCCGCATCCACTGCACCGCAGCTCCCGCCACAAACACGCTGCCTTCCAGCGCATATTCCGGCCGGACGTCGTCCCCCGCCGCAATCGTGGTGAGAAGACCGCTCTCCGAAGCAATCGCCTCCTTGCCCGTGTTCATCAAAAGAAAACAGCCTGTCCCGTAGGTGTTTTTCACCTGTCCCGGCGCAAAACAGCACTGTCCGAAAAGCGCCGCCTGCTGGTCGCCCGCCGCTCCCGCAATGGGAACGGGCGCGCCAAAAATGCTCCTATCGCTCTCGCCAAACACCGTCCCGGAAGGCTTCACCTCCGGCAGCATCTGTCTGGGAATCCGCAGCATGGAGAGAAGCTCCTCATCCCATTCCAAGGTATGGATATTGTAGAGCATCGTGCGGGATGCATTGGTGTAGTCAGTGGCGTGAACCGCTCCCTTCGTCAGTTTCCAGATCAGCCAGGAATCCACCGTGCCAAACAGCAGTTCTCCGCGCTGTGCCCGCTCCCGCGCGCCCTCCACATGATCCAAAATCCAGGCGATCTTACTCCCGGAAAAATAGGCGTCCGGCACAAGCCCCGTCTTCGCCCGTATCAATTCCGTATAGCCTTGTTCCTTCAATCCGTCGATAAATTCCGCCGTTCTCCGGCACTGCCACACGATTGCGTTGTACACCGGCTCACCGGTTTCCCGGTCCCACACGATCGTCGTCTCCCGCTGGTTCGTGATGCCGACACCGGCAAGCTGCGACGCATCCGCGCCGATATTCGCCATCGCCTCGATCGCCACCGCAAGCTGGGACGCCCATATCTCGCGGGGATTGTGTTCCACCCATCCTGACTGCGGGTAAAACTGGGTAAACTCCTTCTGCGCCATGCTGCAGATATTACCGCTTTTATCAAACAAAATACAGCGGGAGCTTGTCGTCCCCTGATCCAGAGCCATAATATACCGTTGCATCTTTACCTCCTGCAAAATAACTTTAATAAGTATATAATACCAGACGACGGTTCGTCTATAGCAATCTTCCCGCCGTCCGCCATTTTTGTAACAGTTCAGCCTTCGGCTGAACTGTTACCCGTTTTTTCATTCCTTTTCTCCGAAATTTATGCTTTTATATACCGCTTCCACCTCATCCCGCGAAGCCAGATATTCGGAAAACGCGCTGGCGCTTCCCGCGCTGATCCCCATGCGGAAGGCATGGCCATAGTCCTGTCTTTGTATCCACCCGGCAAGAAAACCGGCCACCATGGAATCTCCCGCCCCCACAGCATTCACCAGCGTTCCTTCCGGCGCGGGAAGCTCATGCACATCCCCCGCCGCATCCACGAAAACCGCCCCCTGCGCGGACATGGATACCAGCACATTTTGCGCGCCCCTTTCCCGCAGTTTGCGTGCATAAGGAATCACATCCCCCGAGGTGCGAAGCTGTGCGCCGAAAATCTCTCCCAGCTCGTACATGTTCGGTTTCACCAAAAACGGCTCATACCGCAGCACGTTTAAAAGAAGATCTCCCGTGGCATCGACCACAGACAGAACGCCCTTTCCGGAAAGTCTCTCTAAAATATCACTGTAAATCGTGTCGGGCAGACATTTGGGAATGCTGCCCGCAAGAACAAGCACATCCCCCGCTTTCAGCCCATCCAGCTTCGCATAAAGCCGTTTCACACAGTCTTTTGTAATGTCCGGTCCCATGCCGTTAATTTCCGTGCCGTCATAGTTTTTCAGCTTGACATTGATTCTGGAAAACCCGTTACCGACACGGATAAAATCCGTGCAAAGCCCCATAGCCACAGTCTCCCGCTCAATCTTTTCCCCCGTAAACCCGGCAATGAATCCAAGGGCCGTATTTTCTATCCCGAGATTGCGCAGTACAATGGAAACATTGATGCCCTTACCGCCGGGGAAAAGCTGTTCTCCGGTAGTGCGGTTTGTCATACCCATGGTAAAGTCTGGCATGGTTACAACATAGTCTAAGGACGGATTAAAGGTCACCGTATAAATCATAAGTATTTCCCCCGCTCTCAAAATGGTTTGCCTTTTTATTGTAACAGTTTCTTTTTCCCATTTCCATTCATAATAAAAACGTGCTACAATCAATGAGAACTGCACAATTTATGAAAAGAGGCATATATCAATGAGTATCACGATCGTATTACAGCAGATGGTTATTATCTTCTTACTGATCGGCACAGGCATCATCCTGTATCGGAGAGGAATGATTTCAGAGGAAAGTGCCAAACAGATTTCCGGTCTGATTATCAATGTCACCAACCCGGCGCTCCTCATCTGCTCCGCCCTTGACGACGGCCCAAAAGCGTCTTTGCAGGAGCTTGGCACCGCTCTCATCACTTACGCCACCGTTTTTGTAATTTTTATCGCCGCGGGCCTGATGCTCCCCTACATTCTGCGCGTGCCGGAAAACCTCCACTACGCCTACCAGATGCTCACCATTTTCGGCAATGTTGGTTTTATCGGCATCCCTCTGGCCTCCGCCGTGCTCGGCAGCGGGTCGTTAATTTTTGTATCCATTTTTAATCTGCTCTTTAACCTGCTGGTATATACGCTTGGGATCTCTCTGCTGCAAAGTGCAGCCCGCAGACAGGCAAAGGAAAGCGCCTCTTTGTCTGACGGCCAGGCATCCGTTCCCGCCGGGCAGGCTTCGGAAGGCATGGTGTCCTCCACGAACCAATTCAGCTGCAGCCGCTTGCAGAAGCTTGTGAACGCAGGCACCGTTTCCGCCGCGGTTACCATTGTTTTCTATTTGGGAAATTTCCATGTACCGGTCATTATATCTTCCACCCTCAACTACGCCGGACGCGCCACCACTCTCCTGTCCATGCTGGTGCTTGGTGTTTCCGTGGCACAGATGGCGCCAAAAGATATCTTTTCCAGCCCGAAGCTCTATGTTTTCACCCTGATTCGACAGATTCTCGTCCCCATCGGCTGCGTTTTGCTGATGCGTATGTTCATTGATAACCGGCTTATTTTAAACACCATGCTTCTGATGGCAGCGGTTCCCGCCGCCAACATGCCCCTCATGCTCGCCAAGCAGATGGATATGGACACGGAAGCCATCTCACAGGGCATTATTCTGACTACTATTTTAAGTATTGCGACAGTGCCGGCGGCCTGTCTGTTCTTAGTGCAATAACAGGTTTCCGCGGCGGCAAAACAACTTGCCCCCGTCGAACCGTTTCTCCTCGTTCGACATAAAATAGAGTAAAACGACACAGGATATATTATTATGTACTTTTTACTCTTTGCTTTACTTCTCATGGCTGTTCTCGGCTATATCTTCTTTCAATGCCGCAGAAAAAAAATAATCTGCAGAATAGAAGGGATGGACTGCTGCGCCAAATGTTCTCTTTTAAACGAGCTGGTATATCCCTTCGGCTACGATTTTCACTGTGGCTGCGGCTTTTTTTCCTCCACAGTGGACGCCCCACAGAGACAGGCCGGGTATGCCTGGCTTTACGATCATATGGCGCCCCGTTTCCAGATGGTTTTCGACTCCCTTCCCGTCTATTTTGATTACCGGGGCCGCACATGGCTGATTGAATTTTGGAAAGGACAGTACGGCATCAATACCGGTGCGGAAATCGGCATCTACCACGCGGACGGTATTATTCCGGAAGCAGAATATAAAACCGCCTGGTTTTCCTGCGCCAAAGACAGCGAAATGCTGGACTGCTCTTTCAGACTTTGTAAGTTTGAAAACGAGTGCATCTGCAATTCCGGGCGGCATTGGTGGCTGACCGCTTTTCTCGTAGGCTGCTTTTCCAGCCCTTCCTCACTTACCATGGAATCCTGCATCAGTTTTCCCAACAGAGAAATGCTGTGCGCCTTCTTGGATGGTCTAAGGAGGGCCGGTTACCCGGATGACTGTCTGTCCGTCAGAGGTCTCACCGTCTGTTTTGTGTTCCACCAGGATTCCACAAAATACAATTTCATTACACGTTTTTTTCGAAAGTTCTCCCAGTGGAAAAACAAACTCTTCTGCAGACTTTACCTGTGGGTTACCAGACCCTTTCTCTGTACCGAAGACCGGGTTTTATACCTCTACTACTATCTCCCGTCAGCTTTTCGGAAACTTCTCAGACTGCGCCGTTTTCACAAGCGCTGTCACAAACGCTGCTGTAAGGAGCGCTGACTATGAGTACGTTCTCGCGCCTTGACCGCGCTTTTCAAAACGCTCTCCGGCTGCCTCTTGGCAGCCGCTCTCGCTATGTACTTATGAGCGACTGTCACAGAGGTATGGGAAACTCTTCCGACAATTTTTTAAAAAACCAACACCTGTATTTCGCCGCGCTGGAGCACTATTACAGGCAGGGATTTACCTATATCGAACTGGGTGACGGGGATGAACTTTGGGAAAACAGAAGCATGAAAAATATCATTGACGTGCACAATAATGTCTTCTGGCTTTTCAAGCAGTTCTATCAAGAAGACCGACTGTATCTTCTCTATGGCAACCATGACATTGTAAAACGGAAAAAGGGCTATCCCTCCAAAAGCTGCGGTACTTATTTCTGTACGCAGTCCCAGCAGATGCAGCCCCTCTTCCCTTCCCTCACCTTTTATGAGGGAATCATTCTGACCACGAACCTGCTTCCGGGAAACCGATCCCGTGTGTCTCTTTACCTGACGCACGGGCATCAGGCCAGCCTTCTCAACTCTACGCTCTGGCCCCTTTCCCGTTTTCTCGTCCGCTATATCTGGGGGCCTCTGGAAAACCTGGGCATACTCGACCCCACCAGCGCCGCCAAAAATTATCACGTTAAAAGCAAATCCGAAATCCGCTTAAACCAGTGGGCTGAGGAAAACCACCACATTCTGATAACCGGGCACACACACCGTCCCATTTTGCCCACGGAACCGGCCCGCTACTATAACACGGGAAGCTGCGTCCACCCGCGCTGCATCACCTGCATCGAAATTGAGCGCGGCCTTATGACCTTAGTCAAGTGGAGCATGAACGCCCGTTTCGACAGCACCCTCTATGTGGCAAGAGAGGTCATCTCCGGGCCGGTGCCGCTTTTAAACCCGCAGGCAATATAGCGGAGAATGCCCGCATTCGCACCTCTCACTCCAACCGCCATGATTCCGCATCGCGAAATCTCAAATCAATGCGGAGAATGCCGTTTTTCACATTACGATCTGCACCTTAATCATGTTCGTGGTGCCGGAAATACCGATCGGCACCCCGGATGTAATAACCGTCAAATCGCCCTTCGCAAGAAGTCCCTTCTTCTCGGCCGCCGCAATCGCCTTGTCAAACAGGCCGTAGGCGTCCTTCTCCTCTTTAATCAGAAGCGGCGTCACACCCCATGTCATCGAAAGCTGTCTGCACACCTTCTCTGTGGTGGCGCAGCTTATGATATCGCTCTTTGGACGGTAGCGGGAAATCATCCTTGCCGATCTGCCCGATTTGGTAACCGTCACGATGGCTGTGGCATTCAGGTCAAGAGCCGTCGTGCAGGTTGCGTGGCAGATCGCGTCAGTCACGTCGGGATTCGCCTCGCGCTCCAACAGGAAAAACCGCTTGCGGTAATCCACGTCCTGCTCCGTGCGCTCCGCAATCCTGACCATCGTCCTGACCGCTTCCACCGGATAGGCGCCCGCCGCCGTCTCCCCGGAGAGCATGATCGCACTTGTGCCGTCGTAAACCGCATTGGCGACGTCCGTCGTCTCCGCCCTAGTGGGTCTCGGATTCTTAATCATGGATTCCAGCATCTGCGTGGCCGTGATAACCTGCTTTCCGGCGCGGTACACCTTCTTGATGATCTCCTTCTGGATCACCGGCACATCCTCATAAGGAATCTCCACGCCCATATCCCCTCTGGCCACCATAACGCCGTCGGACACCGACAAAATATCATCGATGTTTGCCACGCCCTGCGCATTTTCAATCTTGGAAATAATTTTGATATCCTGACCGCCGTTCTTTTCGAGCAGTTTTCTAAGCTGTAAAATGTCTTCCTTTTTCTGCACAAAAGAGGCCGCGATAAAGTCCACATCCTGCTCGATGCCGAAAAGAATGTCCTCTCTGTCCTTATCGCTGATGTAAGGCATGGACAAATCCACGTCGGGCACATTGACACCTTTATGGTTGGAAACCGTGCCGCCGTTTACGACGCGGCAGACGATATTGCTTTTGTCCACCTTCTCCACTTTCATCTCAATCAGCCCATCGTCAATGAGTACCCGCATTCCCTCTTCCAGATCCTCATAGAGCCTGTTGTAAGTCACGCTCACAATATCCTTTGTTCCCTCCACCTCATCGGCTGTCAAGGTAAAAAGCTGTCCCTCTTCCAGGATCACCTTTCCTTCCTTGAAATGCTTTACGCGAACCTCCGGCCCTTTGGTATCGAGCAGAATCGCCACCGGCCTGCCCACTTCCTTCCGAAGTCTTTTCACCACGTCCATTCTTCTCTTGTGGTCCTCGTGGACGCCGTGGGAGAAATTACATCTGGCAACGTTCATGCCTTCCAGCATCATCTGCCGCAGCACTTCCTCGTTGTCTGTGGATGGTCCAAGGGTACATACAATCTTCGTTTTGCGCATAATTACCTCCGTTTCGGTCGCAGACCTGATTTTTACCTTTTCTTTATATCATATTTTACACAGGATTTCACTGCTTCATCCTCAAAATAGTACCTTGTTCTTACTCTCCGGTGACAATTGTTGATCTCTTTACAGAACGCATGTTTTATGTGGCATAAATTCCCTGTTTCATGTATAATGCAATTATTGGGTTATTTTGTCAAAAAAACGATAAACGGGAAATGATACATGGATGAATATATTTTATTTATAGACGAAACCTTAAAGGCACCTAAAAATCCCTATTTTTGTATGGGTGGAATATGCGTAAAAAGAAATTATTACGAAGACGTACTTACTGCAGAAATAAATTCTTTGAAAGCCCGGCACTTTAGTTCATCCAACATTATATTCCACTATAATGAAATGGCACATTCGAAGGGAGTTTATACTATTTTTAACGATACAGAAAAGCGGACAAACTTCTGGAATGATTTTTGCAACACAATAAAAAAGTTGGATTTTACTTCAATGGGAGTTTACTTTGACCAAAGCAAAATGAGTTATTTGTACAAAAGCAAGAACATAAAATGTTATAATATTGCTTTCGTGGAACTTTTAAAAAATTATCTTCATTATTTAAAACAGTGTAACGGGATTGGTTCTATCTGCATTGAATCAAGATCTTTTAATGAAAATGCCGATCTGCAGCACACTTATTACAAATTTATTCGAAATGGATCCATTTATTTTTCACAGGAAGATTTTGATAAACATTTATCTTCATTGGGTTTCGTTTTAAAAGGTGATAATTGTATTGGATTGCAAATCGCCGATGTCCTGCCCTCCGCATTATTGCGGCAGGTAAATTGTGTGAAAGATGTCTATAATATAGGAAGCATGTATCGTAAAAAATTATACTGTTATAATACTGACAATGAAGGTATCCTTGGATTGAGAAACCTCTTGTGATAACCTTGACATTTACAGGATACACTATTATAATGATTATACTCTGAGAGATAGCATAGTCTACGATCCTGGGGTATACTGATATGATCTATCATAAGATAGGAATCATTTCGGGTGAACATCATTAGTTTTTGCGGGTGTCTGGCATAGTCCATTCACCCGCATTTTATATAGTGTCTGCTGATTAAGCGAATATCTGCATACTCCAACGTTTGTATCCATTCCCATATTGGAACAAATATAAAAGA
>CAMTMP010000029.1 GCA_947073545.1 uncultured bacterium
GTTAAGCACGCCGCCAGCGTTCATCCTGAGCCAGGATCAAACTCTCTAAAAATATATTGATCCGGGTCAAAATAAGCTTGGCTTCTTTTTGTACCCGGGGTAAATCCCTGTGAAGTTAATTTCATGGAAATTTACTTCGATTTACCCCCTAAAGTAAATCCTCTCGGACTTACTTCCATTACTTGGTTGTATCGTTCGATACTTTTCTGAAAATTTTCTCTTGGAATCTTTTCAGGGTTGCATTACTGTTTATTTGTCAAGGTTCACCGGAGTAAATCTCTGCGAGATTAACTCCTGAGTAATTCTCTGCAAGATTAACTCCTGAGTAAATCCCTTCGGAATTAACTCCTGAAGAATGTTTCGCATTCCTCTGTGTGTCATCCCGCTTCTCAGTATTTCCCGCAGGCGACTTTTGTATAATAGCAGAAGATTTTTCCTCTGTCAACAACATTTTTAAAATTTTTACAAAAATCTTTTTTCTTTTACAGATAATCAGACTTTGCGCGTATCGGATATCGCCTGTTTCTTATTGAAGATGAAGGGTTCCGTCCTGCTCGCCGCCCCGGAGGATAAAATCTATCGTGTTCGGATTTGTCCCCTGCGGCACCTCTACAATACTCACCATATCTACCGAAGAATCTGCGGGGATCACGCTGTCGTAAGTCTGCATATCATTCACCAACATCGTGGCAAGGGCGCCTTTGCTTGGCTCTCCGTTAACGGATATGCGGAAGGTCGCCCGGTAACCCATCATATTTAATGTCTGGTCTTCCCCTGTCAGATTTCTGGCATTAAACTTTAATACCAAAAGCTGCATTCCGTTTGACGCGTCCATAGAGAAAAACGGAGTCGCGTCTTCCGCCTGCGGCGGATAGGAATCTGCCATCTCCCATCCCGTGTAGCTGATCGCAATATTGGGAATGCCATAATACTCCTCCACCGAGGATATCATTGGCTTCGTTTCCTCCTCATCCTGGCTCACGTCCACCAACTCGGCGGTCTCCTCGGGCTCAGACTCTTCCTGTGTTTCCTCCACAGGCTGCTCCGGTTCCGGTTCTTCCGTCTCCTCCGCCAAATCATACGCCGTGGTGTCCACCAGCTTTCTGCCGTGTCCCTTGTCATACTTTAGCAACACGCCAACCGCATATTCTGATATCAGTTCTGTCTCGGTCTGTGTCAGATCAGGCACCGTAGCACATCCCGTCATCAAAAGAGCCGCTGTCACACTGCACAAAAGAACATTCGCCTTTTTCACGTCTGCATCTCCCTGTTGTAAATTTAGTTTACATAAAAACTCGCAAATTCATGCATCGCACGTTTTAAGTTATTACATTATACCCCACATTTTTTATTCTTACAAGTCAAAACCTAACGATATGACCGGATCGGCAGTATCGGCAGGCCCCGCCACCATGCGGCAAGTGCATGGTTCGATGTGAAAAGGAATACGTCTTTAACAATATCCCTCTGCCTCGTTAAGCCATATCCAACTGAAACCAGAACTCCACGCCATTGTCATAGTTGATCACGCCGTACTCGCGGTTCATGGATTCCATAATCGCCTTTACAATAGAAAGTCCAATCCCGCTGCCGCCGTACTCTCTTGTTCTGGCTTTGTCTACCTTGTAAAATTTTTCCCATAAATGCGCCACACTCTCCTCCGGAATCGGGATTCCGGTGTTAAATACCGACACGCGCACCCGGTCGTCAGTTCTCTGTATCTTGACGTCTATAATTTTTTCTCCCCCGGCGTAGTTGATGGCGTTTGTGAAATAGTTCATAAACACCTCCTCCACCCGGAACTCATCGCCCCAGACATAAACAGGCTCGTAGTCGTCCATGCGGACGGATATCTCTTTCTGCCGGATCAAGATATCTGCGGAGGCAATATAGTTTTTTATCAGAGCCGTCACGTCAAAGCGTTCCATATTGACGATCTCATTGCCCGCCTCCAGCTGGTTGAGAGTGAGGAGATTTTTTACCATGGCGTTCATTTTTGCCGCTTCATCCATAATGACGTCACAATAAAACTCCCTGCTCTCGGCATCGTCGTTTATTCCCTCTTTCAGCCCTTCCGCATAGCCCTGAATCAGCGCCAGCGGCGTTTTCAGTTCATGGGAAACATTGGAAAGAAATTCCCGCCTTCTTTCATCCACCCGATCCTTTCTCTCGATATCTTTCAAAAGCTCATTGTTTGCCGTCCGCAGCTCGGAAATCGTCTCCTCCAGCGCCTCCGACAACTCATTGATATTGTTGCCAAGTATGGCAATTTCCGTCTTATCATTCCCCGTGTACTTCGCCTCGAAATCCAGCTCCTTCATCCGCTCCGAAATCTTCGCCAGCTCCATGATCGGTTTCGTAACACGGTTTGACAGCCAGACCACCAGAAGAATACTGACCAGAATAGCGATCAGGCCGACATATGCCAGAAAGTGGTTGGAGATGGATACGCTCTCCCGGATGCCCTCCAGCGCACTGCGAAGCATGAAAAGATACCCGTTATCCAGCATCCCCCACATTTCAATATATTCGGTCTGGGTTCTATAGTCCTCCACCACCTGCATCTTATATTTATCTGTATTCAACAAAAGTCTTTCTTCATCCACACCCAGAAAAATATTATCAAGAAGCTGCTTGAGAACCGCGCGGGGGTCATTCATGGAATACTTGACAGCCTCCGATTCCCCATCTGCCACCAATACCTGAATATTATACTTTTCGCAGATCTTTTTCAGTTCAATATCGTATTCCTCGCCCGTGATGTCGCCCGCTTTTGACGCCTGATTGATACTGTAATAGGCGCTTACAAGCGCGTTCTGTTTTTTATTAAGATAGTAAGTTCCCAAAAGAGTGGAATTAAGAATCAGACACAGAAGGATTGTGCCTGTAACCAATGTTATAAAAAGGAAAGCGAACTGTCTTTTCATGGAATATTTCATTGTTTCAAAAATCTGCCTCTTGTCCGATTATTGTTTTGCAAAAACGTCAGCATCGTTACTTTATCATACCTCACCGTGCACTTGCTGCATGTGTCGGAGCCTGCGCCCATATGTCTGTCTTGTGACATTTTTTGTGCATCAGTTGCACAATTCACATCAGTTCATCTATCACACATACAAAATCCGGTGTTAGTATGAATTGTAACTTAGCATTTCTTCTCCCGTTTGTCAATAGAGTGCCGCCTTGACTTTCCGGGCCCATATGATAAGATTATGGCAAATATTATTGTGGGAAACCGAGCGTTTTATTCTTTCCCGGGGGAGGTCTTCTAGTGAAAGCAAAACACCGTTATATCTGGGCAAATATAAAACTGGTCTGCACCATCGTACCCATCGTTCTGGTAATAATTATCATTTACTTTATGCTTGTCAGACAGGAAATACTACGCCTTTCCAAGGAAAAGCTGATCCTGAAGTCCGATTACTATGCGGAAGAAATCATGGCATGGGCCAATTCCGTTCTTAACGAAGCAGCCATATACAAAGACATGATCGAAAAACTGGGCCTTGAAAATGAGGAAACCTATGAACTGATGTACACCAGCGCTGGCAAGCACGATGCCTACCCGTTCGGCCTGTACATGGGCGACGATCAGGGTAATTACTTCGACGCCTCGGGCTGGAAGCCCGGGGACGATTTTGTTGTGACAGAACGCGGCTGGTATAGAGAAGGACTGCGGCACGACCGGTTCGCTTTCGGCGAACCCTATGTGGACGCCATGACGGGCGGCACCTGTGTGAGCATCAGCAGCCGCTTAAAAACCGGTCCCGCCGTAACGGTTCTGTCCGCAGATGTCTATCTGGACTATGCCACACGGCTGGCCGAATCCATTACCACTGAAAAAATAGAGCACGCTTTTTTTGTCACCGCGGACAGTCGGCTTATCATTGCTGACTCCGATGCCTCCATGATCGGCCTGACCTTATCCGCCGAACACGAATCCATGCTGTACCAGAACGTGAACAGACTGTTGGATGCGGAAAAAATCGGACAATATGATATCCTCGGCGATGAGAGCGTCTATTTTGTAAATATCACGACCATTCCGGACACCGACTGGTATTTCATCACCTGTATGAACCGTAACGAGGTGTTAAAAGATTTGTGGCGGATTGAATTTCCCATGCTGTTAGTTGCCGTGATCGCTTCCGTCCTTCTATTCTTCCTGACGTCACTGTTTTCCAAGGAAATGAGTTCCATTCGTACAAAGGCAAGAATGGATCCTCTGACCAAACTGCTCAACCGGGAAGGCTTCGAAGAGCTTGTTCGTGTATCTCTGGCAGAAAGACCCGAACAGGGACTTTTGATGATTATGGATATGGATAATTTTAAACTGATTAACGATCAGCTCGGGCATCCCGTCGGAGATCAGGTTTTGCGGGAGTTTTCTGTCATTCTTGAAAATTATTACAACCGAAACAAAGATATCGTCGGCCGTCTAGGTGGCGATGAGTTTGCCGTATTCGTTGGCCGCGGTATCGGCACCAAGGAGACGGAAGGAATGCTGCGCAAATTTCTGTCCATCGTTCACCAGAACTTTGACGACAAATATCCGGATCAGAAGCTCTCCGTCAGCATCGGCATCGGGCTTGCCGCAAACAACGCAACTTACGAACAGCTCTACCAAAATGCCGACAAGGCACTCTATGAAGCGAAGTGGAACGGAAAAGACCGGTTTCAGATCCAATAATCTGATCTGGGACCGGTCTTTTTCTTATCCTTTATTTCTCTTTGCCTTTCTCTTCCTTCTTGGCTCTCTTTTCCGCTCTTTTCTCTTCTTTTCTGTTCTGTCTTTCCTCTTTTTTTGCCAGCCTTTTCTCCTTTCTGCTCCGCTTGTCTATGATCAGATAGAACGTGGGCATCAGCAGGAGAATCAGCACGGTGGAAGCGATCAGTCCGCCGATAATAATCATGGCCATGCCTTCCATCATAACAGAGCCTTCTCCGATACCAAGAGACATCGGCACCATGGACAAAATGGTCGTCAGCGTGGTCATCAGAATCGGCCGCAGTCTGAGCTGTCCGCTCTGAATCAGCGCTTCTTCAAGCGGCATCTCTTCACGCAGTCTGTTTGCCGTATCCACATAGAGTATACCGTTATTCACCACAATACCAACTAACATCAGCACACCCATCAAAGACACCATACTGAGAGTCGATCCTGTTATATAGAGCAGTCCGAACGATCCGATCAGCGCGAACGGAATACTCATCATCACCATCATCGAAAACCGGGGTGACTCAAACTGCATTGCCATGACGAGAAAGATCAGGAACACCGCCACAAAAATAGCAGTAATAATTGCCTTGAACTCGTCGATCATCATGTCGTCCATCATACTTGACGCGCGGGAAACGCCTCTTGGGAGCACCATCTGCTCCATCGCCTCATCGGCCGCCTCCTGCGCCGTAAATCTGGCCTCCTCTGTAGTGCTTGCGGTCACCGCCACCTGATAGATGCCGTCCACACGGATCAGCGTTACCGGAGAATCCTGATAAACCACCGACGCGATCTCCGAAAGCGGGATCTGCGTACCGTAGGCCGTACTAAGCGTCATGTTGATCAGATCATTCATGCCCTCGTACTCACCCTCGGGATATTCCACCCGCACCTCGTATTCTTCGCCGCTTCTCTTGAGGGTGGCCGCTTTCATGCCGCTTAAGGTATTGTACATTTCTCCCGCTACCTGCACCGGCGGAAGTCCGGCTGCCATACTCTTTAACGGATCGATCATAATCTTCGCCTGCGTGGACGCCTCCGCCAGATTAGAAGAAGTCTGCAGCACGCCCGGGATTCCCTGCAGCATCTCCTGTACCTGTCTTGCCGTCTTTCTCAAGTCATCCAGATCGCGGCCTTCCAGATCAATTTCAATCCCTGTGCTCATCATGCTGGTCATGCTTGCCCCGGTGGCGCTGATGCTGATATCCATATTGGTCAGGCCATCCAGCTCCTTCGCGTACCGCTCGATCACCTGTCCCGTTGACAGCTCGCAGTCGTCAGAAAGATAACCGGTCAGCGTCGCCGTATCTCCCGATACACTGAAAGAATAGTGATCTACATTTTCATCCTCCTCCGCCATCTTCTCCAAGAAATTAGTCTGTTCCTCAATCAGCTCCATCTTCGTGCCGGAGCGGAAACTTGCCGTAATGGCAAAGGCTCCCTCATCCATGCTGGGCATCAGCTCCGTATGAATATGGCTGACCAACATAAACGCCGCAATCAGAAGAAAAATCGATATCACGACAACCAGCGCTTTTTTCGGCAGAATTTTGCGAAGCACTTTGTCATACCCGGCGTTGATCTTGCGCAAAAGTCTGTTGATCGGCAGATCCTTTTTCTCCACCGGCTTAAACTTTCTAAAAAGCAGCGGGATAATGGTCATAGCCATAACAAGCGAAGCCAGCATTGCCATAATGATTGTCATACCAAGCTGGGAAAACAGCTGCCCCGACAGACCTTTCATCGTAGCTAAGGGTGCGTATACAACAACCGTGGTGATCGTGGATGCAATAATCGAAGCCGTCACCACACCGGTACCCTTAAGCGCCGCGTCATAGTATTCTCCCGTCTTATCTTTCAGCCGGAAACAGCTCTCCAGCACCACAATCGAACTGTCCACCATCATACCGATGGCGATAACAAGCGCGCCCATGGTCACCACATTGAAGGTAAAACCAAGCATATTCATACCGATCATCGTTGCAAACAGCGAAATCGGCATGGCGCTTCCCACGATCAGGCTGGCTCTGAAATCCCCGAAGAAAAGAAACAGCACCAGCATGGAAAGCAGCACGCCAAGCGCAAGCGTACTTCCCACGGAGGAAAGCGCGGAAATAATCATATCGCTGGCATTGTAGATCGTATCGATCACCACCACGTCATTGTCCGCCTGCAGCAGTTCCAGCATCCTCTCTACATCCCTAGTCACATCCACAGTGCCGTAGCTTTTCTTTTTCGTAATGGCGATCGTCACATTATCCTGCCCGTTATAGCGGCTTAAGCTGGAGGCCGCTTTCTGGCTCTCACTGACCTGCGCCAGCTCCGAGAGCGGAATCACCTGCCCTCTCGCGGTGGTAATGGGAATGTTTTGTATCTGCACCACCCCGGAGATATCCGCACTGCTGGATATCGCGATATCCTGAGATCCCTGATTCACACTACCCACAGGCACCGTAAAATCCATCGCCCCTATGATCTGGGCGATGCCGCTCATGGTTACCCCGTACTCTCTCATTGCCTGCGAGTTCAGCAATACCCGGATATAATTTTCTCTGCCGCCATATACCTGAACGTCCGCCACGCCGGAGATCGTCTCCAGCTCTGTCACCATGGTATCGTTCACATAGCTTAACACATCGCTGTCACCCACAGCCGTTACCGAAATATCCATAGTTTCCATCTGATCCATGGCCATCTCGATTACCGTAGGCTCCTGCACGTCGTCCGGCATAGACGACTTTGCCGCGTCAAGCGCTGTCTTTAAATCCATATAGGCATCGTCCAGATCTGTACCGTAGTCGTACTGGAACATGACCATAGACATATTTTCAGCCGACTGCGATGTATAAGTAGATACACCGCTCTGTTCCGAGCCTGCCGCCTCTATCTCCTTCGTCACAAGCTCCTCCACGCTCTCCGGATCTGCCCCCGGATAAAGCGTATAGACAAGAAGCATCGGCAGTTCCATATCGGGTGTCAGCTCCAGCCGGAAGCTTGTCACGGAGGAAAGACCGAACACCACCAGAGCCAGAACAACGAGCGCCATCGAAACAGGACGCTTAAGAGCTAATTTTGTCAATCCCATATCGCTGCCTCCTACTCTCCGTCCGCATCTTCTCCGGCTGCCGTCTCCGTGCCGTCCGCTTCACTCTCCGTCTTCATCTGAACGGACACCTCCGCCCCTTCCCTGAGATTCGCGGACCAGCTTGTGATCAGCGTGTCCTCAGTGGTAAGACCCGAAAGCACCGTGATCGTATCCATATCAAAAATGCCTGTCTCCACATCCTTGCGCTTCGCCGATCCGTTCTCAGCTACATAAACATAGGGCTGGCTGTCGTCATAGTACACCGCGTCATAAGGAATCAGCAGGGCATCCGCCTGACTGTATGTCTCCGCCGTCACCTTCACGCTGCTGCCGGTCAGCAGGCTTTCATCCGGCGTACTGACACAGGATTTGATCATAAACAGGCCGGTATTCTGGTCTACCATGCTGCCGATCTCCGTGACCGCCGCATCATAGAGTTTGCCGTTCCTGTCCACCTGTATTTTTTGTCCCACCCGCAGCGTGCCGCGTATGCCTTCGCTCACACCGAAAGTGACTGTCATCGTATTCTTATTGGAAATGACAAAAGCGGGCGACTGTGGGGAAGCAAAATCATGCTCTTTCACGTTCACCGCCTCGATCACACCGTCGATGGGCGCTGTCAGCGTATACATATCAAGCTGGTACTCCGCACTGTCTATCGCCACTTCAGCGCCTGCTGCGCCCACTTTGGCGCTGTTCACCTGCGCCGCCGCGGAATCCACGCCCAAAGCTGCCGTCCTTTTACTGATATCCTGCACTGCCTGCGTGTCAATATTGAGCTGCGCCTCCGTCAGATTTTTCACAGTCTCGGTCTGTTCTTTGGTCTTATAAGTATCGGAAAGGGAATCCTCCAGTTTTTCTTTCCCCTCGTCTATGGATTCGATGCCGGCCTTCGCCTGCTCGTATGCCGCACTTGTCTGGGAAGCTGCGGACTGAGCGCCCTCATAGGCCGCTTTAGCTGCCGCAAGCTGTTCCTTGGCCTGCTTCAGCGCATATTCGTAAGCCGCCTCATCCGGAAACTGTGCCTTCACTTCCTGCAGTTTTTCATAGTCCTGCGGCTCCAGAGCCGTCACTGCCGCCTGCGCTGCCTGATACGCCGCCTGCGCCTGCTTCGCATATTCATTCGCCCTGCCTCTGGCTTTGTTCAGGTCATCCCTCTGATCCTTGGCGTCCTCCCGGTCTTCCTCCAACTGGTAAATCTGTTCGTTGATATCGTCTATCCCGTCATTGATCCCGTCAATCTGCATCTGCATCTGATACATGGTCAGATCCTTCTGCCTCTGGGTCTGCTCATTCTGCACATCGAGCTGCGCCACCGCACTGTCATACTGCGCCTGCGCGATCTCATATCCCACCTCGGCCGCCTGCACGCCCGCCGCCGCACTGTTATACTGTGCCTGCGCGCTGGCAAGCTGCAATTCCGCAGCCTCGGTATCTAGTTTACATAACTCCTGTCCCGCCGTCACCGTATCGCCAACGCTGATGCTGGTGTTTAATACCTCCGCCGTCACCATGGGAATCACATAAACCGACTCTTCCGGGCTGACCGTCCCCACAAATTCATTTTTCAGCGTCAATGTCCCCACCGCGGGCGTCTGTGCTTCCACGGGAATCACATCGCTCAAAGCCTCCTCCTCCGGCACTGTTGTATCTGTGCATCCCGCAAGCAGCGTGACGGCACATGCCGCAGCGGTCAGAACCGAAACAGCTCTGCGCCCGGATGTTATGTATTGTCTTTTCATCCTGTCTCCTCCGAATCCTTTATCCCGATATCCGTTTTTTAGAATACATCCATTTATCCGTAAAAGTAAAGTACATCATTCCATATTTAAGACTTTTTTTATCTTTCTTAAATATAAAAAAGTACCGGCCCCTGTTTCTAAGGAACCGGCACTTCTTTTATGCGATCCTGTTTTGCTTCGTCAGCCACCTTGCCAGCATACGCTGAAGCTGATCGATATCCAGCGGCTTCGACATATGTTCATTCATGCCGCAGGCTTTCGACTGCTGTATGTCCTCCAAAAAGGCGTTCGCCGTCATCGCCACAATGGGAACCTTTCTGGCATCCTCCCGCTCCATGGCACGCAGCGCCGTTGTCGCCTCATACCCGTTCATCACCGGCATCTGTAAATCCATGAGAATCAGATCGTAGTATCCTTCTTCGGAAGCAAGCACCATATCTACGGCTTCCTTTCCGTTTTCCGCCGTCTCAATCATTGCACCCGTCATGGAGAGAATTTCTGTGGCAATTTCCCTGTTCAGGTCATTATCCTCCACCACAAGAATCCGTTTATCGGAATAATCCGCCTTCTCGATCTGCTCAAGCGTGTCTTCCACCGGCTTAACTACCTCTTTCGGAATAAAATTGCGAAATGCCGTTAACAGTCTGGTCTTATCAAACGGTTTCCTGATAAATGCGTTTACGCCTGCCAGCCGTGCTTCCCCTTCAATGTCCACCCATTCGTGAGCGGAAACGAGTATGAGCGGAATTTCCACGCCTTCTTGTTTGCGTATCGCCTTCGCCGTCTCCATGCCGTTCATACCCGGCATATTCACATCCAATAGAATGGCAAAAACATCTTCCCCTCTCCGCCGTTTTTCCTTCATATATTTTAACGCTTCTTCTCCGGACTGCACCCACTCACCGCGCATCCCCAGATTGCTTAAAAGAACATTGGTTGTCTCTCCCGCAAAAGGCGAGTCATCCACCACCAAAACCGTTCTTCCCGCAAGGTCTTCCCTGTTCACCACGCCCGGCACCTGATACTTTAATGGTACGGTAATCGTCACAATCGTGCCGATCCCCAGCTCACTCTCTATCAGGATATCTCCGCCCATCATCTGGATGATATTCCTGCTGATGGTCATACCGAGTCCGGTACCCTGGATCTTGCTGGTACGTACATCATCCGCCCGCTCAAAAGGATCATAAATATGCTCTAAAAACTCCTCTGTCATGCCGATGCCATTATCCTTAAATATGAACTCGTAACATCCGACATGCTCCTGATGCGAGGGTTTTTCCGTAATTTCTATACTGATTGCCCCTCCCTCTCCGGTATATTTGATCGAATTGCTTATCACATTCGCAAAAATCTGCTGCAGCCTTCTCGCATCTCCCCGCACGTTGGTATTCTGAACGCCATGGGCGCGAAATACGATCTTCTGCTTCTTTTCCCGTGCTGCGTCAGAAAGCATATTTACCATGCTGTCTATAATATTCAGAAGGTTAAACTCCTCCTCGTTCAGAGTCAGCGCACCCGACTCAATCCTGCTCATATCGAGCACCTCGTTTATGAGCGAGAGCAGGTGTTTGCTCGCGGCGGAAACCTTCGCTAGACATTCTTCCATCCCGTCAGGATCGTGAAGCTTGGTGCCAGCGATAGCCGTCATACCAATAATCGCGTTCATGGGGGTCCTGATATCATGGGACATCTTAGAAAGGAAATCCATCTTGGCACAGTTTGCCCGATCTGCCGCCTCATAAGCGTCCAACAGCGCTTTCTTCGTCTCTCTGTCCTTTGCGCGGATATCCGTGATATCCTTGGCATTGTTGAGAGCCAGTATGTCATCGCTGATGCCGTCCTTCGTGAGCAGAATGGTATGCCTTAAGACTATGGGCTGTTCGTCTGTCCCGGAAGTCTCAATTTCCATGATCAGCTCGTTTTCTCCTCGCTCATAGGCTTCTAACAAGTGCCTTGTGTTTATGGTCTGTACAAAAACTTCCCTGTCCTCCGGGAATACCCGTTCCTTCCCCCAGCGCAGGAAAAAATCGTCCGCATTGCAAGGCACCTGCATGCCCATCCTAGCCAACACCGGCTCCATTTCCCCGTTTACGAGCTCATAGAACTCTTCCTCTATCAGGTTCTTCGTTACATTTACATTGAACACCAAAACCGCCTCGGACACGATCGCCTGCCGATACTGTTCCTCTACGCTCAGCGCACGGCGCAGCTTCTGGTTCGACTCCCGGATCTTCGCATTCGCCTCCTCCAGTTCCTTTTTGGCCTGAAACAGTTCCGCGTTTTTCCGCAGCATTTGATCCGTCATCTCTGTCTCTTTGGCCTTTTCCTCCGTGATATTTTTTACATACCACATCAACCTGGCATTTTCTTCACTGAAATTTTCCACCGGCACCAGATCGGTCCGCACCCATTTCCACTCGCCTTCCACCAGACGCAGATAGCTGAAATGAATGGGTGAAGCATCATCCAGAAATACTCTTTTCAGGTTTTCTGCCGACATAACATTGGCAAAGCTGACCCGGTCTTTTTCCTCCACATGGTTCTGCGCGCAGGAAGCGATGGTCATTCTGTAGTCACCGTTTAACCGCTCTACCTCCATCGCTTCGCTCTCCACAAATTTCAGATCCACAACGGTATTCTTGTTCAGATTCACCTCACTGATTCTGAAGTAGCTGTCCCGCAGCATCCGAAACGCCTCATTGGACAACTGGCTGTCCCTGCGCTCCTCATCAATCAGCCTGACCGCACTGATCCAGATTCTTCTGCCATCGTCCGCGACAGACTCCATTCTGATCTCACGAACCCACACCGGCTCACCCTTGCCGTTTACGATGCGGTATTCCCTGTTTTCCTCCTCCCCTGGAAGAAAAGCCTCCGTGAATATTTTCCGATCCGGCTCATAGACAGCCTGCAGAAAGCTGCCGTCTGTTTTTTCCATGAACGCTTCAAAGGTCATCCCTATATTGTTGAGTGCAAAAGAGCTGATAAAACAGACCGGATATCCCTCCTCGTAAAATCCGCCGACCACACCGACCGCCACATTTTTACCGAGCAGCTCTATAATCCTGTCCTGATTTTCATCAGAAAGACTCTGTTCCCCCGCAGTAAGAAATAATTCCTCCTTATAAAACCAGCGCTTAGACATTTCCAACCTCCCAATGACTTTTTTCGACATTCCGGACTTGACGCCCTGCCCTGCTGCCACTTTATTCCACCTCGAATTTATATCCCATACCCCAGATCGTTTTGATCAGCTCGCCTTTCTCTCCCATCTTGCTGCGCAGCTTTTTCACATGGGTATCAATGGTTCTCGCATCGCCAAAATAATCGTAATTCCATACGCTGTTTAAAATCTTTTCCCGGGAAAGGGCAATCCCCTTATTTTCCATAAAATAAGCGAGCAGTTCAAACTCCTTGTAGCTTAGATCAATCGAGCTTCCATCCACCGTCACGCTGTGCGCCTGCTTGTCAAGACGGATACCTCCCGCCTCCACGATCATCTCCGCAGCAGCCTGCCCGGTTCTTCGAAGGATCGCCTCCACCCGCGCCACAAGAATTTTCGGGCTGAAGGGTTTGGAAATATATTCATCCACCCCAAGCTCAAAGCCCAAAAGCTCATCCCGCTCGTCAGACTTGGCCGTGAGCATGATAATAGGAACCTTGGAGTATGCGCGAATTTCCCGGCAGACCTGCCATCCATCCATCTTTGGCATCATCACGTCCAAGATCACCAAGTCCATATCGTTTTTCTGAAAAAAGAGGTCGAGCGCCTCCTCTCCGTCAGCCGCCTCCACGACCTCATAACTATTTTTCACCAGAAAATCCCGAACCAGCTTACGCATACGGCTCTCATCGTCCACCACAAGGATCTTCGACTTATCCATATACCGCCATTCCTCTCTTCCTGTCACTGTTCATTTAACTTATCTGTTTCCAGTTTGCGCTGCGCCTCCCGGACGGCCTGCTCCCGCCTGGAAAGCTCCTGCTCCCACTCCGAGTACTCATTCACTACGGCATGCCTGTAATTCACAATGTTAGGCGTTTCGCTGTTCCATGCAATCATCAGCATCGCCGCCACAAGAAAAACCAGCACTACATTAATCAGCACAGAAGTCACGAACCGTCCCTGATATTCCGGGTGCCTCTTCGCAACGCTCATTCTGATCGAGCGGCTGTTCGCCGTCTTATTGCTGAACGTCCCCCGAAGCGGCACCGGCTGTACCTTATCCGCCGGCACGCCCCATTTTATCATTTCTCTCTGCATCTTCTGCAGATAGCTTAAACCAATGGGCGTCAGAAACACCTGGTTCTCCACCGCCCGGTTATAGACGAGAAGTACGTTCTGGGGCTTGCGGTAGTCGAGCCGCTGCTCCAAATTTTCCACCTTTTTTATTTCCATTCTGGCCGTCTCCGCATCCGCTATCGTGGCGAAACGGTAGCCACCGACAACCAGATCTTCCTCATGCTTTTCCATACACACTCTCCGTGGCCATACGTCAGATTTTGAAGATACTCATGCTCTGCTCCAGATGCTCCGCCACCTCCTTGAGCTTCGTTGCATTTTCGGAAATGCTGTATACGATAGTGCTCACTTCTGTGACGGAAGCGGAAGTCTCCTCCGTGCTCGCCGCATTTTCCTCTGCGATAGCCGTCAGATTCTGTACCACATCCACCACATTCACTCTGGCCGAATCCATCCGCCTTGTCTTATCCGCAATTTGATTCACACCCTCAAGGGACTGGGTAATGCCCTGCCTTACCTGTAAAAAGCGCTCATTTGTCCGATCCACGCTCTCACTCTGGCTCTCCATGATCTTCTTCACGCTCTCCATCGTCGCCACGGACTTCTGGGAATCCTCAATCAGAGAATCTATGATATTCTCAATCTGTCTGGCGGATTCATTGGACTGCTCCGCCAGCTTCTGGATCTGGCTTGCCACCACCGCAAAGCCTCTGCCCTGCTCGCCGGCTCTGGCCGCCTCTATGCTGGCGTTCAAGGACAACAGATTCGTCTCCTCCGCAATGGACGTGATCAGTGATGTCGCCTCTCTGATCTTCATAGCGGATTCATTCGTGTTATTGGTCTGCTCATAAATCACGTCGATGGCCTCTCTGGCCTGACCGTTAATCTTCTCAAGGTTCTGCAGCGTCTCAAAAGCTTCGTCGCCGGACATTCTCATATCATTGGCATTATCGGTCAGTTCCTCCACCTGCCTGGTAGTCTCCTCCACCATACTGCCCATCAAAATCACGTTCTCCGTGGCCTTCTGCGTCTCATCCGCCTGAGAGGACGCGCCGTCGGATATTTCCGAAACCGCCTTCTCCACCTGTTCCACCGTGATCGCCGTCTCAGAGGCATTGCTGTTTAGCACATCGGAAGCCTCAAACAGCATTTCGCTCTGGCCGCGCAGGTCCGTCACCACATCCACGAGCTGTCTCCGAAGCTCCGCCACTGCCCGGCTCATCTGCCCCGTCTCATCCGAACGCGCCGTCAGCTTCTCCTGCCCCTCAATCTCAGAGAAGTCCATATGCGCCAACTTTCCCACCACACCTGTCACCGTAATGATAGGCTTTATAATCCTGCTTACAAAGAAAAATCCGATAATACTGGCAAGGATAACCATAACAACCGTGCAGCATGTTCCCGTAATCGTAACCCGGTGCACGGTGCTCATCAGTTCGTCCTGATCCACCGCGATTACCAGTATACAATGTCCTCTCTCCGTCACATAATAAGCTGCGTACTTCACGGAACCGTTAAACGTATACTCTACAACATTCGGCTCGGGAACCACACCTGTAGCGATCTCCGCCGCTACGGCATTCACCACCTCATTCTCTACCGGCTGCCCGACTTTGTCCTTGGTCGGATGGTAGAGCATCGTTCCGTCCGACGACACCAGATAGGCATAACTCGATTCCACACCTTTCAACCCGACCTCCCCAAGAGAATCCACCAGATTGTTATAGTGTGTCGCCGTATTATATCCCTTCTGTTCAATCTCCGACTGCATTTTTTCACCGTAGGCCAGCGCCAGATCATAGAGATATGTCTGGTTGAGATTCATCAGCGGAATCCGCAGATTCCTGATCAGCACAACCGAAAGGCATACCGCCAAAATAACCATAGCCAGCACCATAACCCCGACAATCTTCGTCCGCAGGGAATTCAGAACATTCCCCTTATCCCCGCTTTTCATACCCCTTTTTTCTTCCGCCATTATACATCCTCTCTCCCCTTGGTAAAAGTTCACCATATTTCTTCTTATTTTACCGCCAAATGGTAACGATGTCCAGCGAATTGTGAACATGAACACCAGAAAGCGTACCAAAAAGAAAAGTTCCTAAAAGCCTGCATGGCAAGCATTTTAAGAACTTTTCCGAGTGGACCAGACGGGAGTCGAACCCGTGTCCAAAAGCCCATTCCCTGTCCTTCTACTATCATAGTCACTCATTTCGGATCACTCCTCGTTCCCTCCTCCACAAGGAGAGCGACACCCCCATGGATTCAGTAGCCTCTGATACGCCCGCAGGTAAGAGGCGTCCCCTGCGTCGTTTCCTACATAGTCGATGCCCGGATCTTAATGTGTAGGTGCACTAAGGCGGACAGCTGCCATTAGGCAGCGTATGCTAAATTATCTTCAGCGTTTGTGTTTAAGTTTGCGATTTGACGCATCAGCCTGCGGATAGCTTCTCCAGCTGCAAGACCCCTGTCGAAACCTTGACTGGCCCTAATTTGTTTTACTACTGACAGTATATCATTATTCTTTGTACTATGCAATCTACAGGTTTTTGATTTTAAATTCTCTCTCATGTTCCCTGCGCAGATCCTTTTTCGCGATATCCTGCCGCTTGTCGTAGAGCTTTTTACCTTTGGCAAGCCCAATCTCTATCTTTGCCCTGCCATCCTTAAAATAGACCTGCAGGGGAACGACTGTATAGCCCTGCTCCGCCATTCTTCCCGCAAGTTTTCGGATTTCAAACTTATGCATCAGCAGTTTCCTTGTGCGCAGCGGGTCTTTGTTGAATATATTTCCCTTCTCGTAGGGGCTCACATTCATGCCGTAAACAAAGGCTTCTCCATTTTCAATCCGCACGAACGCCTCCTTGATGCTGCACTTGCCCATGCGCAGGGACTTCACTTCCGTGCCGTGGAGCGCAAGGCCCGCCTCGTATTTCTCTTCTATGAAGTAATCATGGTAAGCCTTTTTATTGTTTGCCACCAGCTTCATGGCCTCCTTCGCCATAGTCTCTCCTCCCTTTGATTTGTCTGTCAGATTCGCTCTGGCTGAACTGGAAATATAAAATCCACAGTCCTTGCCAAGCGGTCTACGCCTTTTACTTGTACGGTGACGCGCTGCCCCAGTTTGTAGGAGGCGCCGCTCTCCTTGCCCACCATCTCGCAGGCCTCCTCATCGTAATAGAAATAGTCGCCTGCAAGCGCGGATGCATGGATCAGTCCTTCCACAGTGTTTGGCAGTTCCACATAAATGCCCCACTGGGTGATGCCGCAGATCACACCGTCATAGATCTCCCCGATGCGCTCCTCCATATACTCCGCCTTTTTCAGTTTATCGGTCTCTCTCTCCGCCTCCGCGGCGCGCCGCTCCATTTTCGAGGCGTGTCTCGCCACCTCCGGCAGTTTGTCCTCATAATGACCGGTGCGCTCTTCGGAAAGTTTCCCGCGGAGCTGTTCCTTGATGATGCGGTGAATCTGCAAATCCGGGTAGCGTCTGATGGGAGAGGTAAAATGGCAGTAATATTGACATGCCAGCCCGAAATGTCCCGTGCACTCCACCGTATACTTGGCCTGCTTCATGCTCCTAAGCGTCAAACGGCTGATCAGCGTCTCCTCATCCGTATCCGCGATTTTATCGAGGAGCTTCTGCAGCTCCTTCGGGTGAATCTCATCCCCCGTCTGCTTGATATGATAGCCAAAATTTCTGATAAAGGTCGAAAGTTTCTTTATTTTATCCGAATCCGGCTTTTCGTGCGTCCGGTATACAAAGGGCGTCTCCAGCCAAAAAAAGTGCTGGGCCACCGTCTCGTTTGCGATCAGCATAAAGTCTTCAATGATTTTCGTCGCCACGTTTCGCTCGTAAGGCTTGATCTCCACGGGATAGCCCTTTTCATCCAGAATAATCTTGCTCTCCGCAAAATCAAAGTCGATGGACCCGCGCTTATGTCTCTTCTTTCGAAGAAGTGCCGCCAGTTCCTCCATCTCCTCAAACATGGGGACAAGCGTGCCATACTCCAGCCGCTCTGTCTCGTCCCTGTCCTCCAGAATCTTTTTGACACAGGTGTAGGACATCCTGCGGTCCACCCGGATCACAGTCTCCGCGATCCGGTAATCCGCCACCTCGCCCTTCCCGTTGATCGTCATCAGACAGCTTAATGCCAGCCTGTCCACGCCCTGATTAAGAGAGCAGATGCCATTTGAGAGCTTGTGGGGCAGCATGGGAATCACCCTGTCTACAAGGTAAACGCTTGTACCCCGCTCCAAAGCCTCCCAGTCGAGGGCGGAATTTTCCTGCACATAATTGGTCACATCCGCGATGTGGACGCCCAGATGGTAAAGCCCGGCTTCATCCCGGTAAAGGCTGACCGCGTCATCCAGATCCTTCGCGTCCTCCCCGTCTATGGTCACCATCTGCAGACCGCGCAGATCCATGCGTCCCGCCATATCCGCCTCCGACACCTCATCCGGCGTCCGGTTCGCCTGATTCATCACCTTCTCGCCAAATTCCGAGGGAAGATCATAGCCTCGCACAATGGACATGATGTCCACGCCGGGGTCATTGATATGACCGATAATCTCAACCACCCTGCCTTCCGGCTTGTGCCGCTCATCGCCGTAAGAAGTCAGCTCCACCACAACCTTGTGCCCCGTGACCGCCCCCTTGGAGCGCTCCTTCGGCACAAAGATATCCGTGCCAATCTTGCCGTTATCCGGGATGACGAAACCGAAATTCTGAGACTGCTCGTAAGTGCCTACAAGCTGCTTCGTGCCGTGTTCCAGAATCCGGACAACCTCCGCCTCCCGTCTTTGGCCGCGCCGCCCGGGCAGAAAGGCAATCTGCACCCTGTCCATATGAAAGGCGCCGCCTGTTTTGTCTTCGGGAATAAAAAAGTCTTCCTCATATCCCTCGACCTCAACAAACCCAAAGCCTCTGGCGTGGCTGATAAATGTGCCGACAGGACGGTTCGCATCCGGTTTCACATATCTGCCCTGCTTCGTAAGCTGTATTTTCCCTTCCGATAAAAGCGCGCCAAGCACCTCCCGGAACACTCCTCTGTCCGTCGGCGCCACCTGCATAAATGCCGCCAGTTCTTTTTCCTTCATCGGTACATACTGTTCGTCCGCCACCAGCTCGCATATTAAATTTTTCCGTTTTTCAAATTGTGTGTCCATTCGCCTTCCGTTTCTGCTGTTCCTGCGTATAAGCAGACTCGAGATGCTTCGCATCTCTCGTTCACGTTGCTCGTCAGAAGCTTCCGTACACAGCCTTACATGCAAGCATGACGGCTATGCACGGAAGCTTCTGACTCTGCTTATACGCGCAAGAAAGCACCCTTACGCTTATGCAAGAGTGCTTTTCATCGTCTAATCCTTAGAATAACGTGAGATTCAAAACAACCGCCAGTAACATGAACCCGACCGCAAGCCCCGTCGTGATCTTGACGAGCTTTCCTTCCATCGAACGGCCCTTGTTCTTGCCCCAGTAGGTTTCAGCCGCACCGCTGATCGCGCCAAGACCGGCTGACTTTCCCTCCTGCATCAGCACTAATACCACCAACGCGATACATATAAAAATATAAATCACAGTAAGTATGATTCTCAATACACCCATCTTTATCCTCCATTCCAGAAAAAACCAAATTCTTCCTCTGCTGTTCAAACAGATTACATAATACCACAGAAGCAGGCATTGTGCAAGCCCTAAATTTTATGCGGTTCAGGTATGCAAATCGCAAAACGAATGTGCCGTTCTCCTTTGTTCCTATCTCCACCACCAGAAAAACCCTTTCGCCCGGATCGTAAATCGGACGGTTTTGGTGCCGCCATAATTATTCACGCCACGAACCGTCACGCTCGCGGTACCCTTATGCACATTGTTTTTATAGCTGCCCGGCACAATTTCATACTGACTCTCGTCAAGTTCTTTCCCTTTCACCTTCACCGTGATCTGGCTCTTTTCCAGCGTGACAGGCTGTCCCGTGTAAATCTGCTTCTTGACAGACACCGACGCGGACGCAATGTCCGCCTGCACAATCCGGTACTTTCCCTCCAACGTCCCCGTATAATTGCCGCCCTCTTTCGCCGTGACACGTACTTTTAGAACCGTCCCTGCCGGGATGATGTCCCCTTTGTCCACAGCGTCCCCGGCTGCACGGACAATTGTTCCGCCATCTGCCGTATTCACCGCGGTCTCTTCCTCATAAAAACAGGCAAAAACTTTCTGATAATCTGTTCCCGGCTGCAGGCGCACCCCGTTTAAATCCGTGATGGCAAGTTTTGTGGCAAAGCTGTTTCTCTTATTCCGATAGGTTCTGTCCTGTGCCGTCAATGTAAGCCTGCCAAGATCCTGCGCCTCAATCTTATAGTGGAGTTCTTCGCCGTATACTCCGCCAAAGTTTCCCTTTCCCTTCACAATAACCGCAGGCTGCCGATCCGCCCTGCTGCCGTCATTCACCGCTTTATGGTTCCGATACGAGAGCGTGTAGTCCGTCCCCGCCGTCAGCGTCCGCCACCCGCCGTTTTCTGTCCTGAAGTTGACCACGACTTTCGGTTTCGCACCGCCCTTGGCATAGGGAACGTTCTCCTGCTTCACTTCCACCACGAATCTGTCGCCCGTATTGGCCGCAATATCAAACTTTTCGATGCGGAAGGTCTTCTTTATGCTTCCCGTATACGCGCCTTTTCCCTTTATGGTAACGCTGGCTTTCCCCGCGTCGCGGTTATCGGCATACACCACGTCATAGTCAGTCCCCGCCGTCAGTGTCCTGCCGTTTTGTGCTACTGTCAGGTCATGCTCTTGGTAATTGCCGTTATAAACCTTATTTTCAATCCCGGATACCGCCGCGCCCTTTAGGGAAATTCCCGTAATGCGGAATGTCACCTTCTTCGTCCCCGCATATTTCCCTATACCCGTCAAAACAGCCTGCGCCGTTCCTATTTCCGTATGATCCGTATATCTGACCGTGTAGTCCGTCCCTTTTACAAGCGGCGTATTCTTATAGGTAACCGTAAGTTCAGGCTCTATCGGCTCCCCTGTATACGTCTGGTTCGGGATTTTCTTTACGCTCACTCTGCCAAGCAGGGTACTGTCCGTTATCGTATATGTTACCACCCTTGTCCCTGTAAAATTGCCGCCTTCTTTCGCCACAAGCAGAATCTCATAGGTTCCCGCCTCTTTGTAGGCGCCTACTCCCCCGCTTGGATAAGAAACGGTAAAATCCCTGTTCTTTGCCAGTTTCCTGCCATTATAAGACACAACAGGAACTTTCTTTTGCACCTTTTTGTTATAGGCGGCCGTCATGTCCCCCACGGTTACGCTGTCGCCGCTCAGGGAAACAGGTGTTATTTTAAATGTAGCAGTTTCCGCCCCCGCATAATTCCCCTTTCCTTTGACAGCTATGGTCGGTGCTGTTGCAATCACAGCGGCATCGTTTACTTTTGTGTTATTTTTATAGCTTGCCGTATAATCCTTTCCGGGCTGTAGTTTTTTCTTCCCGTCATAAACCCGGATTTCCGGCTTGATGGCGGCGCCGGTGTAGATATAGGATTCCTCTACCCCCGCAATCCACAGACCGTCCGGGATTTTCCCGTCCGCGGGGATGTCGCCGGGGAGGACTTCGCCGGGGTCGTTGTAGGGGATTTCTGTGCCTGCGCCGTCGGGGAGGATTTCCCGGATTATGTTGTCATTTTCATCCAGCACGAAGAGTTGAACATCGGGCGTGTCAATCTTGTCGTCCGTACTGATGGATGAATCTGATTTATCCCAGACGCTGACTGAGCTGGTCATTCGCTTGCCCGGCGTCAGAGATACATTTGCGTAAACCCGTTCCGTTATTGTCTGCTTATCCGCAGATGTGTCTCTGATGGTATAAGTTAACGTACCATTATCTTTTCCGAGCAGTTTAATATCATAGGTATCGTCATCAAAAAAATAAAAGTTTTTCTGGTCTTTGTTCTCGCCGCTTAAGACAATCAAAACGGAATCCGTTACATTCCCCTCGTCCACAATATTATCCGTGACACTGCCAACCAAGTTCCCCGACGAATTGTAAATTTTCAAATCCACGGGACACCATGCCCCGCCGCTTTTTTGGGAACCTTTAAAGTGCTTGTCCGCTCCGTTCAACAGACGCTTCATATAGGACTGCACCAAATGTTTACTAGGGAAACGCCCCCTGTCACCATCCGTAAACCAGCACTCCACTCCATATCTGCCGTCCGTAAAAATACCCAGAAAAGGAACCGGATCCCAATCATACAGAACATTAAAAATATTGGATGCATAAGTCGATGTCTGCCCTTCTGTCGGCGGTGTGCCAAAAGTATAAGCATAAACATTTTCCCCTCCATAATCCCGAGTCAAACGATATGCAATTCTGTTTGCGACCGCCCCGCCAAGACTATGCCCTGTCACAAAAAATTTCGTATTACTGCTGTTTATCTTATTATCCAATCCGTTTGTTTCCAACCACCCTAAAAAACTGCGCCACACATTAGACGCTGGTTCAGAAAAATGATCCCCCACTGAACCTAAATCTGTAAGGAAATCCGTACCCGTTGACGTACCGCGACCGACAAGAATTATAATATGTTCTGTTTTGCCTCCATTGCTTATCTCCTTATATGCAAAGGTAGCTGCCGGATAATTTACCTCCTGCGTGGTCTCATTATAATTGATTGATTTAATATAATCCACCCCAAAATTCTCGCCTGCCAGCATGGATTCAATGTCGCTCTTGGAACGCTCCGCTGCCGCCGACAGCGCCAGTGCGGCAGTCGAAACATCATGTATGTATTCCGTGGAACTGCGGTCTAAAATATAGTTCCAGCCCCAGACTAGCTGAACCTCCTGTGGATCGGTAAACTTAAATGACCGGCTTGTCACAATCAGCGTAGGGTCGTTAAACCCTTTTAGCTCTGAATTGTAGTGAATGGTCGCGGAGGTGAGCGGTTCATTATCACTCATAATCGTTATGTCACGCCAATCGCTTTCGCTTCCACTATAATAAACATCTATCAGACTGCGACATCCACTAAAGGCAGACTCCCCTATCACCGTTACACCCAATGGCAGTTCTATGCTTTTCAGCCTATCGCAAGACCAAAAAGCATCCTTGCCAATAGACGTTACACCTGACGGCAGTTCTATACCTGTCAAGCTGTCACAAGAAAAAAAAGCATTCTCACCTATCGCCGTTATCCCAGACGGCAGTTTTATACTGCTTAGACTGTGGCAAACGGCAAAAGTACCCTTCTCAATAATCGTCACACCTGACGGCAGTTTTATACTTGTCAGTTTGCTGCAGCTGCCAAAAGCATACTCCCCAATGCTCGTTACACCTGACGGCAGCTCTATACCTGTCAGACTTTCGCAATGGCGAAAAGCGTCCTTACCAATAGACGTTACACCTGACGACAGTTCTATGCCCGTCAGGCTTTGACACCACTCAAAAGTACCCGCCTCAATAATTGTTACGCCTGACGGCAAATTAATACTTATCAGGCTATAACAATTATTAAAAGCAGACTCCCCAATCGTCGTTACGCCTGACGGCAGTTCTATGCTTGTCAGACCGCCGCACTCATTAAAGGCAGACTCTCCTATCGTCGTTACGCTCGACGCTAACTCTATGCTTGCCAGATTGTGGCACACATAAAAAGCATATCCCCCTATCGTCGTTACACCTTCCTCTACAACCACCCTCTTAATATTGTTACGATGATATTTATACCAAGGTGCAGATTTCCCCTCCACGTCATGAGGAGATTGATAGTCCTCCATCTCCCCCGACCCACTGATCGTCAGCACCCCATCCGCAAACTCCCAAGTCACATTCTCTCCGCAGCTTCCCGACGTCACGCCCCCTTCAGTCACAAATGTCTCCGCTGTCACAGACTCCAACCGCTCCGGCAAAACGTCCCCCGCAGCTTCTCCCTGCGATCCGTCCGCCTCGGTTTCCTCCGTCTCTTCATCTGTATCTTCCGCCCCGGTTTCCCCGGCGCTGTCTTCCTCCGCGCCGCCTACGTTCTCATCATCATCCGGCGTCTCTCCCGGGTTCGCAGGCTTGCCTGTTTCCGCACCGCCACCTTCCGGCGGTGTCTCCCCTGCTTCCGTTTCCCCGCCATCTTCCGGCGATGTCATTTCGGTTTCCTTTTCTCCGCCATCCTCCTCGGGCTCTGTATCTTCTGTCTCTGATTCTTCCTGCTCCTGTGTGTCGTTTCCGGTTTCTGTCCTGGTTTCTTCCATCTCCGCACAAACCTCTCCAGATGCCTCCATACCGCCATTTCCATAATCCGCCGCATTCACGCCCTGCATCGGCGACACAGCGAGCATACTGCAGACCAGCATCACACTTAAAAATTTTCGAAATCTTTTAGACATTTTCATCCTCCCTACAAACACACCTGACATGCTGTCATTCATCGAATATCCTCTCAGCTACTATCTTATCACATGCCTATTTTACTCTCAATTGAATATTCTAATTTTGTATACTTTAAAATAAAGTATCTCTAAATATATCTTTCACACTTCTTCTGCACGGGTCTGCGTATAAAAAACGCCGTCCAACAATATCCGCCGAACAGCGCCAATTTATCGATATGAATTTACACCGTCTGTTTTCCAAACATTTCAAGATATTCCTGCGCCTTCTGGATGGATACTTTCAGCTTGCTTTGCAGCCTCTCCAAAATATCATTGTCAGAAAGCCCAAACTCCGTCCCTATCTCGATAATGCCCTTTGCTTCCCCTTCCGCTTTTCCTTCCGCTTTTCCTTCTATTCTGCCTTTCTTCTCATTTTCTCTTGCAATTTCGTCAAACAGAGTACACATATCCACATCTCCTCTCCTTGATAGCGCGTTATAGTCAATCCTGCAGTTTGTCGCCCCTGCAACCGTCATAATTACTGCTTTATCTACATCATGCTCCCTTGCATATTTTATGACATTTTCCTTCGCCTCATTCTTTGGTATACTGCTATCCAACACCATTTTCAGCATATGGAACAAATCAACGTTGTTTATATTATGAAGTTTCAGATTGTCCTGCCTTGCTTCAACCAACAGCATTTTATAATCATTTACAAACTGCCGCATTTCTTCCTGAATATTCAACATTCCATGAAGCGATACTGCACCGTCCCACGGTTTTTCCCCATAATAAACCGTAATGGTGATAACTGGCATGAATTTATCCGTCCGTTTCATCCTTGACAGATATTCATCTTCATCCATACCTTCCGCTTTTTTATATCGTTTTGCATTACCGTCATACTGCTTTTTGTAAGTACCGTAATCATATCCCATGACTCTCAAGGGCATAGCATAATGAATGTGTTCCTGTGCCTCCAAACCTAACATTACAAACTCCACACCATGCGTCTGAGATTTCTTGCTCACTTTTATATTATCTCTGGAAGCCTTGATGCTCTCCACATAATCTCTATGTTCCAGCATGGAAGATTCCTCGGTATCCACATCCTCCAGTTCTTCAGGTTTTATAATTTGTTTCCCCTCAAACAATACCGCATTAAAAATGTCTGAGAACTGTTCATTATTTCTCCAATAATTCTTCAGCACCGTATCTGGTTTTAAGTCCTGTGTTTTTGCCATCCAGTAACCTTTCCTTTGTGTTTTCAGTATACTAGCTCATACAGTTAATTGCAAGATTTTCACAGCGCAAACGCCTCAAAAGCATCCTCCGTCCCATGCTCTTCCCCGTGGTATTTCATCAGATACGCCTTCATCTCGGTGTGCTCCTGCCCCATATCCTCCATCATAGGCTGAAAATTCTCTCTCGTGACGCCGCCGAGCTGCGTGAGAAACTGATAATAGCGCAGATCGTCCCCGTACTCCTCCAGCACGACCCGCCACGTCTCCTCCGTCTCGCACCCTTTGATATGAGAGAGCAGATACTGTTCCAGCTTTTCCCGCACAGACTGCTTCAGCCCGTAATCGTGCATCAGCCGCAGCATGGCAAGCCTCACCTTTTCGCACCTGCGCTGCTCCATGTAGTAATCCAGATTGTTCTCCCTGCTGCCGTAATCTTCTTCCCCGCACAGTAGCATTTTGGAGAAGCCTTCCGCATCCCCTCTCTCCATCAGCGTCTGCATCCTTCCGTCCCACTGCCCAATCCACTCTGTCGTACCCGCGCTCTCAAAGTCAAACAGATAAAAGGCGTCAAGCCTGCTCATCACAGCCGCCAGCAAAAAGGACGTGTCCACGCTTCTTTTCTCTGCCGTGTCCGCCTCCTCATCCACAATCTGTTCCAGCTGAAAGCAGTCCTTGAAAATCCCCTGTCCGATCTCCATACGGTGATAGGACAGAATGACCCGCTGCAGTTTCGCGCAGAAAGCGAAAGCCCAGTCTTCGATGCGCACCACGGACGCCGGAAGGGATATCTCCTTTAAAAGTTTATTGCTCAAAAAAGCCTTCTTCCCGATACAGGTTACAGGACAGCCGTCGATCACAGGCGGCACTGTGATCTCCGTATCTTTTCCCCGGTATCCCGTAATCTCCGCCGCCTCCCCGTCCGTCTTAAATGACAGCACGCCCTGCGGCATATCCAGTTCTCCGTGCTTTCTTTTTTGTTTCATCGTCTTCCTCTATAAAACCCCAAATCAATGCAGAGAATGCCGTATTTCAGGCATTCTCTTGCGCGAAATATAGTACTTCTTGGCGTTCTGTCCTATGGCAGAACGTCTTTAGAAGTACTTTTCGCGCGCCTATAGTTCCAGCTCCTCAATCCGTGCGGTCAGCTCTGCCCCACGCTCGGTGAGCATCAGTTCCTCGTTGTGCCTCTGGTAGTCCTCACATCCGTAAAGACTGATAAACTTCGCGCAGTCCGCCTGCACCGTACACTCCGTCACCAGTATCAGCATCTCATTGCCGGAACCGAAGGTGTCCTCCACAAACTGAAAGAGGAAATGCATCCGCGCCTTCACCCGTTCCGTATCCTGTTTGTACTCGGAGACTTTTGTGTCAAACTGTTCTTTCACACGGGCAAACCCGGCTGCGCCGTCCGCCGTCTCCGCAAGCCGCAGCGTCTTTTCACAGACAGAAAGGAAGCCCGCTATCGCCCTGTTTAGACGTTTATCCCGCGCGGACAAAGCCCCCGCCTTCTGCAGAGACTCCGTCGCCTTCTGCCTGCCCTGCGCCTGTTTTGCGGCAAGGGCCGAAAGCGCCTGCGCCGTCTCCCCCGCCTCCGCCTTTGCCTTCAACGCTCTGAGGGGATTCATCAGCTCACTCAATATTTGTGAATCCAGCATATTTTCGCGGATATCCTGCTGTATCCTGTCAATCAGCATCCCCATCAGGGACAGCCGCTCATCGAAATCGGCCTTTCTCGCTTTATCCTTCGCCTGTTCGCTGACTATTCCGGTCAAAATCTCCTCCGCCTTATAGTCGTTCTGATACTTCCGGTACAAGTCATAATACGCCGTAAATTCTCTGACGATCCGGTCATGCCTCAAATACTGCCCGACGAAGGACTCCTCCACCGCAATCTGTTCTTCCTCATAGAGCGCAAGCATCTCGGAGAGATCCTCCCAGCCTCTCGCCGTAATGTAGCTTTTGCCCTTCACCGTGGTCTCCACCTGATAGAAATCTTCCTTTTTCATATCCAGATAGTTCAGAATCGCCGTGTGCACGCCCCGTTCTCTCGCGTATTCCCGCCATACCGCATAGTCCGCCTCCACCTTCAGAATCTTTAACCGGTCCAGCGTCACTATGTCAAACTCCCGCACCGACTTATTGTACTCCGGCGGGTTGCCCGCCGTCACGATGACCCATCCCTCCGGCACCTGATGGCGGCCGAAAATCTTATACTGCAAAAACTGCAGCATGGAAGGCGCAAGCGTCTCCGACACACAGTTGATCTCGTCCAAAAACAATATGCCCTCCCGGATGCCGCTTTCTGCCATTACATCATAGACGGAGGCGATAATCTCGCTCATGGTATATTCCGACACGTCGTACGCCTTTCCCTCATACTCCTTATGCACGATAAAGGGAAGACCCAGCGCGGACTGTCTCGTGTGGTGGGTCATGGAATAGGACACCAGCGCGATCCCAAGCTCCTGCGCAATCTGCTCCATGATCGCCGTCTTGCCGATACCCGGCGCGCCGAGCAGAAAGATGGGCCGCTGTCTGACAACGGGTATCCGATACTCCCCCTCCTCGTCCTTTTTCAGATAAATTCTGACTGAATCCTTGATATAGTTCTTCGCATCCTTAATATTCATATATCTGTACGCTCCTGTGTAAAAAAGTCTTCGTCCTCCAGAACAAGTCTGATCGCCCATGGCGGTACCTGCGGCGCGTTGTCATCGTCATGAAGAAACACAAACGCAACGTCGTAATCCGGCATCTGCTCCGGATAAATCCCATATCCGTCGGTAAAGTAGATCATCCCTTTCAGCCGCGCAAGCTCTCCCGCCTCCCGCAGCTTTTCCACATAGGAAAACACCGGACGAAAATCCGTGGAACCAAAGCCCGTCAGTTTCCCCTGCTCCATAAAGCGGTCAAACTCTTCCCGCTCCGTAATCTTCACATCCTGCTGCACCTCACTGTCGCACTGGATGATGTGCACATTGATTTTCGTAAAAAAACTTTCCGCATCCTGCATGATATTGTAAGTCTTGCGCAAAAAAGCCTGTACAATCTCCCCCCTGCAGGAGGCGGAAGTGTCGATCGCAATCACGAAATCCCTGATTTTATTGCTGTCCTTATACTCAAGCGGCTCCACCAACGGCATATTGCCGTAGGTATCCAGCCCGTAAGTGTAATAGATATAGTCAAACTCGTCGTCGTTGACCTGTATGGATTCGCCCATAACCATGAATTTTTTCAAGAACCCGGCATAGTCATAGTGCTCCCTTGTGGCTTCCCTCAAATTCTCCTCTATGCTCTCCGCGCTGTTCTTATCGCGGCTGAAACTCTTTAAGTCCGCCTTGATGCGCTCGCTGATCTTGCGCCACTCCTCTTGGGACAGCTCCAGCTCTTCACGCCTGTCCCAGTAGATATGCTCGTCAAAGTGACACAGCTTATGCCATTCCTCCACCGCCTTTTCGGACGGCTCCTCCACCCGGAAATGCCTGTAAATCTTCTCCGCCGTCAAACCTCCCGCCTGTTTTTTCAAAATCTCCAGACGATTCTTAAGGGTGTCGTCCGTCTGCAGGCCGGTCAGATGCAGATTGATGTCCAGAATCGTGCTCTCCACGGCGATGTCGGAAGCCATATCCCAATAGAGCCTGTTCAGCTTGTCCGTCCCGCTGCTGTGGAAAAAGATACAGTGCAAAAGCGTGTGCAGATAAAGCCTCGCCGCATAGCTCGGCGATGCCTTATATTGTCTGAGCAGCCGCACCGGGTCATAGAACAGCGTGGCGCCGTCAAACAGATGCGCGCCCGTCTGCTGCCTGCACGTGAGTTTCAGCTTCGACAAAGCCACATCCAAAAACCGCATGTTGATCAGAAGGCCGTCATGGGCAAGACGCAAAATTTCCTCTGCCAAACTCTCTATTTTCTGTTGTCTGTCGGAAATGTTCTTTGTTTCCATGCCAATCCGCCTCCCTTCTGTCATCGCAGCCGCACAGGTTCTACTTTATGTAAACCAGACTCCGCATCGCCGATTTCATGCTGCGGCAGCGTATTTTTATAAATGTTTTGTCAACTATTTGATCCAATACAACACAAGCAGATGCACCGGATAAAAAAGGTAGAAAAACCATTTCGAAAAATGCCGCCCCTTTTTCGCCCGCTCACCATTATAAAATACCAGAACCACAACCGCCGCCACAAGGATTCCCACCCCGGAAAACGCCGCGTGGATGACGGCATACGCTGTCCACTCCCTCTGCTCCCCAAACATATAGTTCTGTGTATTCAACACCGCAAAAAGCAGATAAACCACGCCAAAGCTCACCGCCTGCTTTCTCCGGTCTCCCGCGTTCCTGCAAAGCAGAAATGTCAGAAGCGGCGCGACAATCGGCCAATCACTGTTCACCGTGGCCAAGATCAAAAGCAGTACGCATCCCGCCTGCAACGCCGGACTGCTCACACGCTCCATCACCACAAGAATCAGGAAACAGCAAAACAGTGTATAAATCATGTTAAGACCGCGCTGTCCGAAAGCAAGCGTAAAAGGAAGCTGGGATAAAACCGCAAACAAAAACAATCTCAGCCCGTATCTGACTTTGGAACGCGTATAGGCATAACCCTCCACCATAAAAAAGCACATCACCGGAGCCGTAAAGAACCCGATATCCTCCAAAATCTCATAGAGAAACGTCCCTCTTGTAAGAAACACATGCCCGGTGTGATTGAGCAGCATAGTGAACATGGCAATATATTTAATGACATCGCGGTTCAGTACCCGCATCCCGCCTTTCGCTGTGTCCGTCTGTATCCGTCCATCCATATTCCGTTCCCCTGTTTTGCAGACACCGCTCTCTTCTGCCCTGCCGCTTTTTACCGCGGTTTCCACAGTCCGGCATCCCGGTCTCTTTGCTCTCATTACGTTGAGATAGGCGATCCGCAGTCTATGCGGTCGCCCATCTTTCGCTCGTTCCTATCTCGTTTTATCTGCCCGCATCCGGCCCTTCTGTGTTTTCTATGCCATGCGGCCGTCCGCCATGATGTCATTTTCCGGCCTTCCTCACTGTACAAACGGATTATATTCCTTCTCATGACCGATGGTCGTGGATTCTCCGTGCCCGGGATACACTTTCGTTTCATCCGGCAGTGCAAACAGTTTGTTTTTTACCGATCTGGTTAGTGCACTCATGCTGCCCGTCGCCAGATCCGTTCTGCCAACCGATTCCTGAAAAAGCGTATCACCCGCAAGGAGGATACCTGCCTCCTCAAAATAATAACAGCAGCTTCCCACCGTATGTCCCGGCGTGGCAATCAGCTTACAGGTCATATCCGCGATCGTAATCTCCTCATTGTCTTTCAAATATCTGTCCGGAATCACCGTGTAAGGACGTCCCACCTGATCGGAAACGTTCGTAACCGCATCCTCACAGAGCGCCTTCTCCTCCTCATAAGCGTAAACCGGCGCGCCCGAAAGTTCCCGCAGCCTGTTGCAGCCCCAGATATGGTCGAAGTGGGCGTGGGTCAGAAGAATCCCCTTCACCTGAAAGCCCTTCTCCTGCAGCGTCTCGTAAATATAGTCACCCTTGTCCGCCGGGTCGAAGAAAATCACATCCTTCGTGCCCTCCTTATATACAAAATAACAGTTCGTCTGGCAGATGCCCAGCATCAGCCTGCCGATTTTTAAAACAGACATCCTTTTTGTTCCTCTCAATTCTTCTATACAGAGAATGCCGCTTTTCAGGCATTCTCTTGAGTGAAAGCGATTTGCGAAGCAAATCTAGAACTTCTTAACGAAGCAGCCCATGCTGCTGAGTTTTAGAAGTTCTTTTCACTCTGTTAGCCGGTTGTTCTCTCGATATCTATAATGCTCTCAATGGTTCTGATCTTATCAATGATCCGCTGCAGTTCCTCTTTGCTGCCGATCTCAAAGCTGACCATAATGGTCGCCGTCCCCTGCTTGTTCACTCTCGTATTCAACGCCTGAATGTCGATCTCCTTCTCGGTGAGCGCCCGGGACACATCCGCCAGAAGGCCGTTTCTGTTGTTGGCGTAAATACTGATCTCGACCAGATACTTCTCGCCGGCCGCCGCCCCTTCCATGTGCTGCCATTCCGCGTCAATCAGGCGGTTTCTGTCTATCTCAGGAAGGCTCATAAGGTTGACACAGTCTGTCCGGTGAATGGAAATGCCCCTTCCCCTGGTAACGAAACCCACGATTTCATCCCCCGGCACCGGACTGCAGCATTTGGAGAAGCGGACCGCCACATCATGAATGCCCTTCACCACAATGGCGCTGCTGCTCTTGCCCTGTTTCACGCGGTTGATGCGTACATTCTCCTCAATCTCCGCTAACACCTCGGCGTCCGTCATTTCCCGCCTATGATCTTTCTCATAAAGCTCCTGCATACGGTTGATGATCTGCCCCTCTTTGAGGGCACCGTGCCCAACCGCCGCCAACACCGATTCCCAGTTCTGGAAACCGTATTTCTTCATGACTGCTTCTTCGTAACGGCTTGTCAAGACATCCGAAGCATTGATCGATTTCGCCTTACAGTAAGCGTAAATCAACTCCCGTCCCTTGACGATGTTGTCCTCTTTCAGTTCATTCTTAAACCACTGGTTGATTTTATTTTTGGCCTGTGTGCTTTTTACAACATTCAGCCAGTCACGGCTCGGGCCCTTGGAGTTCTGGGAAGTCATAATCTCCACCCGGTCTCCGTTTTTGATCTCGTAATCTATAGTAACAAGTTTGCCGTTGACTCTCGCGCCGATCATTTTATTCCCTACCGCGCTGTGTACGCTGTAGGCGAAATCAATGGGCGTGGAACCAGCCGGCAGGCTTTTCACATCCCCCGTAGGGGTAAAGCAGAATACCGTGTCGGCAAAGAGGTTTAAATCATCCTTTAAGAGATTCATAAACTCCTTATTGTCCGTCATATCCTGCTGCCACTCCAGAATCTGGCGCAGCCAGACAAGCTTCTCCTCCTCCTGCGTCTCCACCTTCCTGCCGTCAGAGGCTTCTTTATACTTCCAGTGGGCCGCAATACCGTACTCCGCCGCCTTGTGCATCTCGTAGGTGCGGATCTGGATCTCGAAGGGCTGTCCGCTGGCGCCGATCAGCGTGGTGTGGAGGGACTGGTACATATTCGACTTCGGCATGGCGATGTAATCCTTGAAACGGCCGGGAATCGGTTTATACATCTCATGGATCACGCCAAGCGCAGCATAACAGTCTTTCACAGAATCCACAATGATACGCACCGCAAACAGGTCATAGATCTGGTCTATGGACTTATTCTGGTTTTTCATTTTCTTATATATGCTGAAAAAATGCTTGATACGGCCGTCGATCTGGGATTTTATCCCCGCATTTTTGATATGCACACTGACCTCGTCCACAATAGCCTGAATATAACGCTCCCGTTCGCTCTTCCTGACGGCAATTTTATCCACCAGATCATAATAAGCCTCGGGTTCCAAATATTTTAATGACAAATCGTCTAATTCCACCTTAATCTTTGAAATGCCCAAGCGCTGGGCAATGGGAGAATAAATATCCAGCGTCTCCCTCGCGATTTCCTGCTGCTTCTCCGGCCGCATATGCTGCAATGTCCGCATATTGTGCAGGCGGTCCGCCAGCTTGATGAGTATGACGCGGATATCCCTCGCCATGGCAAGGAACATTTTGCGCAGATTTTCCGCCTGTCGCTCCAGCTTCTCCGCGTCCTTATCGTAATTTCCGTGTTCTCCGTGAAAATTCAGCTTATCCAGCTTCGTGACGCCGTCCACCAGATGGGCCACGTCTTCCCCGAACTGTTCGCCGATCTCCTCGTCCGTCATAATGGTGTCTTCCACCACATCATGCAGAAGCCCCGCCACAATCGTCTCCTTATCCAGCTCCAGATCTGCAAGGATAATGGACACATACAGCGGATGGATGATGTAGGGCTCACCGGATTTTCTCGCCTGTCCCTTGTGCGCGTCAGAAGCGATCCGGTAGGCTTTTCTGATCAGACTGATATCCGTCGATGGGTGGTATTTGCGCACACGGGCAATAAGCTCCTCGTAAAGCTGCCCGGGAGTCTGAAATTCCTCTATCGATTCTATTCTGCCGTCGTCAAAAACCAGTTCTGTCTTTTCTTCTGTCGCCATACATTCACCTAACCCTTATCGGATTACATAATATTACATATTAGCCATTTTACGCCATTTTCGTAGTATTTGCAAGAAAAATCAAAATTATTTGGCGTTTTCCATTGATACACATTTTAATTCTATTGCATCTCTAGCCTTTTCAACAGCATTTAAAATATCCTTTCCTTCTGTCAAAATCTCCAGATCAGAGCCATCTACTAATATAACGATATCTGTTTTAGTGAAAAAAACAGGATATATATTTCCTCCATAGGGCAATTCACAAACTTTTCTCATCTTTTCTCGATATGTTAACCGATACTCTCAAAAAAAGAAAGAGCACCTGACAAGATACTCTTTCTCATAATTCAAAATGCAAACTCCTTTTCCAATGCTCCTATGACCGCAAATCGCACAGACTTATAATCTTACTTCCTTTGCTCTCATAATAGCGCAGCATCTCATCGATTTTCTTCTTGTCATAGCTGGTTATGCAGTCCGCCAGTACATGAACGCCATAATTAGCCTTGCACATGTTGTAACAGGTCGATTTCACGCAGGCAGCCGCATCCGCCCCGGTTATATAAAAATCACTGATTTCATTCTGTCTGATAAATTCCGCAAACGCCTTGCTGGTCAATGCGTTTCCTTTATACTTTGTGAAAATGTTATTTGACACTATTTTCAAATCCGAAGCAAATTCCGCTCCGGCTGTATTGGGCTTAAAGGTGCGTGTACCGGGCGACAAATTTTCATGTCTGATATAGATGACGGGAATCTCGTTATGTACAGCCCAGTCAACCGCTTGGTTGATATTGTCGATGATCTCCTTGTAATTCTTTGTTATGTCCTTTTGAATGTCAATTACTACTAAGGCTTTCTTCTGCATACGGTTTCCTCCCCAAAGACTGTTTTTGATTTTGTAACGCGTTTATTATAACACCCGATTGTTGACAACAGTATGGCAGTAATTTATGATTTTATAAAAAGAATTGGAAAGGCGGCTGGTCAATGAAAATAGACAGACTTGTGAGCATTATTATGATACTCCTTGAAAAAAAGCGGGTAGGCGCGCAAGAATTAGCAGACATCTTTGAAGTCTCACCCCGCACCATTTACCGCGACATAGACGCGATCAATATGGCCAGGATTCCGGTTCGTTCGAAATCCGGAGTGGGCGGCGGTTTTGAAATGATGCAGGCATACAAAATTGACAAAAAATTCTTTTCAACCGATGACCTTTCCGCCCTTTTAATGGGGCTTTCCAGTCTTTCGGGCATCGCGCGGGGCGATGAAGTGGTACACGCGCTTGCCAAAGTCAGGAGTGTTATTCCCGCCGAAAGGGCAAAAGAGATCGAGTTAAAGGCAAATCAGATTTACATAGATCTGAGTCAATGGGCCGGCACCCGCCGCATACAGCCCTATTTGGAAACAGTCAAATCCGCTTTGCAGGAAAACCGACTGCTGCTGTTTTCCTATGTGGCTCATCATGGAAAGCAGACCGTACGGACAGTGGAACCTTGTCAGCTCGTATTAAAGTCTCATCACTGGTATTTGTACGGATACTGTCATGCCAAAAATGATTTTCGTCTGTTCAGATTATCCCGTATGTCGAATCTAAAAATACGAGATGAGACTTTTACGCCTCGACCATACCCGAAACCGGTTTTAGACTTTTCGGACATTTTGGAAAACATGCAGATCAAAATCAAAATTCGCATTCATAAGTCCATACTGGACAGGGTACTTGACTATTGTGCCTATGAAGATTTTTCGAAAGACGGTGACGCGTATTATCTCGTTGATTTTCCTTTCATCGAGAACGACTACAACTATGATCTTCTTCTCGGCTTTGGAAATAAATGTGAATGCTTGGAGCCGCCCCATATCCGCGAAAGCCTAAAACATAAAATACATGATCTTTCTGTTATGTACGAAAAGTAATCCGAAAGCGGTATATTGCATCTGACCATAAAATGATTTGCCGCACATATCACTGCCCCCTTCGGAATCGGAACCCCCATAACTGCGGTCTTTCGCGGTCATTCCACCCACACTCCACCCAAATTCTCCCTACAAGGGATGTCATTCCACAACCCAAAGTGATATACTTTATTACCGGAAAAACAATTGGAGGTACATGATCATGGATCAAACGACAACAGGTAAGTTTATCACTAAGAAACGCAAAGAGCTGAATCTGACACAGGAACAGCTTTCTCAAAAATTAGGTGTCTCAAACAAAACAATATCAAAATGGGAAACAGGAAAATGTATGCCCGACTATTCCATCATCGAGTTGTTATGTTCAGAACTGAACACAACGCTTGCCGAACTGATGAACGGAGAAGAGGACGACAAAAGCATACATACTTATGATAATGAACAGATTGTGGAGATGATGAAGGAAATGCAGGATTTGAAAAATGCTAAGATCATGTTTACCGGATATATTCTGATTATAGTAGGTATTGTTATGTTAACCCTCTCCCAACTGTTTGGCGGGACGGATTTTCAAGATTTTCTTTCCGGTTTCATGCTGGGATTATCCATTTGCCAGATGGTCATTGGCATTTTTATTGTCAGTCTGCAGATGGCAAATAAAAATAGAAACAAATAAGAAATACAGTTCGCAAAATATGCGCCCTCTCAAGCAAGCTTGGAGGGCGCATTCTTGGGTGTTTTTCGTTATACTCGCAAAGCCGCGCTCGCGCGCTTTTTGTCCGTCTCTGACGCACCTTTGCTCATTCACGGCGCAAGAAAAATAAATGTCGCTTCACGCCGCTTGTTTTTCTTTTTGCGCCTTACATCATCCCCATGCCGCCGCCTGCGCCTGCGGGCATTGCGGGTTCGGGCTCTTTGATATTTGCCACAACGGACTCGGTGGTGAGCAGGGTGCTTGCCACGCTTGTCGCGTTCTGCAGTGCGCTTCTGGTCACCTTGGCGGGATCAAGGATACCTGCCTTCACCATATCCACATATTCCTCTTTCAGCGCGTCGAAACCTACGCCTGCCTCGGACTCTCTCACCTTATTAATGATCACGGAGCCTTCCAGACCTGCGTTTGCAACGATGTGGTACAGAGGCGCCTCCAGCGCCTTCAGCACGATCTGCGCACCAGTCTTCTCGTCGCCCTCCAGATTCTCCGCCATCTTCTCCACTTCTTTGGCTGCATGGATATATGCGGAACCGCCGCCGGAAATGATACCTTCTTCCACAGCCGCTCTGGTCGCTGCCAGCGCATCCTCCAGACGCAGCTTCGCCTCTTTCATCTCGGTCTCCGTCGCCGCGCCCACACGGATCACAGCCACACCGCCTGCCAGCTTCGCAAGACGCTCCTGTAATTTCTCCTTATCAAAGTCGGAAGTGGTCTCCTCGATCTGCTTCTTGATCTGACCGATCCTCGCCTCGATTTCGTTCTTTTGGCCTTCGCCGTCCACAATGACGGTATTCTCTTTCTGTACCTTAACGGACTTCGCACGGCCAAGCTGGTCAAGGGTTGCGTCTTTCAGTTCTAAGCCAAGCTCGGAACTGATTACCTGACCGCCAGTCAGGATTGCGATATCCTCCAGCATAGCCTTTCTTCTGTCACCGTAACCGGGCGCCTTAACCGCAACCACATTGAAGGTACCGCGCAGTTTGTTCACGATCAGGGTAGTAAGCGCCTCGCCTTCCACATCCTCAGCAATAATGAGGAGTTTCGCGCCGGACTGTACGATCTGCTCCAAGAGGGGCAGGATCTCCTGAATGTTCGCGATCTTCTTATCTGTAATCAGGATGTAGGGATTCTCTAAAACCGCCTCCATCTTATCCATATCGGTTGCCATATACGCGGAAATGTAGCCTCTGTCAAACTGCATACCTTCCACCAGATCCAGCTCTGTGAGCATGGTCTTGCTCTCCTCGATAGTGATCACGCCGTCGCCGGAAACCTTCTCCATCGCGTCCGCTACCAACTGGCCTACCTCGTCGTCACCGGAGGAAACAGCCGCTACTCTCGCGATATGCTCCTTGCCGTTTACTTTGGAGCTCATCTTTGCGATTGCCTCCACAGCCGTCTCAGTGGCTTTCTTCATACCCTTTCTTAAGATAATCGGATTTGCGCCTGCTGCCAGATTCTTAATACCCGCATTTACCATAGCCTGTGCCAGCACGGTCGCTGTGGTGGTGCCGTCGCCCGCCACATCGTTGGTCTTGGTTGCCACTTCCTTGACAAGCTGTGCGCCCATATTCTCAAAAGCGTCGGCAAGCTCGATCTCCTTGGCGATGGTCACGCCGTCGTTTGTGATGAGGGGCGCGCCGTAGGACTTATCCAGAACTACGTTCCTGCCTTTCGGTCCAAGGGTCACCCTTACGGTGTCCGCTAACTGATTTACACCTGATTCCAAAGCCGCTCTAGCTTCCGCGCCATACTTAATTTCCTTAGCCATAATTTTATGTCCTCCTGCTTTTCCATTTTTAATCACTTCAATTTATTCAATGTGGAGAATGCCGCTTTTCAAGCATTCTCCTGCGCGAGACTTAAAACTACTCCACAAAACAGCCTCTGCTGTGAGTGATTAGAAGTTCTTCTCACGCCAGCCTACATGTCACAGCTTCGCTGTGACTCAAATCCATGCGGAGAATGCCCGTATTCTGGGCATTCTCTGGTGTGAGACTTAGTATTTCTTCGCGAAGCAGCCTCTGCTGCGAGTGATTAGAAGTACTTCTCACACTACTCTACGACTGCTAAAATATCATTCTGTCTCACGATAATATATTCCTCATCCTCGCCCAGCTTAACCTCTGTGCCGGAATATTTGGAGTAAATGACCTGATCGCCGACTTTGACTTCCATCTTCACTTCCTTGCCGTCCACAACGCCGCCGGGGCCTACCGCAATCACTTCAGCCTGTTGGGGTTTCTCTTTGCTCTGTCCCGGTAAAACAATACCGGATTTCGTGGTCTCCTCCGCCTCCAACTGCTTTAAAACAACTCTGTCGCCAAGTGGTGTTAACTTCATAATAACTGCCTCCTTCTTATTATGTGATACATTTTGTTCTTATCCTTTGACCTGTTAGCACTCACCTCTTATGAGTGCTAACTCTGGAACATATATTATCTTCATATGCGGGTGTTTGCAAATGGTTCTACATGCATACACAATATTATATCTCTTGAATTCTCACTCTTTCTTTTATTATCTCTCATTTTCTTGCTTTTACCCCGAAAATGGGATTTAATACTTATTTTATATTTTCAGGTTCCATCCCCGGAAACTCCCATATTTCCTCTTTCACAAAAGTATATTCTCCCATTTGTGCCTCACACACCTATAGTTTTCCTCCGCCTGCCGCGCGTTTCCCGCTTTCCGGTGGACATGATACAGCATCGCCGCCAATTTGCGCCGCATGTGGGACATTTCATCGTATTTTACAACCTTTCTTCACTCTGTCCCGATGTGTTCTTTCACAAATTCTTTTATTTTCTTTTTCGCAGTCGGATAGTCGAAGTAAACGTCGTATTCGTCCTCCACACAACAAGCCCCGTAAAACCGGATAAGCTCCTCTTCCGATATGCCAAACACCGTGCCGATCTGCTCCTTGACTTCCTCCTGATATGCCGCAATCAGCGTTTTCTCCGCCTCCGTGTAGGGCGCCCTGGTCTCCTCCACCGTATGCTCATGATCCGTCCATTTTATGCCAAAAAAAGAGCAGCCCGACACAAGCAGTCAAAACCGCGGTCACCAGAACCGTCACCCGAATCACACACCCGGGTTTTCCGATTTCCCTGCGGTACTCTCTGACCGGCGAAACGGACAGTTCCTCCACGTCCTTCTTTATGTCATAAAGCTGCTCCATATACTGTTTCTCGCCGCCAACAGCGTTCAGCGCACCGCAGTACGGGCACTTCGCGCTGTCTTCCACAATTGGCGCATGACAATTTTCGCAATAAATCATCATTTAAGTTCTCTTTTCCAACCGTTCCCTGTAGCCGGGCGCATTTTTAATCTCGAATTTATTGTTGAACATCTCATACTCCGCATCGTCGAGCTTGTCTTCGATCATTTCCTCCACATTCGTCTTATAGACGATGCCACAGGCAACGGAAGGCGCAAGCACCGCATCCTCAAAAGACAGACACGCCTGCTGCACTCTGCCGCAGTACGACTCAGCCTCGCCGTCCTCCGCCATGGGAATCAGCACGATAAACACATCCCCGTCCACGCGGCCAATCACATAATCCGGCTTCTTCTCCTGCTTCAGAATATCGGCAATGGTCTTAATCAGCCGGTCGCTCTCCTCGTCCCCGAAATGGTCGTTCACATACTTCCAGTCATTTATGTTCACATTGATAACAGCTACCGGCACCACTTCCGCCCTGTCTATCAGCCTCATGTGCTCCTCAAAATACAGCTTATGGTACACTCCGGTAAGCGCGTCCTCGTTTTCTCCTCTGGCCGTCTGTACATGCTGTACGCCCAGCTTCTGCTCCAGCCCGTCCACATAGATCGCCATCTCCGTATGCAGATAAGTCTCCTCACCCCAATGGGAAAGCATGGCCGCAAAACCGTCCAGCATTCTCTCCACAGCCTGTCGTTTTTCCTCCGGTACCTTGCCCGTTTCGGCATACAAATGCGCGATCGTCCTGCCGTATACTTTGACCTTGCGTCCCGGCTCCCCGACAACATCCGGCGTAAAGCCCGCGAAACCTCCCACAGATATAATCTTCTCGCCATGTCTTTCTGTCACCAGAAGAGCGGCTCCCGTCACCGCGCTGAGCGCTTTGCAGTATTCCGCCAGTGTATCCAGCGCGTAAAGATTATCCATGGAATAGCTTCTGATATTTTCTTTGATTCTCTGCTCAAAAGGAATTGCTTTGTAGTCCATATGCCGTCTGTTCTCCCATTTCATAATTTTGGTTCTGCTTGTATCATTCTGCCTTTAGCCGACACCATCATATTCTCCGTAAACTTTTTGTCCGGCCTAATCACATCGAAGGGTGTCTCCAAAAAAATATGCAGGAAAGATTTCCGCTTTCCCTATAGACTTATTCTAACAAATAACATAACGCTTGTGAAGTTGAAAATGGATTTCCGCTGGCATATATTTTGTGTTTCAAATCAGGTTATAGGTAATTCCGACTGTGATAGTCTCGCTCCTCCACCCCGTTCATGGCATTGAGCTTCAGCGCAAGCAAAAAGAAATAGCCGGAGAGCAGATTACCAAGATCCAAAAGCCCGTCCGGAACCCCGCCGCCCCGCTGCATATATCTGTACAGCAGCCGTACCAGACACTTGGCCTTTACCCGCAGAAGATGGGCCGTGCACGCACTCTGACAGCCGCATGGCAGCACAAAACCGTGTACCCGGCTCTCCTTCTGCAGTCTGTCCACAGCAGAAGCCAGACGTGCGGTTTCCCCGGCCGTCACCGTAAAGGTGGTGCGCAGGGTCGGATTCATATGATAAATCAGCTCGCAGACCCATAAAAGCTCCTCCGCCAGAGCCGGTTCCGCGATCTGGCTTCGCAGCAGTCCGGCCGCGCTTGCCAGTTCGTCCGTCAGCAGTTCAAAGTCACAGCGCAGATCCTCGTCCGCGTCGCATAAAAACGGGTACGCCTCATAAGGGCTTCTGTAAACCGACATGTTCTCTCCTCCTTTCGCGCTGCCGCTTGCCCTCCGGTTTCATAGCAGCGCGCAATGTCCTGTTCCTTTTTTCTCACACCCACCGTCCATAAATCCCTTTCATATAGCGGCGCACATCCATCCCGTAAAGCCGGTCCAGCAGCTTCTCATCCAGCTCTTCCACCAGACCGCAGGCAAGCGCTCTTCCCTCCTCCAATAAAAGCGCCGTATCGGCAAAGGCAAGCGCCAGACTAAGATCGTGAAACACCCCCGCCACACACCGTCCCTGATCTGCCGTCCAATCCCGCAGGCTCTCCAAAAGCGCCGCCTGATAACGCAGATCCAGATGGTTTGCCGGTTCGTCCAAAAGAATGACCTGCGGCTCCTGCGCAAAGGTTCTGGCCAGAAATACCCGCTGGAGCTGACCTCCCGAAAGTCTTGTCACCAGTTGTTCCCTCAATTCCCAGACACCTGTGCGCCGCATGGCATCCTCCACAGCCGCACGGTCAGCCGTCGTTTCCACCGGAAACAGAGAACCGCCGTGGTGAGCATAGCGTCCAAGCATCACTGTTTCGTAGACCGTATAGTCAAAACCCGCCTGTGAAAACTGACTCATCAGCGCGACCCTTTTCGCCCGCTGCCCAAAAGACACGCCTTTCAGGGAAAAACCGTCTGCCTCCACACGCCCCTGCCACGGAATCACCCCCGCAAGGGCGCGCAAAAGCGTGGTTTTTCCGCATCCGTTAGGTCCCAGAATACACAACCGCCCACCTGCCGCCACCTGAAAGGATAAATCATGGATCACCCGTGTTTTTCCGTAACCACAGGATAAATGTTCCACCTTAAGCATCGTTATTCCGTTCATGACTTACTCCAGTTCCTGTTGTTTCTTATTTCGCGGCTTCTGCCGGTCTCCTGTCGCCTGTCAAATTTCATTCATCCATTCTTTCGCCCGCCGAAAAAGAGATACAGAAAAAAGGGTGCGCCAAGCAGCGCCGTGATGGAGCCAATCGGTATCTCATGAGGCGGCGTAAGGGTTCTGGCCGCCAGATCACAGAGCACCAGAAAAGTCCCTCCGAAAAGGGCGCAGGCCGGAAGCGTCCGCCTGTGTGCCGCGCCGAAAAAACGCCTTGCAATATGGGGCACAATGAGGTCCACAAAGCCGATGATCCCCACAAAGGCTACCGCCGTCCCTGTCAGCACCGCCACTGCCGCCATCAGTCTTCCCTTGACCCGGCGCAGATCCACCCCCATGGAAAGCGCCTGCTCCTCCCCGAACGTCATCACGTCAAGCTCTCCTGCATAGCGCAGAAAATAGAGACAGATTACAACCGTGACCGGCAGAAGCGCCCACACCGCACTCCACTCCCGCATGGAAAAGCTGCCAAGCTGCCAGAGCTGGATGCGCTGCGCGTGTGCGGGAGAGCCCGTCGCAAGCAGAGACATGAGCGCCGTGCAAAACAGGGAAATCACCATGCCAAGCAGAATCACGGTTACATTGGACATATTCCGGTCCAGTTTTGCCGAAAGAAACAGCACCAGACATACGGTGCCAAGCGCGAACATAAGGCTGACGGCTGGCATCAGAAACGTACCGACAACCGCCACAGCGCCTCCCAGCACAATGACAACCGCCGCGCCGAGTCCCGCGCCGGACGACACCCCCAGCCCAAAAGGCGACGCCAGCGGATTTTGTAAGAGCGACTGCATCACCGCGCCGCACAGGGCGAGGGCCGCCCCTGTCAGAAATGCCAGCAGCACCCGCGGCAGACGCATATCGAGCACCATGACACTGTAATTTGCGGGAATATGGTCCGGCAGGGATTGTCCGAAAAAACGCGCCGCCAGAATGGCAAGGATATCTGCCGGCGGCACATACACGCTCCCAATCCCAACCCCAAAAAGCAGGGTCAAAAGCGCCGCCAGAAAGAGTATCCCCATTTTCGTTCCTGTCCCCATGTTTATCTTCAGTCCCATGACAGTTTTCTTCCTCATTCCGCCTCGAAACGCTCCGGATAGAGCGCCCGCGCCATCTCTTCCACCGCAATCACAATATTCTGGTCAGGCAGAGACGACGCCATATTGTCAATATAGTAGACCTCCTTATTCTGCACGGCGGCCACTCCGGCCCATCCCTCCCTGCCGAGAATCTCCTCCACAGGCGCATCCGTATAGTTCACATTTGTAAAAACAACATCCGGGTTGGCGGCAACCACGGTTTCGCCCTCTAAAGCCAGCCAGCCGCTCTCCTCCGCCAGCACATTCCTGCCGCCCGCCAGTTCGATCAGCTCATGCAGATAGGTGCCGCCGCCGCTGCTGTACATATAAGGCGCAGGCGATATTTCAAAGTAGACGCTTTTACGCTCTTCCTCAGGGATATCAGAAACGATATCAGACAGTCTTTTCAGTTCCGCATCCATCCCGGCCACAACGCGTTCTCCCGCTTCCGGCACGCCAAGGGCCGCCGCCAGAAACCGGATGTCGCTTCGCACCCCCTCCACGCTCTCGCTGGTAGGCACGCAGATCACGCACACACCGGCATCAATCAATGGCTGATAGGGCGCCTCCTGATCGTAGAGAGAAAGGTTTGACACCAAAAGTATATCCGGCGCAAGCGCAGTTAACTGCTCCACATCGGGACTCACCGTATCAAAGGTGGGAACATCCTCCGGCAGTCCCGCAAGACCTACGCTCTGTAAATCGTAACCGGCTATCTTTTCCCCCACACCAAGAGCCACCAGCGTCTCACAGATCGAGGGCGCAAGGGCTACCACGGAATCTACCTGATCGGGGATGGCAATAGACGCGCCGCTCGGGTCTGTTGTGGGAAGTTCCTGTGACGGTTCTGCCGCAGCCTCTGTTTCCGCAGACTGTTCTGCGGACACTTCCGATTCCGTCTGTGCAGCCTGCTCTGCGGCCGTTTCTGACTCCGTCTGCGCAGGCTGTGCCTCAGATACCGCTTCGTCAGGCTGCGCCTCCGGTACTGCCCCGCCGCAGGCCGTCAGGACAAGCAGCATACCGAGCAGACATGCCGTGATCCTCGTTTTTTTCCTACACTGTGATTTGGTTTCTTTTTTCATGTTTTTCTCCTCGTTTTCTCCTGTCTCTGTCGCTTTCTGACTCTGCTGATGCGCGCAAAAAGCGCCCGGCACCGGGGTGCTGGACGCCAAAGGCCCTGCCGCAGACGCGGCAAGGCCGAATATCGCGCAGTTCCGGTTTCGGCAGAATGCCATCAGACTGCCATGTATCTGGCTTATCCTTTTACAAGGCTTCACAGTGACCGACTCGCAGGGCTTTTCACCCTATTCCATGTGCCGCTAAAGCGGCTGCAGCTGATGCAATATCCAATTTATTATTTCTTACGCGTTCACGATCTGCCCAAAATCAGGCTTCAAGGATGCGCCGCCGATCAGTCCGCCATCGATGTCAGGCTTGGACAGAAGCTCAGCCGCATTACTTGCATTCATGGAGCCGCCGTACTGGATGCGCACTGCCTCAGCGGTAGCCTCATCGTACATCTCAGCGATGCAGTCGCGGATGCCCTTGCATACTTCCTGTGCCTGATCGGAGGTGGCGGTCTTGCCGGTTCCAATCGCCCAGATCGGCTCGTATGCGATAACCATGCCCTTCACCTGATCAGCGGTAACGCCTGCCAGATCGGACTTGATCTGCAATCTGATCCAATCCATGGTCACGTTCATCTCTCTCTGCTCCAAGGACTCGCCACAGCACAAGATCGGCACAAGACCTGCCTCCAGTGCCTTAAGCACCTTCTTGTTTAAGAAAGCGTCGTCCTCCTTGAAGTACTCTCTTCTCTCGGAGTGGCCGATAATCACATACTCCACTCCCGCGTCTTTGAGCATGGGAGCGGAAATCTCGCCCGTGTACGCGCCCTTGTCCTCGATATAGAAGTTCTCAGCGCCCACATGTACGTTTGTGCCCTTGACAGCCTCCGCCACGGGTACAATGTCAATCGCGGGTACGCAGTAAACCACGTCAACCGCATCGTTTGCTACCAGATCTTTTAAAGTCGCGCAAAGCGCAACTGCCTCGCTGGGAGTCATGTTCATCTTCCAGTTTCCGGCGATAATTCTTCTTCTAGCCATTGTAGTAATCTCCTTATTTTCTATTATTTTCATACGCAGAACCTCGAAATTGCTTCGCAATTCCTCGGGTGCGTTGCACCCTCAAACGACCAAATCCGAAAGAGACTTTGTACAAGCACAGTCTCTTTCTTCTTTGGTCATTCTCGTTCTGCTCATCTCATCTATCATCTGCTGCCTGCAACGTGGCGTAATGGCAGCTTCTACATATTGAAAAGCTTACTTATCATCCGCTGCCACAACGCCGGGAAGCTCTTTGCCCTCCAAGAACTCAAGGGAAGCGCCGCCGCCTGTGGAAATGTGGGACATCTTGTCTGCAAATCCGAGCTGGTTGCATGCCGCTGCGGAATCGCCGCCGCCGATGATGGTGGTAGCATCCGTCTCAGCCAGAGCCTTCGCAACTGCGATGGTTCCTTTTGCCAGCGTGGGATTCTCGAATACGCCCATAGGTCCGTTCCAAACAACTGTCTTCGCGCTCTTAACCGCGTTCGCAAAAAGTTCCTGTGTCTTGGGTCCAATATCCAGACCTTCCTTGTCGGCAGGAATCTGGTCAGAGTCCACATACTCTACATCGATAGGCGCGTCGATGGGGTTAGGGAATCCGGAAGCTACACCAGTGTCAATGGGAAGTAAGAGCTGTTTGCCGAGCTTTTCAGCCTTCTCCATCATTTCTTTACAGTAGTCGATCTTCTCCTCGTCTACGAGAGAATTACCGATCTCATAGCCCTTCGCCTTTAAGAAGGTGAACGCCATGCCGCCGCCGATAATCAGTGTGTCGCACTTCTCGAGCAGATTGTTGATTACGTTTAACTTATCCGCAACCTTCGCACCGCCAAGGATCGCAACGAAAGGTCTTACCGGGTTCTCCACCGCGTTGCCGAGGAAGTCGATCTCTTTCTGCATCAGATAGCCAACCGCATTTTCGCCGCCCTTCTCTGTGATAAACTTGGTAACAACCGCAACGGAAGCGTGCGCTCTGTGAGCGGAGCCGAAAGCGTCGCACACATAAACGTCAGCCAGCTCAGCCAGCTCCTTCGCGAAAGTTTCTCCTGCCTCCTTCGGCTTGGTCTCCTCTTTGCCACGGAAACGGGTATTCTGCAAGAGCACCACATCGCCCTCGTTCATAGCAGCCACAGCAGCCGTAGCAGCTTCGCCGGTCACGTTGTCGTCCTTTACGAAATTAACGGGCTTGCCGAGTTTCTCGGAAAGTCTCTCCGCAACGGGCGCTAAAGACTCACCCTCGTTGGGGCCGTTTTTCACCTTGCCAAGGTGGGAGCAAAGAATTACCTTGCCGCCGTCTGCAAGGAGCTTGTTGATGGTGGGAAGAGCAGCCACGATACGGGTCTCGTCCGTGATCTTGCCTTCCTTTAAGGGTACGTTAAAGTCGCATCTTACGAGAACGCGTTTGCCCTTAACGTTGATATCATCTACCGATTTCTTATTTAGTGACATGTTTATATCCTCCTGTTTTTCATGTTCTATTTTGACAAAGGAAATAAGAAAAGAAGAGACCCGGCCCAGCGGCCGAGCCTCATTGTTACTCTTATTACTTACTATTGGCGCAGATTTGTTTTTTCAAACCTGCCAATTCTTTTCGCTTTATGCCAGCTCAGAGAAGTACTTGATGGTACGAACCATCTGAGATGTGTAGCTGTTCTCATTGTCATACCAAGAAACAACCTGAACCAGATTGTCCTCGCCTACCATGGTCTGGGTAGCGTCAAAGATAGAACCATAGGTGCTGCCTACGATATCGGAAGATACGATCTCATCCTCATTGTAAGCGAAAGACTCTGTAGCTGCTGCCTTCATCGCTGCGTTGATCTCATCCTTGGTAACGGACTTCTCTACGGTTGCAACCAGAATCGTGGTGGAACCTGTAGGGGTAGGAACACGCTGTGCGGAACCGATCAGCTTGCCGTTCAGCTCAGGAATAACAAGGCCGATAGCCTTAGCTGCGCCGGTGCTGTTGGGAACGATGTTGATCGCGCCTGCGCGGGATCTTCTCAGGTCACCCTTTCTCTGAGGACCGTCAAGGATCATCTGATCGCCTGTATAAGCGTGGATGGTGCTCATGATACCGGACTTGATGCCAGCCAGATCGTTGAGTGCCTTAGCCATGGGAGCCAGACAGTTCGTCGTGCAGGATGCTGCGGAAATGATGGTATCGTCAGCTTTCAGTGTCTCGTGGTTTACATTGTATACGATGGTAGGAAGATCGTTTCCTGCGGGAGCAGAGATAACAACCTTTCTTGCGCCTGCATTGATGTGGGCCTGAGCCTTCTCTTTGCTGGTGTAGAAGCCGGAGCACTCCAGAACAACGTCAACCTTGAGCTCACCCCAAGGGCAGTTGTTTGCATCGGGCTCTTTGTAGATCTTTAATGTCTTACCATCAACCGTGATAGAATCCTCGCCTGCGGTTACGGTGTCAGCCAGAGCGTATTTACCCTGAGAAGAATCGTACTTTAACAGGTGTGCAAGCATCTTCGGGCTTGTCAGATCGTTGATCGCTACAACCTCATAACCCTCTGCTCCGAACATCTGTCTGAACGCCAGACGACCGATACGGCCAAAACCATTAATTGCTACTCTTACTGCCATTTTTCGTTCCTCCTGAATCTTGATTTTTTGTTACTTTGCTATATCATTTTGCCAATCGAATTGGATAAGATTGACAAAATTTTGTCAACGACTTTATTTTACCCAATTTGTCCCAAAAATTCAAGACGTAAATCAAAAATATTTAGGAAATACATAATCTTTCTCAAAAAATACACCTGCCAGAAGCCGTTCGTCAAAAAATGCGCATCCATATGCATTTGCATCAATAAAACATTTGTATTTGTCTGCCGCGCTCGCTATACTGTATACTTAAGGATAAATAGCGCTGTCAAATCCGCTCAGAAAGGAGTTTCCCATGCCAATCACAGCAGATTTTCACTTACATTCCTCCTTTTCGGGGGATTCCGACATACCTATGGAACAGATGGTTCTTCGTGGCATCGAACTGGGGCTTACCGAAATGTGCTTTACGGAGCACAACGACTTTGACTATCCGGTAACCGAACGCGAGACTGACGGATTTTTTGAAGTAAATCCCGACGCCTACCTCTGCGATTTCCTGAAACTTCGTGAAAAATACGAGGATAAGATCACCCTGCTTTTCGGCGTCGAACTGGGTTTACAGCCCCATCTTGCCCAAAGAAACACGGCCTTTGCCCGGGAACACGACTACGATTTCATCATCGGCTCCTCCCACCTTTGCCACGGAAAAGACCCCTACTATCCCGCTTTTTATGAGGGGCGCACACAGGAGGCGGCTTATCTGGAATATTTTGAGTCTATACTGGAGAATTTGAAGGCTTACAAAGACTTTGACGTATACGGGCATCTGGACTATGTGGTGCGTTACGGACCGGCGAAAGACCAAGGGTACGCCTACGAGATGTACCGGCACATATTTGATCGGATTTTATCAGAACTGATTGCCATGGAAAAGGGGATCGAGATCAATACCGCCGCTCTGGCAAGGGGGATGCGGGAACCCAATCCCTGCATCGGCATTCTGAAACGTTACCGCGCGCTCGGCGGCGAAATTATCACTGCGGGAAGCGACGCGCACGAGCCAAGGCAGATCGCCCACGCCTTTGATCAGGCTGCCGAAATTCTGAAAGAATGCGGGTTTCGCTATTATACCACTTTCGAAAAGAGAATCCCTGCTTTTCATAAATTATAAGAGCAGGCGCTAAATAATAGTTCCCCCGCCAAGCACATAGTTATCCTCGTAAAATACCACGGCCTGTCCCGGCGTAATTGCCCGGACGGGCTTTTTGAAGGTAACGCGGATCGTATCTTCGCCCGCTTTCTCAATCAGGCATCTCTCGCCTGCGTGGGCATAGCGTATTTTGGCAGTCACCTCTCTCGGCTTTGGCAAGTCCGCCATCCCCATATAATTGATGCAGCCGCAGTACAGCGTATCACCGAACACGTCCTGCGCCTCGCCGATCACCACCTCGTCCGTCTCCGGTCTGATCTGTGTGACAAACACGGGACGTCCCATGGCAAGGTTTAGCCCTTTGCGCTGTCCCACCGTGTAGTGGGTGATGCCCAGATGATGCCCCAGCGTCTCCCCCTCCTTCGTCACAAAGCGGCCGGGCTTTGGCACCCGCTCTCCCGCCTCTCTGTCGATAAAGGCCGCATAGTCATTGTCGGGGATAAAACAGATTTCCTGACTGTCCGGCTTATGCGCCACCATGAGTCCCGCTTCCGCGGCCATCTGCCGAATCTTCTCCTTCGTGTACGCCCCCACCGGCATCAGCGTGTGGGCAAGCTGCTCCTGTGTCAGGCTGTAAAGCGCATAGGTCTGGTCTTTCTTTGCCGTCACCGCATTGCGGATGGCATACCTGCCGTTTGTAAGCCGCACGATCCCCGCGTAATGCCCCGTGGCGATATAGTCCGCCCCAATCTCCAGACTCCTGTGCAGCATGGCCTCCCACTTCACATAGCGGTTGCAGGCGATACAGGGGTTTGGCGTCCTGCCCGCCAGATATTCCGCCACAAAGTAATCCATGACTCTCTTCCGAAACTCCTGCTTGAAATTCATCACATAATGGGGAATGTCCAACACTTCCGCCACCCGTCTGGCGTCCTCCACCGCGCTGAATCCGCAGCATCCGCCCTGCTCCGCTGCCGTCTCGCGCGTTTCCTCCTGCCAGATCTGCATGGTGACGCCCACCACGTCATATCCTTGTCTTTTCAATAAAAGGGCGGCCACGGAGGAATCCACGCCCCCGGACATACCCACCACTACTTTTTCTGCCATACCAGTCTCCGTTCCGAAACGCTTTCATGCCTGCATCTGTCTGCGTCTGTTTTTCGTAAAACCCTTCCCCGGATCTCCCCACGCGCCAAGAACTTCTCCCGTATAAGAAAAGTAAGTCTCACAGGTCGTCGAGACGGGGGCAATCGTTCTCAGCCGTTCGCCCACCGGACTGCTTTCATCCGCAAGCATCTCGTCGTAAAGCACATTTTTTATCCGGCATAAAAACACCTCGCCGTCTTCAAGCGGAATGCTCTGTGCAACCTCCAGCTCGAAGTTGACGGGGCTCGCCGTCAGAATCGGCACGTCGAGAACCGCTCCTTTGCCGATCTCGGCGTCAAAGTCCATCTTGTCCTCGTCATATCCCGGCTTGCAGCCGAGATAGTCAGCCATGGAAAGCAGTTTTTCCGTGACGAGATTCGCAGAAAAGACCTGTCCTGCTTTGATCCTGTCCTTCGTCATCTTTTCCCCGCCTATGCATATCATCGCCCCGAGCGTCTTGTCCCAGCAATAGCTGAACCAGCAGAACAAGCCGAAGTCAGGTGTCCCGTCCTCCTTGTATGTGCCGTATAAAAACAAAGTTTGCGGGCAAAAATCATTGGTTCCCTGTCTCGATATCTTAGCCATAGCTACAATTCCTCCTTCACATTGTCGAGCACCCTGTGCAGATACCCCTCAAACGCAAGTATCTCCTCCGTACTGAAATTTTTAAAATAGATCCCGTGCATCTCCATGGAAACCTTGTCATAGCTTTCCTTCAGGTGCGCCGCCTTCTCCGTCAGCGCAATCAGGTTTTTGCGCCTGTCCCCCGGGTCCGGCAGACGCCGTAACAGCCCTGCCTCCTCCATTCTGTCAAGCATACTTGTAAGCGTCGTGTTGGCAAGCCCCGTAAGCCTCGACAGCTCTATAATGGATATATGGTCGCGCTGCCACAGCACGTACAAGATCTTCCCCTGCGCTCCGTTAAATTCTTTTATATTTTCTTTTTGCAGTATCTTGTCAAACACCCGTCCCCCGACCTGTTTGATCTGCGTAATCAGAAAGCCCGCCTGCGTTTCCATATCGACTCCTCCTGCAAAATACTACTATATAGTATTATTTTTGTCAACACCCGAACCAAATATACCGACTAAAATTCTATTCTCCTTATTTCCGGCATAAACATAGACCATATCTCACACTTAACTGGTGCTCTATGACGTTTAAAAAGTGGAATCATCCTTTGGTAGCCGGAACCGTTATTTTGACTGTAACCGGATTAGTCAGCCGTTTTATCGGCTTTTTTTACCGTATTTTCCTATCCAATGTATTCGGTGCGGAGGGCATGGGCCTCTACCAGCTCATCTCTCCCGTGCTGGCCCTCTCTTTTTCGCTTACCGTGTCCGGCATACAGACGGCCATCTCCAAGTATGTGGCCAGCGAAGCAAGCACACGCGACTACAAAAGTTCCTTCCGCACACTCTGGGCAGGCTTCATTCTGGCCATGGCGCTCTCCGCCGCCTGCGCATTTGGCATCTACGTGTATGCGGAGCCCATCGCGGCAAACCTTCTGCTGGAGTCCCGGACCGCCCCACTCCTTCGCATCATCGCGCTCTCCATCCCCATGGCCAGCGTGCATTCCTGCATCAACGGCTATTTCTACGGTATCCGAAAAGCCGGCATCCCCGCCTTTTCCCAGCTCGCGGAGCAGGTCTGCCGCGTGGGAAGCGTCTACCTGATCTATTTTATCTGCCAGAAGCACGGACTTACGCCTACCATCAGCTTCGCGGTGGTGGGACTTGTGATCGGTGAGAGCGCCTCCATGATCGTCTCTGTGGTGGCGATTTTAGCCCGCGCACATCAGGTGTTCCCGGCCGGCGGTTCTGTTTCTGTACACACGCCTTCTGGCTTCCCGGCCGGGCAGACACATGCTTCCCTCTTTTTCCGCCACCGTCGGACCGCCCGGCCTCTCTCCTCCGTGATCACCATATACCGGCGCATCACAGGACAGCTTTTGCAGCTCGCCGTCCCTCTTTCGGCCAACCGCCTGGTGCTGAACCTACTGCAGAGCGTGGAAGCGATCTACATACCGAACCGTCTGATGGCATACGGCTTAAGCAACGCCGAAGCCCTGAGCGTTTACGGCGTGCTCACCGGCATGAGCCTGCCATTAATTCTCTTCCCCTCCGCCATCACAAATTCTGTCTCCGTATTGCTTTTGCCTATCGTTTCCGAGGCTGACGCAGGCGGCAATCAGAACGCCGTGCGCCGCGCCATCTTCACCTCGATCCGCCTCTGCCTCCTGCTGGGCTTTTTCTGCACCGCCCTGTTTTTGCTGTTTGGACGGCCGGTCGGCCGACTGCTCTTTCATTCGGAGCTGGCGGGCAGCTTTATTCTCACACTCAGCTTTCTATGCCCTTTCATGTACATTGCCAGTATGCTTAACAGTATCCTGAACGGACTTGGAAAGACCATCCGCACCTTTCTTTACAGTGTGGCAAGCCTGCTTTTTCGTCTGTTATTCGTATTCTTTGCCATTCCGCGTTATGGCATACAGGGGTACCTCTGGGGAATGCTCGCCAGTCAAATGCTGCAAACGCTGCTTTGCACCGTGTCCGCCTTACATGTTACCCGCCAACTGCATGCTCCGTTTAAAAAAGGAACATTGTAGCGTTTTACTTGCGATTCTCCATTTAATATACTATAATGTATGTGCTTTTGCGAGACAAACAAAATATGATAAAAGCGAAACGGCAACCCCGTTTTCGCCGGGAGGAAAACATGTCATTTCACTATGTAGCCAAATTACCCACCCCCGACGAGATCCGCGAGCGTTTTCCCATGCCCGCCCATCTGGTGGAGGTAAAGAGAGAAAGAGATATCGAGATCCGGGACGTGATTACCGGAAAAAGCAAGAAATTTATCGTGATCATCGGCCCCTGCTCGGCAGACAATGAGGAGGCTGTCTGCGATTATGTAAACCGATTGGCGAAAGTCAACGAGAATTTTTTTTTTAATGATACGGCGACCACCGAGATCTACACAAACAAGCCCCGCACA
>CAMTMP010000030.1 GCA_947073545.1 uncultured bacterium
ATCATCCGCAATAAGAACGGATGGATTTATCATTCAGTCAGCATAACAGCTCTTGGGTTTTCAGACAGTCTCCCCCGTGCAAATCTGTCAAGAAGCAGTCTGCATGCAAGCCGGCATCTGCCGCAGCCTTGAGCTTCCTCCCGACTGTTCTTTGTTCTATCGCAATACCCTTTATTCAACCGTCCTTTTCCACCCGCTCTATCACGCACTCATGCGTCTTGTTTTCCTTATCATAATTGATCCCCACAAGCAGAATGTCCCCCACATACCCTTCCAGCGCCTGCGTATACTGCCGGTCTTTGATCTGCTGTATGGCCGCCTGCGCGGTCTTGTCGTATTTCAGTTCTACCACGAGGGCCGGTCTGTCTATATGGGGCAGAGGCAGGAACACCACATCCGCAAAGCCCCGTCCGGTGGGAAACTCTCTGACCATCCTGTAATCCTTTCTCGCGCTGTAGTACGCAAGTCCGACGGCACAGCTCAACGAATTTTCGTCATTGTAAGAAAGAATGGACGCCGCCTCCGTATGCGCCCTGTCAAGCCCCCCCGCAACACGCTCCTCGTCGCCGCGCAGCGTATCCTCAAGCAGCCTTTCCGACGCCTTTAAAATGCGCATAATTTCTGTCCATCCACCCACGCTCATGGCGTTCTCAAACTCCCTGACAATCTCCTTGTTGGGAATAAAGGCCTCTTCCCTCTCACAGTCATAGCCAAGATAGCCAAGATGAATCAAAAGTGTCAGCACATCGTCCTTATTCTCCAGATTTCGCATATCATTCCGGAAACTGTACGTGTTCACCTTTACCCGTCCACCGCCGAGCATATGCACAACATCCGTCCGCAGTCCGCCAAAATCCATGTCCATATAAATTTTCAGCGCCTCATAGGTTTCTGTTGTCGTCCAGTAATTGGAGAAGGCACGATTCTGCATCGCCATCACAACAGAGCGCGGATTATAGATATGTCCTGACCGCCGAAACTGATAACCGTCATACCAGCTTCCGGTCTGCACAAAGTCCATATCATACCGTCCGCATAGTTCTTTTACCTCTTCCTGCGTAAATCCCGTGTATTCTTCCAGATCAAACTGGTCTGTCATGGAATATTCTTTGAACATATTGAGAGCGGAATGTATGCCGTACTTCTTTACCGGCAAAATCCCCGTCATATAGGCGAGCGCAACATACTCCTGATCCTTTAAGAGATTCCGCAGAAAGTCGAGATACTGCTTCTGCATTTCCTCCGACTCCTGCCTCTCCCGCATCACGCAGTCCCACTCATCGATCAGGAAGATAAACTGTCTGTTTGTACGCGCATATATCCTCTCAAGCGCTTCCGCAAGTCCCGTAATCCGCTCTGAAAGCAGCTCTCCATACTCTTCCCTGATTTCCTCCATAACAGCCTGTTCCAGATATTCCGTGACTTCCTGCATCTTCGCCCGGATCAAAAACTGCTGCATATTCAAAAAGATCACATCATACTGATTCAGATGCTCCCTGAATGTCTCCGCCTTTTCAATCTGAAACCCATGAAACAGTTCTTCGGAGTCGCACCCTCTGCTGTAATAGGCCGCAAGCATGTACAGCGCCACGGATTTCCCAAAGCGTCTCGGCCTGCTGACACAAAGGTACTGCTGTAATGTATTTACATATTTATTCGTCACCGCAATCAGTCCTGTTTTGTCCACATAAATCTCAGAACGGACTGCCTTCCAAAAATTCCTGTTTCCAGGATTTAAATAAATTCCCATGAGCCACACCCCGCTTTCAAAAAACCGTTTATATGTCTATTATACCCCCGTTTCCCTCTCCCCACAACCCAAAAAGGGGCTGTCGCACCAAGAATTCGTTAAAGCGACAGCCCCTTTTTATGGGAGATTAGAACATTCAAAGAAAATCTGGAAACAAATAAATGGCGATGTTGGCCACGCACGTAAAGCATGCCCTGGTAATTGTATGTGTATGCGCAATCATCTTGTAAGCCGGAATCCATTGATAATATCTCGCAATTCAAGTATAATATAAACAGTGCAACAGGAATTTTTACGATTTGAGAAAATCTTGCTATGATAAACGTATACAGAGGAAGGAATAAAGATGGCAGACACTAATTTAGCACAGGCGGTTGAGGCAACACATGACTCAAGCGCCTATGATACAAATATTAAATTCCTGCTTGCAGATAAACAAATACTGTCTCGGATTTTAAAATATGCCGTTCAGGAATTTAAAGACATGCCGATTGAGGATATTATGGCCAGCATTGGAGCGGATATTGAAATCGGGACAAAGCCACTGGATGCAGGGCTTTCAAACATGGGGCGCATAAACGCATCCAGCACGGAAGACAATATTCCCGGAGAGGGAAAAATTTTCTTTGATATCCGTTTCACTGCATATCATAAGGAAACAGAAATGAAGTTTCTGATTAATTTGGAGGCTCAAAGATCTTCAGATCCCAGTAAACTAGGGTATCATTTGGAAAACAGGATCATATTTTATCTTGCCAGGATGATTTCTGCACAAAAGCAGGCCGAATTTTACCATAGTGATTATGATAGTTTAAAGAAAGTCCGGAGCATATGGCTATGTTTGAACAAACATGAAGACGGTGACTCCATTGAGGAAATATATCTTGACAGAAATACCGTTTATGGAAATAAGAGAGATCCATATGACATAGACTTGATGCGGGGCATCATTATCAATGTAAGAAACGGGGAAACCGTAAAAGACTCCCAAAACGTATTAATTTCCATGCTGGAAAAGCTGCTTTCCAAATCGAGCGTGGAGGAAAAGAAACGTATACTTACAGAGAAATATGGAATGATAATGACAACCGAGCTGGAAGGGAGGATGCAGACTATGTGCAATTGGTCGGAAGCTATTAAGGAAGTAAGTTTTGAAGAAGGCGTTAAAAAAGAACGCCTTAATGCAATTGAAAGGATGATTCAGGCTAATTTAACAAAGGCTCAAATTATATCCTGCGGTTATACCGAAGAAGAGTTCACAGAAGCGGAACGCCTTTTATGCGCAAATGCATAGGAAATTGTAAATACAGAGCATAAAGCTGTAGCTTACTGGACTTTAGGCTTGTGAAAGCCGCCTCCCCTACATAAAGAATTGAATATGGGCAATCGCCTATGATTTAACAGTTTAAGAAAGTCCCTGGCGGCTCCCATACCACACAGAATAATTTCTGAATTTCCGTTTTCTTTGCGTACTGTCTCAAAAATATAGTGATTGTTTCTAATCTTTTCCGCCGGGCGGAAATTCTAAATCCTCATTCTAAGTTAGCAAGGGGCTGTCGCTTTAGCGAATTGATATGCTCCCTTCTAGGTAGACAAGAGAAATAATAAAAACTTGTCACTTAGAAGGGAGCATATCATTCTTAATGCGACAGCCCCCTTTCTCTTTTTCTATTTCCTGTTTTCCGGATCCGCACCGTCAGATCCCACAGGCAGTTTTCCCGCGCAGAATCCGTTTTATCTGATTCCGATTTCCGTATCGGACTCCGTCGTGTGGCTGTGCTCCTTGATGTAAGCCACGATCTCATCCAGTTTCGTGAACGCCAGCCCCACATAGCTGTCCGCGCAGCCATAGTAGAGCGCAATCTTGCCGCTCTCGGAATCGTGAATGGTTGCGCAGGGGAAGCACACGTTTGGCACGAATCCTCTCTCCTCATACCACTCCTCCGGGGTCAGAAGGAAGTTCTCACAGCGGTACAGCACTTTGGACGGATTGTCGATGTCCAGAATCGCGCCGCCGATGGAGTACACCAGACCGTTGCAGGTGCCGGTCACGCCGTGGTAGAACAAAAGCCATCCCTCCGTAGTCTCAATAGGCGCAGCGCCGCCGCCGATCTTGACGGACTCCCACCACTCGCTGCTTCTGCCCATCACATGCCTGTGTTTCCCCCAGTACACCATATCCGGGCTTTCGCTTAAGAAGATATCGCCAAAGGGCGTGTGTCCGGAATCCGAAGGACGGCTGAGGAGCATATACTTGCCGTTTATCTTTCTCGGGAACAGCACCGCGTTTCTGTTAAAGGGAATGAACGGATTCTCAATTCTCGTAAACGTCTTAAAATCCGTGGTCTTCGCCATACCGATGGACGCCCCGTAAAAATCCTGACACCAGATAATATAGTAGGTGTCCTCCACCTTCACCAGACGGGGGTCGTATGCGTATACCGGCATAAAGTCGCTGCCGTCCTCATCCTTAAAAGGAATCTTCTCCTTCTCAAACTCCCAGTGGATCGCATCCTTGCTGTGGCCCAGATAAATATACGGGATGCCGTTTGTCTGTTCCCCTCGGAACACGCCGATGAACGCGTCGCCGTAAGGCATCACCGCGCTGTTAAAAATTCTGGCAACGCCCTCCACCGGGTTTCTGCCGATGATCGGGTTCTCACTGTACCTCCAGATCGGCGCTCCGGTCAGTCCCTCCGGCTTCTCCTGCCAGGGCACATTCCTCACAACAGGGCTGATCATTTTTACTTCACTCATTTTCTCTTCCTCCATTTTCATTGTCTGTCGTTCAGCACACGCCATTCGCAAGACCGCGCCATCCGCGTTATCTGTCTGTCAACTACTGCTCCGGCTGAACTGTTAGGCTAAAAATTCCAGATTTTTCTTAATAAACTCACACCTCTGGGCCACACACTCCACAGAGCGGTAAGGATCGCCCGGCGTGTGGAACACATAGTCCGTCAGCTTGTCGATGGTCGTCGCCGCCACGTGCATTCTCGTATCGCTGGCCGCATAGTAGATATAGACCTCGCCGTTATCCTTCGCGATCGCGCCGTTTGTGAACACCACGTTGGACACGTCGCCCACCCTCTCCCAGTTTCTCGGGCCGATCAACATGCCGGAAGGCTCCGCGATCACCTTGGAAGGATCTTTTAAATCCGTGGCAAACGCGTAGATCACATAGCGCAGACCTGCCGCCGTGTTGCGCACGCCGTGGGCAATGTGGATCCAGCCTTTCTCCGTCTTAATGGGAGGCGCACCCGCGCCGTTCTTCGCCTCGGTGATGGTGTGGTATCTGCGGATGGAAGTCATCTTCTCCTCATCCACCACCGCATGGGTGATATCGCCGCACAGACCAAAGCCGATGCCGCCGCCCGACCCTGTCTCGATAAAGTCATCCATGGGTCTTGTATAAAAAGCGTACTTGCCGTCCACAAACTCCGGGTGCAGCACCACGTTTCTCTGCTGGGGAGAACGCTTCGTCACCAGATTGGGCAGTCTCTCCCAGTTCTTTAAGTCCTTCGTCCGCACGATCCCTGCCGCCGCCACAGCCGCGGACAGATCATTCACTGTGGTGTCCTTGCTCTCGGAGCAGAACACGCCATAAATATAGCCGTCCTCGTGCTTTGTCAGGCGCATGTCGTAGACGTTCGTCTCCTCCGGGCAGGTGTCCGGCAGAAGGATCGGATAATCCCAGAACTTGAAACCGTCGATCCCATTGCCGCTCTCCGCCACGCCGAAGAAAGACTTCCTGTCATTTCCCTCGATTCTGGCCACCAGATAATACTTCCCGTCCAGCTCGATGGCCCCGGAGTTCATCACCGCGTTGACGCCAAGACGCTCCATGAAGTATGGGTTCGTCTCCGGGTTTAAGTCATACCGCCAGTACAGCGGAATATGCTCCCTCGTCAAAACCGGATACTGATACCGGTCGTAAATCCCGTTATAGTCGTCCGACTTTACATTCTTTCTCCCGATCAGCTTATTATATTTTTCTAATTCCACGTAATACTGTGGATGCAGCATACTCACCTTTTCCTCCTTTTTTCTTTTTATTTATCCCTTGTCTGAAAGTCATTCTCTTCCTGTCATTACACGAATACATTTCTTTGTGCTGTGAACATTGCTGATAACCAGCGGGAGCGGACACGGTTATCTTAAGAAGCCCGTCAAAAAACGCCGGCACTTGGCGAGGTCTTGAGTTGCCCCGCAACTCACGAGCTTAGTGTCCGCTGCGTCTTTTTGCCGAGCGGGAGCGCGGCGACGTAGATAGCCGTGTCTGCTCCCGCGTCCGCAACACTAACCACTTCAGTCAATCCCTCTTTTAATGACTTCCAGACACATCCTCCCGTTATGGTACGGACACTTCCAAGGCTCCACAATCGGTTTCCCGCTGACGGACTCCCCGTCCTTATTCACATCCCAGAACCACTCGGAGCCGGACCGCTTATCGATCACATGGTCCTTGATAAACGCCCACTCGGCTCTCGCCGCCTCCAGATACTCCGTGTGCTCCGGCGCAAGCTGGTATCCGTTCAAAAAGCCCACCAGCGCCTCCGCCTGCACCCACCAGATGCGGTTTTCATCCACCACACCCCTCTCGCACTCGTTGGCCAGGGACTTTCCGTCGAAAGCCGTCCGATATACTTGACCAGTCAGGTCAAGTATAATCGGCAGCATCTTCTCCGCGTAGGTATCATCCCCCAGTACATCCGTTCCTCTTCTGATCAGCCATGCCGTCTCGATATCATGCCCGTAGGAATGCAGATCCAGAATCGTGTGCATCTCCCGGTCAAAAAATACTTCCTGCCTGTGCAGCTTGGGATTATAAATCTTTTCCGCGATGGTGTCGAGAATCCACGTAAGCCTCTCCTTCACCGCCTCATCCCCGCTGACCCTGAAAAGCTCCGTGTACGCCTCGAACACGTGGAGCAGGGTGTTCATGGTTTTATCCGCAATCACGCCGTTCTCCGAGAGCTTGTCGTTCTCGATCTCGTGAAACGCCCTGTCAAACGCCTCCTTGTAGCCGACCTCGTCCATGCACCGCTCCTCGATGATATGGAACAGCTCCATAGCCAGCTCCAGCGCACTCCCATCCTTCGACGCATCGTAATAAGAAGAAAGCGCATAGATGGAAAACGCCTGGTTGTACGTGTGCTTCGTGGTGTCCTCCGGTGTGCCGTCATGGCGTACGGACCAGTACACACCGCCCCGCTCCTGATCCACGCAGAATTTTTTCATAAATTCGTAGCCGTGCCGCGCCTCGTCAAGCAGCGACTCATCCTGAAGCGTCATGTAAGCGTTTGCGAAAAACCAAATAATCCGGCTGTTTAAGATACAGCCCTTCACCGCCTTTTCGTCCCGTTTCAAGTCATAATCCATGTAGCCCACATAACCGCCGTTCTCATCATCCCGAAGCCCTTTCCAGAAAGGGATGATGCAGTCTGTCAAATGGCTTTTGATCTCTTCCCCCATCATGATTGGCAACCCTCCTCTGTTATTCTCCTGATACCCGCGTATTCATTTGGCCCGCCGCCTGCTTCCTGTTTCGCAGAAAGCGGACTTTTCTATCCTTTGACGGACCCGGCAGTCATGCCACTGTAAATCTGCTTCTGGAACAGGACAAACACGATCAGCGCCGGAAGCAGGGATATAATCACGCCTGCGCAGATCAGATTGTACTTGCTTCCCAGCGGGCCCACAAAGGTGTAAAGGCTGGTGGCCACGGTGGGCAGCAGCTTCTTGTTCTGCAAATACAGGTTCGCGCAGTAATACTCGTTGTAAGTGCCCACGCCCTTTAAGATACACGACGTCACGATGGCAGGTTTTAACAGGGGCAGAAGAATCTTATGATAGATCGTAAAGTAAGACGCCCCGTCGATGATCGCCGATTCATCCAGCGACACGCTTATGTTCTCAAAAAACTGAATGTAAATATAGATCGAAATAACGTCCGTGCCGCACATCATGATGATGTAACCCGGCAGGGAGTTTATGAAGTTTAAGGAATCCATGATCCCGTAAACCGCGATCTGCATGGCGATGCCCGGAAGGAGCGTCGCAAACAGGAACAGGTTCCGGATCAGACCGTTGCCCGGAAACTTAAAGCGGTTCAGGATGTAAGCAAGGGAAGTGCCTACCAGCACCGAAACAACCAGCACACTCACCAGAATAATGGTCGAATTGATAAACGCCCGGCCCATATTCGCCCTGTCAAAAGCCTGTAAAAAGTTATCCACATTCAGCCAGCTCTGGGGCAGGGTCATGACATTCGTATTCTGATACTCCTCCTCCGACTTAAACGCCGTGATCACACAGGAAACGACCGGCAGTACCGCCATGAAGGAAAAAAACACAAGTGACAAATATTTGAGTACAACCGCTAAATAATGTGCAATTTTCTGTAATGTCGTCATTTATCTGCCCGCCTTTCTAGCCGCATATCTCGCAAGCTGTTTTTCACGCTTCTTTGCCGCGCCGAAATCCTCGTCCTCCGCGCTCCTGAACACATATTTAAAGAAGAGTTTCTGTAAAATCGTGGCCGCAAAGATGATCAGCAGCAGCACCACCGCCATGGCCGAAGCCAGACCTACTTTCTGCTGGGTATGCGCAATCTCGTTCATTACCACGAAATAAGTGCCCGTTCCGTTGGCGCCGCTTGTGATGACATAAGGCGGCTCGAACGCGCTCAGGGAACCGGTGATGGACAGGATCACGTTCAGCGTTACGATGGTCTTGATGCTCGGCAGAATAATGTAGCGGAACTGTTCAAGCCGGTTGGCGCCGTCTAACATCGCCGCCTCATACAGCTCGGCATCCACCGACATGATGGCGCCGATAAACAGCACCATATTCTGTCCGAAATACCGCCACACGGACGTGCCCACAAGGGATATATTATTAATGCTCTGGTCTTTCAACCAATAAGGAAGATTGTCTAACTGAAATCCGCACCACTGGAGAACCGTGTCAAACACGAAACCTCTGGTGTAGAAGAATTTGAAAATAAAACCGATGGCAATACCGTTGATCAGATAGGGGAAAAACATAAAGCCCTTAAAAATATTGCCGCCTTTTACTTTAAAACTTAAAACCGTGGCCAGATACAGCGCCAGTACAAGCTGTACCACGGAGCCGCCCATATAATATAAACTCAGTTTCAAGGCGCCGAAGCAGTCCTTTCTGCTGAATACGCTGGCGTAATTCTTCCAGCCCACAAATGTTCTCTTTCCCACATATTTCATCTTATAAAAACTGAATCCAACCATCTCCCCGAACGGAAGATATGTAAATGTAAATAACAGAGCCAGTGGAATAATCATAAACGCAACAATGATAATGATCTGCTGCCCTCTTCTGCTCCTTGCCCACTGCAGGAATCCCTTTTTCGTCCCCGCTGTATTTGCCTGTGCCGCCATATGCTACCCTCCTGATAGTTGGGGGCTGCCACTTTGATTTTTCCTGTGCCAGCCCCGGTTAACCATGCAAAACTTATAACAACTTACTTATACACATCTTTAAAATACTTCTTCCCGCTTAATACAGAACCTCAATGCCGCATTCCTCCTGCGCCATATTCCACGCTTCCGTCCAGTCAGCCATGATGTCATCGTAGGTCTCTGCGCCCGTAGCCGCCGCTTCAACGATTCTCTGTACCTTCGCGTCGCCGCCTGCGTTGAAGGAAAGCTCGGACTCCGCGTTTAACTCGTTCATGAAATCTTCCTCGCCGGGCAGGGAAGTCACGTTGTTTACAACGTTTACGCCGTCAAATACGAAGGAAGTGGGAGCTGTCTTGGAAATCGGATAGCCGCCTTCCAGATCGCACCAGCCGGACTCCTCTACCATCCACTTAACGAATACCATAGCTGCCGCCTTGTTGTCGTCGGAAGCGTTCACATTAATGCCGTAGCAGTAGTCAGGACCCGCCGTCGCATACTGCTGTCCGTTTACGGTGATCGGGAAAGGCATATAACCGATATCGTCCGGGTTATCGCCTGCCGCCTTCATCTGTGCAACCGCCCAGGAGCCGAGCACCATGGTGCCGATCTCGCCGTTGTTGATCATGGGCTTGCAGCCCTCCCAGTCTGTGGTAGTGTAGTCGTCCTCGATCAAACCCTGCGCCGTCGCATCGTAGAGAATTTTATAAAGTGCGTAAGGGCCTGTGCCGTCGCCGTGATCCTTGAAAGGCTCCGCCTCGTGGATGAATTTCTGGTTTAACCATGTCTCGTCACCGTTTGTGATCGCGCCGAGATAGCCGTCCCATGCGCCGCCCATTGTCCAGCCTGCCGCATAGTTTGTGTAGAGCGGAATCGCGTCAGTCTTATCCTTGATCGCCTGTAAAGCTGCGATGAACTCATCGGGTGTCTTGGGAAGAGTTGTCACGCCCGCGTCGGCGAACACCTTCTTATTATAAAGAACGCCCTGCGCGTTACCCATGTAACCGATGCCGTAGCAGTTGCCTGCCGTGTCCTTCCACTGATCCGCAAAATTGATATATTCGCTCATCTCTTCCACGGTGCCGTAAGGGACAAAGTATGTAGGAAGCTCAGCCGCGTCCACTGCGGGAATGAACATCACGTCGCCCCAGTCCCCGGCGGAAAGACGAAGCAGGGAATCTTCCTGATAATCCGTGATGCCCTCGGTCTCCACCGTGATACCGGGATATACTTCATTGAATTTAGCGATCAGATCAGGTATCGTGCCATCCTCCTCACGGTCGGTTTTGTGATGGATGAACTTGATCGTGGTTGTCAGATCCTTATAGTCCTGCCCCAGATTGATCGATGCATAGGTGATACCCGATGCCGCTGCGGGCGCTTCCGCGCCGTCGTCTGCCGCGTCATCCGCTGCGGGAGTCTCTATCTCCTCCGCTGCCGTATCATCTGCCGCTGCCGGAGCTTCCGCTGCACCTTCATCGGAACCGCCGCAGGCTGTCAGTAATAAAGTCATCGCTGCTGCCAAAGTAAGCGCTAACACTTTTCTCAGTTTCATAATAGTCATATCCTCCTTTTTTTATCTGACTCTCTCGGAGCCGTTAGTTAATTATTTAACTTTAAATTAAGTATACACAAGTTAAAATATTAATCATCAGTTATTCTTGCGTTTTATATACTATTATTGCTATATTTGTGATTTTCTTCTATTTGTACAATTTTATAATTTATTTTTTAGTCATTTTTCACAATTATTAGCTTTATTATAATTATAAAAAGCCTAAATACATCTAATATTATTAACTCATTTTACTTAAATTAATGTTTTTCCAGAAATCATCCGATATGTTTATCAGCTTCCCATAAACTTGTTCTTATCCATAGATTGATATGAAGTGATACATGTCAGTCGGAAAGGTTACTTCTATGACATTCCGCGAACAATACGAGAACACGTTCACCGTAACGGCGGACACGCCACCGGAAAACCGGCCCGACGCATCCTATTTTGCAGGCGTTTTCTATGATCTGCCGGAATTTTTCAACGAACAAATTCCCACCGTCCTATGCGGCGGCAGTGTCAGGATCAACGAGGCACTCTCACTCTCCTACGCCCCTTTGGACTGTCGGATGCTTCTCTGTACGCTGGAGGGGGAAGGAAGCCTTCTGATAGAAGGGCAGCGTCGTCCGCTGAACGTCGGCACGCTTCTCTATCTGGACCGCAGCAAATGCTCCTTTTCTATGCATGTCGAAATGGGTTTTTGGCATTTTATCGTTTTTTCGTTCCGGGGGGGGCATTTTCCCGTGTATGAGTCCATGGCCGCCTTTGACACTTTTCTGCTTGCACAGGTTGTAGGCCATTCTTCCGTACCCAGAAACTTAAAGCAGCTTCTTTCCGGTGATCCCGGCGCTGCCCTGGCAAACAAGCTGCGGGACGCCGGTCTCATAACCGCCATTGTGACAGAACTTTTGGCAAAAACACTCGATCATGAACCCCCGGAAGAGGCGCAAAAAAAATACGCTCCCTATCTGCGGGAGCTGAAGCACTATATGGACAGCCATCCGAACCGCCCGCTGAAGCTGGAGGATCTGGCGCGTCACAGTCATATGAGCAAATACCGGATCTGCCATGAGTTTTCCGACGCCTTCGGTCTGCCGCCCATCAAATATCTGAACAAAAAAAGAATGGAAGCCGCTGAGAACCTGCTGCTCTCCACAGAAAAAAAAGTGCATGAGATCGCGCTGGAAACAGGCTTTGAAAACACGAATCACTTTATCCGGCTCTTTAAGAAGGAATACGGCTCCACGCCGCAGGCGTACAGAGAGACGCATCAGTCATAATGCGCCTCTCTTACACTTTCCTTATAAACAATTCTGCCGTCCACAATGGTCACGCCTTTCCTGTAAGGCTCCCCGGCAATCTTGCGGATCAGATTTTTCACGGTCTGATTCGCCATCTCCGCTATGTTCACCTCATAGGTCGTAATCCGTACATCGCAAAGCCCCGGCGGCTGGTAATTGTCATACCCCACCACGGAGATATCCTGCGGCACACGGTAACCGCGCTGTTCCAGCTCACTAACGAGATTGGCGGCGGCCACATCGTTGTTACACACAAAGGCGGTGGGCATCTCCTCCGGCAGCTTCCATGTAAAGCCCACATCCGACCGGCCCGTCTCCGGATTCCGGTCGTCTAACACCCAGTCCTTCCTCACTTCCAGCCCGTGCTCGCTTAAGGACTTCACATACCCGAAATAACGGTCTGTGATGGAATCCGTATAGTGTACGTTTCCCACAAAGGCAATCTTTTCATGTCCCAGCTCAAAGAGATAATTGGTCATGCGGTACATACCGAAATAGCTGTTGGAAATCACCGAATCATAGACACCGTTGCGGTCCACAAAGTCAAGAAGGATAAACGGCAGTTCCACCTGCTCCAACAGTTTTTCCATGTAAGCCTTCTTCGGTCTGCCTATGATGATCAGCCCTTCTGTCTTTCTCTCCCCGAGTAGCCTGGGCATAACCAGCCTGTCCTCATCCTCCGCCTGCAGCACCTCCAGCATGGTGAAACACCCCTTCTGCACCGCCGCGGTAGCCACCTCCTGATACAGATTCCAGTAAAAAGATTCGTATTTTGCAAGAAAGCGGTCCGAGACGATCACGCCGAACGTATAACTTACAGCGCTCCCGGAACGCTCCCTGTATTTGGCGTTTGCGGATCTGTATCCCATCTCCTCCGCCTTTTTCTTGATTTTGATGCGAAGCTCCTCGCTGACGCCCTTCTGGTCAGACAGCGCCTTAGATACCGTCACCGTACTGACGCCCATCACCTTCGCAATATCCGCCATTTTAACTGCTTTAGCCATATTCTCCTACCTTATATTAATATTTTAAGTCAATACAGCTTAAATTATAAGGTAATCCTCATTATTGTCAACCGTCTTCGAAAAAAAACGGCACATTGTCAAAAAAGGGCATTTTTATTTGTCTATTTTTACAAAAATATTAGCAGGCCTTAAACTGCGCCATATAGAGCTGATAGTAGATTCCCTTCTTTTCCATAAGCTCATCCGCACTGCCCTCCTCCAATATCTTTCCGTCGTCCACCACAAAAATACGGTCCGCCTTACGGATCGTGGAAAGCCTGTGGGCAATGACAAAGGACGTTCTGCCCGCAAGCAGATGCTCGATCCCCTCCTGTACCAGCAGCTCCGTCTTTGTGTCTATGCTGGAAGTGGCCTCGTCCAGAATCAGTATCTTCGGATCTGAAACCATCGTTCTTGCAAAGGCTAAAAGCTGTTTCTGCCCGACGGAGAGTCCGCCGCCCCGCTCGGAAAGCACTGTCTCATACCCCTTTTCCAGCTTCACAATAAAGTCATGGGCATTGACTGCTCTGGCTGCCGCCTCGATCTCCTCATCCGTGGCGTCCAGTCTGCCATAGCGGATATTTTCCCGTATCGTGCCGGAAAAGAGGAAGTTATCCTGTGTCATAATTCCCATCTGACCGCGCAGACTGTTAAGCGTAGCCTCCCGCACATCCCTCCCGTCTATCCTGACCGCACCGCCCGTCGTCTCGTAGAAGCGGCTGATCAGATTGACTATAGTGGTCTTTCCCGCTCCCGTTGGCCCTACCAGCGCGATCATCTCACCCGGCTTGATTGTAAAGCTCACATCATCAAGCACCTTCACCTTGTCATCGTAGGAGAAATCCACATGGTCAAATACCACCTCCCCCGCAATCTCCGGCATCGGCTCCGCTCCCGCTCCGTCCGCAATGCCCGGTTCCGTGTCCAGAATCTCAAAAATCCGCTCCGCCCCCGCAATGTTCGTCACAAGCTGGTTATAAAAATTGCTGATATTGTGGATGGGCTGCCAGAACATATTCAGGTAAGTGCCGAAGGCGATAAATGTGCCCACCGACACTGCATCCACTCCCAGAACTACAATTCCCGTAAAGTACAGGAAAATACAGCCAAGTCCCCATGACAGGTCAATCACGGAACCGAAAGAATCGCTCATACGAACCGCGTCGAAAAAAGAGATTCTGTGCTCCTTTAACAGTTCATCAAAGGTATCCTCCGTCTCCTTCTCGGCATGAAAGCTCTGGATAATGCGGATACCCGCCATATCCTCATGGATAAACGCGTTCAGGTTGGCCGACTTCTTCCGGAAACTCTGCCAGCGTGGATGCGCCTTGTATTCGATATAAAAGGTCGCTGCCGCCATAAACGGCAGGGTCAGCAAAGACGCAAGCGCAAGCGCCGGATTCTTGCAGACCATAATCACAATGACGGCAATCACCTTGAGGCCGTCCGGCACCAGCGTGGTCACGCAGTTGGAAAGCACATCCTTCAGGGAATTGATATCCCCGATAATACGGGAGAGAATTTTTCCCGTAGGCCTGCTGTCAAAAAAGGCAAAATCCAGTTGTTGAATATGGGTGTACAACTCCTGCCTGATTGTCAGGAGAATCCGATTGCACACCTTGGCCATAATATACATCCTGAGCTTCACAGTCGCCACCAGCGTCAGATTCATTGCCAGTGCCATCACAAGCAGCCGGTAAAGCCCCTCAAAATTATTTTGACTAATATAGTCATCTATGGCAGATTCCATAATCAGCGGGTTCATCAATCGGACCGCCACGCCGTACCCCATAGCTGCAAGCACCAGAATAATCTGCCATTTATACGCAAACAGATATCCCAGCAGCCGCTTTAAGGTCTGCGCCTTGCTCCGTGCCGCACTCTGTTCATCATCTTTATACGAGTTGAAGGACATCCGTTTCACCTCCCGTCTTTTTCTCTATTCCGCCGTTCTCCGCCGTCTGTATGTCCGCGTCCGATTCACCGTCAGCTCCCACGACCCCGCCATACTGGGACAGGTATGTCTCGTAATACAGACCGTGTTTTCCCAGAAGTTCCTCATGGGTGCCGCGCTCCGCAATAGCGCCGCCTTCCAGCACCAGAATCTCGTCCGCGTGGCGCACCGCGCTGATCCTGTGGCCAATAATGATCTTTGTGGTATGCTCGAGATTCGCAAGAGTCTGCTGGATCATCTGCTCCGTCTCCGTATCCAGCGCGGAAGTGGAATCGTCCAGCACCAGAATCGGATTTTTCTTGGAAAGCGCACGCGCTATACTGATGCGCTGTTTCTGTCCGCCGGACAGTCCCACGCCCCGCTCGCCGATCACCGTGTCATACTGCTTTTCCATCCGCTCGATGAAACCGCTCGCCTGCGCGTCCGTGGACGCCTTGCGCACCGTCCTGAAATCCACATACCGCTTTTTTCCCAGCTTAATGTTGTCGCCTATGGTATCCGAAAACAGAAAGACATCCTGCATCACAAAGCTCACACTTGTGCGGAGCTGTTCCAGCGTCAGACTGCGGATATCCACATCGTCCAGATAAATGGCACCGCCCGTGGCATCATACATGCGCTGTAAAAGCTGGATGATGGATGTCTTGCCCGCTCCCGTCGTCCCCATAATGCCAAGCGTCTTTCCCGCCTCCACGGTAAACGTGATATCACGGAGGATCTCATGCTGATCCGCCTTGTGGAAGGAAACATGGTCAAAGCATACCTTTCCTTCCACTCTCTGTAGCTTGACCGGATTAGTCACCTCTGTGACCGTCGGCGTTTCCTCATATATTTTCCGTATCTTTTTGTTGGACGCCACTGCGGAGGAGAAGCTGTTGGTTAGCCATCCCAACATCTCCATAGGCCACACGATATTCATGGAATACTCCACAAATGCCGTTATCTGCCCAAGTGTCATCTCCCCGTCAATCACAAACCGTCCACCGACCAATAAGGTCAATAGAGGCAAAACCGTAGTAATAACCGTAAAAACCGGATAGTAGCGCACAAGCACCTTTGACTGTGCCATATTCAGATCATAGTAGCGTTTATTGTGGGAGAGAAACTTGTCGATCTCAAAGGCTTCCCTGGCAAATGCCTTGACCGTCCGCACACCGCCCAGATTTTCCTCCGCCACCGTGTTGAGAACCGCATTCTCCTCGCTGATGGCCTCGTAAACCGCTCCCAGTTTTCTCTCCATAATCACCGCCACGGCGCCGCACAGAAGCATGGCCGCCCCGGAAATCATGGCCAGCTTCCGGTTAATCATAGACATACAGACGAGAATGATTGCCGTGTGATAAAACACCTCTATTAGCAGCATACCCACATAGCCGACCGCGTCCCATATATGGTCGATATCCTCCTTGACGCGGGCCATCAGCTCTCCCGTATTCGTGCGGTCGAAAAAATCCGCGCTCAAGGACTGGATATGCCGAAAAAGATCCCGCCGCATATCCCCGGAAATTCGGGCACCGTTTTTGTCGAATGTGTACTCTTTCAAATACTGGAAGATACATCTGCCAAGCCCAACGCCCAGAAAGCCCAGCAGCAGAAACTTTAGTTTTTCGATATTTCCGCCCACGATCACGTCGTCCACCACATGCGCCGTCAACCGTGGCGCCACCATATCCAGCGTGACCGCGATCAAAAGGGAAAGCACCGCCCCCAGATAGGAAAAGCGGTAATCCCATATGTAACTTGATATTTTTTTCATGCTTGATCCCCCTGTACCTCCGCAACATAGAAAAAGGCTGTAGGTAAATTACCTACAGCCTTAAAAGCCCTGCACATCTATTCATCGGCCAACAGGGTCAACAAACCCTGCCCCAGCCGATTTTTCTATATGCGGAGGTAATTCCATGTAACATCACGGTATTCAGTTGTAACTTACTATCGACTGCAACATTCACACTGTGTAAAAACATAAGATTACCTCCTTTCCGAAATTTTGTGTTAATAGTTACTTTTGCCATCTTAGTACATATGACAAGTGTTGTCAAGATATTTTTTCCGCCGCTCCTTGCACAGTTCAGCCCACTCCCATGCGCAAACTCGCGTCTTCCACGCTCTCCGCCGTTTCACGGCTCCTTTTTGCTTATATGTGGGCGTTCCCTCAGACCATCGTCTGCCCGTCAAATTCGTGCAAGCACGATTTGCCTGTCAAACTCGGTCTGGCTGAACTGTTAGTGTTCCATCTTCCAGAAATACGCGCTGTAGGCGGGAAGCCGGCTTCCGCCGCCAAAATCGTGATTTTCGCCTGTGATCATATCCACCGCCATGCCGCAGCCCGCATCGAAGTGGGCGGTATAGTCCTCCCCGTCCGCATTGATGGCCACGAGCACTCTCTCATCCTCGCACTTGCGCTCGAAGATACACTGCTTATTGGTCAGCACCACCGAGCGGAAAGCGCCGTAGTTGAGCGCCTTAGAACCCTTCTTGGCCTCCGCGAGCTTACTGATCCACTCACCAAGTTCGTTCCACACCGGCTCCTCAAAGCAGGCGCGCAGCGCCGGGTCTCCCTCGCTCTTATTGGCCTTCGCTCCCCACTCGCTGCCATAGTACACGCAGGGAATACCCGGCATACCGAAGCACAGCGCATAGATCAGCGGCAGATGCTTTTCGTTGGTCAGATTGCTGGCAATACGGCTCACATCATGGTTATCCACAAAGGAGAGCAGATGCTTGCCCCGGTAGAGACACCAGTTCTCCGGCCCGAACTGCCTAAGCAGGGAATGGTTGATCTCAAACATATTCATACTGTTAAAACTGGAGAACAGCCCTTTGTAACACTCATAGTTCGTGGAAGAGTGAAGCATCTGGTCGTTCACCATCTGGTTATAATCGCCGTGAAGCATCTCGCCAAGCAGATAAAACTCATTCTTTAGTCCGTCCGTAAACGCCCGGAGCCTTCTCACAAAGTCGTGATCCAGACAGTACGCCACGTCCAGACGCAGACCGTCGATATCAAACTCCTCCACCCAGCCCTTCACGCTGTCCAGAATGTGGTTGATCACATCCTCGTGCCGCAGATTGAGCTTCACCAGATCGTAGTTGCCTTCCCATCCCTCGTACCACAGACCGTCGTTGTAGTTTGAGTTTCCTCCAAGATTAATGTTAAACCAACTTAAATAAGGGGAATTTTCCCTGTTCTTTAACACATCCTGAAAAGCCCAGAACCCTCTGCCCACATGGTTGAACACACCGTCTAACACCACCTTGATGCCGTTCTCGTGCAGATTTTGGCACACTTCTTTGAAATCCTCATTGGTTCCCAGCCTGCAGTCAATGGTGTGATAATCCCTCGTATTATAGCCGTGGGTGTCCGACTCGAACACCGGGGAAAAATAAACCGCGTTGATTCCCAGCTTCTTCATATGGGGAATCCAGTCGTTCACCTTTAAGATCCGGTGCATAAGCTGTCCATCATTCTCAAAGGGCGCACCACAAAACCCCAACGGATATATCTGATAAAATACACTCTCAAATGCCCACATAATTTCCTCCATTCCGAAACTGCGCCGATATACGGCCAGACGCCAAAGCGTCCTGCTTTCAGTCTCCTTCTTACACCCTGCACGGCCCTATCATCCGGCCATGCTTCAGTATCAACATATTGTAGTTTACCATGAATTAGTATACCACTATTTGCCATGCTGCGTCAAATAAGTTGTTCTCTTTCCCATCCGCCGCCGATTGACCCGATAGGTTTGTCTTTTTATAAACCCAAAACCGTATATCGACTTTTCCACAATTTTTACGCCCCAATTTTTAGAAAGTTATGCAAAAAGAACTGAGAAATCCCCAATTTCCACAAAGTTATCCACATTGACAGCGTCGTCATTTCCTGTCAAATGCTGCACCATTTTTGCACAATCTGTCTGTCATTTTCGGTTTTTTATAATATTTTTTTGTCGAACGGCCCCACTTCCCGCCGAAATGATTGACCCATCATGTAGTATCCTGTCTGAAAGGAGTCAATCGTATTTTGTCTCTTATCGTCCTAAGTCAATCCACACAGCCTGTCCTTTCAGCGGGAATTTTGTCTGATTTCCCGTTGACTCATCCGGATACCGCATAAATTCGCGCTTTATAGCCATTCATCCCAAAATCTTTCTATTTTTCGACCTATTTGGTCAACTGTAACTGCCACTCTATCCTGCCATTCTCTCGGAAACAATCTCTGGTAGGCGGGCGATAAAAAACGCTCATCCAAAAGCGCAACGACACCGAAGTCATCCACCGTGCGTATCACCCGTCCCGCCGCCTGCAGTACCTTATTCATTCCCGGGTAGCGATAGGCATAGTCAAATCCGTTCTCTCCCCGGGCATCGAAATACTTTTTCAAAAGTTCCCTCTCATTGCACACCTGCGGCAGACCCGTTCCCACAATGACCGCGCCGATCAGGCTGTCGTTCTTTAAGTCGATCCCCTCGCTGAAAATGCCGCCCATCACACAAAAGCCCAGAAGACTCCTTTCCTCCTCCACCTCGATATCCATCCGGATCAAGCTCTGCAGATCGCAGTCCTCATTCCCCCGGAACCGGTTTAAAAAGGCCTCTCTGGCTTCCTCATTCATATGGCTTTCCTGTAAAATGCACTCCACGGTTCCGTCCGCGTTGAAATAGTCCCTGTATACTTCAAAGACCCGCTGCAAAAATGAGTGGGACGGAAAGAAAACCATGTAGTTGCCCTGTCTTTTTTCTATCATGTTGTGAATGTAGGAGGCGATTCGATAGTATTCCGCATCCCCTCTGCGGGTATAACGGCTGGTCACGTCGCTCCCGATAAAAAGTCCCAGCTTATCCGGCCGGAAAACCGATCTGGCATAGACTTCATAGTCTCCCTCCTCCGCCCCAAGAAGCGTCTTATAATACCCGATGGGTAAGAGCGTCGCGGAAAACAAAATCGTGCTTCGTCCCCTTCTCATACAGTTTATCAGATTACCCGCCGGATTCACACAGAATAGCTTCACGATAAAACTGCCGTCCTCCCGAAGCTCCGAATACGTCACATAGTTTTCATCCGCCAGCTCATACATCTCCAGGAAATGGGAAACCTCAAAATAAAAAGAAAGCAGGTCCGCCCGCACGGGGCTGTCCTCGTGATCCTCCAGATAGTCCTCAATGGACGTACCAAGACGGATCAGCGCGCGGACCAGCACGTCCGTCTGTGCCACCACCTGACATCCTTCGCATTCCCTTTTCAGAGCAAGCATCTCCCGGTTGCACTTATCCAGATTTTTGGCGATCCTCTCGTCGTAAGCTTTCACCGTTTTTTTCAGTTCCAGAAACGCCTCCTTGCAGAGCAGGGCGCTGTACATCTCCCTGCCCCGCTCCACCAGATTATGCGCCTCGTCCACGAGAAAAATATGTTCTCCCCTGACCCCCTCTGCAAAAAAACGACGCAGATACACATGGGGGTCAAAGAGATAATTGTAATCGCAGATCACCGCGTCGGCAAACAGACTCATATCCAGACACAGTTCAAAGGGACAGACCTGATACTTCTGCGCATACGTCTCAATCCGTTCTCTCGTAAAGTTGTCCACATGGGTCAACAGATCGTACATCGCCTCATTTACCCTGTCATAGTGGCCTTTCGCATATGGGCAGTTGACCGGATTGCACTCCGTTTCTTCCATGAAACAGATTTTGTCCTTAGCGGTCAATATGACACTTTTCAGTTGCAGTCCCCGCTCCCGCAGCAGGGAGATCGTGTCGTCCGCCACCGTGCGGGTAATGGTTTTCGCCGTCAGGTAAAAAAAACGTTCGCACATCCCCTCCCCCATCGCCTTCAACGCAGGGAACACCGTGGAGATCGTCTTGCCAGCCCCCGTCGGTGCCTCGATAAAGAGCTTGCGCTTGTGGTAAATCGTCTGATAAACGTAAGTCACCAGCTCCTTCTGCCCCTCACGGTAGGGAAAAGGAAACTCCATCTTCCTGATAGACTCCTGTCTGCATTTTTGCCATGCGAACTGATGATCCGCCCATTTCTTATACTGCACCATCAACTCCTGAAACCACGCCCGCAGCTCCTCATATAGATATTCCTCATGGAAGTAGCGTATTTCCTCTGTCTCCATATGACAGTAAGTCATGCGCACCCGAATATCCGGCAGTTTTTTTTGTGTGGCGTAAATATAGGCATAGCATTTGGCCTGCGCCAGATGCACCAGAACGGGCGCCTTTATTTTTTTCAAATCGCGGTAGGTTCCCTTGATCTCATCTATCGTAACCATTACCTTCTGTACTGACTGCTCCTGCAAAGACATCACGGACAGCTGCGTCTCATCACTGTCGGCTACCCTCTCCTCAATCGCCGCCTGCGGCAGCACATCCCTCTCCGTCTCCGTGATAATGCCGTCGGCGCGCCCCTCCACAATAATCTCGTACTCTCCCGCGTCATAGGTATAAGAAAGAGACACCTCCGCCTGATAGGAAGGACCCATCCGCCGTTGGATCATGCGGTGAATCCGTCCCCCCTCCTGCATGGCATTTTCGGGTGACGCCGCTTTTCGGTTGTCAATATCGCCGGAGCGCAGAATAAATTCCACCAGACTCCGCACGGAAATCCGCACTTCCATATAAAAAATTCCTCCAATTCCGCATAGGGCAGATTCGAGATGCCGCGCATCTCTCATGCGCGGTCTCCATTCCACTCCTATACGCGCAAAGACTCCCTACATAAGATAATCTTACGTTATCTTACATAGGGAGTCAATGTCTTCGCTGTCACCGGAATCCTGTTACCATTCACGCCCACGCCGGGTTGCACGCGCATTCAGGGTGTTTGGCGCAAATCGCAATAATGAAACTGCATCTATACCGCTACCGCCCATTTTTTGAGATGTCTCTCAAAATCAGGTTCGCAGCCATTGTACGCAACGGTTAAAATCTGATTGAAATTCAGTCCCAATACGCCAATGATAGATTTGGCATCCACGATAAAGCTGTTGTAAAAGATATCCACATCACAGTCACATCTGGTCGCTGCGGACACAAAGTCCTTTACTTCATCCGGTCTCAATTTGATTTTGTGTTGCATAGTTTACTCCTTCCTTTTCGCTATAGCGTGCAAGAAGCACACATGGAAAAACGTTTTCAAGCTCCTCATTTGTGTAGATTATACTATTTCATTTTGTTTGTAAAGAGCTAATTTTGTTCCTATAATTGTACAATTTTGGCATAATTTTGCAACTTAACGCAAATACTTTGAGGATCAAATAAAATTTTGTGGAATCTGCCTATTATCCCTAGATCGCACCCACGCACACGGTTGCAATTTATCCTTTTTGTGCAAATTCTACCATATAATCTTGGTAACGGTACGCACACATCTGCCTCTGCAATTTCTTGTTTTCCCGGCTCTTAATGCCGATCGTACGGTGGAATGTCCGGAACAATTCCTGATAGCCCTCCTCCTTTTCAGAATAAGCCGGATCTTTCAGGACAAAGGCATCCCCTGCAGTCACCAGATACCACTCCTCCCTCGCGGGATGCACACCAAAAAGTTTCCTGTTCTCATCATAGACCATGAAGTTTTCAATGGACAGTCTGTCCGCAAAATGCGGCATGATAAAGGGTATCACGTTATTTTTCGGTCCAATCCGCGCAAAAAGAACCCCGTTTTTCACAGTTTCCGTATCCGCAAGCTCCTGAAACCGGAGAAACTCAATCTCAAAATGCGCTTCGTTTGCCGTAAACCGCGCCAGCTCAAAGCATCTCGCCACATAGGGATTTCGCAGATTTTCCATCACCCTGCTGCCGCTGCCCGCGGTAATCGCATCCACCACCGTCTTATAAACCGCCTCACCTTTATCCGGATAGCAGGAGGCAGCCGCCCGGCAGAGAGAATGATACGCATGTTCTCCCAGACGCTTCTTAAGCGTATCCGCCACCTTTTCAGTCTTGACAGGATCAGGAAGAATATGCACATAATTTGCAAACAGCCGCAGGTTCTCCTCCTCGCCCACCTGAATGTGTACGTGCTCATGCCCTTCCCGCAAGGCATAGGCATCATAAATTCCGGTGAATATCCCTTCCAGAGAATCCTCACAGACCAGATACCTCTCTTCCATAGATAAATATACTCCCTTCCTTCGAAAACGTTACCTGTGAATCATTATTTCCCCGTCTCATCACATCTGTATCTGTCACTTCACCTATATACCGGCTACTCTCCGCACATCGTCAAATCCTGCCATGTCAAACAGGGACATCTGCCGATAGGTCGTACCGTCCGTCATAAAAGGCAGGCGTTCTCCTCTTCCCATCTGGTTCTGGTAGGTGAGATTCCGCACAATATACTGCTCCTCCAGCTTCGTGGGATACATCATTTTTCCGTTGCAGGTGATAAAATAGAGTGCACGCTTCAATACCACGCCAATCTTTTTCAGATCTTCAAAGGTCAGATTGCCGAACCGTCTGGCCGCCACGATCCGTCTGGCGCTCTTGACCCCCACTCCCGGAATCCGCAAAAGCAGACGGTAATCCGCCCTGTTGATCTCCACCGGGAATCGCTCCAAATGCCGGACCGCCCAATCCGCCTTCGGATCGATGGCCATATTAAAGTTCGGCCGCTCCTGCGTCAGCAGCTCGTCCACCTTAAAGTCATAAAACCGCAGAAGCCAATCTGCCTGATACAGCCGGTGTTCCCGAAGCAACGGCGGACCGCCTGTCGGCGCAGGAAGATCCCGGTCCTCGTTCACATTCACAAAAGCCGAATAATACACCCTTTTTAGGGAAAACTTGTCATAGAGGTTTTCCGCCACCGACATGATCTGGTAATCGCTCTCCGGCAGAGCGCCTATCACCATCTGAGTAGACTGACCCGCCTCGCAGAAATGAGGCGCATGCTTGTATAAGGTAAGTTCGTTTTTGTTTTCCGTAATGCCGTTCTGAATCTGACGCATGGGCTTTAAAATATTTTTTCGGTGCTTATTCGGCGCGACCACCCGCAGTCCTTCCGCCGTGGCCATCTCCAGATTCACGCTCATGCGGTCGGCAAGATACCCGGCCCGCTGAATCAGAAGCGGGTCCGCTCCGGGGATCGCCTTAATATGGATATACCCCTGAAACCGATGCAGGGTGCGCAGTTTATGCACCGCCTCACAGATCAGTTCCATCGTATAGTTGGGGCTGTATAAAATACCTGAACTCAGAAATAAACCTTCTATATAGTTGCGCCTGTAAAACTCCATCGTCAGCTCACAGACCTCGTCAGGCGTAAAAGAAGCGCGGGGCACATCGTTGGAGCAGCGGTTGATGCAGTATTTACAGTCGTAAATACACTCGTTGGTAAAAAGGATTTTCAGCAGGGAAACGCACCTGCCGTCCGCCGCAAAACTGTGGCAGAGTCCCGCCGCCACCGTATTGCCGATGCCCTGCCCGTCATTTTTACGAGAGGAACCGCTGGAGCTGCACGACACGTCGTACTTCGCTGCATCACCAAGTATTTTCAGTTTTTCCATAACCGACATCTGCGGCGCAATTCTGATATCCATCCCACTCACACTTTCCTGTATCCATATTCCCAATCAGAAACGGCTTCTGAACCATACATATTAATATAGAAGATTTTCATTCTCAGAACACACGTTCACTTTATATTAGTATCTTAGCACATCTCTATTTTTATGACAAGCGTTTTTAGAACATTTGTTCTTCGCTGTCTAAAAACATTGCACAAAGGGACATGTTACAGTATAATCAACATATTATATGCAAAAGGAAAAGGATGGAATTATGGAGACAACTAAAAAAAGAGGAAACTTTACAGGCAGACTTGGTTTTGTGCTGGCGGCGGCCGGCAGCGCGGTGGGACTCGGCAACATTTGGCGCTTCCCTTATCTGGCAGCAAAGGACGGAGGCGGATTGTTTATTTTCTGTTACATTATTCTGGCGCTGACCTTCGGCTTTACCCTTCTCACCACCGAAATCGCCATCGGGCGAAAGACGGCGCAGAGTCCGTTGACTGCCTACGGCGTGATCCACCCGAAATGGAAAGGGCTCGGCATTCTGGCCAGCCTTGTCCCGATTATTATTTTACCTTACTATCTGGCTATCGGCGGCTGGGTATTAAAATACCTGATCGCTTTTCTCACCGGAAAAGCAGCCGATGCCGCGGCTGACGGCTATTTTACCGGGTTTATTTCCGAGCAGACCAGTCCTGTGGTCTTCATGATCATTTTCACGGTTCTGTCGGCGGTTATTATCTTCGGTGGTGTGGACAACGGCATTGAGCGGGCCAGCAAATTTATCATGCCCCTGCTTCTCGTCCTGATCATCGGGATTTCCGTTTACGCGCTGACACTGCGCCATACGGATGCGTCGGGTATCCAGAGAACCGGGCTGGAAGGACTGAGGATTTATCTGCTCCCGAGTTTTGAGGGCGTTACCTTGCAGCAATTCTTTCTGGTGGTTATGGATGCTCTAGGACAATTGTTTTACTCCATCAGCGTTGCCATGGGCATCATGGTTGCCTACGGCTCCTACGTGAAGAAAGATGTGGATCTGATGCCTTCCATCAACCAGATCGAGATCTTTGATACCGCAGTTGCATTGCTTGCGGGAATGATGATCGTCCCTGCAGTCTATGTTTTCATGGGAACCGAAGGTATGTCTGCCGGCCCCGGGCTTATGTTTATCTCCCTGCCGAAGATTTTTGCCGCGATGGGATGGGTAGGTACGATTGTCGGCATCCTGTTTTTCGTGATGGTCGCCTTTGCGGCGGTAACTTCAGCGGTCTCCATTATGGAGGCGATCGTTGCCAGTCTTATGGACAAGTTCCATTTATCCAGAAATAAGAGCACCGCACTTGTGACCGCTTACGGTCTGATCGTCGGCATGCTTGTCTGCTTCGGCTACAATTTCTTATACTTTGAATTAGAGCTGCCAAACGGCTCCGTCGGCCAGCTCTTAGACGTCATGGATTATATCAGCAATAACTGTCTGATGCCGCTTGTGGCGCTTCTGACCTGTATTCTGATTGGCTGGGTTGTAAAGCCCAAAGTCATCATAGACGAAGTGACTCTGGGCGGATATAAGTTCGGCAGAAAGCGCCTGTATATTGCCATGATTACCGTGATAGCGCCCGTGCTGCTGTTCCTGCTGTTACTGCAGTCGTTTGGTATTTTCCTGTAAAGCAGAACGCCACAAAAATAAACATTCTATGAAAGAAAACTGCCAACACGTTGCTGAGCCATTCTTTCTGCATGTTTACACTGTCGCAATTTCCTATAGAAAAATCCCGGACTCTGGAAATTTCCTTGATCCTGTTTTCCACAGAGACGATCATTTCGGACTGCTGCACGCTGGCAACGGCAATTTCGTCCATCAATGTCTGAATCGACTGGACGCACTCGCTGATGACTTGCATCGCGGATATGGCTTCATGGAAAGCTATCTTGCCGGCTATGAATACTGGTCGGAAGAAAGCAGCGGCGAACGCCGCGAAATATATGAAACCTTGAAATCATCCTCCGCCAGTCCCTTTGCGCCGGACTGGAATGCGACTCTCGAAAAGACCTGACAAAAATTTTCCTTGCTTTCCTGCCGAAAAAGCGGTTAAATATATAGAGGAAAACCCACAAAAAGCGAGGTAAGCTATGGAACACTTAATTATCCCAAACAATTACAGCTCTGCGCTGAATCTGCATGACACCCAGATCGGCATCAAGACGGTGAAAGACTTTTTTCAGGTACAGCTTGCAGAGAGACTGCGTCTTCTGCGGGTGTCCGCACCCCTGTTCGTGGAGCCGTCCTCCGGTCTGAACGACAACTTAAACGGTGTGGAACGTCCCGTCACCTTCGGCATCAAAGAGCAGGACGACTCTCCCGCCGAGATCGTGCACTCTCTGGCAAAATGGAAACGTATGGCTCTTGGCAAATACGGTTTTGTGCACGGTGAAGGACTCTACACGGATATGAGCGCCATCCGCAGGGATGAGGAGACGGACAACATTCACTCCATCTATGTGGATCAGTGGGATTGGGAAAAAGTCATTTCCCGGGAAGAGCGCTGTCCGGATTATTTGAAAGAGACGGTGAAAACAGTCTACAAGGCGCTGAGAAAGACCGAGAAATACATGGCCATCCAATATGATTACATAGACGAGATCCTCCCCCATGACATCTTTTTTATCACCACACAGGCGCTTGAGGATCTGTATCCGGGCACGACACCAAAGGAGCGGGAATACCTGATTACCAGAGAAAAGGGCGCGGTCTGTCTCATGCAGATCGGGGATCTTCTGGCATCCGGCGAAAAGCATGACGGCCGTGCGCCGGACTACGATGACTGGAGCTTAAACGCGGACATTCTCGTCTATTATCCTGTGCTCGATATCGCGCTGGAGCTCTCTTCTATGGGCATCCGTGTGGATAAGGATGCGCTGCTTTCCCAGCTTGAAAAGGCAGGCTGCCCGGAGCGGGCCGCTCTTCCTTTCCAGAAAGGGATCATCGACGAAACCCTTCCCTTCACCATCGGCGGGGGCATCGGACAGTCAAGAATCTGTATGTTCTTCCTGCGCAAGGCACATATCGGCGAGGTACAGTGTTCCCTCTGGCCGGAGGAAGTGACAAGAGAGGCTCTTGCAAACGGTATCCAGTTGTTATAAACCGCAAAGGTTCGTCCACTGGCAGTCTCCGCAGATCTCTGCGCGGCAGCCGGTGGACAGGATGCGCTCCTCCACGAGGCGCGCAAATTCCTCCCATCTGATCTGGCAGCCGGCGGTCAGCCCGCATCTGGCAAGCACCTGCCTGTCGTACTCATCCGCTTTTCCCGCCGAGATACAGGTCCCCTCTTGATTGTTTGGGCAGTGCGCACACACGTCATCCGTCCTGTCAAGCAGAATCACCTCCGGATTGCGCGCCAGTTTTCTCTTCATTTTCCACATATTTTCCGTAAATTCGCTGCTGTAGCCTTTCCCCTGGAAAAAGGAAAAGCACATGCCATGATGTGCCCTGATCCTGTCTGTCATTCCGTATTCTCCTTTTTTCCCATTACAGGTTCTTCTCCCGCTGTTCCTGCATGATTCCCGCCAGCGGCTTTCTCAACGCATTGCCGAAACTAAACGCCAACGCCACCTTGACCAGATCAGGCAGCACAAAGGGGATCACGCACCAGCCAAGGGCCGTAAGAAGGCTCACAGACCCGTTTGTATTTCCATACACAATCATAAACCAGATCGTGCCGACGATATAATAGATCACCATACCAAGAAACATGGAAAGCAGCTGCACCCAGGGCTTCCTGCCAAACAAACTCTCCATCAGCCACATGAACAGCGCGGCAAAGACAAATCCGATGAGATATCCGCCCGTAGTACCAAAGAGCACTCTCAGCCCTGCGGAAAATTCCGCAAAAACGGGGACACCCGCCGCACCGATCAGCAGATAGACGACAACCGCCAGTGTACCGCGCCTCCCTCCCAGTATCGTCACCGCCAGAAAGATCGCAAAGGTCTGCATGGTAAATGGAATCGCCGTGGGAATGGAAATCCAGGAACAGACAGTCATCACACCGACAAACAGACCGATATATGCCATGTCGTACGTTTTTCTCCGCCTCGCTGTCCCTGTCTGCATTCTCTCTGATTCTGCGCGCATTTCACGGTTCATAAGCATCCTCCCCCATTGTGTGCATCGACACTCCCCTTTTTTATTGATGATAAGTAACGTTATCTTAACACAGTAAAAAGGCATTGTCAACTCTATTGTTTGCAAGGTTGACAATGCCTTTTAGCCTGAAATATCTCCACTTTCCACGCTTCTCATTGAAAAATCATATGGTTCAATGGCTTTTACAAGTTTACATAACTTCTTTCTCCCGCTATCCGCTCTGCCCGCAGCTCTCTCACAACCTTCACGCCGCTTTCCACCAGGAAAACCTCCTCCATGCCGTGAATCACAAGTGTGGGCTGCTTCTCCGGGCAGTCCGTCACGAAGGATATCCGCTGCCCCTTCCGGGAAGCCTTCGCCGTCATCACTATTTGACCAGATAAGTCAGTAATCTCACAGGATGCCTCCGCACCGTCTTTCAGCGCGTACAGGTGCAGCTCCAGCCCTTCCGTGTAATCGTAATCGGGCAGTTTTTCATTGCTGCCCATGGCAAGCAGCGTGCTTTCCCGCACAAAGAGGGGCAGGGAGAAATAGTCATAAGTCTCCCTGTACCATCGGCCGCCTTCCCGCTCTGCCCCGCTCAGAAGGTGCGTCCACTTTCCCTCCGGCAGATAATACTCTCCCACACCGTCCTCCCGGAAAATGGGTGCCGTCAGAAGAGAATCGCCGAGCATATACTGCATATCCAAGTCCTTTACGCCGGGTTCTTTTGAAAACTCCAGCACCATCGGGCGCATCATGGGAATGCCTGTCTCGTGGGAGAGCGCCGCCTGTCTGTAAAGATAGGGCATCAGACGGCATTTGAGCTTGGCAAAATACCGAAGCACATCACATGCCTCCTCGTCAAACAGCCACGGCACCCGGTAGCTCTGGGACCCGTGCAGCCTGCTGTGGGAGGAAAGCAGCCCGAATTGCACCCATCTCTTGTAGATATCCGGCGAAGCCGTCTTCTCAAAGCCGGAAATATCATGGCTCCAGAAGGAAAAGCCGCTCATGGCAAAGCTTAAACCGCCCCGCAGCGTCTCCGCCATGGAAGGGTAGGACGCCGAACAGTCGCCGCCCCAGTGCACCGGGAACTGCTGACAGCAGGCGGTCGCGCTTCTGGCAAAAAGCACCGCCTCCCCCTCTCCTTTTACTTCCTGCAGCATCTCAAAGACTGCCTTGTTGTAGAGATAGGAATAGTAGTTGTGCATACTCACGGGGGCGGACCCGTCATGGTACGTCACGTCAACGGGAATCCGCTCCCCGAAATCCGTCTTGAAGCAGTCCACTCCCATATCGAGAAGGGTTTTCAGTTTGGCAAGATACCATTCCTTCGCATCGGGATTGGTGAAATCCACCACCGCCATGCCCGGATTCCAGAAGTCGATCTGCTTCGCTCCCCTGCCGTCCGCGCGCATCAGAAAGTAGCCGTTCTCCACACCTTCCCTGAAAAAGGGCGTCCCCTGCGCGATATAGGGATTTATCCAGACGCAGATTTTCACCCCCTTCTCCCGCTTATACCGTTCCAGCATATTTTCCACGTCGGAAAAAGTCTCATCGTCCCACGCAAAGTCACACCAGTGCAGCGCCTTCATCCAGTAGCAGTCGAAGTGGAACACTCGCAGGGGAATGTCCCGCTTAGCCATCCCGTCTATAAAAGAACTGGTCGTCTCCTCGTCGTATGCGGTCGAAAAAGAGGTGGTCAGCCAGAGCCCGAAGCTCCACGCCGGCGGCAGCGCCGGTTTCCCTGTCATATCCGTATATCTGACCAGCACCTCCTTCGGCGTTGGCCCGTAAATAAAGTGATACCGCAGTTCCTCCCCTGGCACGGAAAAGCCCACATAAGCCACCTTCTCGCTGGCCGCCTCGAAGGAAACCGGGGTGGAATGATCCACAAAGATCCCGTAACCCTCGTTCGTCATATAGAAGGGCACGCTCTTGTAGGAAACCTGCGAGGAAGTGCCGCCGTCCTCGTTCCACATCTCCACTGCCTGCCCGTTTTTCACAAAAGAGGTAAACTGCTCGCCAAGACCATAGACCCGCTCGCCCGCTTTCAGGGAAAGCTCCGTGACCATATACGGCTCATAGCGCTCTGAGAGATAGTTCTCTCTCGGAAACATGGTGCTTGGCTGCTTCGCCCAGCGGATATACCCCAGATTCCGGAACCCACATTCCGTGATCACCTTTCCCTCCGCCTCAAAGCAATAGGTTCCTTCCCTCCTATTGACTCTTACGGTCACCTCCCCGCTGGTCATGACCGCCTCATCATCCGTAATCTGTACGTCGAAGGGCACATTTTGACCATTTAAGTCAAACCTCGCCTCCCTGTCCTCATATGCCTCGTAGTGTCTGGCTTTCACCAGAATATTGTTCTCGGCAAACGCGATGAAGTCAATGGTGATCGTCGTGATGTTCTGGGCGTCTCCCCTGTTTAAGATCTTTCTCTCCGGCGCCACAATGCGCATGCCTCTCTCCGTCTTTTCCGCATAAAACCCCTGAGACGCATAGGACGGCGCCATATTCTCGCTTCGCAGCCAGTACCCTTCCGTGAATTTCATACAGTTTTCCTCCTTACGCTTTTCCTATCACTGACTATATCAGTCCTTTTCTGCTTTGCGGTCTGCCATCTGCCTTGTCAGACCTCTCTCAGACAATATCTGCGGATCGCCTCCCCCACACCGTTGTGGTCGTTGTCTGCTGTGACAGCGTCGCACAGTTCCCGGATATCCGCGGCCGCGTTTCCCATAGCCACCGACAGTCCTGCTGCTTCCAGCATCGCCCTGTCATTGTCCGCATCCCCGATGGCGACCGTCTCAGTCATTGCTATGCCAAGGTGTGACGCCAGAGCCTGCAGGCCGCCTGCCTTCGTCACACCCGCCGCATTCATCTCCAGAGATGCCCCTTCCGCAGAGGCAAAGGACAGCGGCAGGTGTTTCAATGTCTCGTAAGCCTCCGCCCTGTCCTGCACAGAGCGGAAATACACATTCACTTTGGGAATCGCATCATACCGCATCGCCTCCGCCGCCATATCTTCCACCTTTCTGGTCAGTTCCAGAAACATCGGCTGGTATATGCCCATATGAAAATCCTCCATATGACTTACTTGGTCAATTCTGACAACGGACTCCTTTTCTGTCAGAAAATGCGCCATAGCATCATACTTCTGTGCCGTTTTGACAATCTCCCCGATACAGGATCCGGGCAGTTCATGGCAGAAAATACTCTTCTGCTCCTTAAAATCATACACCAGCGCCCCGCTCAGACACACGGCGTAGCGCATGGAGGGAAGCTGTCTCACATAGGAGAGAAGCTCAATCATCGCGCGCCCGGTGCCATACACAACCTGAACGCCCTGCAATGCCGCTTCCTCTATGACCCGGACGGTCTCTGGATCGAGGGATTTATCGGATCTTAAAAGTGTACCGTCCATATCGAGGGCGATTAATCTGTATCTGGTCATATCTGCTTCTCCTTTGCCTTTGCCTCTCAATCATTGTCCTCTCCATTTTACCAGTATTTATAAATAGTGCAAGATTTCCATGCGCAAACAGCCCTGCATCTGCCAAAGCATCCACAGGGCTAGTCTCAATTTCTTAAATCTACCTTATTTTTTCCGCACAAACACAGGGATGACATCAAGCGGCGCATCCGCCTCCACACACTGTCCGCCCCGGTATTCTCTGCCTGTAGCGCTCTCCACCCAGTCGTCACCCTTTGGCAGATAGACGTTTCGCTTCGTCTGTCCCGCATATAGAACAGGCGCCACCAGCACATCCGGGCCGTACATATACTCGTCTTCCACATCCCAGCAAGCACAGTCCTCCGGGTACATGTAGAAGAGGGTCCGCATCACCGGGGTACCCTTTTCGTGAGCCTCCTCCATCAGCTTTCTCGTGTAGGGACGCATCCGCTCCCTGTATTCCATAAATTTCTGACAGATATCGTACACCTCTTCCCCATAGCTCCACACCTCGTTGGCCGCGCCGGAACAGCAGGATGCGCCTCCCGTCGTGCCCACCTGCGGCTGTCTCGGCTCCCTGTCTCCGTGCAGGCGCATCACCGGACAAAATGTCCCCCAGGCAAACCATCTGGCGAAAAGCTCCCGGAACACAGGATCATCCGGGTTGCCGCCGTGGAAGCCGCCGATATCGGTCGTCCACCACGGAATCCCTGCAAGCCCCATATTTAACCCCGCCGCAAGCTGGTTACGCATACTCTCAAAACTGGACGCAATGTCCCCCGACCACACAAGCGCGCCGTATTTCTGACTGCCCGCCCACGCACAGCGCAGGAGATTTATGATATTTGTCTGTCCTTCCCGCTCCATGCCCTCATAGAACGTTCTGGCGTAATCCACAGGATAGGTATTTCCAATCTGTAAATTGGTGCCCCGGTGATAACGGTAGTTGTCAAAGTCATACGCCGTGTACTCGGGCTCCGCCTCGTCCAGCCAGAATACCTTAATGCCCAGATCGTAATAATTCTTCTTCGCCTTATTCCACACATAATCCCTTGCTTCCGGGTTGGTGGCATCATAGTGGATGGTCGCCCCCTGAAAATCCAGTCCTACACGGACTCCCCTCTCGGTGCGGATCAGATATCCCTTCTCCAGCATCTCCTCATAGTTTTCACAGCCCTTGTCCACCGTGGGCCAGATGGAAACCATCAGCTCAATCCCCATCTCTTTGAGTTCCCGGACCATAGCCGCCGGATCCGGCCAGTACACCGGGTCAAACTTCCACTCCCCCTGTTTGGGCCAATGGAAAAAATCAATGACAATCACGTCAATAGGCAAGTTCCTGCGTTTGTATTCTCTTGCCACCTCGAGCAGTTCCTCCTGGGTCTGGTAGCGGAGCTTACACTGCCAGAAACCAAGCCCGTACTCCGGCATCATGGGAACCGTCCCGGTCACCGCCGCATAGGCCTCCTCAATTTCCGCCGGCGTATCGCCCGCCGTCACCCAGTAATCCAGGGCTTTGGTGGAATACGCCTCAAAACTCATGATATTTTTGCCAAACACCACGCGCCCCACACCGGGATTGTTCCATAGGAAACCGTATCCAAGGGAAGAGAGGGCAAAGGGCACGCTCGCCTGCGAATTGCGGTGCGCCAGTTCCAGATCCAGCCCTTTTAAATCCAGATAAGGCTGCTGATACTGCCCCATACCATAAATCTTCTCGTCCTTATGCACCGACTCAAAACGCATGGTCAGGTGGTAATCCCCGCCCTGAATGGGCTTAAACTCTCTCGCCTCCACCTCGATCGCACTGCACTTTGCATCCAGCAGATCCCGTCGGTTCCTGCAATATTCCTCCAGCAGCAGTTTTCCCTCAGCATTGTACATCATAATCTTTCCAAGCTTCGTAATCCCAGCCCGAATCTTCCCATTGATAATCCTCGCTCCCTGCTCTGTATAGGAAATGTCAGGCTCCGCGTCTCCTTTCCGACAAAGTGCCCAGTCCTCCTCCGGCATCCGCCTCTCCTTCGTCGCCCGCACCCGCAGCGCATTCGGTCCCCACGCCTCAATCCACACCTCTTCCGCGTCATAATGATACACCAATTTGTTATCTCTGATATCCAGCATACGCCTCACCTTCCTTTTACTATTTCTTCCGGTTTCCCCAATCACTGCGGAGAATGCCGTTTTATTTCTTCCAATTTCTCCAATTATTACGGAGAATGCCGTTTTTCAGGCATTATCCAAGGTGAAACGGAGTTGCAGCGCAGCTCCGTTTCACCCTTTGACCGCCCCGCTCGTCATACCGCTCACGATATATTTTTGCATAAAGATAAAGATTATGGCAACAGGAATTATCGTAACCACCGCAAATGCCGTCAGATAACTCCACTTCGTGCCGTACTGCCCCATAAAGTTAAAGATGCCCGCCGTGATCGGCCGCTTCTCCTGATCCAGAATAAAGGTCATGCCGTATGCCAGATCGCCCCACGCATACAGGAAGGAGAAGATGGCGCACACCATGACGCCCGGCTTGGCGATCGGAATCAGAATCCTCACGAAAGCGCTGAACTTATTACATCCGTCCAGATAAGCCGCCTCCTCCAGATCCTTCGGTATGGACGCAAAATAGTTTTTCAATATCAGCACCGAGAAGGGGATGCCGATGGTGGCATCCGCCAGCACTGCCGCCACCCAGGTATTATACACATGCATATTTTTAAACATGATGAACATGGGCGTTAAGAGCACCGACACCGGCAGCATCTGCGTCACCAGAAAGGAGAGCAGCACCGCCTTTCTCGCTTTGAAATGATACTTGGCAATCCCGTAAGAGGCGGGCACCGCCAGAAGAACCGCGATGACCGTTGCCCCCATCGAAATTAAAAAGCTGTTCGCAAAGGAGCGGAACATGTTAAAATCACCCGTCTCCACCTGCGCCGCATAGGATTTCGTGTTCAGAATATGCGGATAAAAGGTGGGGGGATTCTGAAATATTTCCTGCTCCGTCTTTAAGGACGTGATAAGCGCCCAGTACAGCGGAAACAGTAACACACACAGAAGCGCCACCGCAATCACGCTGAACAGAATATTCGTTTTCCTTGACAGTCTCTTTTCCTCATCCATTGTTTTCCCTCCGTATCATAGTCTCTGGTTTCCGATTCCGGTTTTAATCATTTTCCCCCTCTGTCGTTGCCCTGATGTAGAAAACGCCCACAAACAGCAGGATCACAAGCAGCACATTGGCCACGGCAGATCCTTTGCTGTACTTAAACATTTCAAAGGACAGCTTATAGGAATAAGTGGACAGCATGTGCGTGGAGTTTACCGGACCGCCGCTTGTCATAACATAGACCAGGTCGTACACCTTAAAGGTGTAGATAAATCCCAGAATCAGTACCGATTCAATGGTCGGCTTCAAAAGCGGCAGGGTGATCCTCCAGAATGTCTGCACTTTTCCCGCGCCGTCGATAGATGCGCTCTCGTAAAGCTCCTTCGGAATGGTCGTCAGACCGGTGGAAATCAATATCATGTTAAAGGGAATGCCGATCCACACATTGGCGCAGATCAGGGCAAACATGGCCGTTCCCGGCGTGGTCAGCCATTCGATGTTCTTTTCTATCAGATGTAAGCTTCTCAGCAGAAAATTGATGATACCGATATCTGTGGCAAACAGCAGCTTGAACATCAGCGCGGTAACCGTGATCGGTATCATCCAGGGCACCAGAAGAATACCGCGCACCGGCTTTGCGAAAGAAAACCGTTTGCTGAAAAAGAGCGCCAGCGCAAAGCCCACAATGAATTGGAACACCAGGCACAAAACGGTAAAGCGCAGCGTATTCCACAGGGAAGCGGTAAATACACTGTCCTGAAAAAGCTCCAGATAGTTGTCAAACAAAATAAAATTCTTCGTGCCCCGCACCAGATTGCCCGCGTTGACATCCTGAAAACTTAAAATCAAGTTGTGAATAATCGGATATCCGACAAAAACAAGCATATAGAGAAAAGCCGGAAGAACGAACAGAATTCCCACGTTTTCATAGTTATCTGTCTTTCTGAAAATGCCGGCATTCATTTCCCGCACCATCTCAGACGGCATGCCGCAGCCATTGTCCTGAATCCGTATGGTAATCCGTTCCCCTTCCCGTCCCATATCTATCTGCAGCTTGTGGGTTCCGTCTATCCCCTCAAATCCGTGCAGAATCGCATTTTCAACAAAGGGCTGCAAAAGCAGCTTGTGAATAGGAACCCCCATAATCTCCGGCTCCACATTGATATGACAGTCAAAGGAATTTTTCAATTTCGTCTGCTGTAAAAAAATATACTGTTTCAGCCAGTCCGCCTCATCCTTGATCTTTACAACCCCGTTGCTGTCGGAAATTCCGTACCGCAGAATCCCTGCCAGCGACGCTATCATATTGCTGATCTCATACTCGTCCCTGTCAATCGCCATCCAGTTGATCGTATCCAGCGTGTTATAAAGAAAATGCGGGTTGATCTGCGCTTCCAGCGCCGCAATCTCCGCATCTTTCTGCTTCTGCGTAGACTGCTTGAGCTTATCCATCATGGAGTTAAACTCCTCCGCGATCACCTCAATCTCTGTGGGCCGTTTGGAATCCTTTTCCACATGGATGCCAAGCTCCCCCTTGCCCGCTTTTCTCATGGTCTCCACAACTTTGTTGATGGAACCCGTCATTTTCGTCACCTGGCTGAACATAATGGCCATCACCGTACACAGGGACAGGACGATAATAAAAATTCGAAGCTGCTGCTGCTGCCTGAGCGCCTGAATCAGTTCCTCCTGACTGGTTACCCGGACAATCTCCCAGCCTGTCCTCTCATCCCGTACCGAATAAATAGAAAGATCCGTTTCCCCGAACAGTCCCGTCTCCCTAGCGATCTGCCGGTAGGCTTCCCTTCTTCCTGCTTCGTCCTCTCCTTTTTCATAGACAGCCTGCCCCACTCTGCCGGAACCGGCGCAGGAAATCAGAATCCCTTCCCTGTCCACGATAAAGTTCAACCCGTTCTCCGTCGTGGAGCAGATATCCTCCAGCAGTTTTTCATCAATGCTGACAAGAACAATACCGCACCGCTTGTCCACGTCACGGTAATCAATGATGCGCCGCCCCATGTGAAACAGGTAGCAGGAATTGCTCCCAAATACAACTTTCTCTCCCGTAGGAATCGTGTGCGGCATGTTGTCCCCGCTGATGGCACGGTACAGCTCCTCCTGCGACATGGAGATGCTGTCCATCCACGAGGTGCGTGTGGTGGCCGAGGTCAGCTGATTATAAAACACCAGTTCCCCGCTGTCCGTGATGACGGAAATGAACTTTACATAGTCCTTCGTATATACCATGCCTCTCAGGGCCCTTCGAAGCATCTGCCTGTTGCTGGCCACATCCTCCCCGGCATTGATCTTATCCACAAGCCCCACAATGTCATCGTCCGTGTATACCTGAAACAGAATGTCCGCATAGGAGTCCAGCCATACATCCAGGCTCACCCTGATCTGTTCCAGATTGGCATTTGTCATGCTCTCCACGTTCTGTCTGACCAGTTTGGATGTGTTATAGTAGGCAACAATATTCACCAGGGCGATCGGCAAAAACGACGTCACAACAAAGGCCGTTACCAGCCTTGTCCTTATGCTCTTTCTGTCAAAACTGATTTCGCGCATGGCAGTCCCTCCCCCTTTTTATTATAAGAAGGATATGGCCGAAAAAAACGGGAAAATTATAAGATAGGATGAAAAATATAAGGGAAACGAAGAAAGGATTCTATGAAAAGGAAAAGACCCGCCTGAACCGAAGCGAAAATCTCCGCTTCCAGACGAGTCGTTCCTTTTTACAGCCCCTCCTGTGAAAGCTGCTCTGTGGCTGCCTCCGGCGAAGGCGCCGCTTCAGACTGAGTCGCTGCCTCCGGTAAAACCGGGTTCCCTTCCGTCTGTCCTGCTCCCGGTACGGCCGGAGCGGCTTCCGGCTGTCCTGTATCCGGCAAAGCCGGCGTTCCTCCCGGTGTCCCCGCAGGCGGCTCCAGACCCGGCTCCGGCTCTGGCGGTATCTCCTCCAGCGGCTCCGGCTCCGTCCCCGGCAGATGGTAGCAGATAACCGGCGTATTCTTTTCCACCATACCGTAAATTTCCTGCGCCACCGCATAGGGCAGATTGACACAGCCGTGAGAGCCGTTTGTCATGTAGATGTTTCTGCCAAACTCACTTCTCCATGTGGCGTCGTGCATTCCCACATTGTTGTTAAAAGGCATCCAGAAATTGACCGGCGTGCTGTAAGTCTCCCCGTTTAGCGTGGCGTTGCGCTCCTTGTAAGTGATCCCGTAAATCCCCGGCGGCGTGGCGTTGCCTCTGCTTGGATTTCCCGACACAAAATCCGACTCCAGAACACACTCTCCATTTTGGTAAAAGAACAGATGCTGGGCCGTCAGATTAATCTCCACATAGGTATTTCCGTAATCCGGGACTTCGTAGGATGCCGCCGTCTGCCTGTAGACGGGCGTCCGCTCTCCTCCCTCGCCCCGCTCAAGCAGCCCGATCAGCTCCTCTGTCTCCTGCCCCACATCCATCCACCAGCCGTAGTCTCCCAGATCAATCGTGACCTCTTCCCCATAGCTGGTCATGAACTGTCTCTTATGAAAAATGGTGTCATATTTTTTCCGCAGAGAATTGACATACGCTTTGACCAGTTCCGGGTCAAGCGACACCTGACTACCCTTGCGCACAATCCAGCCCGCAACGGTATCTGCGTCCAGCACTTCCCGCTCCGTTCCAAATGTATAGATAACGGCAGTATGTACATAGTTTTGCAGCTTTTCAAACGTCTTCTTGAGGGCCGCATCCTCCGAAGTCACTTTCGGTTCCTCATAACACCCGGCCGCCTCCAGATCTACCTGCTTCTTCAGTCCGCCAAGCGCTGCCTTGACCGCCTCTATGGTCTTTTCCCGGTTTAGCCGGTTTCCCTTGGTCTCGGCTACCAGCTCAAAGCCGCTCCCCGGCACATAATCCGCTATGTACGCATCCGTGGGTTCTTTGATAAAATCCTTTTGGAAGCCCTGCAGTCCGCTGATTTTTTCTTCCAATGCCGCTTCTTCATAAATAGGCGGCGCGTCCGTCCTGTAATCCGCTTGATGCTTCAAAAACCACAGATAAGGGTTCTGTCCCTGTAAAACAGCCTGAAACTGCTCCGTGGAAACATAGGAAATCCCGATCTCGCTTCCCAATATTTTCTCCTCCAAAGTCGTGCCGTCAGCCTTACGCTCTATGACCCGGAGGGAATACTTGCCGATCTGCTCCTCCAGCTCAGAGATCGACATGCCGGACACATCCACCTCGTCGATCACCGTGCCGTTTAAAAAGCAGCTCTGGTAGCGATTTAGCCCCGCCATATAAACGGCCAGCAGGACAAGAAGGGCTGCACCTGTCAGTGCGGACGCAATAAAAATCCCCCGCTTTTTCCAAGTAGTCTCCCGCTTTGTTTCTGTTGTTTCCCGATGCATACATGGTAGTTTCATTGTCTCTGTTTTCCCTTAACATAATAATCTAAACGAAGCTGACTCGAAATGCCCGTCATATGATGCTGACAATATACTTTCAGGCAAGGCATGAGCATGTGATCAAATCCTGCCTCCGCTTATGCATACAAAAAGAATGCCATACTTTAAGTTAGTATAACATTCCTTTCAACAGATTTCACTCCTCTTTTTTATGGAAAATTACACAAAAACTGCGTCACTGGCTGCCATTAACACCTACGCCGGATTTTGTATGCATGATAGTTACATTGGTGTGAAAGATAACCGTCATTGTATATACAGATTCGTATACCCCATCAGGCTCTCGTCTACCTCCCTGGCACACTCCCTGCCTTGGCGGATGGCCTTCACCACAAGAGACTGCCCGGTGTGCATATCCCCCGCCGTAAACACCCGGTCCACACTGGTCATAAATTTTCCCGCCGCCGTCTGTACATTCGTCCTGCTGTCTACCGCCACCTTGAAAGCGTCCGTCACATACTTCTGGCTTCCCAAGAATCCGGCCGCAATCAGAACGATCTCCGCCTCCAGCATTTTTTCGCTTCCTTCCACTTCCTTCATATTCATTCGTCCCGTCTTTGCATCTTTCTCCCAAGTCAGCGAAACGATTTTCACGGCTTTCAGATTCCCGTTTTTATCTTTGACAAATTCCTTCACCGTGGCCTCGTAAATCCGGGGATCACGGCCGTAAATGGCGATGGCCTCTTCCTGCCCGTAATCGGTCTTGCAGATCTTTGGCCACTGGGGCCAGGGATTGTTGTCCGTCCTTGCATCAGGCGCCTTTGGCATCATCTCGATCTGCGTCACGGACTTCGCCCCGTGGCGGATGGCCGTTCCCACACAGTCGTTTCCGGTATCGCCGCCGCCGATGATAACCACGTTTTTCCCCTTGGTGTCCACATACTTTTGATCCGCAAAGCCGGAATCCAGCAGGCTCTTCGTATTTGCCGAAAGAAAATCCACCGCGAAAAAGATCCCCTTGGCATCCCTGCCTAGCGCATTGATGTCCCGCGGCTGGGAAGACCCGCAGCACAGCGCCACCCGGTCAAATTCCTTTAACAGCTTCTCCGCCTTTACCGTCCTGCCGATATCGCAGCCTGTCACGAAGATTACGCCCTCTTCCTCCATAACCCTGATCTTCCGGTCAATGACGTGTTTCTCCAGCTTCATATTGGGAATACCGTACATAAGCAGACCGCCGATCCGGTCGGAACGCTCAAACACGGTCACCAGATGACCCCTTCTGTTGAGCTGGTCAGCCACCGCAAGCCCGGATGGGCCGCTGCCCACCACGGCCACCTTCTTCCCTGTGCGCACCTTGGGCGGTTTCGCCGCCGCATAGCCTTTCTCATAGGCGTTTTCAATGATGGCATACTCGTTCTCCTTCGTGGAAACCGGATCGCCGTGTAAGCCGCAGGTGCAGGCCGCCTCGCAAAGCGCCGGGCACACCCTCGACGTAAACTCCGGGAAATTGTTGGTCTTATGCAGCCGGTAGTATGCCTGCTCCCAGTTTCCCGTATAAACCAGATCGTTCCACTCCGGCACCAGATTGTGCAGGGGACACCCGGAAGTCATGCCGCACAGCGTCATGCCGGACTGGCAGAACGGCACGCCGCAGTCCATACAGCGCGCCCCCTGCTCCCGCTGTTCCTCCATCGTCAGATGCACATGAAACTCTCTAAAATCATGAATGCGCTGCTTCGGGCTTACATCCGTTGAAACCCTGCGCTCATATTCCATAAATCCTGTCGGTTTTCCCATTTTATCCTCCATTCCGAAGCAACAGATTTATTTTTCAATCTACGCCTCCTTATCCTTTTTATAAAACGCCTCGATCTGCGCCTGCTCCGCACTTAATCCCTTCTCTTCCATCTGCACAATGCGCTTTAACATGATCTCATAATCATGGGGAATAATTTTCTTAAACTTCGGCAGATACTCCCCGAAATTCTCCAGAATCTCCTTTCCCTTAGGGGAATGGGTGTATGCCACATGCTCCTGAATCATCTCTTTCAATGCAAGGACGTCATATTTCGAAGTGACCTCATAGGAGGAAACCATTTCCTTATTCGTCTTGGTGTACAGGTCGTTGTTCTCATCCAATACGTAGGCGATTCCGCCGCTCATGCCCGCCGCGAAATTCTTGCCCACAGAACCGATCACCACCACTCGTCCGCCTGTCATGTATTCACAGCCATGGTCGCCCACGCCCTCCACCACCGCGATGGCGCCGGAATTGCGCACACCAAACCGCTCGCCCGCCACGCCGCCTATAAATGCTTTGCCGGAGGTCGCGCCGTAGAGAGATACGTTGCCGATGATGATATTCTCGTTCTGTCTAAAAGCGGAACCTTCGGGCGGATAAACCACCAGTTTGCCGCCGGATAAGCCCTTTCCGAAGTAGTCGTTGGAGTCTCCCGAAAGCTCCAGTGTCAGTCCTTTCGGGATAAACGCGCCGAAACTCTGTCCGCCGGACCCCCTGCACAGGATATGGTAGGTATCCTCCTCCAGCGTATCGCCGAATCTTCTCGTGATCTCCGAACCGAAGATGGTGCCGAAGGTACGGTCCGTGTTGGTGACGTTCACTTCCAGACACCGCTTCTGTCCGTTTTCCAGCGCCTTGGAAAGCTGCTTTAGGAGTACCTTCTCGTCAAGCGTCTTTTCCAAGTGGAAATCGTATACCTGTTTTGGGTCAAAGATAAACTTCTCCTTGCTCCCCTCGTAAGGGTTGCTCAAAATCAATGTAAGATCCACTTTGCGCTGGCGGTCCGTCAGGTTCTCTTTCACCCTCAAAAACTCCGTCCTGCCCACCAGCTCATCCACCTTGCGCACGCCCAGCTTCGCCATATACTCCCTTAACTCCTGCGCGATAAACCGCATAAAATTCTCTACATACTCCGGTTTTCCCGTAAAGCGTTTCCGAAGTTCCGGGTTCTGGGTGGCCACACCCACGGGGCAGGTGTCCAGATTGCAGACACGCATCATCAGGCAGCCCATGGTAACAAGGGGTGCCGTGGCAAAGCCGAACTCCTCCGCGCCGAGGATCGCCGCAATGGCCACATCCCGTCCGCTCATCAACTTCCCGTCCGTCTCGATGCGGACTTTGTTTCTAAGGCCGTTCTGGATCAAAGTCTGGTGTGTCTCCGCCAGTCCCAGCTCCCAAGGCAGTCCCGCGTTGTGAATGGAATTTCTCGGCGCGGCTCCCGTGCCGCCGTCGTAGCCGGAAACCAAAATCACCTGTGCGCCCGCCTTCGCCACGCCTGCTGCCACTGTTCCCACACCCGCTTCTGAAACCAGCTTCACCGAAATACGCGCTCTGGTGTTGGCGTTTTTCAGGTCATAAATCAACTGCGCCAGATCCTCTATCGAATAAATGTCGTGGTGCGGCGGCGGGGAAATCAACCCCACGCCGGGCGTGGAGTGTCTCGTCTTTGCGATCCACGGATATACCTTGCCGCCGGGCAGATGTCCGCCCTCGCCGGGCTTCGCCCCCTGCGCCATCTTGATCTGAATCTCCTGCGCGCTGTTTAAATATTCACTTGTAACACCGAACCTGCCGCTCGCCACCTGCTTGATGGCGGAACACCGGTTTAAGCCGTCCGGCCCCACCGTCAGCCTCTCTTTATCCTCACCGCCCTCTCCGGAGTTGGATTTTCCGTGCAGACGGTTCATGGCGATGGCCATTGTCTCATGCGCCTCCTTGGAGATGGAGCCATAGGACATGGCGCCCGTCTTAAATCTTGTGACAATCGTGTCAACACTCTCCACATCCTCAATGGGCAAGGGTTTCTTCGCAAAATTGAAGTCCATCAGCCCCCGCAGGTTCTTGACGCTGTCCTCATTATTGACCGCTTGGGTATATTTTTTAAATAATTCATAATCACCCCGTCTGGTTGACTCCTGTAGTAAATGAATCGTCTCCGGGTTGTACAGGTGCTCATCCGCACCGCTCCTCATCTCATGATGTCCCGTGCTGTCCAGCGTCAGATCCGTAGATAGACCGAGCGGGTCAAAGGCCATCGAGTGCAAGGTATCCACTGCCTCCTCGATATCTTTTAGCGTGATACCGCCCACCCGGCAGACTGTGTTGGTAAAATACTTGTTGATCACTTCCCTGTCAATGCCGATCGCCTCAAAGATCTTTGCTCCCTGATAAGACTGGATCGTGGAAATCCCCATCTTGGATGCAATCTTTACGATTCCGTGCAGAATCGCGCTGTTGTAATCATCCACAGCCGCATAGTAATCTTTATCCAGCATGTGATTGTCTATCAGCTCTTTGATGCTCTCCTGTGCCAGATAGGGGTTGATGGCCGATGCGCCGAAACCAAGCAGTGTCGCGAAATGATGCACCTCCCTCGGCTCCGCGGACTCTAAGATAATATCTACGCTCGTTCTTTTCCCTGTACTTACCAGATGTTGCTGCAAAGCGGACACGGCCAGCAGGGAAGGGATCGCCACCCTGTTTTCATCCACGCCGCGGTCTGAGAGAACGATGATATTCGCACCGTCACGGTATGCCCTATCCACCTCCACAAAAAGCCGCTCAATCGCCTTTTCCAGTCTGGTGTTCTTGTAGTAGGTGATGGGAATCACTTCCACCTGAAACCCTTCCGCCTTCATGGCCTTGATCTTCAGAAGGTCTGTACTTGTCAGTATCGGGTTATGCACCCGCAGCATATTACAGTTTTCCGGCATCTCCTCCAAGAGATTTCCGTCCCGCCCCAGATAAACCGTGGTGGAAGTGACCACCTCCTCGCGGATCGCGTCGATGGGCGGATTGGTCACCTGCGCAAAAAGCTGTTTGAAGTAGTGGAACAACGGATGATACGCTTTCGACAGTACGGGAATAGGTGTGTCTACACCCATAGCCGCAACCGCCTCCGCGCCGTTTTTCGCCATCGGCAGAATACTCGTCTTCAGATCCTCATAGGTGTAGCCAAAAGCCTTCTGCATCCGCTGTCTCTCTTCGCCTGTAAACTCCGGCACGCGCCGGTTCGGGATCTTTAGCTCCTTCAATGTCACCAGCTTGCTGTCCAGCCACTCGCCGTAAGGCTGCATGGAGGCATACTTCTCCTTTAACTCGTCATCGTCGATCACTCTTCCCTGTACCGTATCCACAAGCAGCATCTTACCCGGATGGAGTCTTTCTTTCATCACGATCTTTTCCGGGTCGATATCCAGCACCCCCACCTCCGAGGAGAGAATCAGCGTATCGTCGTCCGTAATCATATAGCGGGAAGGCCTTAGACCGTTCCGGTCAAGCACTGCGCCCATGATATCTCCGTCGCAGAAGAGGATGGACGCCGGACCATCCCACGGCTCCATCATCGTCGCGTAATATTGATAGAAGTCCTTTTTCTTCTGTGACATCGTCTTATTGTTTTCCCAAGGTTCCGGGATCGTAATCATCACCGCCAGAGGCAATGGCATCCCGCTCATCACGAGAAACTCCAAGGTGTTGTCAAGCATGGCTGAGTCGGAGCCGGAAGCGCCTATAGCAGGCAGAATCTTGTGCATCTGCCCCTGCAGATGCTCGGACTCCATATTCTCCTCCCTCGCCTGCATCTTATCCGCGTTGCCCCGGATCGTGTTGATCTCACCGTTGTGCACGATAAAGCGGTTCGGATGCGCCCGCTCCCAGCTCGGATTCGTATTCGTGGAAAACCGGGAGTGCACCATGGCGATCGCGGACTCATAGTCCTTATCCTGCAAGTCCGCAAAGAACGTGCGAAGCTGTCCCACCAGGAACATGCCCTTGTACACGATTGTCCGGCTGGACAGACTGACCACATAAGTCATATCTGTTGACTGCTCAAAGGTACGCCTTAATATGTAGAGTTTCCTGTCAAAATCAATCCCTTTCTCCACGCCCGACGGCTTTTTAATAAACACCTGCATGATACAGGGCATACATTCCACCGCCTTGTGTCCCAGCACAGAAGGAACCGTAGGCACATCGCGCCAGCCTAAAAGCGTCAGTCCCTCTTTCTGCGCGATGATCTCAAACATTTTCTTCGCCTGACCCCGCTGTAATTCATCCTGCGGGAAAAAAAACATTCCAACGCCGTACTCCCTCTCGCCGCCGATATCAAAGCCCAAGTCTTTCGTCACTTTCTTCATAAATCTATGGGGCATCTGTGTAAGAATCCCCACGCCGTCACCCGTCTCGCCCTCCGCGTCCTTTCCGGCCCTGTGCTCCAGATTCTCCACAATCTTTAACGCATTCTCCACGATGGCGCGGCTCTTTTTGCCTTTGATGCTCACGCAGGCGCCGATACCGCAGTTGTCGTGTTCAAATTCCGCCCGGTATAACGGGGATTTCGGGATAGTTGTCTTTACATCAAACATATGTTACCTCCTTGTCAGAGCAGTTTACTGCGATGACACGCGATGAGAAATCCGCGAAGACGGTTTCTCATCTGCGATCAAGAACAGTTTGCGGCTCAGACTCAAACTGTCGATTGAAAAATCAGCACATCAGTGTGATTTTTCAATCTTCTCTCCTGACTTTCTATAGGTATCTTTCAAATAAGAAAAAACGCAAAAGAGACATCTAGCGCTCCTTTGCGTTCTACATGTATACAATAATACACCTACTTAGACAGTTTGTAAATAAAGACTTTTCATCAAATTGTCAGATAATTCAGCTGTTTCTATCATCCTTTCTGCAATGAAATGGAAGCAGGCTTCCGAAGCAGAATATGAAGCAGAATCACTGCCAATATAGCCGTCAGCAGATCGGAGACAGCCTGCGCCATCAGAACGCCGGAATAGGCAGATGTTTTCCCACCAGAATCAGAACCGCAATCAGGTTCACCTTCATCACGGTCGCAATGGCCGCGCCTGCAGCACCCGTCCCAATACGGAAATAAAGACAGGATCCAAAATCATATTGACGACTGCGCCCAATATAATGTCCCGAAATTTTATGTCGTCCGGCAGCTCAGCCCGCTCATCACATGGAACATTTTTCCCATGTCCACCGGCTTCGCCAGATGTTCATTCATTCCGGCATCCTTGGCCATCGCCACATCTTCATCAAACGCGTTGGCAGACAGCGCAATGATAGGTACGGCTTTCGCGTCTGGCCTGTTCATCCCTCGAATCACACGCGTTGCCTCATATCCGCTCATAACCGGCATCATCAAGTCCATAAGCACACAGTCAATGGTCCCAGGGTCGGATTGTGTAAATACATCCACAGCCGCTTTTCCATCATTTGCGGTCACAACTTCAGCCCCCGCATCCGTAAGCATAAACTCAATGATTTCACAGTTTATCTCATTATCTTCCACCAGAAGAACGCGCATCCCGGCAATGGAATCCATCCCCTTCTGCTCCTCCTCCGAAGGCTGCGCATTCCACGTCTCGTCTGTCTGCATGGACAGGGTAATCCGAAACATGCTCCCCTTCCCGGTCTGGCTTTCCACCGCAATATGTCCTTTCATCTGGTCTACCAACTGCTTCACGATAGACATGCCAAGCCCAACGCCGTTATAGTGCGTCCTCGCACTTTTATGCTCCTGGGTAAACGGCTCAAAAATATGCTTTTTAAAATCCTCCCCAATGCCGATTCCGGTGTCTTCTACCACAAACTCATATTCTGCGCCGCCGCCCGTGCAGGCAGTCTCCTTTGCCGTAACGAAGACGGCCCCCTGCGGATGGTTATATTTGATGGCATTGTCGATAATGTTCATCAGAATCTGCTGTAAATGCAGCGGATTTCCAATCACTCTGCCGTGCTCTATATCCGCTTCCTTCAATGTCAGCCGGATTCCCCGCTCCTCCGCTCTTTCGGCCAAAAGCATAATGCTGTTATCCAGTACTTCCCGGATTTCAAACGACTCCTCCGCCTCCGCGCGTATGCCGCTCTCCATCTTGCTGATCTGCAAAACATCATTGACCAGAGAAAGCAAATGCTCCGTCGACACACGTATTTTCTTCCGGCATTCCCTCTGCCGCTCAGGATCATCCTGACTCTTTTCTATGATAGCCAGCATCCCCAGAATGCCGTTGATGGGTGTGCGCAGATCATGGGACATGTGGGACAGAAATTCGCTCTTTGCCGAATTTGCCCGTCTTACCTTCTCTAACAGCTCCATAATGGCTTTGTCCTGCTTTTTCTGCGTCACCATCGTCTCCGTGATATCCTGATGATATCCGTTCAGACAGACGCCCGGTTTCTTGAATGTCTTGTCCTGCACACCGCCGCAGCGGACATATATTTTGCCAAGCTCCGGATGTTTCCACGGATAAATCACTTCCGCGCGGCCGGTTTTCAAAATCTCCTGCACCGCATCCTGCACCATCTCCACATAGTCCGGCTCAATGTTCTGGAACCAATGCCGGTAGCACTCCTCCGGCTCGATCTCCTCCGATACGCCAAGCAGCGTCCGCATAATCCGGTTGGTATACATCCTCGGCTCGCAGTCATCCTCCAGCTCAATCGTCCAGATACCGGTTCTGGCTCCCTCCAGAATTTCCTCCAGATTCTGTCTCGCCTCCAGCTTGTATTTCTCTTCCCGCTCCACCACGGCGTTCACATCCCGCAGCGCAAAAATGACGCAGTTCTCTTCCCCTGTATTCTCCGTGGCGGAAAAATGAATCTCCATGTGTCTCAGCCCGAAAGCGCTGTCGTTCACCTGATAGCGCACATAGAACTTTTTCTTCGTCCGAAGCTGCGAAAGCACATACTCCTTTTTTGTCACAGCTGCAAGTTTTTTCTGATCTCTGGGTGCCACGCATCTGGAAATGTACCGCTCCATAGCCGCCTGATAGCCGTCCTCAAAGCTTGCGCTCCAATCCATATCCGTCTTTTCGCTGTTTCGATATACCTCGCATTCACCTGTATCAAAGTTCACCTGATAAATGCCCAGATAGTCCACACTGAGCGCCTGAAGGACATTATAACTCCGCTTTTGGAGCTCACGGAACAGATTGCGCCTTTTCAGGGACGACACAATAAAATATGCCGCCGTCTGGAGCATATTCGACGCGTATTCCAACAATTTCACAGGCGGATTGTCCACCCCGTAAAAGCCGATAAAATTTTTACCGTCATACAGCGGAACCACCACAAGAGAATGCACGTTCTGTCTTTTCAGGCTCTCATATTGGAGCGGATCCGTTTCCCGGATTTCTTCCAGATCTCTGATGACGATATGTTTGCCAATGCTGAATTTCCGATACCAGCTTGCGCAAACCTCAGCGGGTACATTTTGAAGATTCTCCTTTTCCGGCTCCACGCCTTCGGCTACCCATTCATATGTATTGTCATCGCCACCGGACTCGTTCTGCTCAAATATATAAATCCTTTCTCCGTTCAGCGCTTTTCCCAGATGCTCTATCAACACCTCCAGAGACTGGTCCGGGGTTTCCTCCAGCAGGGCGACACGAAGTCCCTCATTGATGATGGTTTCCAGATTTTGAACGCTCTGTATTCCACTCTGCTGTTCTAAACGCTCCATTGTATTCCTCCATTATCATTCAAGTCATTTATGACTGTTTATTAAATACTTTTCTCTTTGGCCTTCTCCTTTGAAAAAGAGCACCTGCTCCCGATACATTGGTTGTTATTGTGGGAAAATCACCGTTCGTCCGATGCCGCCGGAAGCGACGCGTCCAAAACTACGCTGCTTCTTTCTAACGATCCATTGATCAATGTTTGCACAATTATATCACTTAGTCATACAGTTTGCTATCCTTTCTATGTTCTTCTTTTCATACATCGCACAGCCTGAAAAAAGAGCCAGACAAAAATTGAAACAGGACATTAATTTACAATGCCGCATTTGCAATTCTCTGAATGGATGACTCCCCGATCCGCTTTCCTGTATTCGCCGGGCGTTGCCTGAAACACTTCTTTGAATTTCCGGCAAAAGTAACCGACATTGTCAAACCCGGTTTTCCGGGCTATTGCCGAGACACTTTCCTGTGTTGTCGTGAGCAGCTTTGCTGCCCGTTTCAGCCTGTAATTCACCAGATAATTGATCGGTGAAGTGTGAATGTTTTTTTGAAAAATATTCAGTACGCTGCTTTTGCTCAGCATCACCGTCTCCGCAATGTCATCCAGTGAAATCTGACACGGGTAGTTAGTGTGAAAGAAAGTAGAGGACAGCCGATAAATGGCACACTTAAACAAGCTATCATAGGGTAGCTTTGCAAAAGA
>CAMTMP010000031.1 GCA_947073545.1 uncultured bacterium
AAAATAAAATGCCGATAAAAACAGGGGAGAATCCTGATTTTTCAGATTCTCCCCAATATAGATCATAATTATCGGCATTTAATGAAAGTCGGCATAACCTCCGAAATTCCGATATCGGCATTTCGGAGGGACTGTGACCCTCCGATTACATAGAAACCCGCAAGGGAATCTGGAGAAAGGAGGGCTGAGCCAATGGATATTTTAGGACTTATGGCGGTGTTGAGCTTTGGCTTGACCTGCTTCGAAATAGGATACTCTATCGGTAAGGATAGTAACAAGACACAGAAATAGCCGCCCTCTCGACCAAAGGATGCGGCTATAGCTGTAACTGACTAATCGGACTAACCGTCTATCGGTAGCTCCTGTTGGGCATCTGTTGACGCAGATGTCCTTCTTTATGTTTAATATACCACAATCTCCAAAGTGCCGCAAGCATTTTTTAGCGGTCATCCACGACAAACGCATGAATGTAATTGGTTGAGATAGATATATTACAGGAAGACGTAATAGCCAAATAAGTAATGATATAAATTTTCTTGAGTCAATGATTCAATTAAAGCAAAAAGATCCAATCGAATATCAAGTTAAAACTCAGCCAATTTAAAAACCAGATACAGCAGCAGGAAAACAGCCGTGCACAGGCAGCCAGCACCGTGAAATGTCCCAGATGCGGTTCCACCAACATCACTGCGGGGCAGAGAGGCTATTCCCTCCTGACAGGCTTCATCGGCTCCGGGAGAACCGTGAACCGCTGCGCGAACTGCGGACATAAGTGGAAGCCTTAGATTCTGTATGCGGCGGACTGCGCAGGGTGTTCCCGAAGTCGTCCTGTGGAGGCATATGAGATTTTCTTATATTCCGTCCAGCATCCAGAAATTCCGGGACACGGATGTCCCGGAAAGTCCGAAATGAGCCCGGATGGCGAATAGAGGGCGGTTTCGTCCGCATTTCACAGCCGTCGCCGGAATATCTTAGAAAATCCATATGGCGGAACCCGACACGAGGGAATACCCTGTGCAGTCCGCCTCTTCACAATTAATTCTAAAGTATCCGTGTTTCCCATACCATTTCAGTCATACATGTTTTTGGAATTGTTCCTTGAATCCGTAGAAGAATTGTCCATAGACGGTTCATCTTTTTTGGTTTTGTAGTTGGTGGTTTTTTTGTTTTATAAGTCTGCCAGCCTGCAGACCGACACAGTACAGAAAGGGAGATTTGCATGATATATTTCTGTATTCTGGCGGGATGCAGAGCAATAAAAAAGGAGTTTGTCGGTGTCAGGCAACTCCATATTTCTATTCTTCATATAATAAAATCTCCGTTCCGGCTATTTCTTTTCTAAAATCTTCCCCGATTCCTGCCGTGGTTATTAAATCGACGGAAAGATTTAGAGATTCCTGAACTTTTTGACGCATTGCGGAAAGTTTTAACAAAGACATAGGTTTTCCCTTTTCTACTAAAAGATCTATATCACTTTTTTCATTTGCAGTTCCCTTTGCATATGAGCCAAAGAGGTATAGACGTTTAACGCCATAAGAATGTGCGATAGGTATTATGGCTTTTTGAATTTCGGCAATGTCGGGCATATACTTTGACTCCTTCAGTTTGTACATGGATGCATAGTTCCTCAATGCTTTTATAATTATATGCCATCCCTTTGGGTTTTACAAGATGCTATCCGCTATTGGATCTCGCAGTTCTATGAGTACAAAGAGACGAAGCAGCAAACCTCGTCTCTTTACACAATATTTCAGACGATAAGTCAAGTAAGGCATTTTGCCTTTTTCTAAAACCCCTCCCTCAATTTCCGCATATAAGCGTCGTTGATCAATTCCATGGAGATCTCCACCTCGCCGTTTTCAAAGCCGTTTTCCGAAAGGATCTGCTCGTATTTTTCATAAATACGGATACAGTGTTTGAAACTGTCCTTGTTGCAGGGCTTTCCCTCCGAAACCTTGGTGGCGAAGTTGTTGATTTCCCAGCGCATATCGTCGATTTCCTTATCCACAAACATGCGGGTGAGCCTCTTGATATCGGAGGAGATCTCCTCATCCCGTCTGTCGGATTTTTGCATGTCGTGCGCATGCTGTGTCTGCAGGGCAGTGAGGTTCCTGGAGGTTCGGATCAGCAGCTCGTGCTCTTCACGCCGCCGCCGCATCCATTTTGTTTCCAGACCGAGCTTTTCCACAAGCCACTCAAAGAGGGAGAGAATTGCCTTTGCTCCGGCCAGCATGGCAAATGCGGCGGGAAATACGGACAGGTAATCTATTTTTGAGAGTTCCGCTATTTCATTCATGTTTTATCATCCCCCTCGTTTTTCTTTCCAGGCGTATCACAGGTCTGTCACAGAGACCGTTTTGCCGGGAACATGCACGACCCACATATATTTTACCTGCTTCGCGAACAGATCCCATGTATTTTTGGTGCGAGTCTCCTTTGTGGAGGCGGGATCGTTGATGTATACAAAGCCGTTTTCAAAGCGGTACAGAAGAATAAAATGGCCGGTGTTTGTCCAGTTTCCCTTCCCCATGCAGGCGATCACCCAGTCGCCGCTTTTCAGTGCGAGAAGCGCTTTTTCATGGTCGGCTGAGACGGTTTTTCCGTAGAGATTTAACTGGTTTAGCCGATCGCAGTGGATGCCGTATGCGGAAAACTGAGGAACGAAATAGGAGTAGTAGGTTCCCTGGTTCAACGCTTTATAGCCGTGGGACATGGACCACTGTGCGGTGGCGGTGGGCGTTACGGACGGGTCTTTCAGGGAGGCGATCACCATGGCGGAAACGGCGACGCCGCAGCCGGAACTGCCGATGGTTTTTTGCTCACCTTTGGCGGAGTAGTTGTGTGCTTTCCAGCGGGGATCGGTCTGCAGATAGCTGACGGGCTTTGTGTATGCAGGAGAGGGATTTTGGGCCGGGGAGCCGGGGATATCGAACAATGCCTTCTCGGCGGCACGTCTGTTGATAAGGCCCTGCAGAACTTTTCCTCCGGCTTTGCGGTAGGCGGGGATTTTTTCGCTGATCTGGGCGATGCTGCGTGCGCCGCCGTCCAGCAGGGTTCTCAGGTTTCCGGCGCCGCAGTTGAAGGTAAAGCTGACGAGGGCGTCAAACTGGTTCTGATTCCAGTGGTAAATATCCATGTAGCGGTTTACTGCCTTTTCGGCGCCTGCGCAGTCGGCGCGCAGAAAGGCGTCAGCCTGCGTCTGTGTAATGGTCTGACCTTGGGATACGCCGGAAGTGTGGCCGTAACCGATGGTCCACACGCCCACGCTGTCCCGATAGGCGGTTAACCGGCAGCCCTCAAACCGCTTGATGAGGGCAAGTCCGTTTTCGCTGATTATTTTCTTCATAAGATCACGTCCTTATTTGTTTTAGCCGCCTGAACGGAGGCTTCTATTTTTAGTTGCAGCCAGTTGTCGAAGGAGCCGTAAACGCAGGCCACCGCTTTTTTAGACTCTTCGGAGACCGTGAGCAAGGCGGCATTGTATGCTTTTTTCTTTGCCTCCTCCCACGCGCTCTGCGTAAATTCACCTTTCGCTTTCAGGGTGTCCACAAAGGTCTGGTTGACATACAGAACGGCGTCCATGACGTCTGAAAGGGCGCCTTTTATGAGGAGACTCCGGGCTTCCGTTTTTGCGGCTTCCTCGATGAAGACACTTTCCCTGATTTTTGTCTGAATGAGTTCGACAGTATATTTTGCGGCTACGGGAAGAATGGCCGTCAATATAACGTAAAGAATATATTGTACTAATTGTGTGAATTCCATAGGCACTCCTGACTACGGTGTGTAAGGCACCGTTTCCTTTTGGTATTTTCGGTTGTCGTAAAAAAAAGGGATAACAGATACGGACTGTAAGTGTTATCCCTATGATGAGGTTTTTGAATGAGAGAAATGGTGTCATCCGGCCGCCCTTGTTTCAAAAGGACAGCCGGATCGAATTATTCCTCGATGAGGGTGAGATCGAGAATGTTGTTGTCCTGATCCGCCATCAGATCAGCGGTGATGGTCAGGCTTCCGGGATCGCCGTTATTGCTGAAGCTGAGAGACATGTTGGACTGGGGAGCGCACTTGTAAGCGGTCAGCTTAAGCGGCAGCGCCTCGTCGTCCTCGGTCTTCATAACCGTGTCTCCGTAGACGATAAAATTCTTCGGGAAGCTGGTGGATTTGATGTTGATTCTCTGCACGCCCTCGTTTACCTCCTTCATGTAGTAAACGATAACGGCGTCTCCGCTGTTCAGTACGGATGTGAGTGCGATGACATTGTCGCTCACAGTGCATTCCAGCTCTGTGCCGCAGTCGTCGTCGGCTTTGTAGACAACCACGCTGTCCGCTGCCGGTGTGTCTGTCAGGGTAATGATGGTTCCGGACTCGTCCACGGACGTTTCCGTTCTGGACACGAACTTCGCGGATTTGGAAACCTCACCGCCAGTGATCAACTGCCAGAGTTTAACAGTCTGGATCTGCGTTTCGATAGTGATGGTGCCGCCTCTCTCGCCGGAGAACTGGACGCGCTTGGGATGGCCTTTTCCGCCGTGGGCGAATACGGACTCCCCGGTCAGCTCGGTTGTGCTGACGTTGGCGAAATCCAGATTGAGAAAAGGCTTCTTGGTGGCGTAGTCCACGAAAAGAAGATCGCAGACCTCTCTGTTTGCCATGTTAGTGTTTGTCATGATGTGTTCCTCCTTTGGATGTTATGAATTTTCTGTTTCTATTTTTTTGAACCATGCCGAAGCGTCGAAGGAGTGATTCTTGTCGCCCCACGCCGCAACGCTCATGGATTGAATGTTGTACAGGTTATTGCCGGAAAGTCTTGCGAAGCAGTCCCAGAGCTGGTATATGGTCAGATCCCAGATGTTGAGGATATGCAGGGAATGGCTTCTGTTGGCGACGGCCGAGATAATATTTCCCAGCTCCATGTTTTGATCTGCTTTTGCCAGTTTTTCCTTCTCGGCCCTTCCCTTTTGAAGCTTTTTCATAATCTCAAGCGCCTTTTTGCTTTTCACTTTCGATAAATCTTCGCTGCGTCTTGGTTTCAGGTAGTTGAGCTGTCCGATCAGATCGCACACCGCAAGGTAGTTTTCCCTTGTAATCCGCCCTGTCTGTCCGCTGCCACCGCAGACCAGAAAGGAATGTCCGGATTCGGAGAAGGTGACGGTTCCCTCCATAAAAAAGTCCAGCATGTTCCGTATCAGTTCGCGGGAGGGCTGACTGGACAGGAGCAGATCGAACAGAGTCATTTTCGCTTTTTCCTCCTCAGAAAGGAGCGCATATAGTTCGGCTGTGCCGGTCATGGACAGGTACGCGTCCAGATCGAGAGAAAGAACTGCCAGATAATGCCGGTAGGTGCTGTAACCAAGGGAAGAGATTTCACGCAGAGTGGGAGACTTTACGCCTCCGGCCGACGGAACCTGTACCGGGTCGGGAGACAGTAGTTCAAAATAGCCAAGCTTCAAAGGATCACCTGCTTTCATTTAAAATAGCCGTTCAGCTTTCTGTTGTAGTACCGTGTGATTTTGGGCTTTGTCCAAAGTCTTTCCCTGCAGACGATGGTGTCGTAAGTGTGGATTTCCCGTTCGGGAAGGAGGGCGCATTCCAGGCTCAATCCATCCAATACTTTCACGACGGTGTTTTCAGAGGAGGTAGTGGAAGACAAGCAGTTAAAAATAATATCCTCCGCCGATTTGAAAACTCTGCGGACGGTTGCAGGACTGATTTCTTCTTTGCCGGCTATTTGGTTTATGAGGTTTTCCTGTGTGATGATCAAGATGGTTTCCTCCTGTTTGCAGCCATTGCGCAATGTGCTGTTTCCCTTATACACACAAAGGAAAGTCCACTGCGGATGGTTTTTTGGTTTTTTAGCCGTTTTCTTTCGACCAGTGGGGATGACTTGTTTTCAACCGTTTTGTTAAACGGAACGTCTTTGTTTGCGGTTTCGGTCATACATACGCACATAGGTTTTCTGACAGGCAGGGCAGCGCCTTGTGCGGTTGTCTTTGGCGCGGATTTCAATCCATTCTCCGCAGTCGGCGCAGGGGATGTATTTGGTGTCTGGTGTTTCTATGTGATTTCTGAGATTTGCCGCGATCTGCTCTCCGTAGCAGAACCACAAAAGCTGTTTGTACCTTTTTCCCCTGCCGTACAGGTATTCTGTCAGCATGTCGGCGACAGTTTCCTCGGAATAGCCGAGGGCGGAGAAGGACTCACGGATTTTGGCTGCGAGATACTGCATGTTGTCGGCATGTGAATCTTTCATGTGAACCGCATAGCGGTACTGCTTATTCAGGGCGTCGTAGAGGGCGGCCGCTTCGTCGCTGCACCGGATTTCCGGATCGGCCATCATTTTCCGGTAGTCGGGCGTGTCCAGATGGAGACTGCGGGTGCTGATCGGCTTGTCCGGAATTTTGTCGTACAGCTTGTTTACGAAGCTGCCGTTGCGTCCACGAATCTGAGATTTATCTTTATCCTTCGCAAATTCGAAGAAGGCGGGAAGTTTGTCTCCGGTGTATCCGGCGATCCGTTCGCTGACCTCTTTGGGAAATTCGGGTTTATATAAGGTCTTGGCAAAATCGATCACAAAGTTGTTCTGACAGCAGAGCTGTTTCACACAGTCGACGGCTTCCTGTTTTTCCGCCTCAGAACCGGACAGAAACACTTCACTGTTCCAGATCTTTGAGATGGCGTTGCTGTAGATTCCGATATTTCCGCCGATGAAGGCGGCGTGCAGTCCGGCGTAGATATTCGGCTTATTTAAGAGCGTGGGTTTGGCTTTCCTCATATTATAGTAGAGGGGGACGATCCCCTTCATATTGCGCTCTGCAATTTCAATCAGCTTCGGGTCGGCTGTCACGAGGGATTTGTCCCCATCCACGTCGTACATCAGAAGTTTGCTGATCAGGTCATGGGTGCTGGCATAGAGTCCGTCCGTGGGAAACCATTCCCGCAGTTTTTCGGCACGGCCGGAATCTGATTCAGACGCCACATTGTGACGCACGGCATGTTCTCTGTACAGGTGCGGGCTTCTGAGGCAGTCCAGCTTGTCATAGCGCCGGAACAGGTGGCAGAATACCTCTCCGTCCGCCAGCAGGCCTTGCGGATTGGCCGATTTTTCAAACCAGTGCTCGCAGGCGGCGTAAAAATCGGGAAGCAGGAAAGTATATCTGCCGTTTACCTCAAGTTTTCCGCTTCGATATTTTTTGAGCAGGCTGTTTTTTATTTCCCGTAGAATGTCTTTTGTGTAGGTGTCGCAAAGCAGGGGAGGGTAACGTTTAACGGCCTGCTGAAAAGGTGTCATGTCCGTGTTGTATGGGGGTATGCCCAGAACGTCAAGCATGGTTTCCTTCGAGGTGCATATATTGCGGATGCGGTCCGCCGATTTCTGCGTCAGCAGGTCGATTTCCTCATCCGTGATGTCGGTGAGCGTCTGCAGCATTTGGTAATTGATTTTCGCCTTTTTGATCCGTTCCTCCTCCACATTGCATCTTCCGGCGCTGCAATTGTATTTTTTAAAGCAGGTTTTGTATTCGTCCCAAGAGTCATAGTAGGGATACATTTTAAACTGGCTTTTGGTGAAAATAATTTGAATATCCTCTTTTATAATGTCGTGCGTCTGGCCGTAAATATCGTGAATGACGGGAGAGCAGCCGCTTCCTTCCACGAATTTTCTAAAATCGAACACGCCTAGAAGCCCTTTGATCCAGGGCGCGCGGAACATGAAGTTTTTGGACGAGACGGCGGGCAGGATCATACCGGCGCCGTCGGTGTACGGCACGGGAATGGCGTCTGTTTTTCTGGTGATGGAATAGTCCGTCTCATCCACAAAGTCAAAGGAGCCATAGACTTTTGTCTCAAAGTCCTCGATGACAATGGATTTGTCGATGTCAAATTCCGCCCACTCGTCCGTGGCGGAGTTGGCAAGCGCCATGTAGGCCAGATGCTTGTTCACATTGTTGCCTCCTCTGGCGTTGATTTTTTCTATGGTCAGACCGCACATAATGGTCTTTTTGATCCGGTTCCATACGGTTTCTTTCATAAAGACCGCTTTTTTGCTGCGGATCTGCCCGGCGGAGGAAGTAAAGTAAATGTATTTTTCTCCCTCGTGGACGAAGCCGTAAAAGAAAAGGTCTTTAAATACGTCAAAATAGTAAACTTGGACAATCATCAGGGAGTCGGTCAGCTCGTTTTGGCCGATACCGACCGCACGGCTCAGCGCGGAGTCAAAGACGGATATCACGTTTGCGTCCGAGAGTGCGTCCGGTCTGAGTGTGCGGATATGATCCCGGCCGTCTGTTAATTCGTTCTGTCTGACTTTATTTGCAAGAAGGGTGAGCAGTTTTTCTTTGGATTCCTTTGCCTTCGCTCTTTTATGATGAATGAGTCTGATCCGGTGAAGGTAAGCGTCTACGGCATCGGCGTATGCTTCTGCGGCGGGCGGATCAGGTTTTTTTCCTTTTCTCAGAAGATGCAGTGCCTCCTCGGAGATACCGTATTGTCTCAGCTTTTTTTCCATTTCCGGCAGTTTGTTTTGTATGTAGTTGCGTTCTTTGCGGTATCTGCAGTTCATTTCATGCAGATATTTTTCGCGGCTGCTATAAAAATTTCCGGTGTCCACCGAGTATAAATGGTATTGTCTGTCAAGCATGGTATATGCCTCCTTTCTGTGGCGCCGTGCGTTTTTCGGCGGCATGGACAAGCTGTTGCACGTTTTTTCTGCACGTTTCGTCGAATCTGAAATCCTGAGCGATACGGCCTGCGATCAGAGAACCGCTCATACGCGGTTTTTTTCTGGATTCTGTGTTGAAATCGGACGGATAAATAATGCCTCCGAAAGTTGTGTGGTCTGTCTGCATGATATTATGTCTGTTATATGTTTTTGGCATAGTTTTATTCTCCTTTCGTTTTTGTGTCCGCGGGCCCGGCAGATGGCCGGGCTACACTATGTATTTCTCCATTTGATTTCTGATTTTTGCGATTTTTGCATTGGGCAAGCGAAAGGTAAAAGTCCGTTTTTTAGGACAGGTAAAAAGGTATGATAAGGAAACGGCAGCGTTTTTGGCTGCAATATGTACCATAAATTAAATAACGAACGTTTGTTTGGAAAAACATATTGACAAATAAGAACACATGTTCTATGCTTATCATTACCAAATACAAAAGCCGCGCAGGCGGTACACAAGATTACGAAGTATATAGAAACAGTGAGGTAAAGCAGATGGAAGAGATGATAGCGGCGTATTATGAGAACAATGCCGGAAAGCTCCGCAGGATAGTGGAGCGGATACTTTTGAAATTCGGAAAATTATCAGAGTGGGATCTGGACGAGTTCTATTCGCTTGCGAACGAGGTTTTTGCGGACGTTATAGAGCGTTACGACGGCGACAGGAGCTTTGACGCTTTTTTATATTCCTGCCTTTTTAACAGGATAAAGACGGAACTGACGAGGATAAACAGGGAAAAACGCCGGGCGGACAGGCTTGCGGTTCCGATTGACACTTATATAGACGAGGAAGGGGATCTGACGCTGGGGGATATCATTGCAGGGGATTTTCTGATTGAGAGAGAGGTGCTCGAAAAGAGTGAGGAGGGGTACAGCAGGAGGACGAAGCTGTATCTGAGCAGGCTGTCGAAGCTGCAGAAGGACGTTTTGTGTCTGTATGCGGACGGCTATTCTCCGGACGAGGTCAGGGAAAAACTGCAGATCAGTAAAAGACAGTATACGGACTGTCAGGCGGCGATTCATTCATACAGGAATACTTTTGTACTGCTCTAATTTGCGCAGGATAGAAAAGGGGGATTTGAGATGGCAAGACCACGAAAACAGACCTATACTTTGGAGATGTATCTGAAGAAAAACAGGAAGGGAGATATTGACAATAACGCGGATGTGCAGAGAAATTTCGTCTGGAACAAGGAACAGATCAACGAGCTGGTAGTCACAGTGCTGACGGACGACTATATTCCGCCGATTATTCTTGGCGAGGAGGAAGACTCGAAACTGCATATTGTGGACGGCGGATGCAGGACGGCGGCTCTGCGTAAATTCAGAGAAATGAATTATAAAATTACCTCCGTTGTGGAAAATGCCATGATTCCCTATAAGAAGAAGTATGTGGACGAGGGAGGAGCCGTTATGTTTGAGGACGCCGTATTTGATATCAGAAATAAGACGTTTGAAAAACTGCCCGTGGAATTGCAGGAAAAATTCGACGAGTATCAGATTGAAACGGTTATTCACGAATGCTGTGACAGTTCCCGGATTTCCAGGTATATTAAGCGTTATAACAACCATGTGGCCATGAACCCGGATCAGAGAGCGTTCACTTATATCGACAGATTTGCCAGCCGCATCCGAAAGATTGCGGAAAGCAGGTTTTTTGTGGAGTGCAGCAGTTATACGGAGAAGGAGAGAACGAAAGGCGCAGTGGAGAGGGTAGTGGTGGAAACAATCATGTGCACCGGACATTTTGATCACTGGAAAACACAGCCTAAGGCCGTCTGCAAATACCTGAACGAACATGCGTCGGGGGAAGAATGGGAGCGGCTTTCGGATAATCTGCGCCGGTTGGAGCATATAGTGACGGACGACATGAGGGAGATATTTAATAAAAAGGATTCCTTTATATTCCTTACGCTTTTCGACAGATTTACACGCTGTCATGAGGAGGATATCAGGTTCGCGGACTTTTTGCGGGAGTTTCAGTTCCGTCTCAGAGGCGTCAGGAAAAATGAAAAGGGCCTTCTTTTCGACGAGATCGACCGGGAGCTTGGCACGAAGGACAGGCAGGTGGTTACCGATAAACTTGCTATGCTGGAAGGACTGTTGAAAGAGTTTTTGCAACATGACGCGGATGAGCAACCGGACGGCGGTCTGGTATCCTTTTTCGCGGACAATCTTGAGATGGACGGGAAGGATATTCAGGCGGATCTGGATTTGTATGAAGAATCTCTGGACGTGCTGTTAGATGAGACGGTGAAAATCGGCTCCAAAATACGCAGCGCCGGAAACAGGCCGTCCCTTCTGGCGATGATGGTTTATTCTTACAAAGAGGACAAGGATCTGGATGAATGGATGTCGGTCTATGCAGGAAAGCATACGGGGTATCAGGTAGATCAGAGAAAGAATTTTCAGCAGATGCGGGCGGATTTTGAGCAGTTTTTGCGTGGGAAGGGGTAAGCGGCCCCTTCCCGGATCACTACGCTGTCAGATACAGCCGCATAGTTTTAAGCGCGTTCTTTTCCAACCTTGACACCTGTGCCTGGGAAATGCCGATTTTATCAGCCACTTCCATCTGTGTCTTGCCTTCAAAAAAGCGCAGGGAGATAATTTCGTGTTCCCGTTTGGTCAGTTTTTTCATGGCTTCCGTCAGTGAGATATGCTCTACCCACACCTCCTCGCCGTTTTTTTTGTCGCTGATCTGGTCCATGACATAGAGGGTGTCGCCGCCGTCCGTGTAAACAGGCTCATAAAGACTCAAGGGGCTTTGGATGGCGTCTAACGCATAGACGATATCCTCTTTGGGAATGCCGATCTCCGTGGCGATTTCCGTGACGGTAGGTTCGCGGGAGTTCGTGCGGGTCAGGTGCTCCTTGGCGTAGATGGCCTTGTAGGCAGTGTCTTTTAAGGAGCGTGACACGCGTATTGAATTGGCATCGCGGAGATACCGGCGAATCTCGCCCACGATCATGGGCACGGCATAGGTACTGAATTTTACATTGAGAGAGCTGTCGAAGTTGTCGATTGCCTTAATCAGACCGACGCATCCGATCTGAAAGAGATCGTCCACATTTTCGCTGCTGGAATGAAAACGCTTGATTACGCTTAGGACGAGTCGGAGATTGCCGTTGATATATGCCATTCGGGCGTCCTGATCGCCTTCTTCGATTTTTTTAAACAATTCCTCTTTTTCCGCATTTTTTAAAAGCGGCAGTTTGGCAGTGTTGACGCCGCAGATTTCTACTTTTCCCTGTACCATGACGCTACCACCCTTTCGTGAAATTTATTGTCTGTTTCTTTGGGTATGTAACAAGCATGTGCGATTCATGGGAAATTATTCACAAAATCTTAAGAAAAAACAGCGGATAAAATTTTACAAATAAAGAGTTTTTTGATACCATAGTCTATGGAAAAGATTCAGGACATATGATAAATGAGGAGTGAGAGTTATGGTTTGCAAGAAATGTGGTGCGCCGCTTTTAGAGGACGATCAGTTCTGTCCCGAATGTGGCGTGAAGGTGATAAGAAAAAAGAAATGCCCGGAATGCGGAGAGACGCTGCGGGAGGGTACCCGATTCTGTCCAAGCTGTGGTGCGGAAGTGGGAGAGGGACGTCCGGCAAAGCGGACGGACACCGGGGAAGCGCCTAAGAGGAGAGCGGGATTAGAGGAGACGCCCAGAAAGAGGCCAGATACAGAGGAGACGCCCAGAAAGAGGCCAGATACAGAGGAGACGCCCAGAAAGAGGCCAGATACAGAGGAGATGCCGAGAAGAAGGGCGGATGCAGAGGACGCGCCGAGAAGGAGAGCGGACACCGAGGAGATGCCGAGAAGGAGGCCGGACTCAGGGGAGACATCTAGAAGGAAATCGAACCCGGACGCGCCGAGAAAAAGGGCGAACCCTGCACCGCCGTCGAAAAAGCGGCCGGTTCAGGATGAGAGGCCCAGAAGGCGGCGGGACTGGGAGGAAGAAGACTGGGACTACGATGATGATGACGAGGAGAGTGTGGATATACTTTCCATCATGACGGTTGCTGTGGGCTGTATTCTACTGGTGATTGTGGCGGTACTGGGATTTCAGCTATTTCAGCGGTATGTGCCTAAGAACTATGATAAGGCGGCCGAGGAGCAGGAACAGGAAGAGGAGGAAGGCGAGCAGGAGGGGGAAGCACAGGATGACGGTCAGAGATTAGAGGAGCCGCCCGAGGATTCGGGAGAGGAGACGGTGATTGAAACTTCAGCCGCGGGCACGATAGTCACTGTCGCTGATGTGAGGATCAGGGACAATCCGAGTACTGACGGAACGACTGTCATTACGACGGCGAAGAAGGGGGAAACTTACGAGTATGCAGAGGTCGTGGAAGGCGGCCACTGGTACAAAATTTATCTGCCGGATGAATATGGATATGAGTTTGGTTATGTCAGCGCAGATTATGTAGAGGAGCAGTGATACGCTGCGGATGAAAAGAAAAACAGGAACCTCCTTCCGGTGGCGGCATATGATAATAAAAAGCCCGGGGAGGTTCCTATGTTATTTTCGGAATTAAAGAAAAAGGAAGTCATCAACCTGAAAAACTGTGAGCGGCTCGGAAAGGTGAGCGATTTTGAGTTTGACGAGTGCACGGGACAGATTTTCAAGCTGATTATTCCGGGAGACAATAAATGGTGCGGTTTTTTCGGAAGCGAGCCGGATTATGTGATCTGCTATAAAGATATCAAAAAGATCGGACCGGATATTATCGTGGTGGATATCTGCCTGTAAATGTTAACGTTTTGACGCAGATTTTTCTGTGGGGCCGGATGTCAATATGGTTACCATAAGATAGTTGACATAATGAGTGTTTTATCCTATAATGAACATGTTGGGTGCGGCAATTTTTTCTATTGGCTCAAGTACAGGTGGATAAGGAGGATATCCGGGATGAAATGCCCTTTTTGTGGACATGAGAATACGAGGGTCATTGACAGCAGACCGGCGGAGGACAACAGTTCCATCCGCAGACGGCGTGTCTGTGACGAGTGTGACAAGCGGTTTACCACTTATGAGAAGGTGGAGACGATACCGCTCATTGTCATAAAGAAAGATAATAACAGAGAGACTTATGACAGATCCAAGATCGAAGCGGGTGTGTTAAGAGCCTGCCATAAGAGGCCTATCAGCGCCAATCAGATCAATCAACTGGTGGACGCGGTGGAGACGGAAATCTTTAACCGGGAAGAGAAAGAAATTCCCAGTCAGGTGATCGGGGAGCTGGTTATGAATAAGCTCAAGGACTTAGAGGCCGTAGCCTATGTCAGATTTGCTTCTGTTTACAGGGAGTTTAAGGATATCAACACCTTTATGGAAGAATTAAAAAACGTGCTGGACAAGTGAGACGCCCGCAGCAGGACACAGGGTATTTCACGCTTGCGGCATATGCCAAATGTCTGCTTTGCAGCCGCTTGGCGCATTGTCCGCAGAAACAAACGGCGAATAAAAAACACCTTGCGTTATCGTGAGGTGTTTTGTATTATTGTAAAAGCAGAGAAAGATAAAGGAGTGCAGGGATGGCGTGGCTTACGAGTTTTTATCCGGATGTATATCTGGATTCCTCATATGAAATTGATTTTGAGGCATTATACAGGAAAGGGTTTCGAGGTGTTATCTTTGACATAGACAATACGCTCGTGCCCCACGGCGCGCCCGCCGATGCGCGCAGTATTGCGCTTTTTGAGAGGCTTAAAAGCATTGGATTCAAGAGTGTGCTTTTGTCAAACAACAAAGAGCCGCGGGTAAAAATGTTTAGCGATGAGGTACATACGCGCTATATTTATAAGGCGGGAAAACCGGGGAAAAGGGGGTATCTGCGCGCTATGGAGATGATGAAAACAAATCCTGCCTCCACGCTTTTTGTGGGGGACCAGCTTTTTACGGATGTGTGGGGAGCAAAACGGACAGGAATATTGACCTATTTGGTTAAGCCTATTCACCCGAAAGAGGAAATTCAGATTGTTTTAAAGAGACGGCTGGAGCGGATCGTGCTGTTCTTCTACAGGCGCTCTCTGGAAAAGCAGCAGCGGTAGGCCTTTTGGTTCGCATTAAAAACGGGCGGGACAGGCATGGAGGAGAAAGATGGAGATAAACGGTAAGACAAGAACCTGCGGGCTGATCGGGAATCCGGTGGAGCATACGCTTTCGCCGATGATACATAACACGCTTGCAAAACGATTCGGGCACAATCTTGTGTACGTGCCGTTTCCGGTGGAGAGCGGGCGGATTACGGACGCTGTGAAGGGCGCGGAGGCGCTGCGTCTTTTGGGACTTAATGTGACGGTGCCATACAAGAGCGAGGTGATTCCCTGTCTGAGGGAGGTGGATTCTCTTGCGGCAGCCATCGGTGCGGTCAATACGCTGGCGGCGGTACCGGGCGGATTTAAAGGCTATAATACGGATATGGAAGGCCTTTACCGTGCGATGACGGCGGAGCATATTCAGATTGCTGACGAGGAGATTATTCTGCTGGGAGCGGGAGGCGCTTCCAGAGCCGTGGCCTATCTGTGTGCCGTGAAGGGCGCAAAGCGGGTGTATCTCTTAAACCGTACGGTGGAAAAGGCGCAGAAGGTGGCGGAGGAAGTAAACCGCTCGGTGGAACGGCAGGTAGTTTTACCGATGGCCCTTTCGGACTTTGACAGTCTGCCGGAGCGGAAGTTTTTGGCGATTCAGGGAACATCCGTGGGGCTGGCGCCTCATGTAGAGGATGTGGTGATTGCGGATGAAAAGTTTTATGCGAAGGTTCACACGGGCTTTGATCTGATTTACAGCCCGTGGGAAACCCGGTTTATGAAGCTGGTGAAGGAGAGCGGCGGCCGTGCGTATAACGGGTTGAAGATGCTTCTCTATCAGGGGATCATTGCCTATGAGCTGTGGAACGGGGTGAAGGTGTCCGGGGAGGACGCGGACGCGGTTTATGAGAAGCTGAAAGCACATTTTTATTAATTTTCGGTGTACGGCAGACAAGGGCATGTCATCGCAGCGGACAGCTTGGCATGGAGGAAAACATGGGAAATGTAATATTGATCGGATTTATGGGATGCGGCAAGTCTACGGTCGGGCTTCGGCTGTCTTACCGCCTGCGTCGGACAATTATAGATACGGACAGGGAAATAGAGAAAGAAGAGCGCAGAACCATAACGGATATATTTGCGACGGACGGAGAGTCGTATTTCCGGGACAGGGAGACAGCCTGTCTAAAAAGATTGAAAAGCAGCGCAAATAACCAGATTATATCGGTGGGCGGCGGCCTGCCCATGCGGGAGGAAAACAGAGCGCTTTTGCACGAGCTGGGACAGGTGTTTTATCTGCGGGCCGAGGGTGAGACGATTTATGAGAGAGTGAAAGACGACACCAAAAGGCCGCTTTTGCAGGTGGAGGACCCTCTGACGAGAATAAAGACGCTGATCACGGAGAGAGATCCGTATTACAGGGAGGCGGCGGATGTGGTGATTACCGTAGATGGCAAGAGTTTTTCGCAGATTTTGGATGAGATAGAAGAAAACGCAGAACTGGTGTGACATATCGGAACAGGGAAAGGCGCGCCTTGGCGCGAGGGTGAGAAGAATGAAGATACTGGTGATTAACGGACCGAATTTGAATTTTCTTGGGATTCGGGAAAAAAGTGTGTACGGTACGCAGGATTATGACTACCTGTTGCAGATGATTGCGAAAAAGGGAGAGGAGACGAACAGTACCGTAGAGGTGTTTCAGAGTAACCACGAAGGCGCGATTATCGACCGGATTCAGGATGCCTATTTCGACGGTACGGAGGGGATTGTGATCAATCCGGGGGCATTTACGCATTACAGCTATGCGATCAGGGACGCGCTGGCGAGCATTACGGTAAAGAAGGTGGAGATCCATATCTCCGATATCACGCAGAGGGAAGAGTTTCGCAAAGTATCGGTGACGGCGCCGGTATGCGACAGACAGATTTACGGACAGGGATTGGACGGTTACCTTCAGGCGATCGATTTTATTCTGGATAGATAAGGCAGCTGCTATCGGAATGGCAAATCGTGCCTGCATGAATTTGACGGGCGGATAGCAGCCGACAAATGTTTTCTATAAAAAGAGGTTGAAAAATAGACTTTTTTAGTATAAACTAGAAAAGAATTATATTTGTGAAAGCTTAGGAGGAGATAGAAATATGGTATCAGCGGGTGATTTCAGAAATGGCATTACCGTCGAGATGGAGGGTAATGTTTTTCAGATAATTGAATTTCAGCACGTAAAACCGGGCAAAGGCGCAGCTTTTGTCAGAACGAAGCTGAAAAACATCATCAACGGCGGTGTGGTGGAAAAGAGTTTCCGTCCCACCGAGAAATTCCCTCAGGCACGTATTGACAGAAAGGACATGCAGTATTTATATTCTGACGGCGACCTGTTCAATTTCATGGATGTGGAGACCTACGACCAGATCGCATTGAATGCGGAGGCAGTAGGGGATGCTCTGAAATTTGTGAAAGAGAACGAGATGGTTAAGATCTGTTCATACAATGGCAATGTGTTCGCAATCGAGCCGCCGCTGTTTGTAGAGCTGGAGATCACCGATACCGAGCCGGGATTTAAGGGGGATACCGCGACTGGCGCGACGAAGCCCGCTATCGTGGAGACCGGCGCGAAGGTTATGGTGCCGCTGTTTGTGGAAAACGGCGAGAAGATCAAGATCGATACCAGATCCGGCGAGTATCTGTCCAGAGTATAAAAGCATTACATGAGTCAAAGCCCATAAGACAATATAGACTTAGGTCTGTGTTGTCTTTTTCTTTACCCAATATGCCCGGAGAGAATGGGAAAGGGAAATATGGGATTTCAAAAATTTGTAGAGAATATCGTGGATTTATTACAGGAAAGAATGGGGGATGCCTATGAGATCAGGGTGCTCCATGTGACCAAAAACAATGATGTGGAGCAGACGGGAATCGCCATAACAAGACAGGAGGACAGCATTTTCCCAACCATTTATCTGGAGGGGCTTTATCAGGAGCATTTAGAGGGCGAGCGGTTAGGCGTTCTTGTGGAGCGGATTATCAACTGCCATGAGGAACAGTCCATGGCGCTGGATCTGGATTTAGATTTTTTTCGTGATTACAGCAGGGTAAAGGATAGGATATTCTATAAGCTGGTCAGCTTTGAAAAGAATAAAAAGTTTCTGAGGGATGCGCCCCATCTGCGATGGCATGATCTGGCAGTTGTGTTTTACTATGCGCTGGAGGAGGATGTGGTCAAGGGCGGTTCCATTACGATCCAAAGACAGCATATGCTGATGTGGAAACAAAATGCGGAATCGCTTTACCGGACGGCCGGACACAATACGAGGCGGATCATGCCGGAGCTTTTGGTTTCCATGCCGGAGTTGATTGCGGAAATGACAGGCATCTTTGTGCGGGAGGATGACACGACACCGATGTATGTGTTGACGAACCGGGAAAAACGTTTTGGCGCTTCCGCGATGCTGTACTCCGAAAAGATCGGGCGTCTGGCAGAGAAGTTCGGCTGCGATCTGCTGATTCTGCCCAGTTCTGTGCACGAGGTGCTGCTGATACCCGATGATCATGTCAGGGAATATGCCTTTTACAGACAGATGGTGGAGGAAGTCAACCGGACGCAGGTGGAGCCTGAAGAGGTGCTTTCCTACGGCCTTTATCGATATTGCCGAAAAAATTCGGAAATTGAGGAAATTATTTCTTAGGCGCGATTACTTGACAAGTGTGCCCGCATGAGGTATGATACAAAAGATGTAACAAATTCGTAACAATTTTATGGATTGTTTAAAACTTGTTACATCAAGGCGGGCACCCGTAGTCTAATGGATAAAACGTAGGCCTCCGACGCCTTTGATGCAGGTTCGAGTCCTGTCGGGTGCATGTTTATGGATTTCCGGGATGATATGCAATATCGTCCCGGAAATTCTGAGACTGGAGGAGTTTCATGAACATGACAAACAATACAATATGGGAGGGGCTGAAAGCTAAGTTTGAGTCGTTTAAAAACTGGCTGGTACGATATTCCAAGATTGTTCTTCCTGTCATTTTGGTGGTCTGTGTCGGGTTGACGATTGTGATAGCGATACAGGCGAATAAGCGGAAGATAGAGCAGGAGGAGACGGTGGTTGCGCCGGAAGAGAATACTGGTGAGGACGACGCGCTGCTCAACGTGCCGGAGGTGCCTTTGGAGAAAGATGCCGTTCCGGGGATCAATGAGTTGTTTGACGTCTACTATAAGGCGATGGTGGATGGCGATACGGCCACCATGGAGAAGCTGGTCTACTATATGGATGCGACGGAGATACTGAGAGCCGCGGAAACCAGTAAATATATCGATTCCTATCCGCCGCTGGAGATTTACACCAAGACAGGACCGAAGGAAGGCACCTATATTGCTTATGTTTATGCGGAGTTAAAGTTCCATGATTATGATAAGCCGATTCCCGGTATGCGGACATATTATGTGTGTACCAATGAGGACGGGGAGCTATACATCAATGAGGACGGCGACGAAAGCGACAACGAACTGCATTACATGCGTGAAATCCAGCTTCAGGCTGATGTGATTGACCTGAATAACAAGGCGGCTGAGGCTTACAACAAAATGGTGGTGGACGATCCGCAGTTGGCCGATTTTCTCCTAGAACTGCGGGAGGAGATTGAGAAGAACGTGGGCGAGGCGCTGGCACGCGCGGAGCAGAGCGAAGAGTCGGAAAGGGCTGAGGAGGAAACGCCTGAGGAAACCGAGGAAGAAGCGCCTGTCGAGGTCGCTACGAAGGTAAAGACAACAGATGTGGTTAATATAAGAACTTCCGACAGCGAGACGGCGGATAAGCTGGGTAAGGCGGCTGTGGGAGACGAGTTTGAACTTCTGGAGGAGAAAGGCAACGGCTGGAGCAAGATTAGGTATGACGGCGGCGAAGCTTTTATCAAAAGCGATTTTCTGGAACCTTCCGAGACGATGACGGCATCCGCAGAGGAGCCGGCTGAGGAAGAGGATTCTCAGGAACAGGCTGATAACAGCAGCGATTCCGCAGCTTCAAACGGTACGGTCAGGGTGAAGGAAACTGTCAGAATCCGAAGCGGCGCGAGCGAGAACTCCGAGAAGATAGCGACTGCCTACATGGGTGAAACTTTTGAAGTAATTATGAAACAGGCCGATGGCTGGACAAAAATAAAGTATAACGGGGAAACCGCCTATGTGAAGTCGGATTATGTGGAGTAGGCGCTGTTTAAAAACCGGTTAAAACGGAAAGACTGGACAGGTGAGAGAAAAATTCTTACCTGTCTATTTTTTCGCGTATAGTTATTGTACAGCTATCATGAAAGGAGCGCTATCCATGAAACATGACGACGAGATGGTTTTGAAGGAGATACAAAAAAGCACACAGATGGGAATGACGGCAATTGATACCATTCTGGATAAGATCGGAAATGATGATTTTTCTATAACGCTGTCCAGACAGTCCCTGCATTATGCGGACATTCACAACCGGGCGCTGGATCAGATTCTGCGGCAGGATGGGGAAGGGTACCGCGGCAGTCAGATCGGTGAAATGATGCTGAAAGGCAGCATACACGCGAATACGGCTTTCAATGTCAGCACCGGGCATCTGGCGGAAATGATGATTCAGGGGAGCAACAGGGGAATCACCAGCATGTATAAGAGCTTGAAACATAATGGGCTTGCCGCGGACGAGACCGTGGAGTTGGCAAAGGAACTGATGGATTTTGAAGAAAAGAGTATAGAGCGGCTGAAGGAATATCTGTAAATTATGCCATGAAAAGCGTATTTTATATGTGGAATGCAGGATGCCCAATAATATGTATACAAGTATTTTGGTATTATTGTACAATATATCTAAAAAATACAGAGGAAATTTTTACACTTTAATTCGCTAAATTATCTTGTGGATTTCCATACGGCATACTATAATTGTACGTGGTAATGTATTCAAGCAAGAAGGAGGACATAACACAATGTCATATGTTGATGAGGTTTACGAGTTAGTTGTAGCGAAGAATCCCGCTCAGCCTGAATTCCATCAGGCAGTAAAAGAGGTATTGGAGTCCCTGCGCGTTGTGATTGAGGCTGATGAGGATGCTTACAGAAAGGATGCGCTTTTAGAGCGGCTGACGGTTCCGGAGAGAATCGTGCAGTTCCGTGTTCCGTGGGTGGATGACGAGGGACAGGTGCAGGTGAATAATGGGTTCCGCGTGCAGTTCAACAGCGCGATCGGTCCTTACAAGGGAGGCTTGCGTTTCCATCCTTCCGTAAACTTGGGCATCATCAAATTCCTGGGCTTTGAGCAGATTTTCAAAAATTCCCTGACGGGTCTGCCGATCGGCGGCGGCAAGGGCGGTTCCGATTTCGACCCGAAGGGAAAATCCGATAGAGAAGTGATGGCATTCTGCCAGAGTTTTATGACAGAGCTCTGCAGACATATCGGCGCAGATACCGATGTGCCTGCCGGAGATATCGGTGTGGGCGGACGTGAGATCGGTTTTATGTTCGGACAGTATAAGAGAATCCGCAACCTGTATGAGGGTGTGCTGACAGGTAAAGGTCTCACTTACGGCGGCTCTCTTGCAAGAACGGAAGCAACAGGCTATGGTCTGCTTTATCTGACAGAGGAAATGCTTAAGTGCAACGGCAAGGATATCAAAGGCAAGACGATCGCTGTGTCCGGCGCGGGCAATGTGGCGATCTACGCGATCCAGAAAGCACAGCAGCTCGGCGGCAAACCTGTGACCTGTTCCGACTCTACGGGTTGGATTTATGATCCCGACGGCATCGACGTGGCGACGCTTCAGGAAGTGAAGGAAGTGAAGCGCGCGCGCCTGACCGAGTATGCGGCGATGCGGTCGAACGCAGAGTATCATGAGAAGAAGAACGGCGAGCACGGCGTTTGGAGCGTGAAGTGCGATATCGCTCTTCCCTGTGCAACGCAGAACGAGCTGGATTTAGAGGATGCGAAGATGCTTGTGGCGAACGGCTGTTTCGCGGTGGCTGAGGGCGCAAACATGCCCACCACCATGGAGGCAACCGAGTATCTGCAGAAGAACGGCGTGCTGTTCTGCCCCGGCAAGGCGTCAAACGCGGGCGGCGTGGCGACCTCTGCACTGGAGATGAGCCAGAACTCCGAGAGACTTTCCTGGACGTTCGAGGAGGTGGACTCCAAGCTGCAGGGTATTATGGTGAATATCTTCCATAGTCTTGACGAGGCTTCCAAGAAGTACGGAAAAGAGGGAGATTACGTTGCCGGTGCGAATATCGCGGGCTTCCTGAAGGTGGCTGAGGCGATGAAGGCACAGGGGATTGTTTAAGAAGTAGGGATTGAATTGAAAAGCAGGGAACAAGTCGTTTTAAAAGTGGCTGGTTCTCTGCTTTGGCAAATAGGAGCATATCTGGATTATCCTTTTCAAAACAACAGTAATATGTTAAAATAGGTTCAATGGAAGCATGGCTCAGCTGGGATGAGCGCTCGCCTGACTAGCGGGAGGTCAAGGGTTCGAGCCCCTTTGCTTCCATTTTTCATTGTCTTCCCGAACACAACATGATATAATACGTTTCTTAAGGAGGCGGGCATGATTACGATTGCAATTTGTGACGACGAAAAGCAGATAGCGGATCAGGTCAGGAAACTGGTGTCCAAATTTTTTCACGCAAAAAATATGGAAACATCTATCGTCTGTTTTTCCGGCGGGGAGGAATTATTACGGTATGACAGGGGCATAGACATTCTTTTTCTCGACATTCAGATGAATGGAATGGACGGCATGGAGACGGCGAGAAAACTGCGCAGCCGGAATTTTAAGGGGTTTCTTATTTTTATCACGATTCTAAGAGAGATGGTGTTCGAATCCTTTGAAGTGCAGGCGTACGACTATCTGGTGAAGCCGGTTGAGGAGAGGCAGTTTGCAAGGACAATGGAACGCCTGCTTGTCTCCATCAACAATGTTAACGAGGAAAAGCTGCTCGTGCAGAAGGGATATGAGAGAAGTATTATTTCTTTTGAAGAGATCGTTTTTGCCGAGGTCATTGACAGAAAAGTTTATCTGCACCTGGTGTCGTCGGACGTGGTGGATTTTTATGACAAGATTGAAAATCTGGAGGAAAGACTGGACAGCCGGTTTTTCCGATGCCACAGGAGCTTTCTGATTAACCTGAAATACTTGAAGAGCTACAAAAACGGCGTGGCATATATGGAGAATGGGAAGGAAATCCCTATTTCCAGACTGCGCAGCAAAGCGTTTTCCGAGGTGATTTTGCAGTATATGAGAAGCTGGAAGTAACAGTTTGGATTAAGATTTTGCACTTGCTGCAAGGTTCGTAAGAATGCACAGATTTGGTCAGAGAATTGGAGTCTGTAAGATGGAGGAGTATATCGATTTCTTCAACAGATATATCGTAGCTGTTATTCAACTGCTGCTTGGTTTTTTCTTTTTTGTCCGGTTTTTACAGAAAAAAGGAAGGCTGTTTTTGTGGCTGCTGTTTGTGGTGTTTGGGTCCGTGGTCATTCTGGCGGTGCCGGTAGGAAGCATTGTCGAATATCTGATTTATGCAATGCTGCTTGTCGCAATGGGGATTTTTATATGCCATGCCGATTGGAAATCTGTCATTTTATATGCGGCGCTGATGGTGGATATTATGGAACTCAGTTTTGGAATCGTCAATTCCCTTTCGGGTATTCTGTATCCGTGGCTCGCTCCCCTGCATCCAAATGCCGCGGCGGCGATTTCTTTTCTTTTGGGAACGTTGTCTTTTGTGCTGGCGGTTTGCTGCTATCGGGCGGCGTACCGTTGCTTTTTGCACTATGAAACGACAGAAAAACAATATCTTTTTATAATTCTGATTCCGATTCTGATGATTTTCTTTATGAGTGAATATATCAGTTCTATTCTTTACGGAAATATAGCGGTCAGAGATGCAGGCGGCAGCGCCATTTCCGTCAACCATTATCAGATGCTGGTGATTCAGCTTTTTGGCATGGCAAGCCTTTTCTGTATTCTGTCTGCATACAAAAAACTGCTTCAGAATTTTCATTTGAGCACGGAGCTGTCCCTGCTGGAGCAGGAAGAGCATTCCCTGAGCCGATATGTGGAGGAGGCGCGGGCGCGCTATGAAAAGACAAAATCCTTCCGTCATGACATTAAAAATCATATCATGGTGGTGAAAGATCTTTTACAGAACGGGAAACAGGAGGAAGCGCTTACCTATATCGGTGATTTGGCGGATATGTCGGCGGCACTTTCGTTTCCCTGCAGCACCAATAACCCGGCGGCGGACATTCTGCTGGGAAATAAACTGGGTGTTGCGGAGAGTATGGGGATTGACGTGGAGTGTTCGCTGCTTTTGCCATATCCCTGTCCGATACGCGACATCGACTTCTGCGTTATCCTGTCAAACGCGCTGGACAATGCCATTCACGCCTGCCGGGATATAGATGACGGCTCGGGAAAATATATCCGCGTGACGGGACGTATACAGGGCGATTTTATTCTGATGGAGGTGGAGAACAGCTTCCACGGGAAAGGGCTTGCTGGAAGGGGGACGGGCTTGTCAAATATAAAGATGGTGGCGGAAAAATATCAGGGCGCAATGAGCGTCAAAACGCAGGGTTCATCCTTTATCTTAAGCGTCCTGCTTGTCATTCCACAGCGGGCAGAAAGCATCCCACGGCAAATCGGTTAAATCCTTTTTTTTGTATGTCGAAAAACAGAGTGAGAAATGCGAAAAGTACTTCTAAAGACGTCTCGCCATAGGACGGAGACCCAAGTCAGCAAGCTGACTTGGAAGTACTAAGTTTCGCATAAGAGAATGCCAAAAATACGGGCATTCTCCGTACACTTTAAAATTTTGCAGATATTCTGCGGGGAAAAAGGAGGACAATCAAAATGGCAATGGAAATCAAAGTAAACGGCAACGCTTACAAAACCGATTACGCGGACCGTCTGCAGGCGGAGCGGGAGAATGTGCAGAAAGCGGGAAACGAGCAGAACGCGGATAAGACGGCGGATCAGAAACCAGCGCCCCATGACGAGTACATCAGCAGCGAAAAGTCGGGGGAGAAGCCAAACGGTCTGTATCATGTAGGGCAGGATGAAAACGGCAACAAAAAAGTTTATTTTAACGACCCGAAGAAAGCTGACAGGAACAGACAGCCCGGAGGAATACCCGACGATTCCGAAAAAGACGGCAATAAAAACAATCCGAAAGTAAATGCGGATGACCCGGACGACGGCGAGGAGAAATGCGTCGGCAACACGGATAAGGTGGATCGGGAAATTCGGGAACTGAAGGAGAAGAAGAAACAGTTAGAGCAGCAGCTTAAGGCAGCTTCCGGGGACGAGAAGAAGACGAAGGAGCTGGAGAATAAACTGGCGCAGGTAGAGCAGGAGCTGAGTCAGAAAGACAATGACACATACCGAAGACAGCATTCCACCTTTATGGACAAATAATAGGGTGAAAAGAAGTTCTAGCCGCTCACGGAAAAACAGTTTCGCGGAGAACTGCTAAGTTTCACCCCCGAAAAATGCCTGAAATACGGCATCTTTCATTTCGATTTGAGTTACAGAGAAGCGTTTGCCGACGAAAAGCCGGCGAACGCTTCTTGCGTGTATAAGCAGAATCAGAAGCATTTCCGCTCTGCTTACGTGCGTGACAGACATGGATTTTTAGATGAGCAGACGAGCATACGGAGCAAGAACTTTGACATATCAAAAACAGATACGGTATAATAGTGTGAGAAGAACTTCTAATCACTTGCAGCAAAGGCTGCTTCGCGAAGAAGTTCTAGAAGTTGCTTTGCAACTTCTTTTCGCACGAGAGAATGCCCAAAATGCGGCATTCTCCGCACTGATTTGAGATTTTGCAAGAAGGGAAGGAGCTGTATCATGTTCAAGGTTGCGATCGTAGAAGATAATCGTATGGCAGCGGAAAAGCTGCAGGGCTATCTGGAACGGTATGCGCAGGAAAACGGGGAAATATTCGACATCGCGGTTTTTGGGGATGCGCTGGCATTTCTTGACAGCTACAGGCGTATCTATGATATGGTTTTTATGGACATTGAACTGCCTTTTATCAATGGTATGGAGGCGGCACAGCGGCTGCGGGAAATTGATCAGCAGGTGATTTTGATTTTTGTAACGAATATGGCGCAGTTTGCGGTGAAAGGATACGAGGTGGATGCGCTTGATTATTTGGTAAAGCCTGTTCATTACGGGGATTTTGGGTTGAAGCTGCAGCGGGCGGTGTCTAGGTTAAAAAAGGCGCAGGAAGCAATCTTAGTTCAGCGTCAAAGCGGTATGGTGCGGTTGAGCCTGCAGGAGATCGGTTACATAGAGGTGCGGGGACACACTCTGATTTTTCATACGGAAACGGGGGAACTTACCGGGAGTGGGACGCTGCATGAACTGGAAAGTAAGTTGAGGGATAAGGGCTTTTTGCGCTGTAATAAATGTTATCTGGTCAATCAGAGACATATTGCGGCGGTGCAGGGTTTTACGCTTTTGATGGCGCATGGGGAAGAACTGCAGATCAGCAGGCCGCGCAAGAAGGCGTTTATGAGCGAACTGGCAGAAACGATGGGGAATGAGTATGTGTTATGAACATAATATATAATTTTTTTCAGACGAACGGATATGTATTTGAAATTATGATCGCGGTCTTTTTCTTCTGTGGCTGGATGGATAAAAGACCGCGTTTTTTTGTGCGTGGATGTCTTGCCGGAGCTGTGCTTCTTTTGGTGTCTATGCTTTGGACATGGATTCCCTTTGACAACGAATGGATGAAGAGCATACGGACAATCCTGTTTTTCTTTATGTGTGTGGGTATTGTAAAGACCTGTTTTGAGGGGCCGCTCCGTCAGGCTGTCTTTTATGTGACGGCGGCGGGAGCCGCACAGCATTTTTCGTTCCGCATGGCGCGGACGATTCTGACGGTGGGCAGTCTGTATCTGAAACTGCCGGACACCTGCGTGATTTTGGGATATCCGATTCTCTCAGTTATCTTTGTATTGATCTGTTATCTGACCTTTGGCAGAGTGCTGCGGAAGAAAGATGTAAAGTATATGACAGGTTCCCAGACGGTTCTTTCTCTGTTGGTGGGGATGCAGCTTTGTACAAACGTGCTGCAGAATCTGTTTGATAAATTCAGTGTGGGCAGCGATTTTCGAGTTTATATCATTTATAGTCTGTTTGATATGATAAGCTGTCTGTTCCTGCTTGCCCTGCAGTGTGAGATCACGCGAAGGGAGAGTGAGCAGCATAATGGCGAGATTTTGCAGCATATTTTATATCAGCAGAAGCAGCAGATGGAAAGTTCGAAAGAGAACATAGAGCTTATCAATATTAAATGCCACGATATTAAAAACCAGATTGCCATGCTCGGAAACCGGGTGCCGCAGGAGGAGATACGGGACCTGGAGCGGGCGGTCAATATTTATGATATGGCGTTTAAGACCGGCAATGAGGCGCTGGATGTGCTCATGGTAGAGAAGCTGATGGTGTGTGAGAGCAAAAACATCAGGCTTGACTGTATGACGGAGGGAGAATGGCTTTCCTTTATGAAGCAGTCGGATATTTATTCTCTGTTTGGAAATGCGGTGGATAATGCCATCGAAGCAGTAGAGAAACTGGCGGACGATGAACGGCGTTATATCAGTGTAAGGGTACGAAACGAAAAAGGCATGGTAGTAATCCACTTTGAAAATTATTATGAGGGGGAGCTTACTTTTGCGAAGGATCTGCCTCAGACAACGAAGGAGGATAAGAGGTATCACGGTTTTGGAATGAAGAGCATCCGCATGATCGTGGAGAAGTATCAGGGGCATTTTTCAGTCAAAGCGCAGGGGGATGTTTTTACATTGAATATTTTGCTTCCCATTTCCGGGTAGCAGCATTTTACGATTGAAAAATTACAGTTTGGGAAAGATTTGTTGTGATAGAAAAAGAAAACTGATATGGTGGCAGCATAAAAAATGAAGGATGGAGGAGAAAGACATGTTCAAAAAAGCTAACGCATGGCGTGGTATGTCTTTTGTATGTGCGCTGCTTCTTACCATTTCAGTTATGGCAGCAAATATACTGGAGATTTACCGCACATCGGTTGACGCGTTTGTGGGAACGCGCAGCCAGAAAACCGTGACCGAGGAATCGGAAGACGGAGAGAATGCATGGACTTACCAGTCCAAATTCAAGACGGCGAAGGAAGCCTATGAGGGGTTCCAGGAGCTGGCAGTACGGACATCGCAGGAGACATATACGTTATTGAAGAATGAAAATAATGCTCTGCCGATTTCCGATACGGCGAAGATCACAATGTTTGGTGTGAGAAGTTATGCGCCGGTTTACGGCAATAACGGCGGCAGTGTCCCGGACGGCAAATCGACGGTACAGATTTTTGATGCATTTGCGGATCGGGGATTTCAGATCAATCCGTCCATGCTGAATGCCTATGCGGCATTTTTTGCGGACAAGGAGTGGACGGTGCCGCAGTTTGGCGGCGGCATTCTTCCGGCATATGAGGCGCTCAGCGCCTACGACGATCCGAACGAACTGACGCTGGAGGAGCTTCGCCAATTAAATCCCGATTTTGATAAGGAGTACGATTCGTACAGCGATGCGGCGATCGTAGTAGTGGGACGTATCGGCGGTGAGAACGGAAACGGGTATTTTCCGGGAGAAGAAGGACGTGCGCCGGGTGTGGAAACCGTGACCGGCAATATCCTGAGTTTAAGCAAAGAAGAGATGGCAATCATCGAGGAGGCGAAGGCGAACTTCGATAAGGTGATCGTGATGGTCAATGCGGCCAACCAGATGGAAATCGCAAATCTGGAGGAAGACCCTGATATCGACGCCATCCTCTGGATCGGCTATCCGGGCGCTTATGGGTTTTATGGTGTGGCGGATGTGCTTAACGGTACGGTGTCTCCTTCCGGGCATCTGGGGGACAGCTTTGCCAAAAACAGCGCACTTGCGCCGGCAATGAAAAATTATGGCAATATTCCGTGGGCCAATGCGGCTGATTTTGCCGAGGTGGCAAATGTAAATTCCTATCTGGTGGAGGCAGAGGGCATTTACACAGGATATCGTTATTATGAGACTCGCTACGCGGATATTGTGCTTGGAAACGGCGGCAGCGAAGCGGCGGCGGGAACCTATGCCAATGCGGACGGTACGGTGGCACAGACAGACGGCATGTGGGATTATGCCAACGAGGTGGTGTATCCTTTCGGTTATGGCTTGTCCTATACGAATTTTGAACAGACCCTGGATAAGGTGGAGATTGCCGGGAGCAGGGAGACGGCGGTTGTGAATGTGACAACGAAAAATACCGGGGATGTGGCAGGCAGAGCGGTGGTGCAGCTTTATGCGCAGGCACCTTATACGGATTACGACAGGCAGCATCATATCGAGAAGGCGGCTGTGCAGTTGATGGATTTCGAGAAGACGAATCTGCTTGCACCGGGAGAAAGCCAGACGATTACCATGGAAGTGGATATGGCTAATCTCGCAAGCTATGATTCGCAGAATGCGAAAACATTTATTGTAGATCCGGGCGATTACTATTTTGCCATCGGCAATAACGCGCATGACGCGTTAAACAACATTCTGGCGGCACAGGGTAAAACGGCAGCTGACGGTATGACGGCAGAAGGCAGCGTGGCTAAAAGCTATCAGTGGAACTGGGATGGAGAAGTGGATGCGGATACGTTCTCAGTCAGCAAGGCAGGTGTGCAGATTACCAATGCCCTTTCGGAAGGGGATTATGCGACAGACTTGAATGTGTTTATGCCGGACACGGTCACATATCTTTCCAGAAGCGACTGGAACGGAACTTTCCCGAAAACATATGAGGGACTTGCGGCAAATGAAGAACTTTCCAGACTGTTGAGGAACGATCTGATAGAATTAAAGACCGGGGAGGACACCTCGGATATCGTATTCGGTGACAAGAGCAGTGAACTGACCATCAATGACCTGAAGGGGGCTGATTTTGACGATCCCCGCTGGGAGGAACTGACAAGTAAGGTAACAATTGATGAATTCTTAAATTTTGCGGCCAATGCTTTTCATAATATTGCGGCGATTGAGTCAGTGGGCCTTCCGCAGTATGCGGCAGACGATGGCCCGAACGGTTCTGATTCCCATTATCTGACAGAAGGCGGATATCAGGGCGTGCCTTACGCGGATGCGGCGGAGTATGATTACGGAACACGTGTAGGTCCTACACCGCAGAATATCGGGTATAGCTGGAATAAGGAATTGGCCTATGAAAATGGGGAAATAACATTGGGTGAGAGTACACTGGTATTGAATCTTCCCATTATGATCGGACCGGGTATGAATATCCATCGTCATGCGTATAACAGCCGTGGGGCGGAATACTATTCGGAAGATCCGATTCTTACGGGCTATATCGGAAGTGCGGTTGTGCAGGGGGCACAGTCAAAAGGAACGCTTGTCAATATCAAACATGCGGCATTTAACGATCAGGAGATCAACCGGTCAGGTATTGCCATATTTATGAACGAACAGAAGGCACGTGAACTGGAGCTGCGCGGCTTACAGCAGGCTTTTGAGGCAAACGGCAAACCGGCGGCGTTCCGGACAGACGAAAGCAGGGCGGACACGTATACGGAGGGCGCGCTTGGGGTGATGTCTTCTTATAATAGGATCGGCGCTGTAGCGCCCAGTGCAAACAGAGGCGTTCAGGTACAGATCATGCGTGATGAGTGGGACTTCAACGGCTATAATGTAACGGATTTCACGGGTGTAGCATTAAAAGCGTCTCCCAAAGAATCGATTATGGCAGGCACAACGGCATTCTGCGGATTTGGCGTTTCTGAGGAGATTACTTACTGGAACGGCGAAGCGCTGCGCGGGGATAGACAGATGGCGCAGGCGATCAAGGAAGATATCCATTATCTGCTCTATGCTTTGTCGCGCAGTGCGGCTATGAACGGTGTGAATTCAACGACACATACGGTAAATGTCATGACATGGTGGCGTATTCTTTACATTGTCTGCATTGCGGTATTTGGACTGGCTATGGTATTCTGCGGTGCCTGCTATGGAGTGAGCAGACGGAAAGAGGCAGCAGAGAAAACCGGGAAAGGAGCATGATAATAACTATGAAGATTAAAATAACAGGGGCTAATATTGTTACACTTATTGCCGCGCTTACCGCACTTGTAGGTATGATCATCTATATCGTAACTTCCGTGACCGGATATCTGGCAGTTTCCGCAGTCAATCCGTGGCCGATCATCTGTACGGCGGCATGTATGGTACTGCTTTTGGCAGCGGCATTTATGGGTGGGAAACTGACATCGGTTATGACCGATCTGATGATAGCGGCAGGTTTTATCATGCTGCTCGTGAGCTTCTGCTTTTTCGTAATGGGAAGAGTAAATCTGGCGGCGGATGTATACTTTATTCCGGTAAATTATCCGGAGGCAGAAGCGACAGCGCTGCACATTTCTATCGTGGGTGCGGTATTTTATCTGCTTTCATTGATTATGCTGATTGTGGAAGGATTTCGAAAGAAAGCATAGAGGAGTGGAAGGATGAGGAAAGTTCCGTTTCATACAGGATGGACCTGTAAGCATGTAAATGAAGAGGGGGCGGCGTTTGTTACGCTGCCCCATGATGCCATGTTCGCTGAGAAACGCACGGAAACAGCGGCGGGCGGAACGAATACAGGCTGGTACGAAGGCTTTGATTACGAATATGAAAAACATTTTCTGCCGGATGAGTCCCATCTGGGAAAAACCGTGATCCTGGAGTTTGAGGGAGTATATCGGAAAGCGGAAGTCTGGATCGGGGACAAACAGGCAGCATTCCGGCCTTATGGTTATACGAACTTTTATGTGGATCTGACGCCTTACCTGGAAGTGGGAAAGGACATCCCGATTCGTGTGATCGCGCGCAACGCGGACCAGCCGAACAGTCGGTGGTATTCGGGGGCAGGCATTTACCGGCCGGTCAATTTATGGGTCGGAGAGGCGGCACATATTCCGGTAAACGGCGTGCGTATCCGTACATTGTCCATCTCGGCGTCCGGGATGGCGCAGATAGAAGTCAGCGTGCGTATCAGCATGCCCGGCAGTGTGAAGGCAGAGATTGTGGATCCGGACGGAGAAAGGATACTGGCACAGGAGAGGAAAGACAGTGACAAGGAGGCGGTCTTTGTATTCGATGTCCCGAATGCAAAACTTTGGAGTGTAGATACGCCGGAGCTGTATACGTGCAGGGCGGTGTTCGGCGGGGATGTGTGTGAAGAAACGTTTGGAATCCGTACCTTAAGCTGGGATCAAAACGGTTTTTGCATCAACGGGAGCCGTACGATATTGCAGGGGGCCTGCATACACCACGATAACGGCCTGTTAGGGGCGGTATGCGATCCGGATGCGGTGGAGCGCAAAGTACGGATATTGAAGGAAAACGGTTACAATGCCCTGCGCAGTGCCCACAATCCCTGTTCGAAGACGATGCTTGATGCCTGTGACAGGCTGGGTATGCTGGTAATGGACGAATACATAGACCATTGGTATATCCATAAAACAGAATATGATTATGTCACTTATTTTGATAAGTGGTGGCGCAGGGATCTGGAGGATATGGTTGATAAAGATTATAATCATCCCTGTGTGATCTTGTATTCTACAGGAAATGAAGTCAGCGAGACAGCGCAGGAGCGGGGGATCCGGCTGACGGGAGAGATGACGGATTTTCTGCACTCGCTGGATGACAGCCGCCCTGTGACATGCGGGGTAAATATTTTTTTCAACTTTTTAAGTTCGATTGGCTTCGGTGTCTACAGTGACAAGAAGGCAAAAAAAGAGGTCAAAAGAGCGGAAAAGGCGCAGGGAAAAGGGCGGACAGAAGGGCAGAGCGTGCCGAAAAAGAAAAAGGCTGTCGGGAGCCAGTTCTTTAATAATCTGGCAGGACTTTTGGGTGATGAATTTATGAAGCGGGGGGCGACTCTTCACGGATGTGATGTGAAAACGCGGGATGCTTTTGCCAATATGGATATTGCGGGATATAATTACGGTATTTACCGTTATCGGCATGACCTGAAAAAATATCCGGAAAGACTGATTCTGGGAACGGAAACTTTCTGCAAAGATGCATACCTGTTCCGGGAGATGGCAAAGGAAAATCCCCGTATCATAGGCGATTTTGTCTGGGCTGGAATGGATTATCTGGGAGAAGTGATGGTCGGTTCCTGGGAATATGCGGATTATGCGGCACGCTTTGACGGCGGATGCGGATGGGTATCTGCAGGTTCCGGACGAATCGATCTGACAGGGAAACCGTTATGCGAGATGCTCTATACAAAGGTTGCGCTGGAAAAAGAAAAAGGGCCTTTTATCGGGGTCTGTCCGGTGAATCATACGGGCGACAGACACAGCCCTTCCGCATGGAAAATGTCCAATGCCCTGGAAAGCTGGAGTTGGCGGGGGTGTGAGGGGCGTAAGGCCAATGTGGAAGTCTATGCCCGTGCCCATCACGTGAAAATATTTATAAACGGCAGGGAAGCAGGCGAAGAACGGCTGGCGGGAAACTGTATCGCGAGATTTTCCTGTATCTATGAGAACGGGAAGATCGAAGCGGTTTCTTACGATGCCGAGGGCCGGGAGAAAGGCAGGACATGTCTGCGGACGGCAGAGCCGGAAACGGTACTTCTGGCGGAACCGGAGGAGAAAGAAGCGAGGGCAGGGCACTTGTGCTATATCCGGCTGCGTTATGCGGACCGGCAGGGAACCGGCAAGCCGCTTGTCAGAAATACCATACGGGTGAAGGCGGAGGGCGCTGAACTTTTGGCGCTTGGCAATGCCTGCCCTTACAACGAGAGAGGGAGCCTTACCGATAAAACGGCTCCGTATTACGGGGAAGCGCTTGCCATTCTGCGGGCAGGGGACGGAGAAAGCATTCGTTTGAAAGCGGCGGGCGGAGAGTGCAGAACTGAAATAGAAATTCCGATTTTGTAGGAGAGAGCTTTATGGAAAGGATAAGAGAGTGGTGGCAGAGTTTTGCTCCGAAACATAAATTAATTGCGCAGTTTATCAAATTTTATGCTTTTTCCATGCTGGTGACGTTATTTCAATATCTGGTGCTCACCTTCCTGCCGGGCGTTTTTTATCGGTTTACGGATTGGTGTGAGATTCCCTGTCAGTTGTTACATCTGGCGCTTGGACCGGTGGATACGTATGTGTTTAATTATCCGGTAACCGGGGATGCAACAGGAGGCATGGGATATTTTGCGGCTTTTGCAATCACATTGTTTTTGGCGCAGTGTATTAATTTCCCGATGCAGAGAAATATCACGTTCCACTCAAAGGGAAATATTTATTATCAGATCATGTGGTATGTGACTGCCTTTGTGCTGATCACGGTGACGTGCAGTTTCCTGATGGGATTGTATGTGCCCATCTGCCGGAAATTTTTTCCGCCTGCCGTTTATAATATTCTGATCACGGTGATTAACGGCGGCGTGCAGATGGTGATTTATTTTCCGATTTACAAAATCATATTTCCGGAAGGTGAGGCAAAACAGGGATGAAATATCGTGGAAAAATGCAGGAACTGACATTAGAACAAAAATGCGCCCTGCTTTCCGGGGCGGATGTTTTTAAAACCCGCGAACTGGCAAGGGCGGGGATTCCGTCTCTGTGGCTTACGGACGGTCCTCACGGACTGCGCAAACAGGCGGGCGCGTCCGATCATTTGGGATTAAATCCGAGTGAGCCGGCGATCTGCTATCCGACAGCATCGATTACGGCATGCAGCTGGGATGAGAAACTGGGAGAAGAGATTGGAGAGGCGCTTGCGGAGGAGGCTTTGGAGCAGAATGTTGATGTTGTTCTGGGGCCGGGGCTTAATATTAAGAGAAGTCCGCTGTGCGGCAGAAATTTTGAATACTTTTCGGAAGACCCTTATCTTGCGGGAAAAATGGCTGCGGCATATGTGCGCGGAATCCAGAAACGGGGTGTGGCGGCCTGTCCGAAACATTTTGCCGTGAACAATCAGGAAACGAGACGCATGGCGTCAAACAGTATTCTTGATGAGCGGACATTACGGGAAATTTATCTAACCGGTTTCGAGATCGTGGTAAAAGAAGGAAGACCGCAGACGATCATGAGCAGTTATAATCAGATCAACGGCGTATATGCGAATGAAAACCGGCATCTGCTTGTGGATATTCTCAGAAAAGAATGGGGGTATCAGGGGGCGGTCGTCACAGACTGGGGCTGTTCCAATGATCATGTACAGGGGGTAAAGGCAGGATCCACGCTGGAAATGCCGTGTCCCGGGTGGGATTCCGTGCGGGAATTGATCGAAGCGGTAAAGAGCGGAAAAGTATCGGAAAAGGAAATCGATGACAGGGTGGCGGAACTTCTTTCGCTGATTGATTTTACAAAAGAGAACAGGGAAAAACCGAAGGAGTCAGAGGTGGTTCTCTGGGAGAAGCATCACAGACTTGCCTACTGTGCCGCGGCAAAGAGCCTTACACTGCTTCGGAATGAAGAAGAAATCCTTCCCCTTGCCAAAGGGACAAAGACAGCGTTGATCGGGGACTTCGCCGGGATACCTCGTTATCAGGGAGCCGGCTCCAGCCAGGTCAACGTGCTTCATCCCACCAGTGTACTGGAAAGTATGAAGGACAGCGGTCTTATCCTGACAGGATATGCGAAAGGGTTTGACAGACTGGGGAGACCGGATGAAGCGCTTAAGAAAGAGGCGGTCAAACTGGCAGGCGGTGCGGAAGCCGTGATTATGTGTCTCGGTTTGGATGAAGTGCAGGAGAGCGAAGGGATTGACAGACAACACATGAAACTGGCAAAATCCCAGATCGATCTTTTAAAGGCGGTGGCAGCAGTCAACAGTAATATTGTCGCAGTCTTGTTTTCAGGCAGTGTGGTGGAGACCGGATGGCGTACGGATTGCAAAGCTTTGCTTTATGCGGGGCTTGGAGGAGAGGCGGGTGCGCAGGCGGTTGTGGATGCGATTACTGGCAAGATTAATCCCAGTGGCAAGCTGGCGGAAACCTGGCCGGAGCGTTATGAGGATACGCCCGCTAAGAATTATTTTGCGAAAGACGGCCGGAATGTGGAATATCGGGAAGGCATCTACGTGGGCTACCGCTATTATCAGAAGCAGCAGAAAAAGACGGCATTTCCTTTTGGATTTGGCTTAAGTTATACGGACTTTACTTACAGCGGTCTGCGTGTGGAAAAAGACAGGGTGGCGTTTACTGTGACGAATACCGGCAAGAGGGCAGGTGCAGAGACTGCCCAACTTTATATTTCACCAAAGAACGGGGACGGCTGTATTTTCAGGGCAGTGAAAGAACTGAAAGGATTTACCAAAGTGGAATTGGAAGCCGGCGAGAGCAGGGAGGCAGTGATTCCGTTTGATGACAGGGCGTTTCGGTATTGGGACAGTAAGAGTGGGAAGTGGGAAATCGATACCGGCGATTATCTGATTCAGATCGGTTCTTCCAGCGAAAAGATGGAGCTTACAGGGACGGTATTTATAGAGGGGACAGCCACTGCTGATATGGGCAGGGGAGAAGTTCTTGCCCATTATCAGGCGGGAGATGTACAGCAGGTGCCGGATCAGGAATTTGCGGCGCTGCTGGGGCATGAAATTCCCGGTCCGAAGAGAGAGATTGACAGACATATTACTTTCGGGGAAATGAGATACGGCAGAAGTCCTCTGGGCTGGCTGGTATGCAGTGTCCTGACTAAAATGATGAAAAGCCGTCTGAAAAAAGGAAATCCGGATCTGAACCTGCTTTTTATTTATAACATGCCGCTCCATGCGCTTGCTAAGATGACAAACGGCATGGTAAGTATGGGTATGGTGGACGGTATCGTGATGGAGCTGCGTGGATTCTGGCTCATAGGACTTGTGAAAGTACTGGTGGAATTTATAAAGAATCTGACGGGCAGCAGGCGTATGGAAAAAGAAATCTGCAAATAGTGCAGGCACAATGAAATAATCATAAGATTACGGGCGTAAAAGAGAAGCGTTTGCCGACGGAAAGTCGGAGAACGCTTCTTTGTGCGTATAAGCAGAGTCAGAAAGCGCGAACGAGAAATGCGAAGCATTTCGAGTCTGCTTATGCGAGGAAAACTGGTATTTTGGTGAGCCATGTTCCGATGACGCGGGAGAGGTGGCAGGGAGGATATCCGCTTGACGGAAAAGGGTGTTTGGGAGCAAAATGAAGTAGTGAGTTTACGGAAACAGGGAGGGAACGACATTGGAACATACCATACTTTTACTGGAAGACGATACGGACCTGATTGACGGACTGACCTATTCCCTGAGCAGGGAAGGATATATCGTGGACGTGGCGCAGACGGTGAAAACGGCGTATGCCTGTCTGGAAACGCGGGAATACAGCCTTCTGTTACTGGACGTCACCCTGCCTGACGGGAACGGCGTGGATGTGTGCCGCTTTGTGCGGGAACGGGGCAGTCGGACGCCCATTATCTTTTTGACGGCGATGGATGAGGAAGTCCATGTGATCCGGGGGCTTGACAGCGGTGCGGACGATTATATCACAAAGCCTTTTAAGCTCGGGGAATTGTGCGCCAGAATACGTGCGCAGCTTAGGCGGAGCGGGAGTGGTGATGTGAGCGCGGCGAACCGCTTTACCTCCGGCGCGCTGTCCATTGACTTGTTCGGGGGTGGCGCGTTTTTGAACAACCAGCCGTTAGAATTGACCAGTGTTGAGTACCGTCTGCTCTGTCTGCTTGTCCGCAATGCGGGGCAGACGGTTTTGAGAAATACGATACTGGACGCGCTGTGGGACGGGAACGGCAACTTTGTGGATGACAATACGCTGTCTGTATACATTCGCAGGCTGCGCGAAAAGATAGAGGAAGACCCGTCTAATCCGATGCATCTTTTGACGGTGCGGGGATTTGGATACAAATGGAGGAGAGAAAATGAGTAAATATGATGCTTTATGGGAATATATGCAGAAAAACGGACAGGAATCTTTGCAGCTGAGTTTTGAAGAAATACAGGAGATTGCGGGGGTGCCAATCGACCATTCGTTTTTGAAATACAAAAAGGAGCTGACAGAATACGGTTATCAGATCGGGAAGATATCCATGAAAAACGAAACGGTACTTTTTACCAATGTGGATTGATATGAATATGATGCAGGAGAAAAACACACGGGAATATTTTCTGTTTTTGAGCGGTCTGGCGGGTGTATTTGTGATATGGGCACTCGTTCTCTCATGGTTTCATGGAAGGGAAACACAGCAGATTCTTTTTGAGAGGGAACAGATTTTTGCGTCGTCCTTGATGGAGCAGGGGGTCTCGCATGTCTCGATTGCCCGGGCGCTTGGGAGTGCAGAAACGACTGCAGAGGGAGCAGAACTGCTGCGGCAGATTGGTCATACGCAGGCTGCCTCTTTCCGACTGTTTCCGTCTATTGACAGGTCTGTGCGGCTGTTTGGTGCGGCAGCAGCCGGTACTGTGGGGATTTTGGCTATTCTTTTACTGGGCATGAGCATCCGTTTTCTTTGGAAACGGGAGACGCTGTACCGACAGGCGGAGGGTATTATCACCCGGTTTTCCGAAGGGGATTTTAGGAGCCACCTGCCGCAGACGAAGAACGGAAGCATTTACCAGTTGTTTTCGGCGGTGGAAGAGCTGGCTGTGGCGCTGCGTGCGCAGAGCGAAAAAGAGCAGCAGTTGAAAGCATTTTTGAGGAACACGATCTCGGATATTTCCCATCAGTTGAAGACGCCGCTTGCCGCCCTGCATATGTATACAGAAATCATAATGCAGGAGCCGAACCATGCAGAGACGGTGGAGCGGTTCTCCGGCAAAATCATGCAGTCGTTGGAGCGAATCGAGGCGCTTGTGCAGGCGCTCCTGAAGGTGAGCCGTATCGACGCGGGCAGTATTGCTTTTCACAAGAAATGGCAGACTGCCGCCGGGTTAGTGGAAAATGCAGCGGCAGATTTATCCGTAAGGGCGCATAGGGAAGAAAAGCGGATTGTGATGGAGGGCGACGCGTCGCAGATGATTTTCTGTGACAAGGAGTGGACGAGGGAAGCGGTTGCCAATCTGATAAAGAATGCGCTGGACCATACCGATGCGGGCGGTACGGTTACGGTTTCTTGGGAATGTTCTCCCGCGATGTTCCGGCTGTCGGTAGCGGATGACGGCTGCGGCATTTCAGAGGAGGATATGCCGCATGTGTTTAAGCGGTTTTACCGCAGCAAACGGGATGGCGGCAGGCAGGGGCTCGGTCTGGGACTGCCTCTTGCCAAGTCCATTGTGGAAGGACAGGGCGGCATCCTCTCGGTAAGCAGCACACCGGGGGAAGGGGCGGTGTTTATCCTCATGCTCCCGACCGAGGCTGCGAAACAGTCCTCGTAAGTTAAATTTCGAAGAAATTTAACTTTCTTACAGATTTGTAAGCTGTTATTCACGGGCTTGTAAGCTGTTCCTGTTATCGTTTTGTAAGTACCTAATCGATTTAGCTATGAAAGGAGGAACAGTCTTACCATGGAAATTGTGGAAGTACAGGATTTGTGTAAAACATACGGAATGGGCGAAGCGAAAGTAGAAGCCTTAAAGCATGTCTCTTTTACCCTTCAGAAAGGGGAGTTTGCGGCGGTGATCGGGGAGTCCGGCTCCGGTAAAAGCACCCTCTTAAACTGTATCGGCGCGTTGGACGAACCCACAGGCGGACAGATTATGATAGACGGGCGAAACCTCTTTGCCATGAGGGAGGAGGAGCGCACGATTTTCAGACGCCGCAATATCGGTTTTATCTTTCAGTCATTTCATCTGATTCCGGAGCTAAACGTGGAGCAGAATATTATTTTCCCCCTATTGCTGGACTATAAGAAACCGGATTCCCGGCAGGTGGAGGAGGTTTTGGAGGTGCTGGGCTTGCAGGAGCGGCGCAGGCATTTGCCGGGACAGCTTTCCGGCGGACAGCAGCAGAGAGTGGCGATCGGCAGGGCGTTAATCACAAAGCCGAAACTGATTCTGGCGGATGAACCGACCGGGAATCTGGACAGAAAAAACAGCAGGGAAGTGATGGAGCTTTTGCGCAAGGCGTCCGGTCAATACCAGCAGACCATTTTGATGATCACGCACAATCCGAATCTGATTACTTCGGTGGATCGGGTGATGCAGGTGGCGGACGGCATTTTGAGTGATTTGGGAGGGAATGTCAATGAAAAATTATCTTAACCTGATTCCCATTTCGTCAAAGCTTCACCGCAGGCAGACACGCATGACAAGATGGTGCATTGTGATTTCTGTTTTTCTGATTTCCGCGATTTTCGGGATGGCAGATATGTTTTTGCAGAGCCAGAAAAATCTGGCGGTTATGACGGACGGCGCGTGGCATGTGGTGTTCCGGGAGCTTGACGAGGAGCAGACGGCGTTACTTGCTGCCAGACCGGAAGTAAAGTCAGTGACCCGCTACGCCGCCACCAACTATAAGCTGGATATGGGGTATGAAGTGGGCGGCGTACAGACGGTTTTGTGCGGCTTTGACGAAACGTTTTTTGAGATTTATCCGCAGGCGCATTTGACGGAAGGTGCTTTTCCGGAGAGAGACAGAGAGGCGCTTGTAACGGAAAGTATGCGGGAAAGACAGGGGCTTTCCGTTGGGGACGAGGTGGTGGTGGCGGCGCCCGGCGATTCATTGACTTTCAGGGTGAGCGGTTTTGTGGAAGACACCTCCATGATGTTGAAGACGGACTCTTTCGGTGTTTTTATGAATACGGACACTTACCTGTCCTGTTTTCGTGATGCGACGCTTACGGCGGATTTTGCCTGTTATGTGGAGTTCGTGCCTCATTGCAGGATACAGAGGGCAGTCGGGGATATCTGTGAGTCGCTGCATATTGCAAAGGAACAGGTCAGTGAAAATGCCAGGCTGATGGGGACTCTTGGGCAGAGCGGTGACCACTACATTATGATGCTTTATCTGGTTGCCTTTATTTTGGCGGCGCTGGTGGCAGTTTCCGGCATGATGATGATTTTGGGCAGTATGAACAGCAATGTGGCGCAGAGGACGGAATTTTTCGGGATGATGCGGTGTCTGGGCGCGACGGCAAAACAGGTGCGGCGCTATGTGCGGACGGAAGCGCTTTTCTGGTGTATGAAAGCGATTCCGCCGGGGCTTCTTTTCAGCGTGGTGACGGTGTGGGGGCTGTGCCGGATGTTAAAAGTAATTACACCGACCTGGTTTTCGGAAATGCCGGGATTTGGAATCAGTCTTCCGGGCGTGTTTTTCGGCATTCTAATCGGCATTCTGACAGTGCTTGCGGCGAGCCGGACGCCGGCACGTAAAGCATCGGAGGTTTCGCCGCTGACGGCGGTTTCGGGCAACGCCGGTACGGTGTTTGCCGCAAAACGGGCGGCGCATACAGGGCGGCTGCATGTGGAGACAGCATTGGGGCTGCATCACGCGGCGGGCAGCAGGAAAAACCTGATTCTGCTGACGTCCTCCTTTGCTTTCAGTATCATCCTGTTTCTGGGATTTGGAATAGGGATTACTTTTATGAAACACGCGATTGTGACGCTGCGCCCCTATACGCCGGATATTTCTGTTGTCAGCCAGGACGATTCTTGTTCCATACCGGATTCGCTGTATACGGCATTGAAAGAAAATACAGATATTAAGCGCATTTTCGGGCGGAGTTTTGCCTATGACCTGCCGGCGCAGATACAAGGAGAGGACAAGAGAGTTATGCTGATTTCCTATGAGGCGTACCAGTTTGGCTGGGCGGAGGGAGATTTACGGCAGGGAGAGATGGAAGCTGTCAGAGACGGAGAGGGCGTTCTTCTGGTGGAAAAACCGGGCATTGCGGCAGCGGTCGGAAGTGACATAGAGCTGGAGACGAAAACGGGAAGGCAGAAGGTAAGGGTGGCAGGGATTCTCGGTTATGCGCCGCTTGACAGCGGAGAGGGCGTGGGCACGGTCATTTGTTCCGAAGACCTGTTCCGGCGATTGACGGGCGAGACGGGATACACGATTCTGGATATCCAATTACATGATAAATCCGATGCCGTGGTGGAAGGGATACGCAGTGCGGCGGGGGAGAATTACCGTTTCTCAGACAGCCGGAAAAACAACAGGGAGACACGAGCGGTTTATTTTTCTTTCGCGCTGTTTGTCTATGGATTTCTTGCCGTGGTTGCGCTGATTGCCGTCTTCAACATCATCAACAGCATTGCCATGAGCGTGTCCGCACGAATGCGGCAGTACGGCGCTATGCGGGCAATCGGCATCAGCGTCAGGCAGCTGCAGTCTATGGTTGCGGCGGAGACGCTTGTCTATCTTGCGGGCGGGCTGGCGGAAGGGCTCGTATTAGGGATGCCACTCCACTATTATTTATACCGGTGGGCAATCACCGCGAGATGGGGCGACGCGTGGCGGGCGCCAGTTATAGAATGTCTTGTCATCATGACGGTGATGACTTTGGCGGCGGTGGCGGCGATGACGGGACCGGTGCGCAGGATTCGGGAGATGTCTGTGGTGGAGACCATCGGCATGTAAACAGGGCGGCCGGCAGGATAGGTTACACCATGCCGCGGGAGACGAACAGCTTGTTCAGGATTACGGTATCATCAGAATCTGCGTTCTTGACAGATGATTTTTGCTATACTATGAAATAATCAGTTTTGTATAAAAAGAGGATTCTGGATGAAAACGAGTGTTAAGATCGCGCGGAATATTTTCCAGTTATACAGTGCAAGGTGTAAGCCTCTTTGCAGGGAAATAGGAATGCCGCAGACGGCTGCAGGATCATTTTATGGATGAGCTGTTTCAGAATGTGGACGGACGGCTGAAGGATGATTTTTTTCGGGTGCTGAACATGATGGAAAATAATCTTAAGACGATGAGGGAAGGACAGGATTAGGATGAATTGGTTATGGAGGATTGTGGTGACTTTCTTTGCGGGAATGGGGGCAGGGCTGGGGGACAGGCTTTGCCGGGATGAGCGCGGCGGCGGTGATCAGCCCCATGCTGATCACCTTTCTTGGCATGGATTCCTACATGGCGGTGGGGATCGCCCTGTCTTCGGATGTGCTTGCCGTACCGGGAATAGATCGGATGTTTCTCCACAATCCGGGAGCAAACCATACCTTTTGCACAGAGGATATTCCGCAGAAGGAATTGGAGGAAGCGGCATTGTTCCATTTTGGCTGCCCGCCTTTAATGCGGCTCATGTATGAGGATGGCGGGGCGGAGCTGTTAAACATGATGAAGCGTGTCAAGGCGTGTGGCGCGGCAACATCGCTGGATTTTGCCGCGATTGAGCCGATCTGCGCGGGTTTGAGAAAAGCTATGTTCCTGACCGGGTGCTGTCCGGCACCGGTGCGGGAGACACCAGCATCGCGGCATTTCTGACAGCCGTGCTTGCGGGGTATTCCCCGGAAATGTCCATGCATCTGGCAGCGGCGGCGGGAGCTTCCTGCGTGGCGGCATACGATGCGCTGAGCGGTCTGAAACCGTTTGCTGAGCTGGAACAGAGGATTTCGGGACGGCTGGGCAAAGAATGGGTAGTTGGATATAGATAGTGGGCTGTTTGATTTGGGCAGAACAGGAAACGATGCATATTGTTTCAGATTGGAGGAATTTATGTTAGTTACTTTAAAAGAAGTAGAAAGCGGCAAGGGACGTCGACATTTATTGCGGCTATAGCAAGTGCGCGGTACGGACAATAACGGTTGAAAAATTATGGGCTGTCAAGATTTTATATATCGCTTGACAGCCCGTTTTCTTTTCTTTATAATAATTAATGACCAATGGTCAATAATAAAACAGGGAGGGAAAAATGGCAAGACCAGTGAAAAAGCAGCCGGAAGAATGGGAAAAGGAGATTCTGGATGCGGCGAAATTCCTGTTTTTATCGAAGGGCTATGAGGAGACTTCCGTGTCCGATATCATGGAGCGCGCCGGGGGCGCGAAGGGGATGTTTTACCGATTCTTTGAGAGCAAGGAGAAAGCGATGCAGGCATTGGGTGACCGCATGTTTCTGGAAAACAATCCCTTCGAGGCAGTCAGGGCGCGCACGGACTTAAACGGTCTGCAGAAAATCAGGGAAGTGCTTGCCATGGACAGGGCGGACGGGGAGCGGGAGACGGTCAATGCGCAGGCGGTTTCCATTTTGAAGGATCCACGCATTCTGGCGGCGGCGATGGAGGCGAACAGACGGGTGCTGACGCCATTATGGTTTGAACTGATTGAGGAGGGCAGGCGCGACGGCTCCATCCAGACCGAGTATGCGAGAGAACTTTCCGAACTGCTTCCCCTCGTCAATTTCTGGCTGATGCCCTCGGTGTTTCCTGCGAATGCGGAGGAGATTATGCATAAATGCAAATTTGTGGCAAAGGTGCTGGCGGACATGGGGCTGCCTGTGGCGGATAAGGAGATGTTTGAACGGACGGAGAGGCTGCTCGGGCATTTCGGCGAGTAGGCATTTTCTGTGGGAATCATGGAGGAAGGTATGAAAGAAAAACTGTTCACGAAAAACTTTACGCTTCTTGTGCTGGGGCAGGTAAGCTCCCTGTTCGGCAACTATATCCTGAGGCTGGCACTGTCCATGTATGTGCTGGAACTTACCGGGTCGGCGGCTGTGTTCGCGGGGCTTTTGTCGGCGGCGACGATTCCGACTATCCTGCTGTCGCCCTTTGGAGGCATTCTGGCCGACCGGGCGGACCGAAGAAATATTATGGTGGCTCTGGATGCCATGACGGGGACTGCGGTCCTGTGCGCAGAGCTGCTTTTATCGGAACAGCGCGCGCTTGTGGTGATCGGAGCGCTCCTCGTGCTTCTTTCCGTTCTGGGCGCGTTTGAAACGCCTACGGTGCAGGCATGTATTCCGAGTATGCTGACGGGGGATAACATCATTCGGGGGAATGCGGTGGTGAACCAGACCGCCTCCATATCCTATCTGACGGCGCCGCTTCTGGGCGGTATTTTCTACTCGGCTTTCGGCATAAAGCCTGTGATGTATGCCAGCGTGCTATGCTTTTTTGTCACCGCGTTTCTGGAGTGTTTTATCAGGCTGGATTATCGGCCGGCGGGATTTGGCGGAAATGCCCTCGCCGTGGCAAAAGCGGATTTCCTTGACAGCGTCCGCTTTATCGGGAAGGAGCGGCGGGATATCCTGCGGATTCTGCTGCTGGCGGCATTGTCCCGTTTCTTTGTGATGGGTGTGACGCTGGTGGGGCTTCCCTTTCTTGTGCGGACGGTGCTCGGGCTGGACGCCAGATACTACGGCGCGGCAGAGAGTGTGCTTGCGGTTGCCGTGATCGCAGGCAGCATGGCGGCGGGCGTTCTGGCGGGGAAAATACAGAAGGGCGGATTGTCGGCCATGCTTGCGGCGGTCGGTCACTGTATTGTCCCGGCGGGACTTGCCTTTCTGCTTCCGGCAGGAACAGGCGTGCGGTATGCGGTTCTTGTGGCTGCTTTTTGCGGGATGCAGATAGCGATCAGCATGTTTTCCATCTATGCGGTGTCGATGATCCAGCAGGGCACCCCGGAGCATCTGATCGGGAAAGTGATGGCTTACACGTCCGCCATTACTATGTGCGCCCAGCCGGTGGGGCAGATGGTGTACGGCTTTTTGTTTGACGGGTTCAAGGAGACGGCATGGCTGGTGCTGATTCCGACAGGGGTGATCGTGTGCGGGATTGGGATGGCGGTAGGGAGGAAGGAGTGAGAATGTTTGTAATAGCTGATGTTTTTAAAGGGAACCGGACATATTGTATGTTTTGGTGTATTTTTTGTTTGGAAAGATTGATTCTATTTTATGCGGAGGCTGTATATGGAAATCACATTATTAAGGGCAAATGTTGACAACGCAGAAGAGCTACATGCCATGCAGGTTGAAGCGTTCAAGGAATTATTGGAGAAATATCAGGATTTTGACACCAGCCCTGCAAATGAAGGCATGGAAAAAGTAGAAGCACGCTTGCAGCAGGACTTTACATATTACTACTTTATCTGTATCGGACAGCAAAAGGCAGGAGCCATCCGTGTTATAGACAAAAAGGAAAACGGAATAAACAAAAGAATTTCTCCGATATTTATACTGCCGGAATTTCAAGGGAAAGGCATCGCACAGAAAGCAATCCGGCTGTGTGAGGAAATACATGGAAACGAAAACTGGGAGCTGGACACAATTTTGCAGGAGCCTAAAAACTGCCATCTGTATGAAAAAATGGGGTATCGTCAGACGGGAAAAACAGAAGTCATTAACGAAAGACTTACATTAACCTTTTATGAAAAGAAGGAGCCAGACATATGATGGAAGTGACGATTACAGAACTGGAAGCCTATTTACTTGACAATTACGAGAATGGTGGGATCGACCAGAGCTTATTTATGAAACTCGTTGAAGAAATCGGCGAAGTGGCGGAGGTTCTAAATAAAAACAAAAATGATTGACGTAATTTTTTATATTTGCTAGCATTTTATGCAGAGCAGGCGCCTACTCCTAAAAATTTTAGGGAGGGAATAGAAAATGAATGATAAAATGCTGCAACGGTATTTGGAAACCAGTGTCTATACGGATGTGGGGCCATACAGAGATTTTGTGTTGTCCCTGCCGGATGACATAGCGTCCATAGGAATGCTGGTCTGCGACCAGATCACGCACCCGTCCATGTATTTCACAAAAGTTTCTCCTATCTGGAAGAGAATTACTATGGGAAGTTTTCGTCCTATCCGAAGCATCGTTTTATAAATGAGGACGAACTGTATATTACGGCTGTCGCCATGATTGCGGGCATTCTGCGGCTGGACGGCGCGGGATTTACGAAGAACAGGGATGTGACGAAAAGAATCACCGTGTCCTGCAGGCAGGCATCCGTTTTGTTCAGCGCTATTTTGAAAGCGAAGGGAATCCCATGCCGTTCCAGAGCCGGATTTATGGATTTTGGCGATGCGGGCAAAAGTTATATGGAGCATTGGGTGAACGAATATTGGGATTTCGGGGAAAGCAGGTGGGTGCTGGCGGACGTGGACGGCTATTATGAATATGAGCCGCGCTTCGGCTACAGTCAGTTTGACCTGCCGCGGCGGAAATTTGTGACGGCTTCGGAGGCGTGGCTTGGGTTGAGAAAAGGCACGCTGCATAAAAAGCTGGATGTCTTTTCAAGTGATCCGTTGGAAGGCGTCTGTGAGTATCTGTTTATGGATTTTCATGCGCTGATGAACAATGAAATTTTTTATTCCTATCAGCCGCTGTATCTTCGCAGCGGCATACGGAATCTGAGTGAGGAGGAGCTTGGTGAGCTTGACGGATTGGCGGAACTTTTGGCGGAGCCCGACGAAAACAGGGAACGGATAGAGCGTTTGTGGCAGGACAATGAAAAATTCTCCATTCTGACAAATAACACGCAAAATATTTATTATGATACATTCCGGCAGTTATGACGCGGAAACCGATAGGCGAAATGTGTTTACAGCAGCATATTTTTTGAAGGGAAGTTGGAATGCCATGAATGAATATGTGAAGAACTTAAACAGGATCGAGTTTGTCATCACGATGGCGTGCACGGGAAAATGCAGACATTGTTCGGAGGGTGACCACGATTCCTGCACAGGGCATATCGACGCGGAAGCGGCGGCAAATGCTGTCTATGATGTCTGCAAAAATTATAAGATTGGGTCGCTGATGACCTTTGGCGGCGAACCCCTTCTTTATCCGGATGTGGTCTGTAAAATACATAAAGCGGCATCGGAGATGGGGATACCAAAAAGGGATTTGATCACAAACGGCTTTTTTGCGAAAGACCCTCAACGAATGAAGGAAGTTGCCGGGGCGCTTGCCGCAAACGGTGTGAACAGGATACTTTTGTCGGTCGATGCCTTCCATCAGGAGACGATACCCTTAGAGCCGGTCAAATTCTTTGCGGCGTGCGTCAAAGAGACAGCCATATATATAGAATTGAGTCCGGCGTGGCTGGTCAGTGAAAACGACAACAATCCATACAACGTGAAAACAAGGGAAATTATCGGGGCATTTGACGAACTGAAAATTCCGGTTGGTTCGGGCAATGTGATCTTCCCGAGTGGAAATGCGGTTAAGTATTTAGGGGAGTATTTTGAAGAAAAAACGGAGTGTTCAGATCCCTATGAAGAAAACCCGGGCGATATCAGAGCGATCAGCTTTTCACCAAACGGAGATGTGCTGAACGGCAATTTATACAAAAAAAATATCATAGATATACTCAATGAGTATAGACCATGATATTTTAGGAAAGAACGGGTTACGCATGGTTTCCGGTTTCCCAGCACCACTTTGCAATTTTTTCTATCAGTGCGGCATCGACCTTGCCATAGGGGATGCGGATCGTTCCCTTATCGGTTTTGTAGTCCTGAAGCTCCTTTGCGAAATGCAATACGGCTTCGGGTCCCGGGTACAGTCCGATGTGCCCTTTGGACGCGGCAAAGTGAAGAATATTATGCTTTTTCCAGAAGGTTGGCATACTCCATGAGATACGTTCCTCCGCTTCCGGCAGGGCGTCGCGGATAATCTGGCGGATATACAGGAGGTCTTCCTGTTTATCCGCATCCTGACTAAGGATATATTCTTCAATCGTCTTTGGCTTTTCGCCACAGTAATGACTCTGGTCTTTATTGTCTGTATAATGGGGTTAAAACCCTCGCCTTAAGGCGAAACCTTTAGGTCAACCCCATCCTCCAAGTTTAG
>CAMTMP010000032.1 GCA_947073545.1 uncultured bacterium
CATTGGTCGTTTCTGTTCGGCGGAGATTGGTCATTTTCTTCCGACTCTAAGTGGCTAATTTCTCCCGACGCTAACAACATGATATAATCGCCCTTATAGAGGGGGTGAAAATATGGGTTATCAAGATGTAGATATAGCATTTCAAAATGCTTTATTTCCATTTGTCATGCTTATCCGATTAGCATTTTTTGTATTTTTGTTTAATCTCATGTTGAAACTTAATAAGTATCTTAATCGAGAATTGAAACATGATTGTACAACGTGTGAATATAAACAAAAATGCATAAAAGACCAGCTTGCAAATATGCCATCATATAACGATGATGACAATTTGTAAATCAACGATATGTATTTAGGACGGTTAAACCGTCCTATTTTTATTGGGGGTATTTATGAAAGCATTATATAAAAAAATTCTGCCATATATATTATCACTTGAAATTTTATTCATGTCGTTTTTTTCTTGTTCTATTACTGTTCGTGCGTCTGATTTTGTAGCGAGGGACATTATCGAATCCGTAGAGTATGGAATAGAATTTAATGACTGGAATCCTTTTTGGGATTTTTTATATTCTTCTGGGGATGGCTTAGTGTATATGCTTTCACAAATGGGGGCGTTTGTTACAAAAGATTTTGTAAAATGGGTAAATAATGATCGAGCTTTAGAGTCACTTGTTGAAACTGTTCCTGTTCCCGCCAAAAAGGAAGATAACAACATTGTATTCACTAAGGAATTTATGACCCAGCTTAAGCAGCTTCTCGACGACTACGCCGCCGAGAACCAGCCGTTTTATTTATGTAATACTACCCGTGCATCTTCTGTTCCTTCAACTGTTTTTCGTAGTAAACAAATGTATAATACTTTCCGCAACTATGTTTCTTCTCATAATTTAACCTCTTTTATTTGTGAAAAAGATGGTATTTTGTTTTCTGATGTCGCTCCAGTCATAAAAGACGGTGGTGGTTTCGTGGTTTTTTATGCGGGTATTGACCCGATTTTAAATGGACGGGCGTATCTATCTATGTATGATGGAAATTGGCAAAAATATAGTCCTATGTTTGATCTTTATTCTTTTGACGAAACTGGTGATTTTATAGGAGTGTCTGAGAATTTTAAATCTTTTTCAAGGCTTTATGTTTATCATTCTTGTGACTATTCTCATTCCTCCTTAGACCCCGTTGTTGTGACACAGGATGGTGGCCGTATAAGGGTATTTAAATCGAAGACTGATCTTATAAGCTATTCCGCAGGCCAGCGCAAAATCTACTACACAAGCAATTATTACGATTACGTCCCAGAAGACTTACAGGTATCCATTGACGACCTCCAGAAGACCATCGACGACATGCAGGACGTCATAGACAAACTCCTCGACCAGATCACCAACGATACATCCGAAAGTGAGATCGAAGAACTCCTCCGCCTGATCCTCGAGGAATTGAAGAACAACCAAGGCGGCGGCGGTGACGGATCGGGCGGCGGCAATACAGGCGGCGGCGATGTAAACGTGGACATTGACTTAAGCGGCACAAACAGCCTTCTCTCAAAGATACTTGCAAAAGTCACGCAGATATCCGAAAAGATATCTACATCCGCCGGACAGTCCATGACGGATGTGGTGAACAGTATCAAGGAACTGGGTGAAATGCTTAAGAAATACTTAAAGACAATCACGGGCGACCTCGACGACATTAAAAACAAGTTAGACGAAATGACAGAGGAACAGTTCAGCGAAAAAGCGGATTCCTTTTTAAACGAAACCGCCGGTTCCTTTTCAGAGATCGGGGAAGTGGCAAAAGGAAAATTCCCCTTTTCGATCCCCAACGACATGCGGACGCTTTTAGAGCTTCTTTCCATTCCCCCGCCTTCTCCGGAAACGTCTGCGCTGTATGATGCCGGATCACCCGCCATACTGCCCCTTTCCGGCGACCACGGCGGCGGCGGTTCATCCCGTCCCCCCACCGTCGGCATTGCATCCGTCGAACAAGGAAGCGGCGGGGGGAGCTTCGGCATATCGGAAAGCGGTGCGCCCGTGATCCTGTGTCCCATTGTCATTAAACGTCTGGGCATCGATTACGCAATTAAAATCGACCTTTCGGATTTTGACAAAGTGGCCGCGCTTGCCCGCACCTTTCTCACCTTCCTGTTTATATACGGCCTTTATAACCTGACCTTTAAAGTCATGGGATTGTGGGGTGATCTGACGGAATGATGAATTTAATTAAGATACTGTTAATAAAGATACTCGGGCTTTTTCCCGACTCTCCCTTTACCGGCCAGACAGCGGACATCGACCTGATCTATATTTACTACCTTAACTGGTTCCTGCCCGTTGATATCTGCCTGAACCTGTTTCTTGTGTGGGTAAACTGTATGCTTCTTGTGCTGGTGCTGAAAATCCTGTTTAAGCTGTTCTGGGACACGCTTATAACAAAGCTGATGACCTTTATCCCGTTCCCGTAACCGCCCGCCCCGCATGAAAACATCCCGCGCCGGAAAGCTGTCCCGCAGTTTTCCGGACGTTCGGAAAAATACCATACAGGCAGGCAGAAATCATATAAAAAGCAAGGAGAAAACACATGATCTATTTTGTACACGGCCGTCCCGGCGGCGGCAAGTCCCTGTTCATGGCAGAAAAAATCTACAGGGAATTAAAGCGCGGCAGAAATGTGATTGCCAACTTCGAAATCAACATGGAGTATTTCAGTAAATGCCGCCATCCCGAGAAGCTGGGGAAATTTATCTATGTTTCCAATGAGGAGCTTACCACGCAGGCTTACAAAAACATCGACCCGAGGACAAAGCAGTTCAGCTACATAGACGGCCTTTGGGGCTTTGCTCTAAACAGCCATGACTTTTCTGAAAAGGGAAAGAAAGTGCAGACAGTCATTGTCTTTGATGAATGCGCGGTGCTCTTTAACTCCCGCACCTTCAATGCCCGTGACCGCCTGGAATGGCTTGACCTTTTCATAAACCACCAGAAACTCCGCTACGAAATCTACATGATCGCGCAGGATGATTCCCAGATCGACAAGCAGATGCGCGGGCAGTTCCATAAAGAGATCGAGTGCCGGTGTGTCACCACCATGAAACTGTTTGGCAAAATCCTTGCCCTTTTGTGCGGCGGCAACCTCTTTGTCCGCATCCACCGGGATTATACGCTTATGAAACCCATGCGTAAAAAAGACAGCAGAGAGTTCGCCAAGTATTATACAGGCCGGAAGTATTATAACTTCTATGACAGCTATAAATTGTTTGGCGGACGGGCATCCGTCTGGGAGACGCAGGCGGGCGGCCTGACGGCACTAGGAGCGCCTTCGCGACGACGGGGCGGCGGGACGCCCGCCTACGTCTCCATACTTGACAATAGCAATATTTTAGAGTCGCATTTTAAAAAAGCTGAAAATGGGGGTAATCATGGAATATAACTGCCGTGTGTATGATTACCCGACGGGACAGCACGTCACGATCTACAAAAGAACTATCACACGGTCAGATGATTTAGGGAATGAAGATACAGAGGATTTAGAGGTGGAAGCGGATATGAACGTGAATTTCACAAAATCATATAAGAATGAGGACAGGACAAAAGAGGAAGAGGAACACTGCAAAAAAGTGAGCCTGTCCGGCACAAAAAACAGAATCTATAATATATCACGCTCCAACGTCTGGGACTGGTTTATTACTCTAACATTCGACCGGGAAAAAACGGATGCAAGTGACTATGACGTTATTGTCCGTCGGTTAAAGATATTCCTTAACAATCTACAGAAAAGACAATGCCCGGGACTGAAATACCTTATAGTCCCGGAACTCCACGCCGACAAAAAGCACTACCATTTCCACGGGCTTCTCTCCGGCTGTGACGGACTCCGCTTTAAATACAGCGGGCACGACACCAAGGATGGACAGCCGATTTACAACGTGCTTAACTGGACATGGGGCTACACCACCGCAACAAGGGTATATGATACAGAGCGGGTTTCAAGCTACATAACCAAGTACATCACAAAAGAAACCGGGACATTTTTAAAAGAAAAACACCGCTACTACGCAAGCCGGAACATAAATCGCGCCAGACCGCAATATTTCATCATAGATGAAGAAGACTTTTTAAAAATCTATGGGTCAAGCATCACTTACAGCAAGTCGGTGACCATCCCGGAAGCCCACCAGCAGATCAACTATTACGAAATCAGATAAGCAAAAAACGGCGGTGTTTTCCGAACGTTCGGAAAACTAAAAATTTAGAAAAAATACCTAAAAGTTGAAAAAAAGGTAACTAAAAAGTAAAAAAAGATTGTAAAGGTTTTTTTACTGTGGTAGAATACAGATGATAAAAGAAGAGAAACTCATGTATTTCACAAAAAGGAACGAAACCCGATAGATGAGCTACCATCTACCGGGTTTCTCCTTCTTTTTTACGGAGAAGTCAACCGCCGGGTTGGGTTACTGCCTACTCGTCACCGTCCAACCACTTGCATATGTAGTATGCCGCTACATTCTGCATTACAGCAACGATAAAAGAAAACAAAGAACTCATGTATTTCACCCCCTTTCCGTTACCAGATTGGGAGCAGTAACAAATCTATTCTACCACGTTCGACAAGAACATACAATCTTTACCATTTTTCCGAACGTTCGGAAAACACCGCCGTATAAAGAACATGTTACGCCCGCAACAAGCAAGCCTTCCCCCGGGGGTGCAGGGGGATAAATTCAAAAAAGGGCTTGCCCTTTTACCTTTTTCCCGCCTAGCAGAAAAGCCCTGTGCAGTCAACAACTACCTTTTAAACAGATTGCTTGTTGACGGCGCAGGGCTTTTCTGCTAGGCTCGTGTATACTCTGCTCGGGTATACATTTGAAAAAAGGGGCATATATATTATGGGGAAACATCTGACATACGAAGAAAGGTTCTATATCGAAAAGGCACTGAAAAACGGCACATCTCCAATACTGATAGCTGAAACTCTCGGCAAGCATTTCACCACAATCTACAAAGAGATAGAAAAAGGCACGGTTATATTCCTTAACTATGACTACAGCACCCGCAAAGAATACTGTGCCGACGTGGCACAGCGCAAAACGACAGAGCGCGGGCACAACAAAGGCATCCGGTACAAACTGACAGGCGACAAGCCCCTGTTATCCCGTATTGCAACGCTCATAAAAGACCGGCATTACAGCCCTTACGCTGTTTTGCAGACCCTCAGAAAAGAAACGCCTGACGCGCTGACCATGTGTGAAACAACCCTCTATAAGTACATCCATCAAGGACTCATCCCTGATGTGTCAGACAGTGATTTATACATTAAAGCTAACAAAAAGAAGAAGAAAAAGAAGGAAGCGGAACAACGCCCCTGTTACCACAAGCCGCCGGAGAAGTCAATTGCTTACCGTCCGGAAGAAATCAACGGCCGCAACGATTACGGTCATTGGGAGATCGACACGGTATACAGCGGGCAATGCTGTAGAAGTAAAACCGCTCTTTTGGTACTGACGGAAAGGAAGACTTTGGAAGAATACTATATCAGCATGGCAGACCGCACCCTGAACAGTGTCATATCCGCGCTTGATGATCTGGAAAAAGGCATGGGATATGATGCGTTCAAGCGGAAGTTTAAAACACCCAAAATTCTCACTTTTTTTATAATGCCCCTTAATAAAACACCTCCATCATACGATATATATTATAATTCCGGAAATACTTGCTTTTTTCGTGGAAAAAATGATAAAATAATGTTATGCCTATACTATTAGGTAGAAACGCCCACTCAAGATACCTTGCAGGCTACGGATGGCCGCAGGAGGTATCCGTTATGCTTTCACGGAAGAAAGGAGGGCATATGGCTTACAACACCATCAGCAACACAGCAAACGTCTATAATTTCTATATGACGTCCTATGCGCCGAAGTCCAGCACACCTTATGACACACATAAGAAAAGTGAGCTTCGCAGCGTATATAATTCAATTGTCAAAATGAGCAAGGAATCTCCTTTGTTCATTTTAGACACCAGCAAAGAATCCCGGGAATTTGCAGTAGGCATAAAGGAAAACGCCAGAGAACTACGCAATACCATTGCGTCTTTAGGCGGTCTCGACGAGGAAGAGCTTCTAAATAAAAAAGTAGCTTATTCCAGCAACGAGGAAATTGCCACCGCAAAGTATATCGGCTCCAAAAAGCCGGAAGACGATTTCCCCTCCTACGAGATCGAGGTAAACCGTCTCGCTTCGTCTCAGGTAAATCTGGGAAAATTCCTTCCCGGTGACACGCCTGCCGCGCTCGCTCCCGACACGTATTCTTTCGACGTGGGGATCGAGGACTTGAGCTATGAATTTCAGTTCAGCATTAAGTCCAGCGACACAAACAGAGACGTACAGGCGCGCCTGTCAAGGCTGATTAACAATTCCAACATCGGCATGTCGGCACAGATCATTACCGACGAAAAAGGCGGCTCTGCCCTGCGTATGGAGTCAGACGCTACCGGCTTAAAAGACGGCAAAAAAATGCAGTTCCTTATTTCCGACCAGCGCACAAGTAAGACAGCCGGCGTGGTGGATTATCTGGGACTTGACTATGTCGCGTCCCCGGCGGCCAACGCTTCGTTTCTGGTGAACGGTGAGGAGCATTCCTCCACCAACAACCACTATACGCTGGACCACACATACGAATTGCAGTTCCGGGGCGTAAGCAGCGAGGAGGGCGAGACTGCTTCGATCGGCATTAAGACCGACGTGGAATCACTGGCCGAAAATATTAACACACTGGTAGGCGGATACAATTCCTTCCTTCAGGCAGTTTCCGAATACAGCGGCGTACAGCCTAAGAGTGACCGTCTCTTCCATGAGATGAGCAGCGTTGCGAGAGTTTATGCAAAGGGGCTCACCTCCGCAGGACTGAATCTGAATCTGGACGGCACTCTGGAAGTAGACAACAACGTGCTGCGCCAGAAGGCTACCAGCGACGACGCCAAAGAAGCATTCTCCTCGATGAAGGGCTTTACCAATTCTATCCTGCGCAAGTCGAATCAGGTCTCCTTAGACCCGATGCACTATGTGAACAACGTGATCGTGGCTTACAAGAATCCCGGTAAGAACTTCGCAAGTCCTTACATCACAAGCGCGTACAGTGGTATGATGTTTAACAGCTACTGCTAATACCCGAAAATTTACAGGCTGTTGCTATGCAGATCGGTCTTCTGCAAAAGCGGCAGCCTTTCTTTATGCGCAGGCCCGCGTAGGGATATTTGCTGTTTCGCAGCACCCGGGCCGCGCGGCGGGCGAAGAAAAATCTTCCCTGTCCGATTGTATGATAAGGAGATGTTACATGAACCGGCAGTCATCCGTTTTCAAAGAAATCCGCACCCACGGAACGCATTCGTTTCCCTGCGCCGCATACCGCACCCATTCTTCCGGCCGGGGCACGCTCGTCAAACACCACTGGCACGAGGAGGCGGAGATTCTGTACTTTTCCGGCGGAAAATTTCGTCTGGAAATCAATATGGAATCTTTTCCCGCGCATGCGGAATGTTTCTATTTCATCAACCCCGGCGAGCTGCACAGCATTATCACCGAAAGCTCTGACAATCACTGGGAAGACGCCGTGGTTTTCTCCCCGGATATCCTTCGCTTTGATTCCTGTGACGGCGCGCAGATTCAACTGGTGAATCCGATCCGGAACGGCAGACTTCTTTTTCCGCGCTGCATCACGCCCCGGAATCCCGCGTTCGCGCCGCTCAGAAACGCCTTTCTGGACATTATGCACGCTTTCGACCGGATGGCGGCGGACCCGGTTTCCGACAGCACACTGGTTACAAACGACTTAACCAGTCAACTATACATTAAGTCTTCCCTCCTCTTTATGCTCGCCACCCTCTCCTCCCACAGGCTTCTTTCGCCCACGGAGAAAAACTTCGACAAGCGGGTGGAAAGCGTCAAAACGTCCCTCACCTATATCAGAGAACATTACAGGGACAAAATATATATAGCCGATCTGGCCGGGCAGGTAAATCTAAATGAACAATATTTCTGCCGACTGTTTAAAAAGGCAGTCGGCTGTTCCGCCGTCGCATATATCAACGAATACCGCATCAAACAGGCCAGACGGCTGTTGGAGGAAACGAGTCTGCCTGTGACGGAAATCTGTCTGGAATGCGGTTACAACAATCTCGGAAATTTTCTGCGGGAATTTCGCAGGCACACGGGAACCACCCCTTTGCAATATCGAAAACGCCAGAGCCTAGCAGAGTCATAATAGTGTAGTTTTTAATCATATAATCGTAAGACAGCCTCCGTATAAATCATTAAAATGTATCTTAATAACACAAAATCTCTCAGGAGGCGCGATTATGATAAAAAAATGGTGGCACGATAAAGTAGCATATCAAATTTATCCGAAAAGTTTTTATGATTCCAACGGCGACGGCATCGGGGATATTCCCGGCATAATCAGCAAATTGGATTATCTCCGGGATCTGGGGGTGGATATCCTCTGGCTTTCTCCCTGCTACCGCTCTCCTCTGGCCGATCAGGGCTATGACATCTCCGACTACTACAGCATTGATCCCCGCTTCGGCACCATGGCGGACATGGAGCGCCTGATCGCAGAGGCGAAAAAGCGCGATATGTACATACTCATGGATCTGGTGGTAAACCACTGCTCCGACGAACATGAATGGTTCCGCACGGCCTGTGAAGATCCCGACGGAAAGTACGGCCGCTTTTTCTATCTGCGTGACAAGAAGGACGGCGAACTTCCGACCAACTGGCGTTCCTACTTCGGCGGCTCCGTCTGGGAAGACCTGCCGGGCACAGACAAACAGTACCTTCATGTCTTCCACAAAAAACAGCCTGATCTGAACTGGGAAAACCCCGAACTGCGGGAAGAGGTCTATAAAAACATCAACTGGTGGCTGGACAAAGGACTCGGCGGCTTCCGCATCGACGCTATTATCAATATCAAAAAGGCTCTGCCTTTTCGCAGTTATCCCGCGGACAGGGCCGACGGCCTGTGCAGTATAGATGCCATGTTGGAAGAAGCGTCCGGCATCGGCGCCTTCTTAAGCGAGCTGCGCGACCGCACTTTCAAAAAATACGACGCCTTTTCCGTGGGGGAAGTGTTTCACGAGAAGCCCGGAGAACTGCCTGATTTCATCGGAGACAACGGCTACTTCTCCAGCATGTTCGACTTCAACGAAGCGATTTTCGGCCACAGTGAAAAAGGCTGGTACGACGCTTCACCGATCACGCCGGACGACTATAAAAACTGCTGCTTCGCCGCTCAGGAAAAGACCGGAAAAATTGGATTTCTCTCCAATATCATAGAGAACCACGACGGCCCCCGCGGCGTCAGCCGATACATACCGGAGGGCGACTGCTGCGACAGGAGCAAAAAGATGCTCGCCGCACTGAATTTCATGCTGCGGGGCATCCCCTTTATCTATCAGGGACAGGAGCTCGGCATGGAAAACCTGCCCTTCTCGTCCATTGACGAGGTGGACGATATCTCCTCCCGGGACGAATATCAGGTGGCTTTGCATGCGGGTCTTTCCGAGGCGGAAGCGTTACGGGCGGTAGCCGCACACAGCCGGGACAACGCGCGCACGCCCATGCAGTGGTCCGATCAGACAAACGCCGGATTTACCGACGGCACGCCTTGGTTAAAGGTGAATCCCAATTATACCAGCATCAATGCGGCGGCGCAGATTAGGGACGAAGATTCCGTGTACGCCTTTTATAAGAAACTGATCGCGCTCCGCAAAAACCCCGTCTACAGGGATACCGTCGTTTACGGCACCCTGGAGCCGGTATGGCGGGAGCGGCACAATCTGATGGCGTATTACCGGAAGGGAGAGCGGACACTGCTGGTAGTCGGGAATTTCCAGAAGGAAAAGCAGGAAATTACGCTCCCCGCGCCGTATAAAAAGGTGCTTTTAAACAATGATAAGAATATTGTGGAAAGTAACGAAACGATTACCCTGCAGGGGTATCAGGTTTTGATTCTGGAAATGTAAAGGAGACAGCTATGAAAAAAACATGGTGGAAAGAAGCGGTGATTTATCAAATATATCCGCGCAGCTTTATGGACAGCAACGGAGACGGCATCGGCGATCTGCAGGGCATTATCAGCCGATTGGATTACCTCAAATATCTGGGGATAGACGTGATCTGGCTCTCCCCGGTCTACAAGTCCCCCAACGACGACAACGGCTACGATATCAGCGATTATCAGGACATCATGGAGGAGTTCGGCACCATGGCCGACTTCGACGAACTGCTGAAAGCCGCCCATGACAGAGGGCTTAAGATCGTCATGGATCTGGTGGTAAACCACACCTCCGACGAGCACAAATGGTTTGTGGAAAGCCGGAAATCCATCGATAACGAATACCGCGATTACTACATCTGGCGCAAAGGAAAAGACGCTGCGACACCTCCCAACAACTGGGGCTCCTGTTTCGGCGGCCCGGCATGGCAGTATGACGAAAATACGGATATGTATTATCTCCATCTGTTTTCTAAAAAGCAGCCTGACCTGAACTGGGATAATCCGAACGTGCGCCGTGAAATATTCGATATGATGACATGGTGGTGCGACAAGGGCATCGACGGCTTCCGCATGGATGTGATCAGCATGATCTCCAAGACAGCGCAAATGCCGGACGGCGAAGCACATGGTATGTACGGTGATTTCGGCCCCTACTGTGTCCACGGCCCCAATGTGCACAACTATTTGCGGGAAATGAACGAGAAGGTATTGTCCGGATATGATATCATGACGGTGGGTGAAACCTCCGGCGTGACCACAGAACTGGCAAAACAGTACGCGGGAGAACACGCCCACGAGTTAAATATGGTGTTTCAGTTTGAACATGTGGAGAGCGACGGCAAATACGGCAAATGGACAGACGAGAAAATGCCCCTCACCACCCTGAAAAAAATTTTGTCCCGCTGGCAGACCGACTTGTACGATCAGGCATGGAACAGCCTGTTCTGGGACAATCACGATCAGCCCCGCGCCGTCTCCCGATTCGGTGACGACCGCCCCATGTATCGGGAAGTTTCCGCCAAAATGCTTGCAACATGCCTGCACATGCTGCAGGGCACGCCCTATATTTATCAGGGTGAAGAGCTTGGCATGACCAACTATCCTTTCGAAAGCCCGGACGATTTCCGCGATATCGAGAGCATCAACGCTTATCGGGAATGGTGTGCCGACGGCGCATTATCGCACGAAGTCTTCTGGCCCTGCATCACCTTTAAGAGCCGCGACAATGCCCGCACGCCGATACAGTGGGACGACTCCCCGCAGGCTGGCTTTACCACAGGTACGCCTTGGATCGCCGTCAATCCCAACTACAGGGATATCAACGCCAAGGCCGAGACGGCCGACCCGGATTCCGTCTTCCATTATTACAAAAAGCTGATCGCACTCCGGAAATCCTATCCCGTGATCGTGTACGGCAAATATGAACCTTTACTTTCGGAAAGCGAGGAACTGTTCGTCTATACCAGAACGCTGGAACAGGAAAAACTTTTAGTCGTGTGCAGTTTCCGTGACCACGAGACGCATTTTGCGATTCCCGATGGGTTCGCCGGAGCGGACTGCCTGATTTCCAACCGGAACCGAACCTATGCCGACGCTGCGGTCACGCTGGCGCCTTACGAGGCATTCGTGCTCTATGCCAACACGTAAACACATGGTTCCTTTTCACTCGCTCGGCTGTCCGAAAAACAGCCATGTCACAGCTTCGCTGTGACTCAAATCCGTGCGGAGAATGCCCGTATTTTGGGCATTCTCCCGAGTGAAACATAGAACTTCTTAGCAAAGCAGCCTCTGCTGCTGAGCTTTAGAAGTTCTTTTCACTCTATTACAGCGGAATGTTCCCATGTTTCTTCTTCGGGTTCTCCGTCTGTTTATTTTTTAACCCCCGCAGCGCCTTCAACAGCGCGCTTCTCGTCTCCTCGGGCTTGATCACCTCGTTAACATAGCCTCTGGATGCCGCCACATAGGGATTTAAAAATCTGTCCTCATACTCTTTCTTGCACTGGGCGCGCATGGCCTCTGGATCGTCCGCCGCCTTTATCTTTCTTTTGAAAGCGATGTTGACCGCGCCGTCCGCTCCCATAACGGCGATCTCTGCAATGGGCCATGCATACACGATATCGGCCCCCATCTCCTTAGAGTTCATGGCGATATAAGCGCCGCCGTAAGCCTTTCTCATAATCAGCGAAATCTTCGGAACGGTGGCCTCTGAGTACGCGTAGAGTATCTTCGCGCCGTGGCGGATGATGCCGTTGTGCTCCTGTGCCGTGCCCGGCAGAAACGCGGGCACATCGATCAGTGTGATGAGCGGTATGTTAAAGCAGTCGCAGAAGCGGATAAACCGCGCTATTTTGTCGGACGCATGGTAGTCGAGAGACCCGCCCATGGAGTTCGGCTGGTTCGCCACGATGCCTACAACCTTACCTTCCATACGGCACCACCCCACCACCGCGTTGGTGGCAAACTCCTTCTGCACCTCGAAGAAACTTCCCTCGTCCACGATACAGTCGATCACTTCCTTCACGTCATAGGCATGGCGGGAATTATCCGGCACAATATCTTTGATCTTGGCCGCCTTCGCTTTCAGGGCGTTGTCCTGTCTCGCGCTCTCGCCTCTGCCAAACACTCTCCCCACTCTTGAGGGGATGCTCTGTCTCTCCGGCGTATTCACCACGGGAGGCTTCTCCATCCAGTTGCTCGGCAGATAGGACAGGAGCTTGCGCACGCCCATCAGACACTCGTTTTCGGTGTCGTAAGTAAAGTGGGAGACACCGCTCTTTTTCGCATGCACCTGCGCGCCACCCAGCTCTTCCACCGAGACTTCCTCGTTGATCACCGTCTTGACCACGTTTGGCCCGGTGATAAACATTTTCGAAATATCCTTTACCATAAAGATAAAGTCGCAGATGGCAGGCGCATAGCAGGCGCCGCCGGAACATGGCCCGAGAATCACCGCGATCTGCGGGATCACGCCGGACGCTTTCGTATGCCGCAGAAACATGCCACTGTAACCGCTCAAAGAGGAAATGCCCTCCTCAATCCTCGCGCCGCCGCTGTCGTTAATGCAGATCAGGGGCGCTTTCATCTCCATCGCCATATCCTGAATCCGACATATCTTAAAGGAGTGGTACTCGCCGAGTGTACCGCCGATCACCGTAAAGTCCTCGCTTGCCACAAACACCTGTCTGCCGTCGATCTCGCCGTAGCCCGTCACCACGCCGTCGCCGGGCACACGCCTTTTATCCAGATCAAAATCGTCGATACGGGACTCCAGAAAGCCGTCCACCTCCACAAAGGTGCCGGGATCAAGCAGCATCTCGATCCGCTCTCTGGCCGTCAGTTTTCCGTTCGCATGCTGCTTGTCGATCTTGCTCTGGCCGCCGCCGAGCAGCGCTCTCTCTCTTCTCCTGTCCAGTTCTCTGTTTGCCTCATTCCAATTCATAGGGCGCCTCCACATTGTTTGACCTTCTAATACTTTGACTCTCAAACTATCAAGGAATATTATAGGCAGAGCCTTGTTTCTTGTCAAGACTCTGCCTGTAAAAATTTGGTTATGATGTAACAGTTCAGTCTTGCACTATTCCGCGAGTAAAATCGCTCTGCATGCGATTTTGCGAGTTGTGCAAGCGCCAAAATGCGACTTTGGAGCATTTTGTGTGCATCAGACGCGGCAGTGAAGCCGAAGGCTGATCTGTTGCGTTATGATTTTGCAAACGGCCAAGGCTGATCTGTTACTCCGGCACAGGCGCGGTCAGGCCAGCTCTGTCTGCACTGCCGCAAGCGCCTGCGCGATCACCTTGTCCATGTCATAATAGCGGTACTGCCCCAGCCGTCCGCCGAAGATCACATGGGGCTTCGACTTCGCAAGCTCCCTATACTGCTCCATCAGCTTCTCGTTTTTCTCATCGTTGACCGGGTAGTAAGGTTCCTCCCCTTCCTTCCACAACGCCGGATATTCTCTGGTAACCACCGTACCAGGCTGTGTGCCGAACTCGAAATGCTTGTGCTCGATCACTCTGGTATACGGAATTTCCCGCTCCGTATAATTCACCACCGCATTGCCCTGATAATTGTCACAGTCCGCAAGAAATTCCGTCTCAAACCGCAGGGAGCGGTACTCCAGATGACCCAGCGCAAAATCGAAAAACTCGTCAATCATTCCCGTATACAGCACCTTATCGTAGGTGCTGCCTTCTCTGTCTGTCAGGCAGATACGCCCGTCCCGCTCTTCTTCCGTCACAAACTCCCGGTAGGATACGCCCGTCTTCACCTCAATGCCCTCCAGCATTTTCTCTACCATAGTGGTATAGCCTCCCACAGGAATCCCCTGATAAGGGTCATTGAAATAATTGTTGTCGTAGATGAAACGAAGCGGAAGCCGCTTGATGATAAAAGCCGGCAGCTCCGTGCAGTCCCTGCCCCACTGTTTTTCTGTGTAACCTTTTACCAGCTTCTCATAGACGTCCCGGCCCACCAGAGAAAGCGCCTGCTCCTCCAGATTTTTCGGCTCCGAAATGTGAAGGTCCGCGATCTGTTCCGCAATTTTTTCCTTCGCCTCGGCAGGTGTCGACACACCCCACATTTTGCTGAATGTATTCATATTGAAGGGAAGATTATACAGCTCCTCCTTATACTTGGCAATGGGCGAATTGATATAATGGTTGAACACCGCAAATTGGTTTGCATAATCCCATATCTTCTTGTCAGAGGTATGGAATATATGCGCGCCGTAACGGTGCACCTGTATACCCTCCACTTCCTCTGTATAAATATTGCCGGCTATGTGCTGCCTCCTGTCAATCAGGCGCACCCGCCGGCCCTGTCTGTGCATTTCGCGGGCAAACACAGAGCCGTACAGCCCTGCGCCCACGATCAAATAATTATAATTCATATAATCTCCAATCCACATGGAGAATGCCTGTCCTTGACATTCTCCTGTGCGAAACTTAGCACTTCTTCACAAAGCATCCTCTTCCGCTGCGTTTTAAAAGCGCTTCCCGCATTATTCTTCTGCTGCCTTGTACTTATCGAGCTGCGCATAATCCTCCATCAATTCAAGCGCTTTCTTCCGGCCGGTTTTATTCAGCTTCACATAATACTGCATCACGCGGTTCTCCATGATCTTACCGCCAAGCAGGCTCTTCTGGTTAATAGGTGAGAAATCCACAGGGTTCAGATTCAGTCTGTCGCACATCCGGATCACCGTGCCGTAAGCCATACCCTCTATACCTCTGTCCAGTGCGGTAACCAACGTAGAGTACGGTATTTCCATCTCAATCGCAAACTGTCTGACGCTCTTATGCTGCTTTAAAATTTCTGCCTTTAAGATTTCTGCCTTTGTCATAATAGACCTCCTTATCACGTACTATTTTCTTTATGAGAAGAGGTCTGCTCCTCTCCGCTTGGAGATAGTATAGCATATTCCTGCCAAAAAAGGAACCACCTACCGCTTTTATTAAACGGAATATCGTCATGTTTATCAGCTTTTCCCCTTTCTTTTTGTACTTTTTGTACAAAAAGCCCTATCACCCCCTCTCTTCCTCCCATAAAAACCGTATTGTCGCCACGCAGAGAAGATGATAAAATATACATAATTAAAAAATATCACAAAAGAGGTGTTACTATGTTACCCGTTTCCGTGTGCATGATTGCCAAAAATGAAGATAATCACATCGAAGAATGTCTGAAAAGGCTTCGCCCCTGCCGCTTCGAAATCATCGTGGTGGACACCGGCTCCGTGGATCGGACCGTGGAGATCGCCCATAAATATGCGGACAAAATCTTTCATTTCGCATGGTGTGAGGATTTTAGCAGCGCCAGAAACTTTTCCGTCCAGCAGGCCGCCAACGACTGGGTGCTGATCATCGACTGCGACGAGTATCTGGAAAATGTCAATCTCGCACAGTTGGAAGATTCTCTGGCCGGGCGGCGTGAGGCCGTGGGGATGGTTACCCGCAACAACCCTTACACCGTACAGGGTTCGCGCTCCATTATGTCAGAGCGTATCGGCCGTCTCTTCAACAAAAACTACTGTCACTTTGAAGGCAGCGTTCATGAGCAGGTCCGCACCATGCAGGGAAAGGAGCCGGATACGTTCCCCATTCCCCTCACCTTTTACCATGAGGGCTATGTAGGCGAATCCGACAAGCGGATGCGGGCTACCAGAAATCTGGAAATGTTACTGCACGACCTGGCGCAGAAGGGGCCAAGCCCCTATATCTATTTCCAGCTCGGACAGAACTACATCTCCTTAAACGACATGGAAAAAGCCGCCCACTATTACAAGCTCGGGCTTGATTTAAACGCCGATCCCGGCTCCGATTTCGTCCAGAGTATGGCGGAAACCTACGGCTACTGTCTGGTGGATCTGGCCAAGTACGACACGGCCATGTCCCTGCGGGAAAAGTACGACCTCTTCTCCCATCGGGCAGATTTCGTCTTCCTGATGGGTACGCTCTATCAGAAAAAGGGCGAGTACGCTAAGGCCCTCGAAGAATTTAAAAAAGCCACCTCACTCACGGCTTACTCCCGCACAGGCGTCAACAGTTACCGCGCCAATTACCACATCGCCGAAATTTACGAGCGTATGGGCGAACCGGATCAGGCGAAAGCCTATTATAGAAAATGCGGGGATTACGATCCTGCCATCAGAAGGCTCAGGGATCTTGCCGTCAGAGAAAACGACTCGTGAAAAAATCGAGCAAAGCTCGATTGCGAGATTCGCTTCGCGAACTCGAACAGGTGAAGGAATTTCCTATCACATGAAAGGAGAAATCTTGTTTCCGCTGTCCGTATGTATCATCGCTAAAAATGAAGAAAAACATATCGAGGAATGCCTCAGATGTCTGTCACACTATGGCTTCGAGATCGTGCTGACAGACACAGGCTCCACAGACCGAACCCTGGCGATTGCCGAAAAGTACACCGACCGTATTTATCACTTTGACTGGTGTGACGATTTCAGCGCCGCCAGGAATTTCTGTGTGCAAAAAGCCTCCTATGATCGGATACTTTCCCTCGACTGTGACGAATATATTGAGCGGCTGGACGTATCTGCATTGGAACGCTGTATGGAGCAGTACCCGGACCGCGCAGGGCGTATTCTCATCCGCAGCCGTTTCCTGCGCGACGGCCAAACATCCCACGAGCAGACACGGATCAGACGTCTGTTCGACCGCAGATATTTCCACTTTAGCGGGACAGTCCATGAACAGCTGGAACACCGCGACGGCAGCCGCGACGCTGTTTATGACGCTCCTGTCACAATCCTCCATGTGGGCTATGACGAAACCGAAGCGGACATGCGGGAAAAGTCCCGCCGCAACATTGCCCTTCTACAGGCGCAGCTCGACAGGGAGGGGCCTGATCCTTATCTCTATTTCCAGCTCGGACAAAGCTATCGCAGGCTTGGGGATAGCGAAAAAGCCTTTACGAGCTTCGACGCCGGTCTTTCCATGGAAGCAGATCCCACCCTCGACTATGTAAAAACCATGGTGGAATCCTACGGCTACACGCTCTTAGACTTAAGGCGCGCACAGGATGCGCTGGGGCTTGCCGCGCTTTATGACGTATTTGCGGTGCGGGCGGATTTTGTCTTTCTGATGGGATTGGTTTACATGAATAACGGCCTTTTCGACGCCGCCATTGCCGAGTTCAAAAAAGCTGCTACTATGGAAGAGTTTTCCGTAGACGGCGTAAACAGCTATATGGCATACTACAATATCGGTGTAATCTACGAGTGCACCGGGCGCATCGGTGAAGCACGCACGTATTATCAGAAATGCGGCGGCTACTCGCCTGCCAAAACACGGCTGCAAGCGCTTGCGGCAGACGCGTAAAGCTATCACCCGAAAAGTGCATGAATACCTCCTTCGCAGGCCTTCTGCCTCTGCGTATACGCGCAAAAGACCGGATTTCATGCTGGGCATGATTCCGGCCTTTTTCTTTGTAACTTTCTTCTAACACCGCTCACTGGCGAATTATTTTAATTTCCAGATATCTCTGTTGTACTCCTCGATGGTTCTGTCAGAGGAGAAGAATCCTGCCTTGGCAATGTTCACAAGCATCATCTTTCTCCACTTCTCTTGGTCCTCGTAATCCGCCATCATCTGATCCTTGGTCTTGATATAGTCCTCCAGATCCAGAAGGGTCATGAACCAGTCCTTGTTTAACAGCTCCTTATAAAGTCTCTCCAGATTTTCCTTGTGTCCTGCCTTCAGCGCTTCTTTGCCGACGATAAAGTCCACCGCCTTCTTGATCACAGGCGACTTCTTATAGAAATCTTTAGACACATAATCCGCTTTCTCATAGTGCTCGATCACCGCCTCGGACTTCTCACCGAAAATATAAATATTGTCGTCGCCCACCAGCTCGTGAATCTCCACGTTCGCGCCGTCAGAAGTGCCTAGCGTCACCGCGCCGTTTAACATAAACTTCATGTTGCCTGTGCCGGACGCCTCCTTAGACGCCAGCGAAATCTGTTCGGAAATGTCGCAGGCCGGAATCATTTTCTCGGCGTAAGCCACGTTGTAATTCTCCACCATGAGCACCGTCATATAAGGGCTTACGTCGGGGTCTTTATTTACAATCTCCTGCAGCACCAGAAGCAGGTGGATGATATCCTGCGCAATCACATAAGCGGGCGCCGCCTTGGCTCCGAAGATAAAGGTCATGGGTCTTACAGGCTTTTTGCCGGCCTTAATCTCCAGATATTTATGGATGATATAAAGCGCGTTCATCTGCTGTCTCTTGTACTCATGCAGTCGCTTACTTTGAATATCGAAAATAGAATCCGGATTCAGGGTTACGCCCTCGGCCTTCTGTACATAAGCCGCCAGCTCCCTCTTGCGGTTCATTTTAATCTCGGCAATGCGGTTAAGTACAGCCTCATCATCCGCAAACTCCAACAGCTTCTCCAGATTCGCCGCATCTTTCTTGTAACCGTCTCCGATGGTGTCGGAAAGGAACGCTGCCAGCTCGCGGTTACAGGATAAAAGCCATCTTCTGAAAGTGATACCGTTTGTCTTATTGTTGAACTTCTCCGGGTAAATCTTGTAAAAAGCATTCAGCTCCGTATTCTTCAATATCTCCGTATGGATTGCCGCCACACCGTTCACCGAGAAGCCGTAATGGATGTCGATATGCGCCATATGCACCCTGTCATCCTTGTCGATGATCTGCACCTTGGGGTCTTTATATTTCTTCGCCACGCGCTTATCCAGCTCTTTGATGATCGGCACAAGCCGGGGCACTACCTTCTCCAGATACTTGAGCGGCCATTTTTCCAGCGCCTCCGCCAGAATCGTGTGATTCGTGTACGCGCAGGTCCTGCTCACAACCTCGATCGCCTCATCCATCGCGAACGCCTTCTCGTCCACCAGAATGCGGATCAGCTCCGGAATAACCATGGTCGGATGGGTGTCGTTGATCTGAATCACCGCATGCTCGTACATGGTTCTCAGATCGTACTGTTTCTCCTTCAACTCCTTCAAAATCAACTGCGCCGCATTGCTCACCATAAAATACTGCTGGTAAATACGCAGGAGATTTCCCGCCTCGTCGGAGTCGTCGGGGTAAAGGAACAGTGTCAGATTCTTCTCGATATCTTCCTTGTCAAAATCGATGCCCTTCTTAACCAGACTCTCGTCGATCGACTCGATATCAAAGAGTCTCAGCTTATTCACGCCGTTGTCATAGCCGACAACATCAATGTCATAAAGTCGGGAAGTTACCTTCTTCTCTCCAAACACCACCTCAAAAGTAGTGTCCGTCTTTGTCAGCCATGACTGCGCCTCGATCCAGTCATTCTTCTCCGCCGTCTGCAGTTTGTCCTTAAACTCCTGCTTGAACAGTCCGAAATGATAGTTCAGTCCGATGCCCTCACCGGGAAGGCCAAGAGATGCAATGGAGTCAAGAAAACATGCCGCCAGACGTCCCAGACCGCCATTTCCGAGAGAAGGCTCCGGCTCCACTTCCTCTATTTCGGAAAGCTGTTTGCCGTTTTTTGCAAGAATCTTCTCCAAATTGTCATAAATCCCCAGATTAATCAGGTTGTTGGACAAAAGCTTACCGATCAAAAACTCTGCGGAAATATAGTAGATTTTCTTCTCGCCCTCAATCCGCTCCGATGCGGCCATCAGCTTCTTGGAAAGCTGCAAAATGCTGTAGTAGAGCTCTTCCTTGCTGCAGTTGGCAACGGTTTTGCCATATCCGCTCTGTGTCTGGCTCTCCAGCTCCTGCTCCAGATTCATTACCAGTATGTCTCTTTTCAGGTTACTTGCCTGTGCCATGTTGAAACCTCCCTTTTCCTTTACTATTCCTTTACTACATGTTTGTTTTTTATACTATGTTAGTTATATTATCCAGTTCTGTCTTTTCGTAAACCCGCGGTTTCTCACACTTCTCTGATCTCTGAGACCGGCTGCCCTCTATATCCCGCCGGTGTTTTTGTCCTGCGCCGCCATCAGAATATCCTCATATTTCATCCGCACCAACTCATAGTCCATCACAATCTGTCTTCCTTCGCCGCCGTCCAAAAGACGTTTTAACTCTCCCACCGCCTCCGAGGCAATCCTTTCGAAATTCTGCCTGACCGTGTTCATCTGCTTGCCCGCATAGCCCATCAGCGTGATACCGTCGAAGCCGCAAACCGGACGGAAAATATCCATATCCATAAGCGCCCGCATCGCACCGATCGCCATCAGATCCGAAGCGCACACCACGATATCCTTTTTCTTCGCATACCGAAGCGTCAGGTTTCTGGCCTGCAGTTCCGAAAACGCCCCGTTTCTGACAAGCAGCGGTATCTCCTCCTCCTCGGCCAGACGCTGTACGCCTTTCAGACGCTCCCCGGTAACATAACCGTTTTTCTTGCCGGCCAGATAAAGAATACTCTTTCCCTTATTCTCCTTCAGCGTCTTTTTCGCTACATCGTACTGCGCCGCCGCCTGATCAATCCAGATGGCGGACGAAGAGGCGTTCACGAGAGGCGCGTCCACAGTCACGATCTTGAAAAACTGCGCGCCGATCAACTTTTGAAGCACCTTGTCATCCTTCGACATTCCAAAAATGATAAGCCCCGTAATGCTCTGGGAACGCAGATAGCGCACCACCTCGTCCAAACTTTTATTTTTCAGCATGGAGTCGAATATCGTGATCACATCCAGATTCAACGCCACCGCCCGGCTGATCGTGCCCGCCATATACTGCATATTGATCTCGTCCACAGCCTGCGACACATTGCCTAAATTCAAAAGCAATGCGACCCTGCCCGACTGCTTGGAGGAAAGCGCCGCCGCAACGGAATTGGGTACGAAGTTTAATTCCGCCACCGCCTGATTTACTTTTTTCTTTGTCTCCTCGCTCACATTCGGGTAGTTGTTAAGCACCTTCGAAACGGTGGAAATCGCCACGCCCGCCTGTTTTGCTACATCTTTGATCGATACCATAATTTTTCCATTCTGAAACGATGCCTGTGTCGGATCATACCCGCCGCCGTTTCGTTTTCCGCACTGCTTCTACAATCCGCTATCGGAAATCGTTTTCCAAAACAATCATATAACAAAAGAGTGGTTTTGTAAACCACTCTTTTGAAAAAATCAAGTTTATTTTAATTTCATGCAGAGAATGCCGTTCTTTGGCATTCTCTTATGTGAAGCTTGATAACACTTAGCAAGGTTTTTTCGAGCTTAGTGTTTTCCTTCACATTTTTCTCACCAGATGCCTCGGCAGTCCGTTCACAAACAGCGGTTGCAGCTCGCCCATGATGAGAGGTCTCGCATACTTCACATAGTCATCTGTCAGCCCCTTGCCGTCCGCGGTAATCCACTCGTCGGGCACGTTTCTCTCCACATTTGCGATGGCGTGGATATCGTAAGCGCTGGTACCGCACTGATACGGATCTTCCCCGTTTCTGTCAAGGGTGATCATCATGCCGGTCTTGCCCTCTTCCGCAGCCATAACCGCATCGTGGCCAACCTGAAACGCCTCGTTGATATCCGTAAGGGAAGCCAGATGAGTCGCTGCTCTCTGTAAAGTAGAGAACTCGATTGCACGGGTCTTAAGGCCGGTCTCCGCCGCAATCTTGTCCGCCAGCATAACCGCCGTACCGGACATCTGCTTGTGGCCGAACGCATCCACGGCAACCTCTCTGCCGATCTCACATACATATCTGCCGTCCGCAACCTTAACACCCTCGGAAACCGCGATTACTACAGAAGATTTCTTCGCTGCCAGATCCTTTACATCCGCAACGAACTTGTCGATGTCAAATACCTTCTCAGGCAGATAAATCGCGTCGCAGCCTTCGCAGTCGTCGCCCTTTGCGAGCGCTGCCGCAGCCGTAAGCCATCCCGCGTTACGTCCCATAATCTCTACGATACATACAGTGGGCTTCTTAGCGCCAAAGGACGCATTGTCACGGATAATCTCTTTTAAGGAAGCCGCAATATATTTCGCAGCGGAACCGTAGCCCGGGCAATGATCCGTCACAGGCAGATCGTTATCAATGGTCTTGGGCACACCCATGAATCTCTGGGACTTGCCATGAGCCGCCGCATAGTCGGACAGCATCTTAACGGTATCCATGGAGTCGTTACCGCCGGCATAGAACAGGCACTCGATATCATGCTTCTCCATGATCTCAAACACCTTCTCGTAAACGTCTTCGTGACCCTCGATCTTAGGCATCTTGAAACGACAGGAGCCTAAAAATGCGGAAGGCGTTCTCTTCAAGAGCTCGATTCCCGTCTCGTCATCCAGATACTCGCCAAGATCGATCATTCTGTCATCCAGAAATCCCTCGATACCGTGAACCATACCATAAATCTTCTTCACGCCCAGCTTCTTCGCCGCAGCGTACACACCCGCTACAGAAGAGTTGATAACGGCTGTGGGGCCGCCGGACTGACCAACAACAATATTTCCTTTCATGTTTGCTCTCCTTTTTCTTTTTTACTCATTCTCGCAGTGCACACTCGTAAAACCTTCAGTTTTCCTCGTTCACGGACATTCGCCCTATCACTCCACATTCTGCCAGAATTGACTGCCAGCAGTCATTCTGTCATCTTATGTCGTGGCACTGCTCGTTGCTTTCGGTGAATAGTATACCAAATATTTCCGCCTAAAACAAGTACAAGCTCGGAAATACAAGATAGTCCGGCAGCCGTAACATAGTCCTATGTCCTCATTGTATTTACCTTTCAAACGTGCTACACTCTAATGTATACTGCATCTGATTACGAAATTTCATTCGCATATTGCGGGAAAGGCATACTTTTATTATGAACAAATATATTCTGAGCTGCTGTTCAACTGCCGACCTTCCGATGGAACATTTCTCGAGGCGCGGCATTTTTTACGCCTGTTTTCACTATGAACTGGACGGCCGTGAATATCCTGACGATCTGGGCAGGAGCATGTCCTTCGAGCGCTTTTATCAGGCCATGGCGGACGGTGCAGAAACCAAGACATCACAGATCAATGTGGCGGAATTTACGGAATACTTCGAGCCCTTCCTCCAAGCCGGAAAGGATATCCTGCATCTGTGCCTTTCTTCCGGCATCTCCGGCGTGATCAACTCCGCCATGGGAGCCAAAGAAATCCTCGCCGAAAAATACCCGGATCAGACGATTTATATCGTAGATTCTCTGGCCGCGTCCTCGGGCTTCGGTCTGCTGATGGACAGGCTGGCAGACCTGCGCGACGAAGGCATGTCTGTGGAAGAGCTCTGTCAGTGGACACTTGACAACCGTCTGCGCCTGAATCACTGGTTCTTTTCCACCGATCTCACCTTCTATATCAGGGGCGGCCGCGTTTCAAAAACCTCCGGCATGATCGGAAATATGCTGAATATCTGTCCTCTCTTAAATATAGATCATATGGGAAAGCTGATTCCCCGCTATAAAATCCGTACCAAGAGAAAAGTCATGTACACCATCGTAGATAAAATGGAAGAATGCATAGAAGAGGGAACCGCCTACAGCGGGAAATGTTATATTTCACAGTCCGCCTGCTATGCCGACGCCAGATTCGTTGCCGACTTAATCGAAGAACGTTTCCCGCATCTGGACGGCAAGGTCATCATTCACAACATCGGCACCACCATCGGCGCGCACACCGGCCCCGGCACCGTCGCCGTATTCTTCTGGGGCAAAGAACGAATCGACTAGACAGCACAGAGAATACGAAGTACAGTAATCTGAATCCATCCATGCAGAGAATGCGAAGCATTCTCTTAAGCGAAACATAGAACTTCTTAGCGAATCCGCCTGTGCTGCTGAGTTTTAGAAGTTCTTTTCGCTTTGTTATTCGCCGCAGTAATACGCAAAATATCTGTCCCGGACCCCCTGATATGCATTTCTCGGCGGATAAATCTTTTTCCCGGTGTCCATGCGGATCTCCTGCCTACCAACACACTCGATATGCTCCATATTCACAAGATAAGCGACTCCCACCCGCATAAACTCGGAGTATGGTTCCAACATCTCCACAAGCCTTGCCATCGTAACACGCAGCGTACACTGGCTGCCGTCTGCAAAGTGCAGATATTGAAGCTTGCCCTGCGCTTCGCAGTAGATAATGTCATCCACCGCCACACGCTGCACCCTGCCGTCAACCCGCAGCAGAACATACCTCTTGCGCTCCTCTTCTATCTCTGTCAGAAGTTTGTCCAAAAGAAGAAACAGCTTCTGTGCGCCAAGCGGCTTAACCAGATATTGCGCCGCATCCACCTCAAACGCGTCGAGGGCATGTTCTTTGGAGGTCGTTAAAAAAACAATCCTGCATTGGTTCCCCATTCTCCGCAGCTCCCTTGCCGCCTCAATTCCCAGTTTATCCGGCATATAAATGTCCATGAGAATCAAATCGGGAAGATACGCCGCCGCCTCAATCTTATCTAAGAGCGCATCGGCATGTTCAAAACATTCCACCCTGAAGTCTGCCTTAGGACGGCTTTCCAGATACTCTCCAAGCATTTGCTCCGTCTTATGCAGTTCTTCTCTCTCGTCGTCGCAGAGCGCAATCAAATACATGGATTCTCTCCTATCACCCAACCGTCGTAAGTTGCCTGTCGGCAGGAATGCTCATAACCAGACGGAAAATAAACACGCCATTGTCATTTTTAAAATCGTACTCCCCGTCAAACTTTTTCACCGTCTTGACAATGCTCATCACACCAATCCCACCTGAGTCCTCGGGCCTAGGCAGCCGCTTTTCAAGAGCCGCCTCCGCCCTGCAAGTATTGCTGCAGTATATGACCAGTTTATTTTTCCTCTTTCTGATCATCAGCCTGATAACGCTTTCACGCTGATCTGCTTCCTTTCTCGCCTCCATACAGCCGTACAAGGCGTTCTCCCACGCATTGGTCAGTATGGTTATCAGATCAATGTTCGGAATACCGGGATCGCTGCCAAGCGCTATATCCAGCATTACCTTAATATTCTCCCGCTTTGCCTGCGCTGTGTATGCGGAAAGAATTCTGTTGACAGCAGCATTCTCACAGATTTTTTCCGTGGCTCCGTCCTCCCCGGCGGCCGCCAAAAGATCCATATTGCGTTCTAACAGCCGGTGGCTCATTTCCAATAATTGATTTTCCTGCATATACGTTTTTTCTATGCCGATATGCAGATAAAGCCGGAACACCAGAATCTGCAGAATACCTGTCAGGAAAAAATTCATGGCGATCTGCATCAGTCGGTAGGGCGTCTGCTCTTGACTCTTCGGATTCAGTATAAAGGCAATGCCTAAGAAGAGACTCAGCATCATAACGGCCACACTGAACCGGTCCAGCTCGTTTTCCACGTAGTCGGAAAATCCCCGGATCGTGCTTTTCACCTTCCTGTCTATAAACCACGCGATCAGACTAAGCAGCACAATGCGTCCCAGAATATCCGCCCACACATTTTTGTTGAAAAAGAATACCGCAATCTCAATGCCGCCGATCATAAACACCGACATCAGATAAAAGACAAGTGCCAGCTTATACATCGAAACATATACCGAATCACGACTGATCCAGACGGCAAATACGCCGAAACATACATATGTCATAAGCGCTCCCATACGCGCAAATACCTGCTGGGAAAGAGCATACCAGATACAGGTTCCGGCAATCAAAGCCACATAGAGGCACAGGCACAAAACAACCGTCTTCTTCTTTTCAAATCTCGATTCGCTGATCAGAAAGAATAGCAGAATCGTCCCTCCGATACTGATTATCATCCGCACCAGCGCTATCGCAACAGAACCGCCCAGCATCCGTTTTCCCCTCCTCCTGCGCTTGCATCTTGTCGTCCACCGCTTCTATCATACTACACGAAATGATGCCGCGCACCTTTGGTGGTACAGATTGCACTTTTTCCGGTATGCTTTGCCTTTTTCGGTTACACAATAGTCCTCCTAACGCATCAGATACATAAAGTATCCCCCATAACCGATCAGCATAAGCAGACCGCCCACACGCCCCAGCAGCTTTTTCCGAAAGACACAGAGCCACAAAAACACCGCAGCAGCAATGCACACGATACCGTCCAGCAGAAATGCCGACGCATATGCAACCGGCGTAATCAGCGCCGAAGTACCCACCACAAAGAGAATGTTAAAAATATTGCTGCCCACGACGTTGCCCACCGCAATATCCGCCTTGCCTTTGATTGCCGCCGTCACGCTTGTCACAAGCTCCGGCAGGGACGTACCGAAGGCCACGATGGTCAGGCCGACCAGCCGCTCGCTCATACCGAAAATCAGCGCCAGCTCTGTGGCAGCGTCCACCGCCACGTCGGAACCCAACACGATCATCACACCGCCCAGAACGATCAGCAGAAGCATTTTCCAAACCGGCATCGGTTTTCCCTCCAGCATCTCCTCCGGGAGGACGCCGCCCTTTTTCGCAATGACAAGCAGATATCCAAGATAACAGAGCATCAAAGCCCAGAGAATCAACCCGTCCGCGAAATGCAGCAAATGGTCCCCCCCTGCGCCCATAGCAACGAGAATCACCGACACCAAAATGACAAAGGGGATCTCATATCTGACCGTAGATTTCTGTACAGCCACAGGGGTAATGAGCGCGGTAAGTCCCAGAATCAGCAGGATATTCATAATATTACTGCCCACAATGTTGCCAATGGTGATCTCCGCGCTGCCCTTCAAAGCGGCCGACACGCTGACCGCCGCCTCCGGCAAGGAAGTGCCCATCGCCACAATGGTCAGGCCGATCACAAGCTGGGGAATTCCGAATTTTTCCGCCAGCTGACTGGCTCCCTCCACAAACCAGTCCGCACCTTTCACCAGCATCAGAAATCCCAACGCCAGCAAGCCAATCTGAATCAAAATATCCATATCCTTTTCCTCCTCTCGTAAGCCCCGAAAATAGTAAAACGAGGCTTTCAACATTTTCATGCTAAAAGTCTCGTTCTTTCTATCATTTCATTTAGATCCGGTATGAAACGGAAAGCGTGTAAACATGACACATATGTCAGGGTATGTTGCTTACACAGGATAACTACTCCCTCTTAACTTGTGAGATAATGTAACATAAAGTATACCCTCCTGTCAAGGTGTCCATACGCCGCCGCGGCATTTTCCCACCATTTTTACCGAATCTTAGCCAGCGACTCCCTGGACAGAATCTTTCTGATATTGAGCAGAAACAGCGTGCTGGCCGTTGCCGCCGAAATCACGTCAGAGACCGGCTCCGCATAATAAACGCCCATCACGCCGAAAAAACGCGGCAGAATGATCGCCAGCGGAATCAATAATATAATTTTGCGAAACACCGCTATAAAGAGCGACACTTTCGCCTGCCCGAGCGCAAGAAACGTCGGCTGAATCCCATTTTGCAGGCCGAACACAAGCATTCCCGCCATAAACACCGGCATCACCCTGCCGACCAGCTCCACAAGGGCCGTCTCATTGGTAAAAAATCCGGCAAAAAATTCCGGAAACAGCATGGTCGTCGCCGCGGAAACAAACAGAAAGCCGAAGCACAGGCCGATCATCCAGCGGTAAAGCTGTTTCACCCGCTCAAAATTCCCCGCACCGTAGTTGTAGCTGACAATGGGCGTCATGCCCTGCGTAAAGCCGCCGATGGGCGCGGAAAAAAGCTGCATCACGCTCTGCATAATAGTGAGCGCGCCCACATGGAGATCCCCGCCGTAAGCCTGCAGGCCATGGTTTAGTACAATGCTGATAAAGCTCTCCGTGGCGCGCATGATAAAGGGCGATATCCCAAGCGAAAAGATACTGACCAGAATCTCCCGCTCCATCCGGAGAAATTTTCTCCTTATTTTCAGGGAAGATTTTTTGCTAAACAGGAAACCTGTGACCCACGCAGCGCTGAGCGCCTGCGAGATAACCGTCGCGACCGCCGCGCCCTTTACCCCCATATGAAGACCGAAGATCAGAATGGGATCGAGAATGATATTGGCCACCGCGCCGATCAGCACCGACAGCATGGCTATACCCGGCCTGCTCTGACAGATGATAAAGGCGTTTAGCCCGAGCGCCAGTTCCACAAAAAGAGTGCCAATCAGGTAAATCGTCAGATAGTCCACCGCATAGTCTATGGTGGCGTCGCTTGCGCCAAACTGGTAGAGCAGCGGCCGCTGGAACGCATAAAATATAGCCATCAGCACCACCGTGCAGAGCACGAGGAAGCTGACGCTGTTGCCAAGAATCTTCTCCGCGTGATCTCTGTCCTGTTTTCCCAGCCAGATCGCCGCAAGAGGCGCAGCGCCGCTGTTGACAAATCCCGAAAAGGCGGAGATAAACACGGTGATACAGAAGGTGACACCCACCCCCGTCAGGGCGTTGGCTCCCACGCCTTCCATATGTCCGATATAGATTCTGTCGATAATGCTGTATAAAATATTGATGATCTGGGCGAGAATGGCGGGCAGCGTCATGCCTGCCATCAGCTTTCCGATGGACTCCGTTGCCATACGTTCCTCGCGGGTCATTGTATTTACTTCACTCATGCGAAATATTCCTCTTTCAGCTGCTTTCAGGTCCTTTTGTCATCTTACTCGCATTGACAGGAAAAAGCAACCGTATTTCCATTTCGCCTCCGATGTGTTACCATAAAAGAAAACCGGCAAAAAATGCCGCTTGCAGAAGTGTATGCTTACCGGATGGAGAACTCCCATGAAACACATAAAGAAAATCATATCTGCGCTCCTATTATTAGCTGAAATGACCGCTCTCTATATACTGATCCCCTGTATGACCGACGCCGGAGCAAGGAGCGCCTTCTTTACTCCGTTTTGCATTCCGATTGTCATTTCAGCCTGCTTCATCGGCTTTTTTCTCTTTGTTTATATCAACCTCTTCCCCTGCCTGACCTTCCGCAGCGCTTCCGGCAGGCGAAACCGGATTCTGGAAGACGGCGCGGCGCTGTTACAGCTCTTCCTCTCTACGATCATCATCGAATCCCTGTTCATCATCCTGTATTCCCTGTCGATACGCCCGGACGGACACGGCGGATTTGGTTACGGGATTGGCCGCCTGATCAGTCTGCTCCTTCTCGCCCTGATGGAATCCGTTCTTTTCTGGAACGGCATCATCCGCGTTTACACGACCTCCGTCCAGCTTGGCATCAAATGGCGCGTCATCGGCATTGCCTGCGGCTTTATCCCCCTGGTTCACATCTGGGCATTGTGCCGGATCATCTCCATCGCATCGCGCGAAGCGGCTTTTGAAGAGGAAAAATACCTTCTGGATCAGGTGCGCGCCGAAAACCGCCTCTGTGAAACGAAATACCCTCTTCTGCTTGTACACGGCGTATTTTTCCGGGATTTCCGCTTTTTTAATTACTGGGGACGGATTCCCTTCGCCCTGAAAAAAAACGGCGCGTCGATCTACTACGGAAGCCAGCAGTCAGCCGCATCTGTCGCTGACTGCGGACAGGAGCTGGCGGACCGCATCCGCTCCATCGTGCAGGAAACCGGATGCGAAAAGGTAAATATCATCGCCCACTCCAAAGGCGGACTGGACAGCCGGTACGCCATAAGCGTCTGCGGCGCCGCACCCTTCACGGCTTCCCTTACGACTGTCAACACACCCCACAGAGGCTGCATTTTCGCCGATTACCTGCTGGATAAAATACCTGCGAAGGTACAAAAAAGCGTGGCACGCAAATACAACGCCGCCCTCAAAAAATGCGGGGACAAAAATCCCGACTTTCTGGCCGCCGTACAGGATCTCACGGCTTCCGCCTGCGAACGCCGAAATAAGGAGCTTCCCAATCACCCGGATGTCTTTTATCAGAGCGTGGGCAGCCGGATGAACTGCGCCTTTGGCGGCAGATTTCCCTTAAACATGGCCTATCCTCTGGTCCGGCATTTCGACGGCGCAAACGACGGCCTCGTGTCCGTGGAGAGCGCCCCTTTCGGAGAAAACTTTACGCTGCTCACCACCAAAGAAGGCCGCGGCATCTCCCACGGCGATGTGATTGACCTGAACAGGGAAAACGTTCCCGGTTTTGACGTGCGCGAGTTTTATATCAAATTGGTCGGGGATTTGAAAGAAAGAGGATTTTAGGGCTGTGTCAAGCAAGGCGGCACCTGCCCGCAGTTCTTTACATAATTCCCTCCCTGTTCCGCACAAGTCGTCCTGCACATATGAGTCTCCATTCCGGAGCATTTACACATCCCGTTGCTGTCAAACGCAAAAAATAAGGGCTTCCAAGACACCCTAAATGTCTCGAAAGCCCCTGTTTATGCGCTGGACGGCGCAAAACACGAACCGCCCAGCCCGCCACTCTCGACCGCACTCTCCACGAGATCCAGCGTCACCTTGCAACGCTCGCCGGTGTAATTAAGCACCAGCACCAGTTTGTCGTCGTCGTAGAGGTACACGGAATTGAGAAACGTGTCCACCAGAAAAGCACGATACCCTTCGTCGGTGACGTCGCCGTCCCTGAACCGCTCCAGAAAGTAGACCACCTGATCCCGCTCCAGCGTCGGCTCTGCTATAAGTTGTTGGGCGATCCCCTTCTCGATCTGGCCGCGCTCTGCCTCCAGCTCCATGAGCCGGGATTTCGTGCTCGGCGTTATGATCCCAGCCTCAATCGCCGCGAGCATGTTCTGGATCGCCTTCTCGTTTTCTTTTTGCCGGGCCTCCAGTGCCCGGAGGGCGCTCTGATCCTTTTCCCTCTGCTGAAACTCCATGCACTTGTCCGCGACCTCGTTCACGAAGTCGTCGGAGTGTATCAGATCCACAAGCTCGTCAACTACCAGCTGCTCGATCCACTCCTTCGAGGCTCGCTCCTTCTGGCATTTATGCACCCGGCGGCCGTTACATGTGTAATAGTTATACACCCGGCCGCTCCGTCCGGTGCCTCCGTCGCCCGTCATAGGCTCGCCACAATGACCGCAGAACAGCTTCGCGGTGAGCAGAAAGCTGGTGGCTCTGTCTGCTGCCGGTGCCCGGTGGTGTTTCTCCACCATGCCCTGACACCGATCGAACAGCTCCCGATCGACTATGGCCGGGATCCCGTCCTCCACCCGTATGTCCCGGAACTCATACACGCCGACGTACTTCTCGTTCTGGAGGATCCGGCGCAAACTGTTTTTATTGAACAGCCCGCCGCGGCTCGTCCGGTAGCCTTCATCATTCAGACGGGTGTATATATCCTTCGCCCGCTCGCCTGCTGCGTATTCCTCGAAGATCCGGCGAACGATCGGAGCCGTGGCCGGATCTATCTCAAAACGGCCGTCCGGGCCCTTCCTGAGTCCAAGCACCGTCTGGCCCAGCGTTTTGAGCTCCAGAGCGCTGTCATAATACCCGCGCTTCACGTTCTGGCTCAGGTTTTCGCTGTAATACTCAGCGTAGCCCTCCATGACTGACTCCAGAATAATGCCCTCCGGCCCCTCCGGGATCGACTCCTTCGCGTAGAATATACGGACGCCGTTTCTTTTCAGCTTGTACTTGTACATGGCCGAGTCGTACCGGTTACGGGCGAAACGATCCATTTTCCAGCAGATCACGGCCTGAAAGACTCCGCGCTCACAATCCCGGAGCATACGCTGGAAGTCCGGCCGCTTGTCTGATCTGCCGGTGAGGGCCTTGTCTACATATTCACCCACGACCGTGAGGCCGTTCCTCCGGGCGAAGTCGTGGCACTCTCTGAGCTGTCCCTCTATACTTTCTTCACGCTGGCCGCTGCTGGAGTACCGGGCATAAATGACCGCCGGGATCAGCGGGGCCGCTTTTTTCTGTGCCATTATGCCCCACCCCCTGAAAACAGAACAGCGGCCGCCTTATAGATCGCTGTCCCCTTGTGCGGGTGAATATAGTCCACTGGCTCTCTACCGTTAAGGGATCGCAGCAGCGCCGGATCGGCAGCCACCTGATCCGCGAAGTCATAAAGCGAACCGACGGCCGGATCCTCCAGCATATTGCCAAGGCCGGAACCCTGCAAGCTCTGGCGCACGGCATAGCCAAACAGAGCCGCCCGATCCCGCTCGTTGGCCTGATAAATCACACTCCTAAACAAGCCTTTGGCTCCGATAAATGCGGAAAATTCAATATTAAACCCATTAGCTAAAGCGACTAGCCACGGAGCAGGACTTTCTAAATCATCATCACCGACTAATCGACTAATCATGCAAGAAGCATCATCTTTTGTTACTCCGTCTGGGATAAATGTCCCATGACTTTTCAAACATTCAAGTTGCCGCTCCGTCGGTGTATCGTGTTCTATAACCTCAGTTTTAAAAGGGGCAAGAAGTCCTTCGTTCATAGCTTTTTTTATAGCTTGTTGCTCATTTATTCCGGTACGAATTTTTATGCGCTTTTTTCCCTGATCGTCCTTCCCTATCACTTTATAATTTGAGTAATTCAAAAAACACCCAAGAGCACCCATAGGCTGGCCTAAATCTATATGACTAAGCTCTCTGACCTGCTCGCGTTTTTCTTGTTTGTGTTTTAATGTGACAGTGCTCGTTATCTGCTGCACTGGCTCTGCCTTTTTCGCTGGAGTCTCCGGCAGTTTTTTGAGTTTCTCATGCACCGGACTGTCTGGATCTGCGAGCTCGTCGATCCATGAAGTCCTCTTTTTTACCTCTGGAGCTGGCGGTGGTGCTGCCGCTGGCTTCTCTTTTTCGACCGGATCAGGATCCGGCTGTCTCTTGAATAGCTTGTCAAAAAGTCCCACAATGACCTCCACGCCCGCCACCGTGCGGGCTTCTTTTTTTATTTATAACCAGAGCTGCCCCTCCAACAGAAGGGGCAACCCCGGCACACCTACGACCTAAGCGAAAAAATCAACCCAGATCACATTGCCTTCCCTTTTTTCACGAGCGGGCGCTTGTTACTTTTAAGTACCATGAGCGCTGACTCTCTGGCGGCGTCGGTGGCCTCTCGCCACGACTCCAAGAGCTCCCGTTCATCAACAGAAAGAACGGGCTCCGGCGGTGCTTCGCCGAAGAAAACGCTCACGCTCTCCACATTGTAGACCTCGCAGAGCTTCAAGAACATGTCGGCGTCCGGCTGTCCTCTGCCCTGCTCCCATGCGCTCACCGTTTGATTGCTTTTCCCTAACAGCTTGCCAGCCTCGCGTATTGTGAGGCCCGCCCGCTCTCGGTATTGCTTCAAAAGTCCGGCAATTCTGAGGCGTGTTTCGCTCTGGCTGTCTGCCACGCTATCACCTCCCCGCCTACTAATATAACATAGCGACACGCTGAAATCAATAATTTTGCCTATGTTTTTTATAAAAATATTGCGAAAATAGCTTGACAGCCCACAAAACATAGGCTATACTAAGACCGTGCCTAAGGAATGTGGGCACACGAAAGGAGCGAACAAAACACCATGATGAGAGAAGAATTTGAACAGAGAACCGGTTTTTTCCCGACATTATCCCTTTATTCGATTATTGAAAAATATTACATGAATTTTAACGGCGACAAGGACGCATTTTGCAAGGCATACAAAAAGGACGCCGACGGACTCGCGACCAAGATCCAGCGCGAGGCAGACATGGCAGCAATTAAGGCCCAGCAGGAAGCAGAAAAGGCTCAGAAAGACATGGAGGCCCGGATCACTGAGCTGGAGAAAGCTCTGGAGCGCGAGCAAGAGTGGAAGCCCTACGAGGACACCGACAACGTGCCACAGGCTGACTACGAAAGGCTGGCGAGCCAATCAGACACCGAGCACCTGAGCGACGAAAAAGCCAAGGATCTGCTTTATGAGTGGTACGGCTTCGCAAGGGAGAAGATCAGGATCCACCACAGCGTCCCGGTTTACGAAGTCAATCGCCACAGAAGGCTGAGGAAAGTCGGCGAGCTCGACCGCTCCCCGCTTTACAACGCGACAGACTGGAACTATATCCGCTTCGACTGCGGCTGCATGAGCTACGAGCTCTACAACGACAACCTGCGGCCGTATCTGCACTAAGGAAGGAGGCAGCGACATGAAAAAGAGACACAGAGCAAACGGCACCACCGTGACAAGGCACGCAGACCGCTGGAACCCGCGCAAGGTATGGCTTATTAAACACTACGCAGACGGGCACTACGGACTCAATCAGGAAATAGCGGGCCGGATATTTTACACGGCATACCAGAGAACCAGCAAGGCGAGGATCCAGCAGATCCTCACCACCTGCTGCTGAAAGGAGGCGACCACATGAAAGTATTTTACACATTCGGATCCGACGACCGTTTCCCGTTCTGCGGCGGCTGGGTAGAGGTAGAAGCTCCCAGCATGAAGGAAGCGCACGCAATATTCCGGGCCAACTACCCGGACAGACAACCGGGGATCCTGAACTGCTCCGACTACTACACGGAGTCCCAGTTCAAAGAGTCCGACATGCTGAGCACCGGCAACCGCGGGGCGTTCTGCCACCGCAAGCTCAGCGCATAGCCGAAACGCCCGCCGGGGCGTCTGCTGGAACCGGCCCACCAGCATTGACAAGGCAGGCCCACACAAGGAAAGGAGGCGCAAACGTGAGCAAAGTTATCTCAGTAATAAACGACAGGATCAAAGAGCGAGGCGTGACTCTTGTGTTTGTATCAAAGCAGGCACACATGAAAACCGACCTGCTGAGCAAGACACTGAACGGCAACCGAAACATGAAAGCCGACGAGTTCGTCAACTTGTGCCAAGTCCTCGACCTCACGCTGGAGGACTTCAAAGCACCGGCACTAATGGGTGAATAAAAGCTGGAAAGGAACAATGTAAACATGAGTGATTTATTTCATACAGGGCAATCACGGCGCACGAGCGGAGCCTTCTCTGTAACCATGCGAGACGGGGCAAAGCTGGCAAAGAAGCTGGAGAAGCTAAAGGACGGAGGCGAGACGGCGATCAAGAGAACCGTGTCGGACTTCACGGCCAGAGCTCCGGCATGGGTGAGCAAAGGGATCCGGCAGCATTATGGCGTGGACACCGCAGCGATCAAGGAGGCGGGGCCCAGATTAAAACGGGGAGCCACCTCGATCAGAGTGTCCGGGGTAAGTGTTGACGGGGCCTCGCTCGAATACAAAGGCAGAACGCTGACGCCAATCCACTTCAAAATGTCGCCGACAACAAGAAACCCGAAGGGGCTCGCTAAAAAACCCGCTAAAGTACCCGGCCAAGCAATCAGCACAGGTTCACCCGTTGCTATGGTACGCCCGCCAATGCCTTTTCAAGTTAAAGCGACCATTATCAAAGGCCAAAGAGCCACCATGAAACCGGGGACTTATCTCGCTTCGTCCAGCAAGAAAAGTGCAGACGCTCCTATTCTTCCATTTCAACGAACTGGAGCAGGAAGAACTCCGGTACATGCAGTGCGCACGCTATCCGTGCCGCAGATGATAGGTAGCGAAGAAAAAAAGAGCAGGGCAAGCGATACAATCAGCGAGATCGTCAATGAAAATCTGGAAAAACGATTTAATCATCATATTGAGCAAGCAATGAAGTAAGGAGGCGACCACATGAAAACAAGACGCATCTATAAGCATGATTTAACTGGACAGCGTTTTGGAAGACTCATGGCTCTATATGATACCGGAGAACGCAAAAATGGCAAGCCGCTATGGGAGTGTCGTTGTGACTGCGGAAACATAACCAGAGTAAAGAGCAACAACCTCGTGAGTGGCTGTACTAAGTCATGCGGCTGTTATAGCCGCGAAAAGGTTATTGAAATGAACACAACCCACGGGGGAACAGGTACGAGGCTTTTCAGAATATGGACGTCTATGAAAACCCGCTGTTCAAACCCTAATTATAAAAAATACGAGTATTACGGAGGCCGCGGCATAAAGGTATGCGACGAATGGCTCCACGACTTCGCAGCCTTTAGAAAGTGGGCGCTGGCTAACGGATATAAGGACAACTTGACACTGGACAGAAAAGATCCAGACGGCAATTACGAGCCGCAAAACTGCCAATGGGCTACATGGCACGAGCAAAGAATAAACCAACGGAGGTGATTACATGAGCAAACCGTACAGAGTATGCCAGAAATGCGGCGCACACCTTGACGCCGGTGAAAAATGCGACTGCGAAGATCGCGCGGAGCAGGAAGTGGCTCAGGGCGCAGCAGACACGGCAGCACAACCGGCGACCGGAGACGATCGCGAGCCCGTACTCATGCCGGTGCTTATGCCCGGCGCATGACTGGCGCACGGTATGAGACATGCCGAGAGTGCGGGCTGGAATGGAATGTGAGCAAGCAGGCCGCGATCCCGTGGAGCGGCTACCTCTGCCCGGTATGCAGAGGGAAAATACGAAAGGAGGCGCAGGCCCGTGAAAGTAGTCCAAACAAGAACACCGGGAGCCGTCGCCGTAGACTGCGGCGCGATCCCTTCTCACCAATCTGACGCCATGTGCCGGACGCTGATCGGCTGCGTCGGCAGATTGTTTGAAAACCCGGCCGTCATGGCCGACTATAAACGCTGGCAGCAGGAACGCCGGCCGAAAAGGAGCGACGAGCATTGAAAAAATTATTGATAGGAGGATCGCCGTGTACACACTGGAGCATAGCACAGCACAACGGCCGCGAAAAAGAAGCAAGCGGCATAGGCTGGGAGCTTTTCAAGTGTTACATAACGGCAAAGGCTAAATTCAAGCCCGACTTTTTCCTCTACGAGAACAACAAAAGCGCCTCTCAGGCGATCAAGGATCAGATCAGCGCAGAGCTGGGCGCTCCGTTGCACTACATCAACAGCGCACTGGTAAGCGCACAGAACCGAAAACGCTTCTATGTTCACAACTTCGGAGACATAGGGCAACCAGAGGATCGCGGGATCCTACTCGACGACATTCTGGACAACAGCGACGGCGAAATATTTTACAAGCTGGAGCATGTATCAAAAAGCCAAGCCCGGTGCGTCGCCTGCCGTGGCAGGTACAAAGAGGACGGAACGATCGGACAGCACCTCGAAGCAAGAAGCGACGGAAAGACGAACACCCTCACGACAGTTCAGAAGGACAACCTCGTGGCACAGCCGATCAGGATCGGAGACGTAGGAACAACCGCGCAGGCCCACAGAGTGTACAGTCCATACGGCAAAAGCGTGAACCTCACAGCAAACGGAGGCGGGCAAGGGGCAAAGACGGGGCTCTATATGTGCCCGGTAGATCTGGCAAAGTACACGCTGGAGCGTGACGCCTACCACGTCGTAAAGGACGGGAAGATCGAAACCCGGTACGGGATCCAAGACATTGACCTGCCGGACGGTGCCTATGTTATCCGAAAACTAAAGCCGGTGGAGTGCGAAAGGCTCCAGACTCTCCCGGACGGGTACACAGAGGGAGTCGTGGAAACTCAGAGATATAAGGGACTCGGCAACGGGTGGACAGCCGAGGTGATCAAGTTCATTCTCGGTCACATGGACATACCAAAAGACGAGCCTCTCGTCGTGCTCTCTATGTTCGACGGGATCGGCACTGGGCGCTATGTTCTGGAAAGCCTCGGCTTCACGAATGTGACATACTACGCATACGAGATCGACGAGTACGCAAAGAGCATAGCAACAAAGAACTACCCCGACATTATTCAGATGGGCGACGCCTTCGATCTGCACCGCGACGACTGGGAACTGGGGAAGGTATTCAAGGACTAAACAAGCGAAAGGAGCAAAGACATGAGAAACGAGGTTATTTTTGACAGCCGGGGGATCCCGGACATTATGGTGGTATTCACGCCGGACGAGCTGGGACTCCCGGCAGAAATCAGAGGCAAGGCCGTGAAGGAGTACGCGATCAGCAAGTACCCCAACACCCTGATCGGGGGCGTGCCCTACTCCATGCCCTACCAGCAGCCTGCCGTGAACATCAACCACGACGAAGCGATCCGGCTCTGCGAGGCCAAGGGGCACGGCTGGCACCTTCTGACTAATGACGAGTGGGCCGCGCTGGCACACCAGAGCCGCAAGAACGGCACCCTCCCCCGCGGGAATACTGACTGCGGAAAGAGTCACAGCCACCCGGAGGAAACCGGCACTACATACAAAGACGCCAGCGGCAGCAGCAAAACCCTGACCGGCTCAGGCCCGGAGACATGGAACCACACCCACACGGCCGAAGGAGTCGCCGACATGTGCGGCAATATCTGGGAGCACGTCGGCGGGATCCGCTTCATGGACGGGCAGGTGCAGGTGATACCAGACAACGGCGCGGCAGCAGGCGCGGATCAGTCCAGAGACTCGGCAGAGTGGACACCGCTTTACACGGCAGACGGTGACACAATCTACTACAACGTGGAGGACGGAGAGATCAACCTCCAGCCGGTAGCGCCGGACGGTAAAGACTACGACGGCGTGGAGTTCAAAAACCTGAGCGCCGAGGCCATAGACGTGCCGGAGAAGCTGATCGAGCTCGGCCTCTACCCTGCGCCCGGATATGAGGGCACGGACTACTTCTGGCTGGACACTGACGGCGAAAGGATCGTGCTCCGCGGGGGCCACTGGAACAGCGGTGCGCACGCTGGTGTGTTCTCCTTCAACGGCCACAACTCCCGCGCGTTTGTGTCCTGGTCCGTGGGCTTCCGCTCCGCTTTAATTCGGTACTCTGGCGACTCTGGCTCTCTGGATAATCTGGACGACAAGCCCACCGATCTGAGCGACGCGCCACAGGAAGTCAAAGACGCAATCAAGGCCAACGCCAGAAAGCTGGAGCATAAAGAAACCATGACGGATATCACAAAGGACTGGCCCTTCCCCCTTCCTGACACGCTGCCGGGCATGATCCGGCTAATGCTTGCCAAGGTACTGACAGAAATATACACAGCCGCAGGCGGGCAGGACGCGCTCAGCTTCCAAAGTCTGGCCTACAATGCCAGCGAGGCAGAAATCAAAGTAGCGATCCCGATCGCCTCACAGCTGGCACAGATCAACATAGCAGCCGAGGCCATGAGACGCGGCATGGAGCAGCTAAAGCTCGCCACCACCACCTCGCTGACACTGACACTCGGAAAGGAGGCAGCCGACCATGAATAACCTCCGGGAAGTATTCAGGAAATACAAAGCCGTCGTGTTCTTCGACGTGGAGACAACCGGCCTCGACTCCAAAACCTGCCGGATCGTAGAGCTGGCAGCAATCAGGATCGAGCAGGCAGGTGACGGCACCCTCTACACAGCGGGCTGCGCTGACATGCTCATAAAACTGCCAGACGGACAGCGGATCCCCGAAAAAATCACAGAGCTGACCGGGATCACGGACGAACAGCTGGAGGCCAGCGGCGTGACTGAATACAACGCTGCAGCAGCCTTCGCCTTCGAGTTTTTAACCTGCGGCCCCGTCCTTCTGGTGGCCCACAATGCACAATTTGATCTTTCATTCACTCAGGAAATGCTCGGCCGGTACGGAGACGACGCACTGCAACTTTTGAAAGACTGCGACTATCTGGACAGCCTGACGGTGTACAAAGACCGGAGGGACTACCCGCACAAGCTGGAGAACGCGATCGCGGCCTACAATCTGGGGGACAAGGTAAAGAACACCCACCGGGCGATCGACGACGTGAAAGCGCTTTTTGAGGTATGCAGGGCCATGGACAACGAGCGGCCCGATCTTCTGAAATATGTGAACACCTTCGGCTATAACCCGAAGTACGGAGTCAGTGGACAGCGGATCGAAAAAGTGAGCTACTGGCCGCAGCGCTTCAACAAATACATGCAGCCAATAAGCTGCACGCTACCGGCCCTGATGAAGAAAAGGAGGAAATAAAAAAGACATGATTAACACGAAAACAGAGCGGCACCCACCACGAATGAGAAGCCGCTCCGCAGGCTATCGCGCAAGCCGTCGAAAGCCTAAAACCATTTTACACCGCTTTTCTCTGTTTTTCAAGCGGGGAAAATGGAAACACGCGCTTGTTTTGGTGCTGGCCGTCCTGGCTGGGCTGGGCGTTCTTTTCCTGCTGCACTGGCTGATCTATTCGTCAAATGGAAGCGACACCACCGCAGCATACACGCCGGAGCCCTCCGCGCTGCCGGAAATCATCATAGAGCCAGAGGACAAGCCGCAGGCGTACATATTCAAGGACGGCGACGGCCACCCGGTAGACTGGGAACACCTGACAGACGCATGGGCGAAAGAGGCCGGTTACGAAAAGCGCTACCCTCTCACCGACGACGAGCGGCTGGAGATTGCGCAGGTAATCACCGCGGAGGCTGCGGGCGAGCCCTTCGCTGGCAAGGTGGCCGTGGCCCAGTGCATACTCCAGACATGCGAGGACGAGAGGATCCGCCCGTCCGAAGCTCTGGAAAAGTACAGATACAGCAAAAGGCGGCCGGATCCTACCGCCGAAGCTCTGGAAGCCGTGGAAGCCGTGTTTGACTTCGGACACGTCGCAACCAGCGAGCCGATCCGGTACTTCTACGCGCCGGAGCTTATAGAAAGCAGCTGGCACGAGTCGCAGGCGTATGTAATGACAATTAACAACCATAAGTTTTTCAAAGACATTAACCGCTGAAAGAAATCATCAACCAAAGGAGGTAGACCATGGCAGGAAGTCCAAAGGCTGACGCACAGCCTAAAACCGCAGAAACACCGCCGCGGGAGGCCATGAGCCTGCAAGAGAAGTTTGTCAAGCTCCGGGAGGCCGTGCCTGCAATCACGCAGCGCCAACACTCGGAGGGCGTAAAGTATAAATTTGCAAAGATTTTCGACGTTTACGAGCTTCTCACCCCGGCTATGAACCAGTACGGCGTCAACTTCGACATTGTGGCAGAAAAAGCCACCAGACACGCCGAAAACGGCGATCCCGTGTACTATTCACATTTTCAGCAGAACACCCAGAGGGGCGGGCTGATCGTGTGGGTGTATGAGGCAGACCTGACGATCCGCTGGACAAACGCAGACGATCCGGAGGACATTCTGGAGGTAACGCTGCACGCGATCGGAACCAATGACGGCGGGCCGGACAAAGCAAAAGGATCCGCGTGGACGTACTGCCTCAAATACTATCTCTTTGAAAAGTTCGGCATAGATCAAGGAGACGACGATCCAGACCTGAACGACCGCGGGCAGGCAGCACCGCCACCGGCCGCAAATCGGCCCACAGTGCCTCAAAACGGTGCCACGGGGAGAAATACCAAGCCGCAGCCACAAAACGCCCAGAACGGGCACACGGGTGCTTCACGTCCCCTATCTGACGCGCAGCTCTCCCGCATGTACCGAAAAGGCGAGGACGCCGGGATCACGCAGGCGCAGATCAATGAGAAAATCGCCAAGAGCTACGGGCAGCAGGATCCGCACAACATGACGCGGGCCCAGTATGAAGAAATCTGCAAGCTGCTGGACGCCGAGGCAAGGAAACAGCAAGGAGGAACTGCAAATGTTTAACCATGTAGCACTTCTGGGCCGTCTGGCTCAGGAACCGGAAATCAGGTACACGCAAAGCGGCATACCCGTGGCGAGCTTCGACCTCGCCGTGCAGGTGCCGAGCAAAGACAAGAACACCCCGCCCGACTATATCCCGATCACATGCTGGGACAAGCAGGCCGAGTTTGCCGGGCGCTATCTCACCAAGGGCCGCCAGATCGTAGTCGAGGGCCGGATCTCCACCCGGAAATATACCGGCAGCGACGGAAAAACCCACAAAGTCGTAGAAGTCAACGCCTCCCGCCTTTATTTTGCTGACAGCGGGCAAGGAGGCACCGGGGACTATGACGGGAGCGGCCAAGTATAACGGAAAGGAGGCAGGGCTATGGCGCAGGACTCAAAAAAGGGCTTTTTACTCTATTACGACTACCGGAAACACCTCTCGCTTTTAAGCGACGCAGAACGCGGGAAGCTGCTCATGGCTCTGCTGAACTATGGGGAGCACGGAGACATGCCGGAGGATCTGGACGGTATGGCCTTTATGGCTTTTTCCTTCATCACCGGGCAAATGGACAGAGACGCCCAGAAGTATGCCGACACCTGCCGGAAACGCAGCGAAGCAGGCAAGCAGGGCGGGCGGCCTAAGAAAGAAACCGGAAAGCAGGACAAAGCAAAAAAAGCAAATGGTTATTCTGAAAAGCAAACCGAAGCAAAAAAAGGTGATACAGAGAAAGAGACTGATACAGAAACAGTAACAGAGACAGATACAGAGAAAGGGAAAGAAAGCTCTACCCCCTACCCCCTGAAAGGGGGGCAGCAGGATCCCGTCCCGTATTCAAAAATCGTGGATCTGTATCATGCAATCTGTATCAGCTACCCGAAGCTGAGGGCCGTCGAAGGAAACAGGGAGAAACAGATCGCGGCACGCTGGAAAAAATACAAGTCCCTCGACACCTTCCGGGAGCTATTCGAGAAGGCCGAGGCATCGGACTTCCTGAAAGGGGAAAACGACCGGGCGTGGACAGCCGACTTCGACTGGCTGATCCGCCCCACAAACATGAGCAAAGTGCTGGAAGGGAAATACGACAGCGGCAGCAAGCCCAGATCAGGAACCACGCAAAGCCAGACCGGGGGCAAGCCCTCCACCATGGACGTGCTCGCCGGTATTATCGCAGACGAGGAAGGAGGCGGCGTTTTTGACTAAGGCAGACGCGGCAAAGCTGGTGGCGATCGTCGTCACGGCCTACCCAAACTATGACAAATTCAGAGACGAGGCAGCAGTCACCGCCACAGTGAACCTCTGGGCCTCAATGTTTCAATCAGACGACGGCCGGATCGTGGCGCTGGCACTGAATAAACACATAGCAACAAACAAATGGCCGCCCAGCGTGGCAGAGATCCGGGAGCTCATGCTGGAGCTTATGCACCCAGACCTCATAGAGCCGGATCGGGCGTGGCTCGCAGTCAGCGACCTTCTGTACACGGCCGGGGAAAACAATCACGGCGACCTGCACCAACAGCTCCCGCCACTGGCGGCCCGTGCCGTCGAGGCGATCGGGTACTGCAACCTCTACGAAATGCACCGGAGTTGTTACCGGGGCGGCAAGCCCGGCATGGATCGCGTGGCCTTTATGGACATTTACAAGCCAATGTACGAGCGGGAGAAACAGCGGGCCATGACACCGGAGGGGCTCACCTCACAGATCGACGCCGTGGCCTCTGCTATTCCTGACAAGGGCCAGCACCTACTCGCTGACCGTGAGCAGGCCCGCAGGGAGCACGACGACACCATGAACCGGATCACATACGGCTGGTACCGCAGGGCTCTGGAAGCCGCAGACGCGCCGCTGGAGCTCGCAGACGGCAGCAGGCAAGGAGGGCAAGACGTTGATTGATGTATTTAAAACCATAGGGGATCGCCCGGTTACTCAGGCAATCGCTCACGCTATGATTATAACCGCCGCAAAAATCCGCAATTATAAAGCTCCCTTGCTATCTATCAGTGGAGGCTCTGACAGTGACATTATGCTGGACATGTGCTGGCGTCTGGATCCTGATAAAAAAGTTACATACAAATTTGTAAATACCGGGATAGAGTACGAAGCAACAAAACGGCATATCAAATTTTTAGAGCAGAAATACCAGATCGAAATTGAGGAAATGCGGGCGACCGTGCCGGTGCCTCTGGGCTGCAAAAAATACGGCGAGCCGTTTCTCACAAAACACGTTTCTGAAATGATAAGCAGATTACAGCGGCATAACTTCCAATGGGAAGACGAGCCCTTCGAGGTATTATATGAACGCTATCCAAAGTGTAAAAGCGCCCTCCGCTGGTGGTGCAACCAACATACGAACCCCGGCGGGAAAGCGTCAAGCATGAACATAAGCAAACATTTACTGCTCAAAGAATTTATGATTGAACACCCTCCAGATTTTCACATTTCACCAATGTGCTGCGAAGGTGCCAAGAAAAGACCATTTAGAGCGATCGAGCAAGAGCAGGGCTATGATCTGGTATGCGTCGGTATTAGAAAATTTGAAAACGGGATCCGCTCTCAGCAATATAAAAACTGTTTTACACCCGGAGACTCTCACGACAACTACCGACCTATTTTCTGGTTTACGGAGAGCGACAAGCAGATTTATGAAAAATGTTTCAATGTTATTCATAGCGACTGCTACCACGTCTGGGGCATGACTCGGACGGGCTGCGCCGGGTGCCCGTTCGGCTCAGGATTCGAGGACGAGCTCGAACTAATCATAAATAACGAGCCGAAACTTTACAATGCAGTTACTAAAATTTTTCATAACTCCTATGAATATACACGGCGCTACCGTGAATACAAAAATAGCCATAAAACCTCACGGAATACCGCGAAACCAATGACCGGGCAAATATCAATTTTCGATTTTCAGGAGGTGAAAAACTAATGCAAATTATAACTGGGGAAGCTGCCGAAGCGCTGCGCCTGCTGCCGTCTGGCTGCTGCAGCACCTGCGTGACCTCACCGCCCTATTATGGGCTGAGAAACTACGGAGAAGCCGGGCAGATCGGGCTCGAAGAAACACCGGAGGAATACACCCGGCGGCTGGTGGAAGTATTCAGGGAAGTGCGCAGAGTGTTAAAAGACGACGGCACCCTCTGGCTGAATATCGGCGACAGCTACGCAGGTAAAGCCGCAGCAGGTGAAGTCAAGCGCAAGGATCTGAACGGGATCCCGTGGCTTGTGGCCTTCGCGCTACGATCGGACGGCTGGCACCTGCGGGCCGATATAATCTGGCACAAGCCCAACACTATGCCGGAAAGTGCAAAGGACAGACCGACAAGGGCACACGAGTATATTTTTCTGTTAAGCAAGAGCCCGGACTACTTCTACAACGCCGAAGCAATCAAGGAACCGGCAGTAGGTTTTCCGGGAAGTGAAAACCCGAACGCCAGACGCCGGGGCAATACCAAGACATTCAGAGGCGGCAACGCATACACACACGATCAGGCGGCAGAAAACAGCGCCAGTGTGGAAAGAGAAAGCCACGGCCTCGTCCCAAATGAAACCGGGACAAGAAACCGGCGCACCGTCTGGACAATCGCCACAAGGCCCTACAAAGGCGCACACTTCGCCACATTTCCAGAGGAACTGGTGCGGCCGTGTGTCCTGGCTGGCAGCAGGCCCGGCGACGCCATTCTGGATCCGTTCTGCGGGAGCGGGACTACTGGAGCGGTGGCAATTCAAGAGGGCCGGGACTTTATCGGAATAGACATAAACCCGGAATATAGCAAAATGAGCGAGCAGCGGATCCGGGCAGCTGCTCAGGAAGGAGCAACACCATGAGAAAACGGTTTATTTATATCTGCTCCCCGTGCCGGGGAGATATTGAAAAGAACATCACCAAAGCGCAGGGCTACTGCCGGGAAGTCGTCGAGCTTTTCCCTGACGTGGTGCCGATCGCGCCACATGTCTATTGTACGCAATTCATGGACGACACAAACCCGAAGGAGCGGGCCCTCGGCATGGAGCTGGGGCTCTCCCTGCTGGGAATATGCTCAGAGCTCTGGGTGTACGGCATGGACAATCCAAGCGAAGGCATGAAGTCCGAGATCGAATACGCGGAGGAACACGGGATCCTCGTCCGGGACGCAGCGGAGGCATACCAGAGCGCAGGAACCGAAACGCCGGACACCGAGCTGGGCGACGCGCTGATCGTCCTTCCCTGCCACATCGGCACAATGAGCGGGATCTCCGTCGTGAAGTCTACCACCGTTCAAATACCCGGCGAGGCTGTCATAGAACTGGCAAATGAGCTCAGGAAACACCCCGGCCATGACATAACCATGGAGGCAGATCAATGAGCTGGGACACGGTGCCCGGAAAAAACAGCGAGGGCTACCGGGATCCGACTGCTGCCACCGCCCTCTCCAATGTGCAGCGCAGCCAGCGAGGGCTCCAGAGCAAACGGGCCGGGGAACACTTCGAGAACCTGATCTCCGCAAGCCTGAACTGGTACAAAGACAAGGGCGTGGCCTTCATTGAAAAAACGCCGGAGCCTATGCGCCCTCTCCGGCCGCCTAACCGCATGGGCCAGTTTCTTGCCTGCTATACCAAAGCAGGGCAGCCTGATTTTAAGGGAACGCTGACCGGAGGCCGGGCCGTGGTATTCGAGGCAAAGCACACCGACAGCGACCGGATCGAACAGAGCCGCCTCACCGACGAGCA
>CAMTMP010000033.1 GCA_947073545.1 uncultured bacterium
GTTTCTTTTATTATACCTCAAAACGGCAGAAATTACTATGTTAATTTGTATAAATATCAATATGTCAGTACACTAGACTTTCCTTCTGCTAAATGGTTCAAACATACCTTTGTTCTGTTTTATCCCCAATCTCGGTCCCATCCATGAACACCGTCACCACCATGCCGCTCTCATGTGCCTTGATCTGATCTCGTGTCCGCATCATATCAATATCCAGCTCCTGTATTAGCTGCGCATGTTCCGACTAAAATGAGTCCGATAACGTTAATCATCCGTTTTCTCCTTTCCGTGTTCCTGTTCTCCGTTCATTCATCTGGTGCCTGTACAAGAGCTTTATTAAAGTATGCCAAAAATCCAGAAAGTTCTAAAACAAAAAGATTATATCCAGATTTTTTCATAATATAGAACGAGGGTACCACTCGAACATCTAATTTGATGGTTTTGCGATACCCTCTTGATTGTGGACTATAATAAATTTTCATCTCGATATAAAGACTCAATTCCCAATAAACCCAAACATTTCAATGCATCTTCGATATACATCATTTTCACAGGGAAACAGTGTTTTATCTCTGGGTTCTCTTTCTAAGACTTGTGGTATTTTTCCCATTTCAAACCCACACATCCGCTTGACCTCCGCAATGTACCGTGTATGCACATCTACTCCAAAGTTATACTTGACGTATTTTTTGATATTTTGGTATGTGATTTCTCTTTAGGCCGTTAATTACTGTCCACCGTTACCTCCATTGTTACCTCTAATTTAGGTGTATCATTTTTGAGGGATAATAAAGTAACCGTCTCAATATTCCCCGTAAAAGGAAACATATCCACCGGCGTGATCTCCTGCACCCGGTAACCGCTCTTCCCCGTCAGATATTTCAGGTCCCTCGCAAGCGTTTCCGGCTCACAGGAAATGTAAACCACCCGCTTCGGACAAATGCGAAGCAGCGCGCCTAGAAATTCCTCCGTACTGCCGCTTCTGGGCGGGTCCATGAACACCACGTCCACCTGCTCTCCGGCCTCAGCCATCTGCGTCAGGAAACGCCCCGCATCATTCTGGTAAAAGTCAACGTTTTTGATCTGATTGATTCTTGCATTTGTGACGGCGTCCCGCACCGCGTCTTTGTTTAACTCCACGCCGATGACTTTGCCTGCCTGCCCCGCCACCGCGAGGGCAATGGTGCCGATGCCGCAGTAAGCGTCCACAACCGTCTCTTTACCCGTAAGCTGCGCGTACTCTGCCGCCTTCGCGTAAAGCGCCTCCGTCTGCACGGAATTGACCTGATAAAAGGATTTTGCGGATATCTTAAACCGCCTGCCGCAAAGTTCGTCTTCTATAAATCCCTTGCCGAAAATCACCTGTTCCTTCTCACCTAACACCATGCTCGTTCTCTTATTATTCACATTAATCAGAATCGTAGTAATTTCCGGATGAAGTTTACATAACTGGTTCACAAAATTTTTCTTGGATGGCAGGATCGGTGATCCCAGCACCAGAACTACCATGACTTCCCCTGTCATATGTCCCACCCGGACAAGCACATGGCGAAGCAGACCATAGCCGCTGTCCTCGTCATAGGCTTTCAGCTTAAAAGACTTCGCAAGCTCCCGCACGGACTGGATGATTTCCCCCGCCTTCTGATTTTCCAAAAGACAGTTCTCCACAGGCACCACCCGGTGGCTCTTTTCCTGATAAATTCCGGAGACAATCCCCCTGCCCTTCTGAAACGCAAATACCGCATGCACTTTATTCCGGTAATGGGCCGGTTCCTCCATGCCGATCATCGGTTTCACTTTCCCGTATTCCTTTAAAAGCTCTTCCACCTGCCTCTGCTTCTTTTTCAACTGCTCTTTATAAGGCATATCCACAAACTGACAGCCCCCGCATTTTCCGGAAACCGGACACAAGCTCTGTTTCCTTTCCCCTCTGTCCTTAAACGCTTCACGACCGTTTGCTCTCTTTTTCTCCATTCCTGCTTCCTTTCCTTATACATAAAGACCCCGGGAAACTCCCAGGGTCATTTTATCATATTCTCAGTTTTCTGACATCCTAAGCCGACGCGATCTGCACACTCTCAATCCCCGCCGCCAAATCTCTGGCAAGGGATGTGTCCGCCTCATTAATATGTATTGTAAACACTTCCTGCCTGTTTCCCAAGCCCCCGAAAAAACGCTCCCAAAAACTCTGTTCCGGCCACTCCACAAAAAAGGAGATGCGGTTGGAAACCAGCAGCTTTTCCAGTTGGTCCTTGCTCTCCACATTATATACTTTGCAGAAAGATATCTCATGATTAAAAAATAATGCATTCAAGTTCAATGCTGCCATATCGCCACCTCCAAGCCCCTCACTCTCTTTCGCCGCGATTAGCTTTATGTTAACTGTCTTTTCCCATTATATAACGCAGTTCCGGCAAAATGCAAGATTTTTCTACATTTTCCACAATATGACCAAATATTTATGTCAATCTTGTGGAAAATCACTCCTCTGTCCACGATCTGTGCAGACTTTCCAGCCAATATTCCTTCCTTGTTTCGTACTGCTCATTGATCCAGTCCGCCGCCTGTTCCACACCCTCCGCGGTAAGCGGCACCTCCGTCGAAGTTTTCCTCCCATCGGGCGTGCGGTATATCCCGAGAGGTTCCGGCCAGACGGTCACCCGGATCACATCCGCATCCCCGCTCTTCACTTTTTTTAAAAGATAACGCATCCCCTCCATACTGCCGGAGTATTCCTCCTTTTTTATGTAATTCAGGGGATGAAAGGTTTCTTTGTCAATCATTACACTGTCTCCGCTGTCCTGTAGTTCCCCAAACAGATGCCGGTAGAAATTTTTCGCTGTTGAAACTAATATTAACATAGAAAACGTAAAAATACAAAGGAGATTACACCATGAATACTACAAAAGAATGCATTGAAAACTATCTGGAATACTGCACTTCCCAAAAACGTCTCGATGCAAAAACACTCAAAGCATACCATATCGATTTGCGCCAGTTTTCTGAACAAAATCCCTGCAACACAATTGCAAAGATCACCTCCGATTCATTAGAACAGTATATCGCGCATCTGCACAGACACTACAAGCCCAAAACCGCAAAGCGCAAAATCGCGTCCGTCAAAGCGCTGTTCCACTATCTGGAGTACCGGGAAATCATCGACAACAATCCCTTTAACAAGATACGAATCCGTTTCCGCGAGCCTGCCATACTGCCCAAAACCATACCCCTGCACACAGTCGAACTTTTTTTATCCACCATATATAAGCAGTACAAAACTGCCAAAACTCCTTATCAAAAACAGAACACGCTGAGGGACGCCGCCGTCGCGGAACTGCTATTTGCAACCGGCATGCGAATATCAGAGCTTTGTTCACTGAAAGTCAACGATGTGAATCTGTGTGACGGCACAATCCTGATCTACGGGAAGGGGAGCCGGGAGCGCCGGCTGCTGATCGGCAGTGAGGCAGTTCTTCATATATTGGCAGAATACAGCGAAAACTTTCGTGACAAAAGACAGTCCTGCAGCAATTTCTTTGTCAATTGCTCCGGGAACCCGCTCTCCGATCAGGCCGTCCGCCGGATGATCAACAAATACACCTCTCTGGCATCCATAGAGCAGCATATCACGCCGCATATGTTCCGTCACACCTTCGCCACAAGTCTTCTGGATGCAGATGTGGACATACGCTATATTCAGGAAATGCTGGGACACAGTTCCATCAATATTACGGAGATCTATACGCATGTCTCAATGGCGAAACAGAGAAATATTCTTGCTACGAAACATCCGAGGAAGGATTTTCAGGTGTGACTTAATTAATAAGTATGGGGGGCAGTCTGGTTGGTGGGACTGCCCTTTTTTATTGAATGACGGATAATAAGAAATTATCCGTAGTATTTAATAAAATGCAGGTATTTTGTGGATTGTAGGATAATGTAGATTATTTTGTCGCTGATTCTTAAGAAAATTAGTAAAAGGAAAAAAATGAACCCAGTTGTAAGTATTATAGTGCCCATTCATAATTTTGGAAATTACTTCTACAAATGTTTGGATTTTCTTATATCCCAAACTCTTAAAAATATTGAAATAATTATTATTGATGATTGCTCAGAAGATGATGTCTTAACTTATATCTCTAAATATTTAGAAGATAAAAGACTTCAATATATAAAGTTAGAACAAAAATCTGGTCCAGGCGGCGCCAGAAATAAGGGAATTGAACTCGCCCGTGGAAATTACATAGCTTTTTGTGACAGTGATGACTGGTTTGATTTGGATTATTGCAAACAAGTAAGCAGTCTATTGGACTCCACGAATGCAGATATAGCGATGTGTGGGCAAATTCGGGAATATGACACCCCTTCTGCTACACCTTTATACAAATGCCGCTATGATACTTTTTATGAATTAAGTGGTGATATGGCTTTCCAACTTATGACCTATAATTACAAAGCTGAAATCAAAATTATTCCGCCCTGCAATAATAAAGTATATCGTCGAAGCTTTTTGGAGCGTAATCATTTCCGTTTTCAAGAAAAGGTATATTTTCAGGATACTATTTTTTCGGTAGAGACAATATTAAACTGTCAAAAAATAGTTTGTGTACCATATGTATTGTACCATCATTACCGCAGGACAGGTTCCATCATACAATCTTTTGATCAGAAACATATTGATGATTTTAGGAATCTAGGTATTAGTATTAGACAGTATCTACTGACAAATAACTTATATACAAAGTATAAGAAAAATTATTATAATATGATTACACATTTTTACGGCGTGATCATCCGAGAAATTTTTCAGTTTATCACAGATGATACGAAACGTAAAGAAAACATGGTTCAGACATTTTCTGTTCTCAAAGAAATTATTAATAAAGAAGAATACATCCACTTTCTGACAGCAGAACAATTAAAACAGCATTTAGCTCCCGGATTAGATGATACAACATTATATTAATTACCAGCAGCCGCGAATTTCCAGATAATAAATGTTTTTTTCCAAAATGCCACCTAGATAATATTCTATTCGATTATATGTTTTTTGATAATCAGACTCAATCAAATCAATATTGTGTTTTATCAAAGTAGCATAAGACGGAATATGGCTGAATATTGCATAAGCTTTTTGTAATTCTTCAAGCGCTAGATAATTTTGCTTCTCCATAATATGCCGAAGTGCATATATAAGGTTTTCAAAACCTTTTAGACGGGGGCACTTATTACGTAAAACATGACAATCCTCTAAAAAATATGAATCCGCTTCCTTTTTACGATTACAATAGTATAGATATAATATTAACCCATATAACATTTTTCGGTAATCGTTAAAAAAATTATCTTTAACTTGTTCCAATATGGATAAAGCTTTGGTTTCTTCCTGATATCTTATGCATGCATCTTTACAAGTAATCATTTTAAGATAAGCAATATAAAAGGAGGACCATAAATAATACTTTTCATCTTTATCACCTAAAGTTTCATAATGATTTAAGCATTCTTGCAATAAGCAGAGCGCTTTATGTGTATCTTGTTGCATTAATGTAAGACTATAACGTACACGAAAAGACCATAGGCGATTGTCCATTTTATAATCCACCATTTGCTGCTCTGATTTTTGAAAGAAACTACTATTGTCTATTTCAGATAATTCAGATTTAATTATACTCTGAATAACATTCGCGTTATGGTAACGGACAGAATCTTTTTCAGATTTTCCTTCCATAATACCATATTTTATTAACCGCTTTGTATCTTCCACTAATTCATTACAAAGTAAAAGAGCCTGTTTATAGTTAAGGGATTCAAAAGTACTATTAGCCAGTTCCCACAATGCAGCATTATGGATAAGCTGTATTTGAAATGTTGAATTATGAACATTTTTTGTCTCATTATATATCTGCTCAAATAATTTATATCCGGAAAAATCTATGCTACAGAAAGCACAAGCGCGGGAATAATCAAAAAATAATATAAAATATGTTGTGTCATCCATTCGATTTCTATAAATTGAAGAACCGTCTTTGAACATGGGCTCCAGTGTATAATATACTGTTATATATTTTTTTTGCTTAAATTGCTCATGCAATTTATCTGCTACAACTTTAATATCAGTGTATTTACCATATTCTAATAATTGTATAAATGGAGTTTCCGATAATTGATCATATGCATAATTTTTTCTATAGCATTTTGAATATATATCGTGATAAGGAATAACTCGTTGCGCTGTCGCATCTAATTTGACTACGTGGCCGCATAACAGTTTGTGTTCCTCTTCAGTATCGGTTCGTGGCATACCCAATGTATTCCAGTACACTTGGTTACAAAATATAGCAGCTTTTTTATCATTTTTAACCGCATTATCAAATAAATGTTTAATATACAAATCCAGTATGTTTTCAGCAAAAAAAAGATGATATAAAATTTGGAGATCTTCAAAACTTTGTATTGTTTTATTATGGTCACGTAAATATAAAGAAAACAATAATAATTCCACGATATTAGAAAACAATGGGCTTGATTCTAAAAATTCTTCTAATTCTGCGCTATAGGCTTGATCTGGTAAGAGTTTTAAGCAATCCTTTGCCGTAATACGCAATTCTTCTTCTGTTACATTTGCTATTTTGCACAGTTTTGCATATACGTCAGTATGTTGGACCCACTGTCCTGAAAAAATAAATTGAAATGGAACTTTTAACATGGCTTGTTCTGCTACTATTTTATAAAGAACATTTACTATTGTATTGGAAGCTTTATCTATATTATCTATAATAATCAAGCGTTGATTAACATAAAGTTTTCTAGGAAATAAGGTTATGTTTTCGGTGATATATTTAACAAATAATTTGCTAATCTGTTCTACGTCATCCTGAACAGCTATGATTTTAAGGTAAAAGGGCGGTATGTAATTATTATTCACATTTTTAAGATATTCTGTTGATATACCGTCTGATGGCAAATAAGGAAAATAGATATAATTAATACAATCCACCAGACTGTGCAAATCTTGTTGATAATCGCCAGACATATCACAATAAAGGCAATAACACCCCGAATGATGTTTTGAACTGAGGTAGTTACTTAATACTCGACTTTTTCCAACCCCAGATTTTCCATATAAGTAATAGAGATTTGTACTATTTGATTGCCTAAAGAAATCACGTAAACGAAACTCCATCTCTTGCTGAGATGCAATTTTATAATTTGCAAATGACTGTTGATTAACAGTTACTTTACCTTCTGAAACCATTTGTAACGATTCCAATAGAAAGGCAGGTTCAGGTAAAAGGCCATGTTCCTTTTTCTTTTTATTGCTATTATAGCCATAGTTTGCTTTGAGCATAAAGTGAAACTGAACACTGTTTATGCCTTGCAGAAGTACAATTTTTTTAGATTCTACAAACTTTATTCCTTTCAGATAATGATTTGATTTCAAATTCACAGTTCGAGCAATTTTAGAAAAAACCGTAAAGTCGGCACGATAAATCCGTTCCAGATCAAGAATTCGCAGATTTTCTTGAAAAGTATAATGAATATCCATAGCAGAATAATATTTAATATTTTCGATTATTATTAAATCATCCAGCTCAATAGGTTCATTATGATAATCTGGGAAAAAAAGTTGTAATATATTCGGGTGCTGATATAACCAATATTCTAATGTATTACGGGTACAGAAATTGATATCTTTGCAACGGGTAACACCTACAATTGCTTGCCGTATATCATTTATCGTCTGACTTTGAATATTCATATTCGACACAAAAATGATTCGTCCAACATTGCCTTTTAAAATTGCGCTCACTAATGTTGCATCTAAACGATACCGGGGCAAAACCATCTTAGATTCGCTGTATTTTGCTTCCATCCACCATTCTTCGTTAGCGTTTGAAGACGATCGATAGCCGAGAACAATAGTGCATACTTCTTTTTCTAAAACAGCATCCTTGTTTCCATCTCTTGTATCCTTTGTATGCGAGAAATTTGAATCATATTCTGTTTGAACATATTTTACGGCCAAGGATTCAAACCCTTTATAACCGTTTTTTATATTAGACCAATCAATTTTATAGCTCATGGAGGCCTCACTTATGAATAATTTAATCAGTGTTATTATTCCAACATATTGCCGTTCAATAAGCATGCTTCATGCCGCAGTGCAAAGTGTAAAAGAGCAACGCGAGCCAGTTTATGAAATTATCATTATTGATGATAATAAAGATTGTTTATTATCAAAATCTATTTTTTCATATTGTCAGGAAAACAATCTTATTTATATGGCATCTGGAAATGTGGGGGCTGCGGCGGCTCGTAATGTTGGGATAAATATTGCCAAAGGTACATATGTGGCTTTTCTTGATGACGATGACACATGGCTTCCTAATAAACTTAGTATGCAAATGTCATTATTTTCAGGTTCAAATGTAGGCTTGGTATATAGCAGAGGTTACACTGTAAAAACAGATGAATATGGTAATCTATTGAGAGTGCCCTATGCCACAGACCCTTATTTTAGAACAGAAGTTTATTATGAAGATCTTTTGAAACAGAACTACATAGGTACTACGACCCAACTGGTAGTAAAGAAAGCGGCACTTATACAAATAAACGGTTTTGATGAATCATTACCAGCTCGCCAAGACTATGATTTATGTCTACGCATTGCAAAACAATATCGCTGTATAGGTGTAGACGAATATCTCTTTATACATAATATACATGGTAAAAACCAGATTACTTCTAATGCAATCACAAATATGAAAGGATATCAGATATTGTTTGAAAAATATAAGTCTGATATTTATCAAATAGCTGATGCCCCAAGGAAATGGTGCTACCGTATTACACGCAATGCATTATCCGGAAAATCCTATATAGTATTTTTTAAATATTTATTTCGGGCTATTCTATATAACCCTATAAAAATAAGGGAAACTATCAAAAAATGCGTTGGACAGACTAACTAATATTATTTTTTTATGACGTATATAACACAAAGCATCCACATTTTACTATGTACTACGGATAATTTCTTATTATCCATCCTCAAATAAAATCCACACACACAAACCGCAAATTCTCTTCCCACAAAAAAACACGGCACAAGAGACCACGCCCCGTAGTCTCTTATACCATAACCCATTTTGCCATTTTTTGTCAACATGTTACACTATAATATTTTAACATTTTGGTAACAGTTCAGCCTTTCACTATTCCGCGAGTAAAATCGCTCTGTTTGCGATTTTGCGAGTTGTGCAAGCGCCGAAATGCGACTTTGGAGCATTTTGTGTGCATCAGACGTGGCAGTGAAGCCGAAGGCTGAACTGTTACACATTTTGTCAAAATATATTCGAATTTCATTCTAAAACAAACTCAACTGCTGATACTCCTCTCCCTCACTCTTCTTCCTCCGCAGTTCAGCAAAACAGCTATCCAGCAGCTTTTCCGCCTCCTTCTTTGAAAAGAGCCATGCTTCTCTGTCTTCTTTATGGATGATAAGTGGCATCCGGCTGTGTATTCCGGCCATACACCCTTGCGCTTCTCTGGTGAGAATGGTAAAACGGCCGCCCGCCGGGTCTTTGTGATAAATCCCCGCCAGATACAGCGTTTGCTCCGGTGCAAAAAAATCGTACTTCTCCTTTTTCTTCGCGCCGGAATCCTTCCACTCATAAAATTTACATGCCGGGATCAGGCAGCGGCGTGTTTCGTAATCATAGCGAAACATGGGCCGCCCCCGCACTGTCTCGCTTCTGGCATTGAAAATAAGTGTCTTTTTCTGCGTGGTCTCGTAGCCCCACCTGAGTACCTCCGCCACCATACTGTCCCTGTCTGCCCGCAGGACAAGAGCCGGTTCTGACGGATGTACATCCCCCATTTTCGCATGCTCGCGGTCGATTTTTCTAACGATTCTTTCTATCTCCCGCGCCGTCTCATCATCTATATAAAATCTTCCGCACATATTCTTCTTCGCACCTTCCCCGCCATTTCTATCCTGTCTGATCCAATCCCTTACAGTTCCCTGAGATTTTCACCTTCCACGTCTATTCCTAATGTAACCCCGCTTCGTCTCTCTTTATTCAGCCCGCCGCTCATATGGGATACATTTCCTTTCAGGAAGCTGGCGCGGAAAATCGCGTCCTCCCCGTATTTGCCGCGGATCTGATCCACCGCCTTGTCCAGTTTTTCGAGTCTGTCACTTTTTTCCAGATCAAAAATGCTGTACTGTCGGCCTGCCTTCTCCTGTACGCCACAGGTATGAACCCCCAACTGCCTCAGCGGCGTCTTTTTATCCCACAGTCTGCTAAAAAGCTGGCAGGACGCCTCATATATTTCCTCTGTAATGTTCGTCGGAGAATCTAACTGCATCTGTTTATTCATCCGTTTAAACTCGCAGGTCGTCAGATGTACACTAACCACCCCGATCATCACATCATCGCTTCTAAGCCTTGCGCCCACAGTCTCGCTCAGAGAAAGCAGCAGATGTCTTGCGTATTCCTCCGTCACAATATCCACCGGCGCTGTCGTACTGTTTCCGTAACCTTTATTTGCCTCATGAGAAATCATCGCCGGTTCCAGATCGCCGCCTCTGGCAAATCCCTGAATCGTCACCCCATGCTTCTTTAAATGTGCCCTGATCATTCCCTCATCGGCCTGTGCAAGGTCTCCTATCGTCTGTATACCTATGCCGTGCAGTTTCCGCACCGTAGCCTTTCCTGTCAGAAACAGGTCTGAGACGGGAAGCGGCCACATTTTCTGCTCAATCTCCTCCGGAAAAAGGGTATGCACTTTATCCGGTTTGGAAAAATCTCCAGCCATCTTAGACAACAGAAAATTGGTGGAAATACCAACGTTTACGGTAAATCCCAGTTCTTCCCTGATCCGATCTTTCAACTCGTAAGCCATATTTACCATCTGCTCACAGCCATACAGCTTCTCAAACCCTTCAAACACGACCCACGCTTCGTCAATGCTGTACTGGATCACGTTGTCACTGTACTCTCTCAATATTTTCATAAAAGCCCGGGACGACCTGACATACAAACCGTAATCCGGCGGCACGATCACCAAGCCGGGGCATTTCCTCTTGGCCGCCACAACCGGTTCCCCTGTCTTTATCCCAAATTTCTTGGCCGGTGTGCTTTTCGCAAGAACAATTCCATGGCGTTTTTCCTGATCCCCGCCCACAATGCTTGGTATCAGTCTGATATCTTCTTTTTCGCCCAGCACGTCCACCCGGTACGCCGCAGTCCATGAGAGAAACGCGCTGTTTACGTCTATATGGAACACATATTTGCCCACCGCTACAGGAATTGGAAGATCCGCCACTTCTGGGTTTCCACGCTATAACGCATCTCAAGGGTTTTGCAAACCTTTCCCAGTCTGGTTTTGCAGATAAACTGTTTCTCCCGCACGCCCACATACTTCTTCTCATCTCTGGACACCACCTGCTCAATCCGGCACAGCTTAACCTCATGCTCCTCCGTTTCCAGCCGGAACCACAGCGGCGTCATTCTGCCGTCGCGGTCTGTGAGCGCCATCATCTGGATCGGAATATTGATCTGTCCTTCTGTCAGCATCCCCCCGCAAAGCATCTCTTCCATTCCCTTCACCTCCCTTCCATTGAACGTAACACCATATTATCAAACATACGTTCTCGTGTAAAGTTGAAAAATTTACCTTTCAGAGTTGAAGTCATAAATACAACCAATCTTACCATTGCGGACGCCTAATTCCACATTTTGTTTACAGAACTCATATGAGTCCCATCATTTTCCAATTTATTAATAAAATGAGAACATAATTGGACCCAAAGCGGTTCAAAAGAGGTGATACTGTTGGAACAAAAGATAAAACAAAGCAACAATCGGAGCATTGGCAAAAATATCAGGGAAATCCGAATCGGAAAAGGAATTGGGCAGACCGAGCTTGTCCGCCTGTTGGATTTGCAGGGCACCTCTATAACCAGAGAATGTCTTGTAAAAATCGAACGCGGCGTACAACATATACGAGTCGATCAGTCAGAGGCGATAAAGGATCTGCTTGATACAACATTCACTCGGATCACAAAATATAACCTACCCTTCCATGCAATATTCCATGTTCCATTTACAGAACCGGTATCAGTCCCATCACATTCCCGTTAATCAATAGAATAGATATATCGCTGGTCTAAAAAGGTTCAAAAAGGGGAACATAATGAATGACAGATTGATTTTTAACACGCTAATGACACTCTTTGCGCTACTAATCACACATACCTACCTGAGTTCTTTCCGGCAAAAGAACATCGAAAATAAAGCAGCTTGCTATGTTACATGGTTCGTATATGTCCTTTTTCAATACTGTGTGGCGATTTCCGATGCAAGGTATCCTCTGGCTATCCTCATTATAAATATCATTCTGGTAACATTGATCCAGATTATCTCCTGCGAAGGTGACTCCAAGACAGCAATATTCCGCTCAGGTATCTTTTATGCGACATGGATGGCAATAGAAGTAGTTTCTCTGGGCATTTTACTGGCTGTAAGGGCAGAAGACTCATTCATCGTCAGAAACTTTGTTTCCAAAATTTTCATGTATGTTACTGCACAGACGTATAAGCGGTGGCTGGGAAGAGACAATACTATCCCCATCCCCTTTCGCTATTGGATTGAACTTTTCCTTGTCCCTGCCTCCTCCATACTAATTATCTACAATGCCTATGTCACTACACAAAATAACAAATCACAAACGACCTTTTCTATTGTATCTATTCTTACCGTTCTTATAAACTATGTAATTTTTGATGTCTATGATAAAATGGGAACACAGGCGCTTATAGAAAAACAAAATCGAGCTTATGAGCAGGAAATCAGCCTTTGCATCAGACAATCCGCTGAACGTGAAGAGTCTTATCGCAAAACCCGTATTCTCCGCCACGATCTAAAAGACCGTCTGATAGCTTTAAATGTGCTTCTTGAACAAAACCGGACTGAAGATGCAAGAAAAGAAATCCAGAAAATGCTTAGGGAAAACAGTCTAAATGGACATGGAGTGGCTGAAAGCGGCAATCTGGTGTTGGATGCTTTAGTCAACTACAAATATGCCATCGCTCTTTCAGATGGTATCCGAATGGAATGCTGTCTGGAAGTACCTGCGGATCTTTTCGTGGAAGGCACAGATCTATGCATTATTCTTGGAAACCTTCTTGACAATGCGTTGGAAGCAGTACAAAAACTGCCGCCGGAAAGGGAAAAATGGATTAAACTTTTAGTGCAATTAATCAAAGGTACGCTTCTCATCACCATTGAAAATCCATATATCGGAAAAATCATGACAAACAACCATGGAAAAATCCGTAGCGGCAAGACAGGCGAGCATGGAATCGGGTTGCTGTCCGTTGAGCGGACAGCAGCAAAATACGGCGGAGAAATTGCTATTTCCTACAAAGAACAAATATTCCGAGCATCCGTCATTCTTTTCCCGGAGAAATTCTTACATGAGGAGTCTTAATTTTTACTTATCGTAAATTTTAGCGCCGAAATAAGATATATTATTATCTGTGTTATTTCAAAAACTATTACAAATGAAAACGGAGGATCATCACAATGAAAACACACAAAAATTCCGGCAAAGCCAAACTTAGATTAAAAGTACTGGAGCGCGCAGCCCTTGCATCCGCCTATGCAGGTGCGAACTCTGCCTGCGCCTTCATTTACCACGATGCAAAAAAGCCTAAAACATTGAAAGCGCTGAAAAAATTCTGAGGCATCCTGTCCAAGTGTAATGGGGTTATGAGTAACAGGGGAGGCAGACGCATCCCCTGTTTTGATGCTTTTATTCAAAGATACTAAACTCGTGAGTTGCTGCACAACTCAATACCTCGCTAAGCACTGACGCTTTCCAAGGGGCTTGAATATTACGTTGCGGCGGAGCCGCCTGTCCTGCGTGGCGAGAGCCACCCTTCCGGACAAACAGAGCCACCTTGTTATTAACTACTGTATCATGCTTTGATCTATACCATAGACCTCCCTCATGGAGATGTCCTTTGATGGATCAATGCTTTCGATATTGATCTTGTATGCATCATAGACGATTCGATCCATGATGGCATCTGCCAATGGGTTATCATCACCACTCAGACGGTCGTACCATCCTTCTTCTCTGAACTGGGAACAAAAAAAGATGGTGGAAGACTTTTTCCTGCGCTTATGGATCAGCTCAAAGAGATTCTTGGATTCTGATTCATTAAGTTTTAGCAACAGCCATTCATCAATGATGAGCATCAAGGGTTTGGTATATTTTGAAAGCACTTTTGTAAATGTACCATCATTTCTGGCAGCTTCCAAATCAAGAAGCAGGTCTGGAAGACGGACATATTTTACTGTGTAATACTGCTTGCAGGCTTCCATACCGAAAGCACAGGCCATGTATGTCTTGCCGCTTCCGGTTGCACCCGATTCTGTCAATATAGGACTAACAAATTTTTCAAAAAATTTCTCTCCCCTAATATCACAGGCAAAGTCTCTTTCTCCCCCATATTGAATTCAGCCTCTTTTTCATGTATAATCTACCCATAGAAAGAAACACTTTTTTATACCCTGATCATGAAAGGAGGCTTTCCATGAGCACTTTAGACGCAACCGTATCCATGCTCGAAGCAATGCCGGAAGATGCGAGGATTAAAGTCATGGAATTCACCCAGAAACTGTTCACATCCAGAAAACCCGCAAACCCATTCGTCCCGGTCAGTCAGGAACAGATCCTTTCCGACCTTGCCGAATCACGCCAGCAGATTTCTGATGGCAAGGGGCTTGACATGGAAGACGCTCTGAAAAGGATGGGTAAACAGCATGGATTCATTTGACGTGATTATCTCACCAAAAGCGCTGTCACAGCTGAACAACTACATCGACTACTTACAGTACACCCTGCTGAATGACCAGGCAGGCTGCAACGTATGGCAGGATGCCCTGGAGACACGCGACCAGCTTTCAAAAGTCGCCGACAGCCTGAAATTATGTACCCATCCCCAGCTGAAAAAGCACGGATACCACGTCATCCATTTCATGCGGCACCGCTATCTCATGCTTTACCGGATAGAAGGCACAACCGCTTATGTGGATGCCATATACCACCAGCTTCAGGATTACGAAAATACTTTTGCAGACGAATTAGACCACTAAAAAACCGGAATGGGAATATGCCCCTTTCCGGTTTTATTTTATCCCTTATTCATTTTCATCCCCCAAAATTCCACCGAACCTCAATCCATCCGGATACACACAGGCCCCTTCACGAACCGCTCCCAGATTTCCTCCGTCATCTCCCCCACATCCAGAAAAGACCTCGCCACATCCGCCCGCTCCCGTGCCTCACCATCCGCATCCCTCTCAATCCTCTCCACCAGCTTATTTTTGATATACTGATAAGGCACGGAGTAGTACATCTTGTCTACTGCGATGTGATAATTAAACTGAACGGTAGCGACTTTCCAATCGCTGAGTTCAAAGCGGGTAGCAGGCAGCGTTGCCAGTAATGGCATTTCTTCCCCAAGAAACAGACTACGCCTGCTGCCTTCTTTTTTCTGGAAGGTATTAGCATTGAACTGTTCAAGTTTTTCCCTAATGGCGGAATTTAATTCAGCCAGAGAAAAGAACTGTTCATTCCGAAGGGCTGCAGTAATCCATGTAGATACATTTCTTACTGTTCCTTCAGCATCAGGCCTGTCCTTGGGTTTGCGTACCCGTGCCGAAATTTCTGGATCTGCATGACTCCTCACATCCCGCCTTTGTGACTTCGGGAATCATGGCTTCTTTCGGAGTTTTCCCCAAAAGCCTGCTCCCCGCCAGGCCGTAAGGGCCAACATGATCCGTGATATTCTCAAGTCCCGACATCACCGCACCGGTTTTGGCTCCGCGCCAGAAAGCATCTCCTGCGCTCTTAAGTTTCCCTGTTCCATACAGCACTTCGCTTAAGGCATTCTCTGCACCGCCTAACAGGCTTTTCCCCAAGTCTACGCGTCCTCTGCTGATTCCCTGCTCCAGAGCACTTCCGACGGTTCCCGCCGCGAAGTCTGTGGCAAAGGCGCCAAGTACACCCACGCCGCTTCCTACCAGCGCGCCCTTGGCTGCGCCTACCACGGCGCCGTTTGCTGCCGCTCCTGCTGCCCTGCGCCAGTTAATCTTCCTGCCGTCCATGAGCTGGGATGCCGCATTTCCGATAAAACCTGCCGCGCCGCCGAAAAAGCCGCCGAGTCCTGCTCCCACAAGGATATTTGGGATCTCTCCTGTAGGGTCGTTGTAGTTGACCGGGTCATTATCGCAGTACGGGTAAGGGTTTATGTTTCTCTTAACCGGATCGGGCGAGAGCATTCTGCCCTGCGCACTGTCATAGAATCTTGCCTGTGCAAAGTACTTACCGATTACGGGATCGTAAATATAGTTCGTAAAACGCAGCTCCTTTTCTGTACCTGCGTTGGACTGTGCATCGGTTCTGCCCCATGCATCGTGTCCCTTTCGCCAGTCGGCATTGCCCTGTGCATCTGCGGTGTATAAGGGGCTTCCCCAGAGATCGGGCATTTCATACAACTGACCTGCCGCGGTGGTATAGCTGAGGCGCTCATAGGTTTTGCCGTATACGGCTTTTGTAATGCCGCCTCCGTCATGGTACGCCATCAGGTCATTGTATGTACCTCCCAGAAAATCGGGCACGTAGGCTGTTGTCTTTACCTGCGGCGTTTCTGTCCCCGGAAGGGTGACGGTATGGGCGATCCGCATGTTCAGGGCATTGTAGGTATAGTCTGTCTGTGCCCCGGTCAGAAGGTTTCTTCCTGTCACCATGCGGTTGGCGGTGTCATAAACATACTGCCGGATCAGGGCATCTCCCTGTCTTTCTTCTGTCAGATTTCCCTTTTTATCATAAGTGTAGCTGTAGGCTGCGCCGTCCTGCTCCATGGAGACAAGTCTGTTCATGGCGTCGTAGGTATACGCTGCCTTCTCGTCATTGTTCACTATCCACGCAGTACGGTTCCCCAGCGGGTCATAGCCGTAGGTCTCCCGTGTCGTTCCCTCTGTGCAGGAAAGCAAGCGTCCTGCGGGATCATAGGTGAACACGGTATTGTATACAGGCGCGTTCACACCGCTTTGTCTGCGCAGACCAAGCAAATGTCCCATCGGATCATAGGCAAAGTTCACATCCATGACCGCACCGTCGTCTGTCTGATATTTTGCCATAGACGGTATTCCGCCGGAGCGGTAGCGGTAAGTGGCTTTGCTGCCCGGCTGTATCATGGAAAGGAGATTCCCTGCCGCGTCATAGCTGTACTGCGTGCCCCTGCCTTCCTCATCCGTCACACCGGTCAGACGGTGGTTCCTGTCGTAGGTATAGTTTACCACACTTTCGTCAGGATAGCGAATGGCGGTTCTGTTCCCGACAGAATCATAAGTATAGCCGACTGTACGCCCGTTATGGTCGGTCACACCGGTCAGTCTTCCCAGCACATCGCGCTCCATGGTCATGACGCCGTTCCAGTCCTGCATTTCTACCAGTTCTCCCCGCTTATTGTAACGGAAAGATGCCTTTCTGCCATCATGATAAGTCAACTGCAAAGGCTGGTTGTTGAGATCGTATGTCACCTTCGTTATATTGCCGTCCTCGTCCGTGATCTCGACCGGATTGCCGTTACCGTCGTAGGTATAGCTTCTTTCCTCTTCCACCGGGTTTATCATCCGAACCATACATCCTCTCTTATCATACTGATAGATGGTTGCATGGGATGTTTCCCCGTCCTCTGATACGCATTCCTTAATCTGGCGGTTCATGGCGTCATATTCATAGACAGTGATATTTCCAAGCGGATCTGTCACTTGAATCAGGTTTCCGCAGGCATCATAGGTATATGCGGTCACATTGCCGCCTGCGTCTGTCACTGTCCCGATCTGTCCGTTAGGCGTGTAGGTGAATGTTATACTGTCCCCTTCCGGATTTGTAATCTTCGTCACCTGTCCCAGCGCATCGCGGGTATAGGTCATATCGCCTCCCAGCGCATCTGTCACCTTTGTCACCTGTCCTGCCGCATTGTAGGTATACGTAACCGTATTACCTTCCGGGTCTTCTCTGCTGATCAGATTGCCCGCTGGCGAATAGGTATACGCAGTCACATTGCCTCCGGCGTCTGTCTGCGTCAGCACTCTTCCCATGCTGTCATAGGTAAATTCCAGACTGTGCCCCGACGCGTCTGTCATCCTAAGCAGCCGTCCCATATCATCATACTGGTAGGTTGTCTGCGCACCCTCCTTGTCCGTAACCTTCGCAACCTTTCCCGTATTGGTATACGCAAGCGTCAGACTGTCGCCGTTCTGATCCGTAACGCCTGTCATACGGTTGCGGGCATCGTAATCGTAGTTCCAGTTGTTACCATTTTCATCGGTAAAGGAACGCATATTGCCTGCCGCATCATAGGTGCAGCTCTTCGTATGTCCCTCCTCGTCCACACTCTTTATGATACGGTTTAAGCTGTCGTAGTTATATGTCTTAACACCTCCCAGAGGGTCGGTCTCACTGATCAGATTGCCGTTTGCATCATAGGACAGCGTACTTCTTCCTCCTCTGGCATCCGTGACGGCTGTCATTCTTCCTGCCGCATCATATTCACAGGTCGTAGTCTGTCCCAAAGCATCGGTTACTGTCGTAAGACGGTTGTTGGCATCGAACGCATAACTCCTGCTGTTTCCTTCCGCATCCGTGATTTTCGTACAGTTGCCGTTCGCGTCATACTGGTAGAGTGTTTTTCCGCCATCAGGTGACGTAACCTCCGTCAAGTGCCCGGCTTCATCGTAAGAGCAGACAGTTCTGTTGTTTTCCGGGTCGGTCATTTCCGTCAGATTACCGTCCGCGTCATAAGCCGCCTCCTGCACAGACTCATCCGGCGTCTCTACCGAAATAACCTGCCCCGCCCCGTCATAAGTATAGCGGGTGGTTCCTGCCGCCGTTGTCTCCGTAATCAGTCTGTTTTCCTCATCATAGGTATAGGTTGTAACGTTTCCGTCCTCATCTGTTCTGGTCAGCAGATTGCCCGCCTGATCGTAAGTAAAGCTCACGCTGTTTCCCATAGCATCCGTCACACTGATGACACGCCCCCGCGCATCATATGTGTAGACGGTCTGGTGTTCCAGCGGATCGGTAACGGTCTTTACACGTCCCATGGTGTCATATGCATACTGCAGAATGCCGCCTGCCGCATCGGTAATCCGCGTCAGCCGATCCGCCGCGTCATAGGTATAGGCAGTCACATTGCCGTTTCCGTCGGTCCTGGCTGCGGTATTGCCTCTCGCATCATAGGTATAGGCTGTTTCCTCATCCATGGGATTTTTTTCTCCAACCAGACAGCCGCGCTCATCATATGTAAACTGGTATGCGTTCCCCATAAAGTCCGTTACCAGTGAAAGCTGTCCCATCCCGTTGTATTCCATACGCTGGCTGTTACCCCGCCTGTCTGTGATACCTGTACGGTTGCCGTTCTCATCATAGGAAAAGAGAACCTCGCCGTCCATATCCTCAATCTTAAGCAGATCACCCGCTGCGGAATATTGATAAGATACGGTCTTTCCTGCAGGAGAGGTATAGGAAACAAGTCTGCCGATGGCATCATGGACATATGTACTGATATTGCCTGCCGGATCGCCTGCCTCTTTCAAATGTCCAGCCTCGTCATAGGCATAACTCCATACATTCCCGGTTCTGTCAGTCCATGTAATCAGGTTATCATCTTCGTCGTAAGTATAGATGCCGCTGTTTCCACGCTCGTCCAGCACGCTGATCAAATTATTGTTGTTGTCATATTCATACCGGCTTTCCGTGCCGTCACGGTTTACGATTCTGACAGGAAGACTTCTGTCATTATAGGAAACCTGCTCCATTGTACCGTCAGGATATGTGACACAGTTCATGCGTCCGCACGCATCATAGGACATTTTCGTGCTGTTCCCGAGCGCGTCTGTCTGCTCAATCAGCCTGCCGTCCTCATCATAACTGTTATGTATCCCGGCTCCTGCCAGTTCCACATCCGTGATGCGTCCATCCGCATCATACAGATAGGTTGTGCTATTGCCCATCTCGTCAGTAAATACTGTTTTTCTGTTTTCCCCGTCATACGCTACAGCGCTTTCTCCCCTGTCGGCTGTATTCTGCCGGATTACTCTGCCATACACATCATACGTGTTTGTCAGATAAACCGATCCCGCAAAATCTGCAATGGCCGAAAGACGGCCTGCCTCATAAGAAAAGGATATCGCGTTACCCGCAGAGTTTCCGACCGCTGCCAGACGCCCCTCCTGATAGCTTAAGACTGCCGTATTCCCCTGACTGTCCGTCACTTCAGACAGATGTCCACCTGTATAGGAAAAGGTCAGGCTGCTTCCGTGACTTCCGCTGATCTTCGTGATCTGTCCCGCCGCGTTTTTCTCAAAACGGTATTTTACCAGTCCGTTTTCCACAATCCGCGCAAGAACGAGAGCGCTGTCGAACACATACTCTGTGCCGTCCTGTTTCCTGACCGCATAAGCAGCATCCTCCTTTTGTTCCATCGTGTAGGCGGTTGTGGTGCCGTCTGCAGCGCGGAAGGAACCATCCACTTCCTTTAAGAAAGGAATCACCGCTCCACAAGGTGTGCTGAAATACGCGTATTCCTCATCCATATATAGCAAATAATTCAGTTCATGTGTCCATCCTGCTCCCGGCACAGTATCAAACGCGTCCCTGTCGGAATCATACATAAGCGTAAGGTGCAGCTTATCCTTTCCGTAATCCTCCAGACATGTGTAACTCCACAGGAATGCACCGGTCAGCGCATTGACAGGATCATTTCCCGTGTACGAAATCCTGCCGTCCGTGTAAGTGCTTTCAGAAGTTCTGTCCGCCAGACCGTTCTTTTTACTGATATCGGTTTTTATGCTTCCCTGCACGCTGTAACGGCTAGACCCTTCCGCATTGTTCGCCCTCGCACAGTAAGTGTGTTCCGTATTCGGCTGTAAGCCTGAAAAAAACTTGCAGATCCGGCCAGCAGCCATGGGGTCTGTATCGGTCACATGATAGACGTTTTCGTCAAACGTAATGTCATAATCCGCCGCATCCACTACCGGCGGGAAACTTATGATCACACTGTTAAATCCGGCTTGAGCCGTGACATCCGAGGGTACGGCAGGCCCCACCGCAATCGTGGTGACAGTCTTAACCTGCGTGTACGCGCTATTCCCTCCATCATTATACGCACAAACACTGTATGTATGATCCGTATCAGGTGTGAGACCTGTCATGGTTTTGGAGGTGCCTGTCACATTGCTGGTTTTACCGTCGAAGCGGAGTCTGTAACCCTTGGCCCTGCTCACACTCCCCCATGAAACCGTCACGGAATTGGTAGTCGCCGTCGCCTGAACATTCGCAGGTTTTTCCGGCGGTGCCATCGTCGTTTTCACAGAATATACCGGAGAGTAGGCACTGGTTCCCGCGTCATTTTTGGCACGCACCTGACACCTGTAAGTCGTCTCCGGACGCAGCCCCGAAACTGTCTTTGATGTCCCTGTTGTATTATAAACGGTTCCGTTAAATAACAGGTCATAGCTCTTTACTTTCGAAGAATACCGCCAGCTTACGGTAACACTGTCAGCGCTTGCACTAAAGCTGATGTCTGTTGGTACATCCGGCGCTTTCAGCAAGGTTTTCACCGTCATTGAGGGAGAATAGCTGCTGCGTCCTCCTTCATTGACAGAACGTATCTGGTATCTGTAGCTGGTATCGTCCTGCAGCCCTGTTATCCTATGTGATGTCCCCTGTGCTGTATATGTCTTACCGTCGAAATAGACTTCATATTCCGTTGCACCCGGCACTGCATTCCATGTCAGCGTAACTGCATCCGCCGCAACCACCGCCCTTGCCGTCGGATATGCAGTAGGCGCATAAGGGAGGGTCTTTACTGTTTTAACCGGGCTGTAGGAACTGGAGCCGTCCGTACTGTTCACACGGATCTGGTAGTTATAAGATGTATTCGCCGTCAATCCTGAAATCGTCTTACTTGTACCCGTCACCCGGTAGGTAGTCCCGTTAAACAGGAGATCGTAGTTGGATGCTCCGCTGACCATATCCCATCTCAATGTGATAGACGTCTGTGACCGTGTCTCCTTTACGGTCTCCGGCGGCATAGATGTCGTCTTAAGCGTCTTTGTGTGGCTGTATGAACTGGAACCGTCCGCATTATTGGCACGAATCCGATAGCTGTAGGAGGTGTTCGGCTTTAGTCCCGTCACCCTGTATGAGGTACCTTTCACGTTATAAACCTTGCCGTCAATCTCCAAATCATAGCTGGATGCTCCCGTCACCGACGCCCAGCTCACAGTGACAGAACTCTCGTCCGAAGATGCGACCGGGTTGGCGGGAGCCTTCGGTGTTGTCCGCACTTTCTTCTCCGGCCCGTACTCACTGACGCCGTCTGCATTTTTAGAGCGGACTTTGTACGCGTATTCCGTATTTTCCCTCAGTCCGGTAAACGTTCTGGAAGGTGCGATTGTACCATAGGTACTTCCGTTAAACTGAATATCGTAACCTGTTGCGTCGCTGACGGCATCCCAATTTACGGTGACAGAGTCCTCCGTCGTCTGTCCCTGTATACCCGTAGGCACATCGGGCATTTTGGCCAGCGTTTTAATCGTTTTAGCCGAGCTGAAACCGCCCACACCGTCCAGACTTCTGGATGCCACCTGATAGGTATAACTTGTTTTCGGTTTCAAGCCGCTATATGTCGTAGAAGTGGTGTTCTCAAACCCATATGTCTCATCCTCATTCAGACGGATCAGATATCCGGCCGCCCCTGTCACCTTGTTCCAACTGACAGTTACAGAGTCCCCTGTGCTCGTGGCGGTCACGGAAGCAGGTGCTTTGGGCGGTGTAGCCACCGTTATCTGATTTGTATAAGCCCCCGCCACATCCGTATTTCTTGCACGGATCTGGAACGTATAACTCATCCCGGCAGTCAGGCCCGTAATCTCCTTGGAATTGGCCGTCGTACTGTAGCTTCTCCCGTTAAACAGGATATCATAGCTGACTGCACCGCTTACCTTATTCCAACTGATGGTCGCAGATGTCTCTGTGGCTCTCTTTTGGATTCCGTTGGGTACTGCCGGAGCGACAGGCGGCGTTTTAACTGTCTGCGTCGCGCTGTACGGACTTGTCTGCTTTGAGCCCCTCGCCCTTACCGCTATCGTATGGCTCGTCTTTGGCGTAAGCCCGGTAAAAGTCTTTGTCAGTGTGGTCACATTATAATCCCTGTTATCAAACAAAATATCATAGCTCTTCGCACGCGCAACTGCACTAAAGCTGATCCCGATTTTTGTAGGTTCCGCCGTAATTTTGATATTCTGGGGGACATCCAGCGGCTTATTGTCATAAAAATCGTAGGGAACCAGAATCTTTTTTACGTCCCCGCCGAGTTTTACGTGATCTCCTACCTGTGAAACCTGCATCTCATACTGTTTACCTGCCGGTAAGTTGGCCTTTGTTGTGTAGGAGTCTCCCTTCCAGTCCCGGTTTGACTCCAAATTATAGCTCTTCCCCGCTTCCCAAAAATGTACCTCCTGCTTCACCATGCCCGGAAGTATAATCCAGTTAGCCGTTACAGAGCCATCGTCATTTAAATATAAATTTAACTTAATATCATTGTCTGCCAAAGCTGCCATAATAGAATCTCCTTTTCATATTGATAGTATTTAGCCGGCTATCTTATAAAAAGGAGATTTATTTTAAAATGTAAACATATTAAACTGGTTAACAGTCGAATTTTGTGAGCTGATACTTTTCGATATAGTCCTTTATCAGTGATTCCGCATAACCTTGTGCTGTCGCATATCCGCACTCCTGCAAATACCGTGCCGCAAGAGTATAGTCCGTACATCCGATTAACGGTGCATACCGCAATGTTCTGCCGCCGTCCGTGCTCCTTTTTGCTATATAAGTGTTATGATCCAAAACTGACTCTTCCCAACTGTCATATGCACGCCACTGCGTCTGTTCCACCGTATAATAACTTCCATCCGCTTTCTGTTCCAAGGCATCCTTCAAATATATCTTGCCATTCCAGTCATTTTTCTTGATGCCAAACAGGGCATTCGCTTTCCTCGCCAGTTCAGAGGTTCCCCACGCCGACTCCTTGATCGCCTGCGCAACTACTACAGACGGCAGTATAATCCTGCGCTTTTGCCAGTCCGCATGAGCTATTTCCCCCACAAAACACATAAATTCTTCTTTATTTCTCTCTTTCTTTCCCTCTTTTCCAATCACTGTCTCACAAAGCGCCTCCCAAATCGCGTCAGCCACCGCATCCTGCGAACCCGCACGTTCATAGATTTCCACATCCCTCTCATTATCGCAGAAACATACTTCCACCAGTATCGCTCTCGCCTTTGTCCTGCGTATCACATAGAGTCCGCTCCCATCCTTTACCCCGCGATTTGAAAATCCCAGCTTTGCAAGATGCGAACAAATTGAAACCGCCGCCAAATGCCTTTTCCCGCCATATGTATAAACCTCCGTTCCCCGTGCATGATGCTCTGTTGACGCATTAAAATGAATACTGATGAACAGTTCTGCCGCTGCCTGATTGGCAATCTGAACTGCTTTTTCAAGATATGCCTCCTGTGATACAGCTCTATCAACGGTACAGTCTATCACATCCACATCCGCATCCATAAGCTTTCTCATCAGCATATTCCCCACAAGCCTCGTATGCTCCGATTCATTAATGATACCGACTGCTCCCACACCCGGCCCTTCCAGCGTATGTCCGCAATTTATTCCTATTACCATACAAATCCCCCTCATTACTTTTTCTGCACTTCCGGCAAGCCTGCTAAAGATGTCAACCCAGAAAGCAATCCTGCCATTGTCACCGTTGAAACCAGTCTGATCCAGTCTACGTCATCTAACAGTACGGAAGTGCCAATCGCCGCAATCGCAGTTTGTGCCATCGTTCTGACCACCCTTACACCTGCCGCCTCTATCCAATGCTTCATTTTCTTATTCATTCTTAATGCCTCCTTCCTTTTTTCCATTTTCCATTTTTCTGAGTTTCTTCAAGGTTCGTATTTTTAATTGATTTACTGTTTGTCTTGACTTATGGTATTTTCTGGCAATCTCGGCTGTCGTATAGCCCCTTGCGTAAACGAGATATAAAATACTTTTCTCATTGGGATTTAGAAACTTGTCCACTCCAAGTTCCATAAAGATATTTTGTTCATCCTGCTTTGCCGTTTTTGCCTCAACATAATACCGCTGCTCTTCCGTCAGTTCAGAAAAGGCAATTTCGTGCTCCTCCTCAAGAATCCTGCGAATCTTTTTGCCATAAAAATGTGTAACGGAAACCTTAATATACGCCGCAACCGTCTGATCTTTCAATGTATTCAGTTTTTTTAAATCTATTGTTTTAACCAATTCAATAAAAAATAGCAGGAAATCCTCGTATGCGTCTTCATATCCCAGCTTTTTTGCATACTTTTTAAGCAACGGCTGAAACCTGTTTATCAGTTCCAGCATGGCCTTCTCGTCCCCTTGCTGTGCTTTCACCAACAATCTACAAATCATACTAAATTCCTCCTTTATTACAAAAGAGAAATGTCCGGATAAAATGTAAATATTTGGAAATATACTTATTGAATAGCCAAGTGCTTACAGACAAATGATAACTTTGGAAACATTAGAGAATCAGCAGCAATGCTTCTGTATATGTGCTTTTTTCTTCATATTACTACAAAAAACAGGGCAAAAATGTATGGCGTAATTATATCGAATCGCAGGGTAACTATTACAATTGTATTTTTATGGATCAATAAATTGCAGCACACAAAAAGAACCCCAACAATCACCAAATCCAATGATTGTCAGAGTTCTCTTATTCACAAGTGCCGCGATCAAGGCAGGACTTCCTGCCTAAAGTCTCCACCTCCCTAAATCAACCCCAGCTTTTCAAAAGCACGACAAAGACCATCTTCTGTCACTGACGGGCAGATCATATCGGCAATCTTTTTCAGAGCGGGGCTTCCGTTTTCCATGCAGACGCCGATTTCCACAGCCTGAAGCATCTCCAGATCATTCATGCTGTCTCCAACGGCAATCGTATCCGCTCTGGAAACGCCCAGAAACTCACATAACCTTTCCACTGCTTTCCCTTTATTGAAAGCCTTACTTGCCAGCTCGCCATTTACGATACCACAGGCATCCTCGTCCTGCATGCAGAAATCAAATTCATCCTGCAATATCTGCATGGGTTCTTTGAGGCGCTCTGCGCCCCTGCTCATGAATGCCATCCCGTAAATAGGCTCTCCATCATATTCCGCCATGGGATGAATGCCCAGTTCACTCTCAATCTGAATCCGCCAGCGCAGCAGCTCACTGTTTGCCTTGGAGTCCGCATTTTCCGCAAGAAACTCCTTAAATCCCTCATCGGTATAGCTGCAGTTTCTACCTCCTATGGTGCGGTAAATGCCGCTTTCCTTAAAAATATCAAGTACCCTTGCCTGCTGCTCCGGGGTCATCGGACAGTCATAAACCACCTGACCATCATACTCAATATAGCCGCCCGCACTGGCGATCAGACCGTCAAAGCCAAACTCCAACACGGGAAAGAGCATCCCATAATTCCGGCCGGAACATAACACGACTTTATGCCCCCTATCTCTGGCACGTCGAACCGCATCGACCGCAGACACAGGCGGAACATTTTTCCCCGGTTCCGTCAGCGTACCGTCGATATCCAAAAAAATCAATTTCTGATCCATGATGACCTCCTTGTACATTCCTCCCGTTTGAACTCGCTTTCATTCTGTTCATTATAATTTCCCAAAACGCCCCTGTCAATCCGCCATATTTCTTTTTCCACTTTAGCCAAATCGAGGCTTTTCTTTTTATGCAGTATGCTGATTTCATGCCTTTTCAGCACTTATATTGACTTTTTATCACCCGCCGTGCCATCCTCATCTCATAATAAACGCGAGCACATTGTGTTTGTCACATTGTACATCAAAGTAAAAATTTTTAAGGAGGAAACTATGAACTACGATTATGCAAAGATCGCAAAAGAAGTCATTCAGGCAGTCGGCGGATCGGAAAATATCAAGTCTGCCGCTCATTGCGCCACCCGTCTGCGCCTGATCGTCGCAGACCGTTCTCTGGCTGATGACGAGAAAGTCGAAGAAATCGATGCCGTAAAAGGTACTTTCTTTACCGCCGGGCAATATCAAATCATCTTCGGCACCGGACACGTCAACCGTGTCTATGAGCAGATTATCCAACTTGGTATTGCCGAGACTACTGCAAGCGAAGCAAAAATGGACGGTAAAAACCAGGTGCAGAAGGCCATCCGAACTTTCGGTGACGTGTTTGTTCCCGTCATCCCCGCCTTAGTGGCCACCGGTCTTTTTCTGGGCCTGAAAGGCGCCCTGCTCAATGACAATTTCCTGTCCCTGTTCGGCATGACCAACGCCGATGTGCCCCACACCTTCCAAGTTCTGGTGGAGGTACTTTCGGGCACCACCTTTGCCTTCCTGCCCGCCATCGTGTGCTGGTCCACGTTCCGCGTATTCGGCGGCTCCCCGGTACTGGGGCTGATTCTGGGACTGATGCTGGTAAACGGCGCTCTGCCGGTGTCTGTCTCGCAATCTCCATAAAGGCCCGGAAAAAGGAAATCCGCGCCATCGGCCCCAGCGCAACCGTATCTGCCCTGCTGGGTATCGGTGAACCCGCATTGTTCGGTGTCATCCTCCGCTATGGCATGAAGCCGTTTCTCCTCAGTTGTTCCATCAACGGCGTGGCAGGCATGCTCGCCATGCTGCTTGGGATGAAAGGAACCGGCAATGGCATAACCACGATCCCGGGACTGCTGTTGTACATATACTCTCCTTCCCAGTTGGCGATGTATGTGATACTTGCGCTCGCTACGTTTGCCACCGCTTTCTGTCTGTGTTGGTTCTTCGCAGTGCCTCCGGAAGTCATGGAAGCAGACGCTCCCAAAGGGAGCAAAAAGGATGTTCCGGCAGCCGCACCGGCGCTGCACCGCCAGCCTTTCCTGATGTGCTGGGCGCTGTAGCTGAGGGTGTCTTCGTTCCCATGGAAGAGATCCCCGACCCGACTTTTTCCCAAGGCGTCCTTGGCGTATGCTGTGGCGTCGAGCCTGCTGCCGGAAAAGTTTACTCTCCCATGGACGGCAAAATAAGCACCCTCGCCGATACCTTACATGCTCTTGGCATTGAGGCAGATGGCGTGGAACTGCTCATTCATGTAGGTATCGATACCGTCGCAATGAAAGGCGATGGCTTCAAAGCTCACGTAAAAGAAGGTCAGACTGTTAAAAAAGGTGATCTTCTGCTGACTATGGATCTGGAAAAGATCAGAGCTGCAGGCCACCCCGCTACGATTATGGTAGCCGTTACCAATTCCGATGATCTGGCCTCTGTGGAAGCCGTAGCTTCCGGTCAGCTCAAACCCGGCGACCGGCTGATGTGTCTGAAAGCATAATACCATCCACAGCAAAGAGCCGCCCTCCCGGGTGGCTCTTTGCTTCCATTCTTGACAACAACGATAGTCGGGAATAGAATATTGCTATATCGGATTCGGGATTGACCAAACCCGACAGCCGTTATTTATCTTATCCTATATAAACTACCATGATTCCAAGTGTGAAGAAAGGAGGGACTGCCGTGGTCAGTATGCAGGATATTGCCGATAAGGCAGGCGTTTCCAGAGTCACCGTCTCCAGAGTGCTCTCCAACCATCCTTCCGTCAAAGCAGAGACGCGTCAAAAGGTGCTCCACTGGGTCAAAGCATTGGATTATGAACCGAATCTCATTGCCCAAAGTCTGGCAGGAAACCGAACAAACATCATCGGTCTGCTGGTTCCGGAAATTGCCTATCCCTTTTTCAGCGAAATCATAGAATCCATAGAAAATCAGGCGTTTTATGAAGGATACAGTGTGATCATCTGCAATACGCACCGCAGTCTGGAGAAAGAAAAGAACATTCTTGCACAGCTTCGCCAGCGGAAAGTGGACGGCATTATCGCGGTTCCTGTTTCCGCAGACCAAAGCCTGCCCGCCTATCAGCGCTTGCAGGTTCCGGCCGTAATGATCACCAAGAAAATGGAAGGATTCAGCAGCGTATATATATCCCACTATAATGGCGGACAGCAGATCGCCAGACATTTCCTGAATATGGGTTTCCAAAAAATAGGATATATCGGCCCTACCAAGTCGTCTACTTCCGCCCTGAAATATGCAGGTTTCAAGCAGTTTTTGTCCGACAACCGGATTGCGCTCTCCGATGTGATCGAATGTCCGGCGCCGGAGAATATGAACGCCAGTCTGGTCCATAAGCTGGTGAAACAATACGCCCAAAACACAGGCCTGCATTGTGAGGCGTATCTGGCCAACGACGATATCACCGCCTGTGAAGCCATCGCCGCTTTCCGCGAATTGGGTTATGCTGTGCCGCAGGACATCGCCATAGCCGGGTTTGATAATTCCCTGCTGGCCAAAGAAATCAGCCCTAAGCTCACTGCCCTGGCCCAGCCTTTAGATGAGATCGGCAAAAAATCCGTGGAAATCCTGTTAAGTCAAATCAACGACGGTGCGGAACCATGTATGTATGAATTAGAATCGCGCGTCATTGCGAGAGAATCCACGGTATGCCTCGTGCCTGCCGGACATTAACATTTTATGAATCTCAAATCCGTGCGGAGAATGCCCGTTTTTGGGGGCATTCTCCCGCGTGAGACTTAGAACTTCTCCACGAAACAGCCTCTGCTGTGAGTGGTTAGAAGTTCTTCTCATGCTAATCCCTCTCCGGAATCCAAACGCGCATCTGATTTAACCCCCGGTTCCCCCATGTATAATAAGGCACCATCGTCACCTGACAGGGCTGCGTCTCCTGTCTTTCAAAGCTGTAGAGTTCTTCATTCACAGTCTCCCTGTACCCTTCCGCATACAGCTTCCGAATCCCGGACAGTTCATCCGGCAGATACTCTCCTACTGTCACTTTTCCGTCTTTTTTCAAACTTAAGGAAAGGATATCGTTCTCATTATCCATGCCCTCCGCACAGTAGATCAGCGGCCCCCGCTGCACCGCCGCTCTTCCTGTATTTTCGGAAACACGGCTGCTGGTGTACACACGCCTCACCGTCAGGTCAAGCTCCAGCGTAATCACGTCATCCGCCGCGTATTCCCCTCTCAGATACGCATAGCCGTCCCGAATCTCACAGTCCGTTTCTTTTCCGTTCAACAAAATCTTCGTCTGCCTGCTCCATGCAGGAATGCGGACCGCCAGCGGCACCTCCATGCTCTCTTTTCCTTCCTGCGGCGCAAAACGGTACTCTACTATATTGTCATAGGGATAATTTGTCTTTAAAATCACTTTGCCGCCGAAGCGCCCGCTCACATCAAGCGTTCCCGCAATAAACAGGTTAGAGAACAACGCGCCCGGTATCACATGCCACGCATACTCTGCCACGGAGCCTAAAAGCCTTGCCACATTGGGCGGACAGCATGCACAGGCAAACCACTTGGGTCTGACGGGCAGCGCGTGTTTATGGGTCTGTGCCTCCCCGGAAATGCCGGGCAGCACTTCCAGCGGATTTACATAGAAGAATTTCGTGCCGTCGAGCTGCATGCCGGCCAGCACACAGTTGTAGAGCGCCCGCTCCATCACGTCCGCATACTTTCCGTCATGCTTCAGGTACAACATTTTATTGGAGAAAAAGATCAGCCCTATGGCCGCGCATGTCTCCGCATAAGCCGTATCGTTTGGCAGATGGTCGTCCTTCGTGAAAGCCTCCCCCTCATAGGCGGAACCGATGGCTCCCGTCACATACATTCTATGCTGCGTGATATTGTTCCACAGCGTTTCGCAGGCTTCCGCCAGTTCCCTGTCCCCCGTCTCCATGGCCGCGTCCGCCATACCCGTATAGAGGTATACCGCCCGAACGGCATGCCCTACCGCCTTGTCCTGCCTGCGCACCGGCGCATAGTTTTGTGCGTACTCTTTATCGTCCGGATTATTTCCCCAGACACGCCAAGGATTCTTCTCCATCTCCTTTTTATAATAGTCGGAATCCGCGCCCCGCACATTGATAAAGTGCAGCGCAAGCTCCTTATACCGCTCCTCCTTGGTGGTGCGGTACAGCCGCATCAGTGCAAGTTCAATCTCGGGATGCCCCGGATATCCTTCCGCACCCTCTTCGATGAAATGCCGGTATACATGATCCGCCATGTCGCACATGATCTCCAAAAGCTTTGATTTGCCCGTACACTCCGCGTAAGCCACCGCCGCCTCGATCATGTGTCCCGCGCAGTAAAGCTCGTGCGCCTCGTGGAGATTCGTCCACCGCTTGTCCGGCTCCTTCACCGTGAAATACGTATTGAGATATCCGTCCTTCTGCTGTGCCTCACCGATCAGTTCAATGATCCCATCGCACCGTCTCTCCAGCTCCTCATCGGGATTCTGCGCCAGAGAATAGGCCGCGCCTTCCAGCCACTTGGCCACGTCGCTGTCCTGAAATACCATGCCATAAAATTCGCCGTCGCAGCTTCCCGTTTTCAACTTTTTCGCCGCCATGCGGAAATTTTCGATACAGTGGCTCTTCTCCGCCCCCTCGATCTGGTCGTTCAACGCCCGCTCCTGATAGGGCAGTACCACATCCTTCACCAGCTTCTCATATCTGCCAAAAAAACCGTCCCCCACCGTAAAATCTTTTACCAGTTTTAGATCACCCATGTCATACCTCCGTCTTATCAATTATTATCTCGTTAACATGTATTATATTCGGAAATATTTCATTGTGAAATGGACTATATTCGAATTATTTTGTATTATTTTCCGATCTCTCCAACCAAATATTCCTGCCGCCCCTCTCTTAAGAAAATCGGCAGCGTCCGGATATCCGCCTCCACATCATACCACTTACCGCCTTCGTACGTCTCACCGCTTCCCGCGTGTACGAAAGAAACGCCTGCCGGAAGATACACTTTTCGTCCCCGCGCATTCTCATAACAGACCGGCGCTACCAGAATATCCGGACCAAACATATAGGCATCCCTGATCTCCCAGCATACCGCGTCCTCCGGGAATTCATAGAAAAGCGCGCGCATGACCGGAGCCCCCGTCTCGTGGGCTTCTCTCATAAGACTTCTCGTGTAATCCCGCATCAACTCACGGATACGGATAAATTTCACCATGATCTCTTCGTTTTCTTCCCCGTAACTCCACACCTCATTCTCGGCGCCCGTCCACTCTCTGACTTCGCCCGCCTGATTTACGATCTCCTCACCGGGCAGTCTGCAGCCGTGCATCCGCATCACAGGACAAAATGTGCCAAACTGGAACCAGCGGATCAATAGTTCTTTGAATCCTTCGTCGTGTATGTTTCCGCCATGAAACCCGCCAATATCTGTTGTCCACCAAGGGATACCGCACAATCCCATATGAATGCCCGCGCATATCTGCCTTCGAAAGTCCTCATAGGTTGACATAATATCACCGGACCAGACAAGCGCACCTTACCGCTGGCTTCCTGTCCACGCACAGCGGATCAGATTGACGATATCCTCCTGCCCGCACGCCTTTTGCCCTTCATAAAAGAGGCGCGCATACTCCCGCGGATAGATGTTTCCGATCTGCGCCACCGGTCCTGCATGAAACCGGTAATCCGCATGGTCGTATGTGGTAAACTCCGGTTCCGCCTCGTCCAGCCAAAAAGTACGGATGCCGAGATCCGCATAGTTTTTCCGGCATTTTTCCCACACATACTCCCTTGTACGCGGATTGGTCGCGTCCATAAAAACATTGTTGCCATGGAAGATCATCTGCACATCGATACCGGAATTGCTCTTCACAAGAAGTCCCTGCTGTTTCATCTCCTCATAATTCTCGCTGCGCCAGTCCACCTGCGGCCAGATCGACACCATCACCTTGATACCCATATCCTGTATCTTACGGATCATTTCTTCCGGATGTGGGAAATACTCCTCGTCAAAACGCCAGTCGCCGCATCTGGGCCAATGGTAATAATCAATGACAAGCACATCCACGGGAATGTCTCTCTTCTTATACTCGCGCGCGATCTGCAGTACCTGTTCTTCATTGTAGTATCGGAGCTTGCACTGCCAGAAGCCAAGCCCGTACTCCGGCATCATGGGCACCCTTCCCGTCACCGCCGTATACGCCTCTAAGATTTGTGCAGGGGTATCGCCAGCGGTGATCCAATAGTCGAGCTGCCTCGTCTCCTCCGCCACCCACTCCGTCGTATTGCTGCCGAAATGCACTTCGCCTACCGCCGCATTGTGCCACAAAAACCCGTAGCCCAGACTGGAGACATAAAAAGGGATGCTCGCCTGCGAGTTTCTGTGTGCAAGCTCCAGATTGCAGCCTTTCAGGTCAAAGACCTCCTGCTGGTACTGCCCCATCCCGTAGATTTTTTCCTGCGGGTCAGAGACGAAGCTTGCCTTCAGACGATACCCGCCGCCCGGCAGCGGTTTGAAATGTCTGGCTTTTTTCTGCAGGGCGCCGCCGTTTGGGATCTCCTGCAAAAGCACCTCGCCCTTTTGGCTACGAAAGGTGATCTGCACGGCGTTGCCCCATGTATTGACCGCAAGCTGCGCCTGTATGTTCCCGTTCGTGATGGACGCCTCCAGCTCGTGTATCTCCACCCGGACACCCTGCTTCTCCGCTCCCGCAGCGCCCTTTTCCTCCGCCGTCTCTTTTCCCGCCTCCCTGCACTGGGGATCGAGAAGCGCAATGCTGCCCTCCTCAATCTCTCCGAGAAAAACCGCCCGGACACGAAAGCTGTTTTCCCCCCAAGGCGTTATCATAACCGTCTCTCCATTTTCCCGAAATATCAGATTTCCGTTGTTCTCTTCAAAAAACCGTAACATCAACTTATCCTCCCGATCCTAAATCAGCCAGACTTCTCCTGTCTAAAATATGGCCGCTTTCCCGGTTCATCCCATCACCCGGCTTCTTCCATACAAACTACGTCTGCTGCGCCTCCGCACTATGTACGGCCATTAGTCTCCTGCCTCTTGATCCGCAGTCCCTCCATCGCTTACAAACCTGTTATACATATAATACCATTTCATCTCCGGCACCTCATAATAAGGATAAAATTCTCTTGTCAGGTGCGCATACGGCTTCACATGCCCCGGCTCCGTGCAAAACGCGAAGGAATAGCCGTCCTTCTGTATCGGCTGAATCCATGCTTCCGGATGTTCCATATCGCCTGCCAAGAGCGTCATCTTATCACAGACAAGCACGACAGGTCCGTAAACAAGCGCGGCAATCTCCGGCGCATAGTCGTCAACTGCCTGAAAACGAAGGACAAACTCATATTGTATCTCGATCTCGTCCCCGTCCTTCCATTCCCGCTCTAACGTAAGCCACGTATTCGGCTCTGCAGCCGCCTCCGCCGGCACGCCGTTCACCCGCACCGTATTCCGCCCGCATGCCCAGGACGGCACACGGAAACGGATGGCAAATTTCCCCGCCTGTTCTCCATGCAGGGTAAAGCGCAATGTCTTTTCCTTCGGATAAAAGCTGTTGTTCTCCAGAATATAGTCCGTGCCCGCCGCCTCGAACTCCACGCGGGAGGCAAGGTACTGGCTCACATACAGGCCTCTTTCGTCACTGTAGTAGAGCATATTGGCATACTCCGCCACATCCTGCGGATAGGTTCCCGTGCAGCACTGCCACTCGAAGGAACAGCCGTCGGGATGCATCCTGCCGTCCTCCACGGATTTAAAGCCGCCGTTCAAAAAATAGTCGGCATAATACATAACCTTGCCTTCTCTGGTGACAGGCGGCTGCCCGCCGCACCCGTTATAGAGAAGTCTCTCCGCCCAATCTCCGTACTTCGCCTCCCCCGTAATCGTCAACAGGTAATTGCACAGCTTAAAGACTGCCCAACTGCAGCAGGACACCTCGCAACTTCCCCACTTATCGTCCCTGGCACGTATGGAGTCCCCGAAATTCCTGTAAGTCTCGTGTATTTTATCCTGATCCCAGTTGGCTTTCAGGGAATCCCCCAAATACCCCTCCTCATCCGGAAAAAGACACTCTGCCGGACCGTACCCGCCCGTGGCAAAGGTATGGTGCGAAAGCACCTCATCGTAGGCGGTCTTCATGGCAGACAGATATCGCTCATCCCCCGTCGCCTGAAATGCCCTTGCAGCGCTGGAAAGGCTGTTGATATGGCTGTAGGCATGGCGCGGTCCTATGGCGAAATCACAGGCATTCAGTTTATCCCAGAAATAGGGATAATCCCACTCTTTCGCAAAATCACGGTAAATTTCCTCACCCGTCAGCATCCACGCCCGGTAAAGCTGCTCCGGCAGCGTATACCATTCGATCATATCCTCACCCATCGTCTGCAGCCCGTCCCGCCCCACTTCCCTGCGGAAACGTTTCGCCGCGCTCTGTGTCAGGCGCAGGATACAGTCCCGTGCGGGCTCATAGTCCAGATACTCCAGCATATCCAGAAATCCGCCCATCAGTTTATCATATACATACGTATCATTGACGTCTATGACTCTTTCGGACGCTGCCGCACATTCGCCCCAGCCATCCGCCAGTGCGAAGGCTTTCTTTTTCAGCCGCCCGTCCCCCGTCACCAGATACAGTTTAGCAAATGCCCCCAGCTTCTGCCCAAAGGTGGAAGCGTTGTTGCCGTACCAGCCGACCAATCCGTCGCTTGTATCCGAAATGCCCGCTATCTTTCTGAAATAGTGAAGCAGATCGTCATTCTCAATCCCAAGATATGTCTCGACCAGTTCCGTACGCTGCGCTTTCCAGTGACTGTCAAGCAGTTCCACATGCCGATATCCGAAATTTTTCAATTTTTCCATGCTAACCTCCATGTCTCAGCTTTCTGTAACGCAAACCAATGCGGAGAATGCCCGTATTTGGGGCATTCTCCTAAGCGAAAAGGAGTTGCTCTGCAACTCCTAGAACTTCCAAGTCAGCTATGCTGACTTTGCGATGCAGCCTTTGCTGCTGAGCTTTAGAAGTTCTTTTCACTTTAGCCTTTGACCGCACCGATCATAATGCCCTTCTCAAAATATTTCTGCACGAACGGATATACGCACAAAATCGGGAGCGTCGATACGATGATAACCGCATATTTCACCTGATCGGCGGAGGACTGTCCATATCCGCCCTGCACGCCGCCGCTGCCGCTGGAAAACGCCTGATTCAAGAGCAGTATCTCACGGAGCACGATCTGCAAAGGCGCGTTCTCCTGCTTGCTGTTGTAAACGAGGGCGTTAAAATAATCGTTCCAGTGGAACACCGCATAATACAGGATCAATACCGAATTAACCGCCTTGGAAAGCGGGATGACCACCTTGGTAAAGTACGCGAAATGGGAGCATCCGTCCAAAACCGCCGCCTCATACAGATCCTCCGGAATGGAGTTCTCGATAAAGGTCCTTGCAATGATCAGGTTGTAAGTATTGACCGCCACAAAGAGGATCAGTATCGTCTTGGTGGAGATCAGATGCAAAGCGCTGATCGTCATATAGGTGGGCACGAGGCCGCCGGCATAGTCACCACCATATTGAGCGTCGTGCCTGCCACCACATAGATCAATGTATTTAAATACCCTTTCCAGATCCTAGCATCCTCCATAATCTGCTGAAAGCCATAGAAGCGGATATCCTTTGGCAGGAATGTGACCTTGCCCAGATTGACCAGATTGGAATTGCTGATGGACGCAATGACAACGAACCACAGCGGATATAATATAATCAGAAAGATAACGATACTAAGCAAAAGGACAACGACACCAAAAATCCTGTCCGCGGCGCTTATTTTTTTTCTGGCTGTTTTCTCCATAACTATCCCTCCTTACATCAAGCCCGTTCCGGTGGAACGTTTGGAAATCCAGTTCGTTATCACAAGGAACACAAAGTTGATCAGCGTGTTAAACAAACCTACCGCAGCACCGAATGAAAACTGTGCGGATTTCACGCCGACGGAATACACGTAGGTGGAGATAACCTGAGAAACACCCAGATTCAAACTGTTCTGCATTAAGAATACCTTATCAAAACCGACATTTAAAATATTGCCCATGTTCATGATAAGCAAGATCATAATAGTCGGCACGATCGCCGGAAAGTCGATATGTATCATCGTCTGCCAGCGGTTCGCCCCGTCGATCTTGCACGCGTCGTACAACTGTGTATCTACCGAGGAAAGCGCCGCGATATAAATGATGCTGTTCCAGCCCATCGACTGCCAGACTCCCGTCAGTACATACAGCGGCACGAAAGCCGATTCCTTGCCAAGAATATTCGTGTCGGCAGCTACCAGATGGAGCGCCTTTAAGAAATTGCCCACAACGCCGCTGCCGCTTGCAAACATCACGTTAATCATGGAAACCAGTACCACCGTGGAAATAAAATATGGAATATAGACCGTGGTCTGGACAGTCTTTTTCCATTTCTTATTCTTAAGCTGGTTGATGATCATAGCCAAAATGATCGGCGCCGGAAATCCCACAACGATACTCCAGAAGGAAATAACAAACGTATTTTTCAAAGTACTGAAAAACATCGGACTCTCAAAATACTGTCTGAAATATTTAAGCCCTACCCATTTGCCACCCGTGATACCCGTCTGGAAGCTGTATTCACGGAACGCAAGCTGGACGCCATACATCGGCACATAACAAAAAATCAATATATACAGCATAGCAGGCAAAAGCATCAGCCAGAGCTGCCAGTTGTGTTCCCAATATTTCTTTGTACGGAATCCAAAACTTTTATTTACTGTAACTGCTTGATTCTTACCAGTCATTCCTGATTCTCCTTCCTATTTGATTTTTAAAGCTTAATTTCATATATACATGAGTCCCCATCTTCCAGCCCTTTCATCAGATGGTTTGCCCACTCTGCACAAAAATCAAATTCTTTTTCCATATTCACTGCTCCATTCTGTCAAACTTGTCATAACCGAAAAGGAAGCGGAGAGATACTTCCTTTCGCATCTCTCCGCCGCTCCTCCTCATCTCAAGAGATTATTGCACGCTCTTTAAATACTCATCAAACGCTGCCTGACGAATCTCAAGAATCTGCGGAAGCCCTGCATTGTTGACGTTCTCCACATAAGCGTCCCATGTAGCGTCGATATCCTGCTCTCCCGTCATCCACAATGACCACTGGTTATCAATAATATTATCAATATTCGGCTTCGTCAGCGCAATTGTATTCTGATCCTCCTCCGTATATCTCATAAACATATTCGGATACGTATCGGATGTGCTCGCCTTCTCAATAATTTCATTATATCCCTGCGCTCTTGCATCCAGAGCATAGGTCATATCCTGTGCCATCTCAATCTCTGTAGACCTTCTGATATACATCGGTGAAAAATCAGCAAATGTACTCGTCCATTTCCATGTACCCGCATCTGTGCTCGGATCCTGCGGCGGAAGCACCTTGTAGCTGTTATCACCCGTCTTCTCAATACAGCCGTCAGCGATGCCGCCAAAGAGCGCTTCTACAGAATGCGTTTGGTCATAGAAACGGTCGATAAAGCGCATCGCCGCCTCCGGATTTTCACATTTTGCGCTGACACATGCCCTGTTGCCCTGCATATTCAGGATTGTATAATCGTTTCTCCATCTCGTATCATATGTACCGGGTTCGCAATCCACATCATATGCAAGCGGGGGAACTACCGCATATTCCGTATGCAGTTCCGGACCGAATTTGTCCGTCTGTTCCCATCCGAATACACAGCCCACAATCGCCTCGCCCGCTTCATTGCCTCTGGACAATGACTGGAAGGTGGCGTAATCATTTGTTAATGCGTTTTCATTGATCAGTCCGTTTGCATACAGATCAGCAATATATTTCATAAACAGCTTGTATCTCTCATCAACCGCATAACATTTTACGGTGTTGTCCTCTGCAAAAAAACCTGCATTGTCTGTATTGGTGACTTGAATACCAAGCCCGCCAAGCAAGCTTGTCAGAGAATAGGCACTGTTAAACCAGGAATTGATTTCACCACCGCCGCTGTACGCATTATAGTCCAGCGGAATCTCATCGTTGGGGTCGCCATCGCCGTTTGCATCCTGCTCTTTGAATGCCGTCAGAACCTCTTTGAACTCGGTGAAAGTCGTAGGCATGGAAAGTCCCAGATTGTCCAGCCATTTCTGATTGATAAACATAACCGAATTGGTCGACGGCCATTTCCCCTGGAATTTCGGCGTTCCGTAAATCTTGCCATCTTTAGTCGTTGCAAGAGATTTCGTGTCCGGCTCCTCCGCAAACATAGCACAGATATTCGGGGTCAGTTCTTCTGTCAGATAAGGAGTCAGCTCCAAAAACAGACCGTTGTACTTGATATAGTCATCATCAATCGTAGCATTGCAGAGGAGAATATCCGGAATATCGCCAGCGGCAAATCTGGTGGATTTCACGGTATCCCAATCCGCCCTGATCACTTCCCATTCAATCTCCACATTCGCTTCCGCCTCCAGCTCATGCAGCCACTGCATATCCGCCGGGTCTTTTGTCAGCGGATGAATCACTGCAACCGCTTTCAGTTTTACTTTGTCTCCTGATGCTGCATCACCCGACGCTGCCGAAGAATCGCCCGACGCCGCGCTTTCGCTGCCGCCTGATGTATCTGCGGAAGCCGCACCGCTGTCGCCCGTCTCACCGGAACCGCCGCATCCTGCAAGCATGGACGCAGCCATAGTCACGGAAAGCAGCATTGCCAATACTCTCTTTTTCATAAGTTTTCCTTCCTTTCCTTTTTGTTCTGTCCGTCAAGTTTTTCGACCCGTGTAAATTGTGCGTTATGAACACATTTTCTCCTTTTCTTTCTTGAAATCCGCTTATCATTTGAACATTTTCACATATTCAAACCGTTCATCCACATTTTTATCGTGCAACTTGACTATAAAACAAAATACCACCACCCGCTCTCACCGTAAATATCACATCTATATATTAGGTGTCTTTTTTCCTTTTCTTTCTTTTTGACACCTGCATGTTCTTTTCTTTTGACACCTAATCAAACTTATTGATATTCACTTTTGGAGGTATCTATTGTTAAATTTTGCTAGATTCAAACAATCAAAAGCATTTATAATATACAATAAGTACCTTAGTATATATTTTTGTTTTGAATCATACGCTTTTTCATAGTATCATTTTGATAATATATCATTACAAAAGCATGTTTCAGTATGAATAGTGGGAGAAAGAGTATGAACATTCTATGCCTGCCAACCAAACAGATTTACAGCTATATTATGACCGGCAAATTTAAGGCGCCTTCCTCAGAATGGAAACACCAAAATTTCCAACTGACCGATTATGAACTGATCGTCATGACGGAAGGCACGCTTTATTTAAACTATAACAGCGAAAGTTTTATCGTCAAAAACGGGGAATATCTGCTGCTTCCTCCCAGTTCTTCCTGGCGCCAGGGGATCAAGCCCTCATACTGTGCCTTTTACTGGCTGCACTTTACCACACAGCCGGGAAACCTCCCTCTCGTCCTTACCCCCGATGCCGTTTTACCCCCCCCACCAATATTTCACGATTCCTCAGACCGGAATCATCCCCAAGCCGGAGAAGGTGGTCATTCTCATGAAACAACTACAGGACATTGTGAAAAACAAATATCCCGCTATCGCTTTGGATGCCATGTCCACAAGCATCCTGACCGAACTTTACGGGCAGCTCACACTGATTCCGCCCGTAGAAAACTATTCCGAGAATCAAAAACAGATTTATTACGATATCATGGATTATGTCAAAACGAATATTTCCAGAAATATTAAGATATCCGAGATTGCCGCCGCTTTCGGATACAATGAAAAATATATCTCACACCGTTTTGTAGAGATCTGCGGCATCCCCCTGAAGCAGTATATACTGAAAACAAAGATTGAGCAGGCAAATTATATGCTGACCGACACCAATAAATCCATCGCGGAAATCGCCAAAGAACTAGGCTACTCCGACAGCCACAACTTTTCCAGAACCTACAAAAAAATCACCGGGCTTTCGCCCAGTGAATACCGAAACACGTTCTCAAAGAGGCTGCTGTATCATGTCTAACCCGGAATAGCATTGAACAATGTTCCACCGTTTTCGTCGTAACCGTAACAGGGATTCCACTGCGTGTACCTCCGGATCAACGCATGGACACTTGCCATACCCTCCTCCGGCCGTGCTCGATCACTTCACTTTCGTTTCGGCTCTGCTGCTCCCTGCCCTACTCTTAAGTCTGATGTTGCCGCTTCGGCTCTAAGAACTCGGCACAGGCGGCTGGCTAAACCTTACCCGACAGCATTTTCCTGCTTTATATTACATCACTATGACCTAATCATTCAGAAACAATCTTGATGTCTGTCCCCATCGTCAAAACAATGGAGCCGTAACCATGCCGCAGACAAATCTATCTTCCCCCATAATTAAAAACACCTGATAACCACGGAAGCCCGTAATTGTCAGGTGTTTTTCTATCGGAGTGACAAGACTTGAACTTGCGGCCTCTACTTCCCTAACGGGCAGTCCCCTTGAAAGATACCCCTACCCGTCCCCAAACACCTGATGATCCCTATTATTAGCCCCCAATCCCGTCCATTTTACCCCTTGGGGGCGTGTTCCTGCACTTTTCCCAAAGTCTGTTGGAATTCTGTTGGAACACCCGCCTCCTACTCTAAAGTCCGATCCATTACTTAAAAAAGCCGTCTATTTTCTTCCCGTGCTCATTTTTCCACTTCTTGCTGACATGATTATAAATATTCGCCGTTATCTGAATGTCACTATGCCCGACCCACTGTTGTACCTCAGCAATATCCCACTTCTTTTCAAAAAGTATGGCACAGCAACTATGCCTGAGTCCATGTAAAGTTATCTCCCTTGGAATGTCACCCGGACAGGCTTTCACAGCTTTTACAAATAGTTTTGTTATATAATCGGGATTGTACTCCCTTCCGTCGTTCCATAGGAACACATACCCGTTGTCATCATATATCCCCAGCCGTCTCTGGTTTTCCCTTAATTCCATCAGGCATCCCCTAACATCTTCCAGTAACGGAAGATAACGGTGTGAAGCCTTTGACTTGACCGTATCGCGGTGTTCCGGCTGATGCTTGGTTCTGACAACGGTGTGGTTTATCTCAATTTCATTATTTTTGAAATTTATTGCAGACCACCTTAACCCAAGCAGTTCCGAACGTCTAAGACCATAGTAAAATCCAATCTTGCCTATGTAGTAAAGTACCCCAAATCGTGGTTCGCTTTTAACAAAATTCAGGAAACATTGTGCCTGCCTTAAGTCCATGAACGTGATTTTCTCAACCTTGTTTTCTTTCACCCTTGGCACCGACACCTGATCGGCGGGATTGACAGATATCACTCCTTGCAATACCGCATCTCCCAGAAAACGCTTGAACAGCACCGCCTTGTCACTGACAGTCCGGCGGCTTAACGATGTTTTCCCATCCTTATATACATTCTGTCTGCCGTGAGCCAGTTCCCATTCATAATATGCCAGAATATCACGGGGCTTTAAGTTCTCAATCATCATATCATTTTTTTGAAAATACCTGATTGTGGATTGCAGTTTGAAATGATAACTGTCATTCGTCGTATTTTCTATATATCTTGACTTATAATCAACCCACCGTTCCAGACAGGATGCAACCGGGTGTAACTCCACCGCCTTTCCCTGCTCCGGCCGTTCTAACGCCGCCCTTTTTTCTGCAATCAACTGATTTTTAATCTTTTCAGCTTCTCTCTTTTTATGTTCGTTGACAGCTATCCCCGTTGACTTGGTTTCAGTAACTCTCTGACCCTCCACATAATAGTACACGACCGCATAATACCTTCCCGCCCTCTCAATCAGGCACCCGCTAACTTCTTTACCACTATTCATAATCCCCGCCTCCATTTCTACAATGTTTATGAATAGGGATAACGCCGTTTTAACGTTTTGTCAATAGCAAAAACTTCGTTATCCCGTTTTTCAATATTCTTCCATGCTGATCACATACTTCGCCACAACCGGCAATTCGTAATTGACCCATATAAATTCCTGCCCCATATCACGGTGTTTCTTTTTGACCTGACAGGATTTCGCATATTCCCCTACTTTATAGCATTTCCACCCGTAAGGTTTCAAATAAATATCATACAGATCCTCCTCAGTTTCTGACCTGTACCCGCACAGCATGACCTTGCACTTCGCATTCCGTACAGTTTTCAACAGCCGGACATGCTCACGGTGCGGCATTTCACAGGCATAAGCCCTGTCCGCACCGGCTCCCCGCAATTCCCAACGGTACGGCGGGTCTACGAAGGCGAACACATCCGGGTTGTCAGAAATCTCTTGTAGCAGTTCAATCCCATCCATATTCCGGACGCAAACTCCCTGCAATCGTCGGTATACATTGGGGATATGGAATCTGATATCCCTCTGGTACGCTCTTGTCCCCGCAAAAGCCTTTTCGGAAAAGGTTTTCCGTGTACAGTTGAAGCTTTGCGTAATCGTTATAAAAATCATGGTAGCCTTTTCAATATCATTCAAGCCGGTGTAATGTCGCCTACGCGCTTCAACAGCCGCCTCAAAAACAGACCTATCATATTGCAGTGAACACAGCCGTTCTTCCAGTTTGCTTCCCTTTTCATGGTCAGCCATCGTTTGCAATAAAAACGC
>CAMTMP010000034.1 GCA_947073545.1 uncultured bacterium
GTTTCTTTTATTATACCTCAAAACGGCAGAAATTACTATGTTAATTTGTATAAATATCAATATGTCAGTACACTAGTAATTCCATTGGGTTACACGCCTTTCTGTTTCCGGACGTTTGGAAAATGCCGGACTGCAAACTTGAACAATGCACAAATCATATCCCCAATTAAACATATGAGTCCGCTGAAAGCGTAAAAAAAGAAATGACCCATAAAAACACTGCTCATAATAATTGCGGAAAGACATGTAAAAAACTCAGTGATATCACCTGTTGACAATCCTAAAACTTCACATATTTTCTGCATTTTTCATCACTCCTTTTAAAACGGGCATTCTGCCCAGATTTTTTGTTCTTCTTTCTGTAGCTGTCTTTCATGTTCCCGTTTGGATTCCTCATACAGTTTCCGCATACGGCTTTCTATGAGTCCGCTGACTTCTGCGGTGCCCTGTCCGGCCTTTAAGCGGTTGGTAAAATCATAGTCCGGCATGATGCCGTAGCGCGCTTGGTAGGCGTAGTCGATCGGCATGAATGTAAGCCTTGCACGCTTAGCCATGATAGACCTCACCTTTAAAGTCTGCCTGCATTGCGTGGTAAATCGTGACCGCGTTTTCCGGGCAGTTGCAGGAAACAATATGCTTATCGTTCAGCATCACGTCGAAGCATAAAGCACGGATGTAAACCGATAAATCCGTAGCGGCGTTGATCTTCGTTGAGATAAGCGGCGGTTTCTGCGCCTGTTCTAGTATCTCGTTTATTTCCCTCTGCATGTCCTCTGACTGCCTTACCATTCCCATTTTGTTTTCTCCCTTCTTTTTTCTTTCTTCTTTTTTCCGGACGTCCGGAAAATGTTCTCTTTTTTGATAAAACCCCGCAAGGGCAGTGAAGCCCACGCGGGGTGATCCGCAACGTCAACTAGTTGGCGATACTGCGGAAGAAGTTGATGCCAAGACGGATTGCGATGAACACACCGGCGATACCAAGACCGATCGGGAGTGCAACACCCATGATCTCAAACACGTCAGCACTGATACCGGAGAAAGCGTCCGTAAGGGCCGTTTTCATTGCATCAGTCATCATACCCGTAACCGCGCCTGTCTCGAGGGCAGTAACTAAAACTGTAGGCATATGTTTTACCTTCCTTTCCGCATTGTTCCGGAACGTTGCTATTTTATGTTAAAAAGGCTTAAGGCCTTAAAAACACCGTAACCAATAAATTCCATTGCCGTGCCGAGAAAAAGTCCGAACGGCAGGGCGTACTGTATGAATATCTTTAGGTATTCGCCCATGAGGGCATGTATTTCAGCGTAATTTACGATTGTTTCCATATTTGTTTTCCTTCCCTTATCCTACTTTCATCCTCTGCCAGAAAGCATGTGCGATCCGGTGGCCGAGCATCACAACCAGCACGAAGAGAAGCGCGAGGTTGACCGCAAGGGTCTGGGCTGTCAGTTCGTTGGCCTGTCTGTACAGCTTTACGCTGTCCTCATAAAAGGCTATGCTGTTTTCACTTACAGACGCAATGTCCGCAAGGGTGGCGTCCATGGCGGCAAGGTGTGCATCCATGGACGCAAGCGTCTCAAACATTGCGGGGTGGAGATTTTCTTCCGGTTCTTCTTCCGGCGGTTCCGTTTCGTCTGCTTTGGAATCGTAGGCGGTCACGCCGTCAGCGTCGCATATCTTTTCAATACTGAAATCCTTAAAGGTGCCGCCAAGGAAACATTCCTTCGCAAAGTTCTGGTAATCTTCTAAGAAGACAGCAGGGGAGTCGTAGACTTCCGTCTGCGAAATGGCATCCTCAAATCCCACGATGCTCACCAGATAATCGACGGTAATGGGATAGTTCCATTCCACATACCCGGCTATAGGGATTTCCGGCGGGGTGTAGACATCCGACGCCTGTGGCGATTCCATGCTCATTACATCCACAAGGGAGCGGACGGAGTCGGCAAGGGTTTCTACGTCAGCATCCTTTTTACTGAGGCTTTCGCGGAGACCGGAAAGAATATCCTGCATTTCGTTACCCGTTACGTTGGTATCATCATCGGGGGTCGTGATGCCCTCATCAGGGGTCGTGCCGCCTTCATCGGGGGTCGTAATGCCTTCGCCGGGGGTCGTGCCGCCCTCATCAGGGGTCGTGCCGCCCTCATCAGGGGTCGTGCCGCCATCGCCGGGGGTCGTGCCGCCCTCATCAGGGGTCGTGCCGCCCTCATCAGGGGTCGTGCCGCCCTCATCAGGGGTCGTGATGCCCTCATCGGGGGTCGTGATGCCATCGTCAGGGGTCGTGCCGCCCTCACCGGGGGTCGTGATGCCCTCATCGGGGAGCGTGCCGCCCTCATCAAAAGTAATGCTATTAGGGACATTTTCTGAGAATGCCGCCAGAACATAGGGTTTAAAAGCCATGTCAGAACCTCATTTCTTGGCTGTCCGTCGAGTTACTGGAAAGAATGCGTTTTGCCCAGAACCCCAGCGCCCATGGGTCCCGTTCTGGGCAATCTGCTGTGCAGACCACTCACGCACAGGTGCTTCGCACGGTGGACAAAGGGAAGGGGGAGGGGCAGACGGAAGGGGGCTGGCCTTGCCGCCTGCTGTGTGGGGCATAATCCCTGCGGAGGAATCTATTTCCGTCTCTCTCCGGCAGGTTTTCCGAACGTTCGGAAAATTGGCACGCATCAGCATGTATCAACACGCATCAGCACACGGTGTAGGTAACATAGAGCATCATCAAATCGGGATGCGTAACTGCTACGTGGAAACGGACATCAGAGCCACGGATAGACGCATTCAGAAGCATTTCGTTTGCCGCATAGGCAATCCGCGATGTGAGTGTCTCCTCGATGCCTTCGTCGTCTGGGAGGTTGAAGCGGACGAAACGCACATCTAAGCATGTGACGGGCCGGATGCCGGGGCGCGCCGCCGGGATAGCAGGGATCGCTGTAGGTACTGTCTGCATCCCTTCGTTCCCTGTAAGGCGGGGGTCTGTAGGGGCAGTTTCCCCTTCTCCGTCTCCTTTTCCCTTCCCCTTCTTTGCCGCGCGTATTGCCAAGATGCGGGGGAGGATAAGCCTTTTCACTGTGAAATAGGCAACGATCATAATGATCAATATTGACAGCATGTCAGCCATGATTGAAGCCTCCTTGTTAGTTTGCATTTTGTTTGGAAATGTGCTATATTACATATATACACTTTAAACCCGTTGCGGGGGAGTCAGTCTGCAAACAAGTCCCCCGCAAAAGAAAGGTGGTGATAAAATGAGCGCTACGGAATTATTCAGGCAGGCTTTTGAAGCTGTGCCTTGGGTAGCCGTGATTTTTGCTGTAGGATTCTACTGCAAGCTGAAGAAACGGTAACGCCCACAATATCCATTTAGGGAAGTGTCCCCATGCCCCGCGATCCGCAAAGGCACAGGGACGGTACAAAGTTATGATAAGCGCGGATATGCGCGAATCACCATTATTTCGCCGTCTTCTCAGGGGCGGAAGTGGACACGGCCTTGCTGTAAGGCTGTCCGTTTACAGATACGATCTGCAACAGCCTGTCCGCTTTGAAAGATTTGTACGTGTCGTCGTATACAGTAGAGAGGACGACCTCAACAAGCCCGGCGGGAATGGAGTGGTAAATCTCCTCAGAGACGGGAAGGTTTGTGGCCTGTCCGTTCTGCATGACTGCAACACGGTAATACGTGCTCTTGCCGTCCTGTGAATGTGTCGGTTCTGCTTTTCCAACTACTGTGATTTTTGTCTCGCAATAAAGTTTCATGTTTTGTTCTCCTTGTATAGATTGTTGTATGTTCAACTCGTCGTTTATCGTCGCAGTCATGCGGCGGTAGAACCTTAATGTTTCCCGCCATGTCGCGGCATCAATTTCACCTGTCAGATAGCGGTTATGGATTTCAAGAAGATACGCACATAAGCGGATCGCTGCACTGTCAAAGTCTCCTGATTCCAAAGATTTCTGTATGGAGTCTGTAGCCACTTCGCAGTAGCTACAGGCGTCCATAATGCTGCAGGGGGTATGCATTATGCTCCTTTCTCCTTTTTGGGCGGCAGGCTGTAGGAAACCTCTATGACAGCGTCAGGATGCTGATTGAATACCCGCTGGACATACTCATTGATCCGTTCAGCCTTTTTGTCGAAGTCGTCTTTTCCTTTGCACTTGATAAGCACGTCAAAGACAACCACGCCTTCTGTATCCACGATGTTTTTATTCTGTGCGCTTTCGATTTCCTGCTCCGACTCCTGCATGTCTTCGTCTTCGCCGTCACCTTCTGACAGCTCCGGCAGTGCTTTCCCCTGCAAGCCTTTGACAAACTTCTTGATCTCGGAAACGCTCATGGATGGCTTAAGAGTGGCGATTTCCGCATCCGTCAGGTTAACCATGAGGGACAGCTTGGAAACGCTGAATCCCTTTATGCGGTCGTCAAGAGATTCTGTAAGCGTACCCTTTGCATCACGCTTGGCGAACCTGTCCACCACGGCGATCAGGCTGTAGCAGGTAGACTTCTGATAGCCGAAATGATAGAAAGCATACTCAACGATAGAAGCGAACCCTTCCGACTTGAATGCCTGTTTGGCGTTGATCCAGTGCAGGTTGAATGCGATCGACTCAAAGCTGGAATCGATTTTTCCGATACTGCTTTTGATCGCTTTCGTGCGTTTGTAATACTCTGTGAGAATCTCCCTGCTGAATGCATCCGTGGACATAACCACTGCCGTATCTTCCTTTCTCTCCGGCACAGTTTCCTGTTTGGTTTCCTTCCCGTCCGCTTTCTTTTCCTCTGCCTTTGCAGGGGCAGAGACAGCCTTGGGATTTACCTTTGCCGTTGGTTTTTTGCCTGTCTCTTTATTCACATCAACCGTCATGATCGCGGCAGTAACGGATGCCGTATCGTTCTTTACTTTTGTTGTTGTCATGTTATGTACCTTCCTTTCCAGTAGGTTTTCCGAACGTTCGGAAAATCTTTATTGTAGGAGGGGGGCGTGTCCCCCTCTGACTTAATCTTAAGATTCACATATAATCTCGTTAAGCTGACTAATGCCTGCGGTATTGATAAGGCTTTCCTGCTCTAAAAGCCTGGAAAGCTCCGCATTGTGTTCGGCCACAAGATTGCTGCGTTTGATATATAATGTCTCAGCCGCTTTTGCCCGGAGATACATGTCAGCAATAACAATAAAGCCAAAATCTACATAAAGGCGGGCAATTTGCTCCTTGCCGTTTACATCAGAAATGGAGGGATGAAAGCCGTATACTGTTTCAACGATCTTGTACTCTTCATCCGTGATGGCATTCACCTGATCGTCAGGAGAAAGAAGCCTGTTTACATGTTCTTTAAATTCTGCTTTTGTCATAACCTTGTACCTTTCCCTTCCCTTTGAATTTTCCGGACGTCCGGAAAATCTTTATTGCAGGAGGGGGGCATGCCCCCTCATTATTGTTCTAAGTCATTTAAGAAATCTGCAAGACTGTCAAACGTTGTGCCAACGATTGCGCCGGTACCAGATTCGCGTACCAAAGCGGCAGCATCTTCACCAAATTTTTCGCTTTCCCACAACTCATAAAACTTACCTTCTTTTTCTTTCTGATCGATTTTGAGATAACCTCTTATAATTGACTCAGAAGAGATATCATAATGCCCCGCTTTTTTAAGTTCATCATAAATATAATTCGATATTTCTTCATGTGTAACAGAAAACGGAATATTACCTTCTTCTAAATAAGAAGATGCCACGAAAGAATATCCTAAACTTAAAATGTTAAGAACACGTGCGGGAGCCGTAACTGTTGAACCATCAATTTTAATCTTCATACCTTGTACCTTTTCCCTTCCCCCGAACTTTCCAAACGTTCGGAAAACCGTTTGTTTTAAGAGGTTGTGCACTTCCTCATTCCTTATAAATTAATTATAAAGGGAAGATTTTGGGGAGAAAATACAAAAAAGCGGTTGACTTAAGGCATATGGTATGATATATTGTGTGGGCGAGAAAAGAGTAAGGTCTTTTTTTTATGCTCAAAAAATGAGAGATACAGATCAAACGAATCGTAATACAGGTGGAGGTGGCAAGATGCGCACAAGGATCACATTGGCATGTACGGAATGTAAACAGCGTAACTACAATACTACAAAGGATAAGAAGACACATCCTGACAGGATGGAGATCAAGAAGTATTGCAGATTCTGCAAGAAGCATACCCTGCATAAGGAGACGAAGTAAACGTTCGTCGTGTTGAAAAGGAGATATTGAGCTATGGCAGAATCAGCGAAAACAGATAAGAAAGCAGTCAGGTTTTTTGACGGCGTGAAGGCTGAGTTTAAAAAGATCAGTTGGCCCGATAAGGATTCCCTTCTGAAACAGTCTGTTGCAGTTGTCGTTATTTCCCTTGTGGTGGGGGCAATTATCACGGTGTTGGATTTTGGCCTGCAGTACGGCGTGGATTTCATTACTACACTGAAATTTTAAGACAATTTTTCTTAAAGACAGGGAGGGTCCGTATGGCAGAGGCAAATTGGTATGTTGTGCATACTTATTCCGGATATGAGAATAAGGTGAAGGCCAACATAGAGAAGACGATCGAGAACAGACATCTGGAGGAAGAAATTCTGGAGGTCAGAGTGCCGATGCAGGATGTGACGGAGCTGAAAAACGGTGCGCGCAAGACCGTTCAGAAAAAAATGTTCCCCGGGTATGTTTTGATTAATATGATTATGAATGACGACACTTGGTATGTGGTGAGAAATACCAGAGGTGTAACGGGCTTTGTGGGACCGGGAAGCAAGCCGGTGCCGCTGACGGAGGCGGAAATGAAGCCTCTTGGCATTAAAGTGGAGAATATGAGCGTCGATTTCGCGGAGGGCGACACCATTGCGGTGGTTGCGGGCGTCTGGAAGGACACCGTGGGCGTTGTGCAGAGAATCGACTATGGCAAGCAGACGGCTACCATCAATGTGGAGCTGTTTGGTAGAGAAACTCCAGTGGAGATCAGCTTTGCGGAAGTCAGAAGTATGCGTTAACAGTTCGGCCGGAGCGCGTTTTGCGAATCGCGTGGGCTGAATCATGATGTAACAGGTATTTACCCGCTTTTGCGGTGTAGATAGGTGTGGGAGCCGGTTAGGCGGTTCAGTGTGCTGTGCGCCTGCAATCGAAAACCCGAGCTTGTCTTTTGCAATACCGCAGATTGCGGCAGACAGGTGGAATGGCGTCCGAACCACAATATTATTAGGAGGTGCCGAAATGGCAAAGAAAGTAGAAGGATACATCAAGTTACAGATCCCTGCTGGTAAGGCAACACCAGCGCCCCCGGTTGGGCCTGCACTCGGTCAGCACGGGGTTAACATCGTTGAATTTACGAAACAGTTCAATGCAAGAACAGCCGACAAGGGTGATGTGATCATCCCGGTTGTTATCACAGTGTATGCAGACAGAAGCTTCAGTTTTATCACGAAGACTCCTCCTGCTGCGGTACTTTTGAAGAAGGCATGCAACATCAAATCCGGTTCCGCTGTACCTAACAAGACGAAGGTGGCGACCATCTCCAAGGCGAAGCTGCAGGAGATCGCTGAGATGAAGATGCCTGATCTGAACGCGGCAAGCGTTGAGGCGGCGATGAGCATGATCGCCGGTACTGCGAGAAGCATGGGTATCACAGTAGAAGAGTAATGGAGGGTTCGAGATGAAACGTGGAAAAAAATATCAGGAGGCGGCTAAGCTGGTAGATCGCACGATGCAGTACGACACAGCCGAGGCGATTGCCTTAGTGAAAAAGACAGCAACAGCAAAGTTTGACGAGACGGTAGAGGTTCATATTAAGACCGGGTGTGACGGCCGTCACGCAGAGCAGCAGATTCGTGGCGCGGTGGTACTGCCTAACGGAACCGGTAAGACGGTTCGCGTGCTGGTATTTGCAAAGGGCGACAAGGTAAACGAGGCGGAGGCTGCAGGCGCTGATCATGTAGGCGGCGACGAGCTGATCCCCAAGATCCAGAACGAAGGCTGGCTTGACTTTGACGTAGTGGTAGCAACCCCCGATATGATGGGCGTTGTCGGCCGTCTCGGTAAGGTTCTCGGCCCGAAAGGCCTGATGCCCAACCCGAAGGCAGGTACGGTTACCATGGACGTAGCAAAAGCAATCAGCGATATCAAAGCCGGTAAGATCGAGTACAGACTGGATAAGGCAAACATCATCCACGTACCTGTAGGCAAGACCTCTTTCGAGGAGGGCAAGCTTCAGGAGAACTTCGATGCGCTGATGGAGGCGATTGTCAAGGCAAAGCCCGCTGCGCTTAAGGGACAGTATCTCAGAAGCATTACGCTGGCAACTACCATGGGCCCCGGCGTGAAAGTGAACGTGGCGAAATATTAGAGTGAAAAACGCGAGAATTACAATGATGCAGAAATAGACAGAAGAGCGGTGTGCTGTTGCATGCCGCTTTCTTTTGCGTGTCTGTTTATGGTTTCAAGGGCAGGGTCAAAAGAAACAGCGCGCCCTTTCCGGGTGCGTCCGAGACAGTGAGCGTCCTTCTGTGGGCTGAAACGATTTCTTTCGCCACCGCAAGCCCCAGACCGTGATGTCCTTTTTCCTGCCTGACGGAGGAAGAATCAGGGTTGATGCGGTAGAAGCGGTCGAAAATTTTCTCTTTCTCCCCGTCGGGAATGCCGCCGCCGTTGTCCTGTACGCCGACTGTCATTTCTTTTTCGTAAGAACCTTCGGCGATGAAGAAAAGGATCGTACTTCCGGCGGGTGTGTGCGACAGGGCGTTGTGCAGAAGGATATGACACACTTGTCGTATTCTTCCCTGGTCGCAGTCGCACAGCGGCAGTTCGGCTTCGGGGAGACGGATGGAGAGCAGATGTCCGCTGTCGGCGGCAAGCGGCAGGAAGTTTTCGTAGGTTTCAAGAAGAAGCGTCTGCAAATCCGTTTTCGTTATTTGAAGGGTCAGTCCATGGCTGTCCGCGCGGGAGAGGGTGAGAAGCTGCTCGAGCATGCCGGACATCTGTGCGCCTTCCCTTGCGATCACCTGAAAAAAGGGTTTTTGCTCTGCGGGGGACGCTTTTTCGCAGGCGGAGGCGCTTGAGAGGATGACGGCAAGCGGCGTGCGCAGTTCATGGGAAACGCTGGCAATGAAGCGGTTCTGGCTTTCCTGGGAAGCGAGAAGGGGCTGTAAAAGCCGTCCCGTGAAATACCAGCAGAAGAGCGCAAGGCGTTGAGACGAGTCAATTGCATTTTGCCATGACGGTTGTTTAATGTTATAATGGTCGCATGGCTAAGAAAAGATCGCGTAAAAACAAGAAGAAAAAGAGAATAAGGTTTCATCGGAGTTTTTTCCTTCCCTTTCTCATCACACTGACGGCGGCGGTGGCGGCGGGGGTTTTCGCTCTGGCGGCGCATCAATGGATTATGGAGCCGGTGAAAACGAAAGAGACGGATGCCCTGCAGGCGGATCGGGAGAGCCGGACGCCGGAGGCAGAAAATACAGAGGCGGAGGGAGCCGGAACGGAGGCTGTCGGAGACGATACAGAGCTGACCGGAACGGAGCCGGAGCCGGAACCGGAGAATGTTTCCAGATATCAGGAGGTGCTGGACGACCCCGCTTATATGGAAGAGAACGGCATTTATGCGAAAGAGCCTGCGGAGTCTGGGCGGGTGACCATGACTTTCGCGGGGGATATCCTTTTTGACACGAATTACGCCATTATGGGGACTGTGGGTCCAAGCGGCGACATTTCCAGAGGTGTGACACCGGAAGTGATCGAGCGGATGCAGGCGGCGGACATTATGATGCTCAACAATGAGTTTGCCTATTCCGACAGGGGCGCGCCTTTGGAGGAGAAGCAGTTTACTTTCCGGGCAAAACCGGAGACGGCAGCGTACCTGAACGATATGGGAGTGGATATCGTGTCTTTGGCCAATAACCATGCCTACGATTACGGACCGGAGGCGCTGACGGATACCCTTCATACACTGCGTGAGGCGGGGATTCCCTATGTGGGGGCCGGACGGAATATCGGTGAGGCGAGAAAGCCTGTCTACTATATCGTGGGAGACATCAAGATCGCCTTTGTGTCTGCGACTCAGATCGAGCGTCTGGACACGCCGGACACGAAGGAGGCCACAGAGACCTCGCCGGGCGTTTTCCGCTGCTGGAACGGGGCGAAACTTTTGGAGACGATCCGGGAGGCGGCAGACAACAGTGACTTCGTGGTAGTCTATGTCCATTGGGGGACGGAGAATCAGGCGGAGCTGGACTGGGCGCAGCTAAAGCAGGCACCGGAGCTGATTGCGGCGGGGGCGGATCTGGTGATCGGGGATCATCCCCACTGTCTCCAGCCCATCGGTGTGATTCAGGGCGTGCCCGTGATCTACAGTCTGGGTAATTTCTGGTTTAATTCAAAGACCTTGGACACCGGTATGGTTGAGGTGACGATCGACGAGACAGGAATCGTGAGCTATCAGTTTATTCCCTGTCTGCAGAGCGGATGCAAAACCACGCTTTTGCAGGATGCCGAGAAGGAGCGGGTGCTTGCCTATATGCGCAGCATTTCCGAGGGCGTGCAGATTGACGAGGACGGGTTTGTGAGCTGGTAAACGATTCCAAAACATACCTTGATCAAACGGAGAGTGAAAATGCGGCATATTTTCATGGAATGAAACTTTCCGGACGGATGAATCGTATTACCTATAAAGGCGCATTTGATTGAGACAGAAATGTTTTGCCGGAAAGGAAAAGAGCGATGAACATAGGAAACAAATATGCTTCGTGGATGCATAATGCGACACAGCCGGGATATGCAGGCCACGCTGCGCGGACAGGGAAAGAAGGTGCGGATAAGCCCTTTTTTGGCGGCAGCAGAGAAAATGACGAAAGTGTCATAAATGATGCGGCTTCCGGCAAGACGGAGGCGGAAGAAAAAAGAGAAGAGAAAAAAGCGGAAGATATGACCTACCGCGAGCAGATTCTTGCCCACATGGAGGAGATGGCGAAAAAGGTGAGGGAAGGCAGGGTAGAGCCGACCTTTCAGACGGGTGCGCAGTCTTTTACCATAAAGGAATGGGAAAAACTGTTGGCGGATTTTGACGACGCGGAGGAGGCGCTGCAGGAGCAGATCAAGGAGTTGATCGCGGAGGCGGAGAAGCAGGCTGCCAAGGAAGCGATGAGAAGGGAAGCGGAGGGTAAGCCTGACGCGGACGGGACAGACACGACGATTGTGACAAGTGTGTCAGTTCCAGAGGCGGCCCGGACGCAGGCGCCTTCGGGTGGCAGTGTAGTGAATCCCGAGACGTCTTCGGGAAGCAGTGCGGCGGCTTCCGGGAAAAAAACGCGGGAGATAGCCGGTACGGACGATAATTGTACAGACGTAGAGGTGACAGACCCGGATGAGCTTGTGGAGCTGCTTACGGGGGAAGTGACCAAGGCCGCCTTTCCCACCGACGATCCCCAGAAAAAGCATTGGTTTATCACCTGCTACTCGCAGGAAGGGATCTGGTGCAAGGAGGCTTATTACGAGAACGGCAAGTGGGTGAACAAAGACTGCTTCCGGCTTCCCTATACGGAACCGGGACAGTACGAAAAGGTGATGGCGTTTATACAGCGCTTCCCGCAGGATGCGAACCTGCGTTTTACCAGCAGCGAAGCGTTCTGGAAGGACTTTCTGGCGGGAGAGATCGACGAGGACGATTTTGTCAACTTTTTCGAGACTTCCACCGACAAGGACGGTGTGCCCGACTACACTTATGAGAAGGACGGCTCCACTTATATTGACAGAGAGAAGGCCAAGTATGCCAAATACATGAACGGCTTTGGCGCGTATTTTTATACGGCGGAGGAGATGGATCTGCTCTGGCGTGGCATCATCCACGAAAACCGCAAGGGATTACAGAAAATCTCCGACTACGACGGTCAAATGACGGTCCCGGAGGATGCGAAGAACGAAAAGACAAAGGATGCAGAAGACCTTGAAACACAGATCATCACCAAGGCTGACGGTTCTACGGTGCTTGAGATCAAGACCAGCTTTGGCGTGATGGAGGTGGAAATCACGGAGGCGCAGAAGTTCGGATTACAGTATGAAGCTCGTCCGAAAGCGGGAGCCGGGACGCAGCGGTTTGCGGCGCCGCCAGTATATGTGTGACGGCGGTTCTGCCTTTTGAGAGGTAAGGTGAGGCTATGAGCAGGGCGGGAAGCCGGAATGATGAATAAGAATTTTTACGTTGTGTGGATTTCAAGACTGGTTTCTATTTTGGGCAGCAGTTTAACCACATTCGGTGTCAGCGTTTGGGTTTATGGAGAAACGGGAAAAGCGACGCCTATGGCTGTTACCATGCTCTGCTCGATATTGCCGTCTGTTATTTTTGCACCATTAAGCGGTATCGTCTGTGATTATTTTAATCGGAAAAAGGTTATTCTTACAGCAGACTCGGTCGCTGCCGTGACGAGTCTGCTGTTGCTGCTGTATCTGATGACGGAAAGATTTGACTTTGGGATAATCTGTGCCTTTAATTTTATTAACGCGACGGCAAATATGTTGGATAATAATGCATATCAGGCTTCTTTATCCACATTGGTGAACGAAAATGATATAAAGAAGGCAGGAGGCTTGAACCAGATCATTGATTCCATCAGCAGTATCATTGCGCCTGTCTGCGCCGGAATTTTATATTACCCTGTCGGTTTAAAGGGATTATTGGTTATTGATTTATGTACGTTTATTGTTGCGGTGTTAATTTTTGTCACAGTGCCGGCGTGCGTTTTTTCGGATTTGGATAAAGAAAAAAGGGAACATAAAAATATCTTTGAGGACATTTCGGCCGGCTTTCGGTTTATATTCTCCGTTAGGGGATTGACCTTGTTAATGATATTTTTTGCCGCTTTTAATTTTCTTCTGAATGTTTCGGATTCACTGACAGAACCATTGGTATTGTCTCTGGGCAGCAGTTTCGACATGGGGCTTGTAAAGATGGCCGGAGGGGTGGGTCTTTTTCTCGGCAGTCTATTCGCTGCCGGAAAGGGCATGAAATCTTCTTATGGCCGGAGTATTTTTATCTCAGCAATTGTGACGGGTGTGTCATTATGCGTTATGGGGATCAGAAATAATATGTATTTCGTTATTTTAGGCGAATTTATGTTCCTGTTCGTAACGCCTGTTGTAAATACACTGGCGGGAACCTTATGGATTTTAGAGACGCCGAAAGAATTGCAGGGCAGGGTATACGCGGCCAGAAGTATGGCGGCCAAATGCATCATTCCCTTTTCCTATTTACTGGTCGGCCCGATGGCAGACAGCTGGATTCCGGCGTTTTTGCAGAAATATCCGAACGCCCGTAAAGCGATTCAAGTGGCTTTAAATGAAGGAAACCTTAATTACAGATTGGTGTATGTGCTGGCCGGAATGGCGGCAATTATTTTTGCATTGCTCTTTTTCTCCCAAAAGGAATTGCGAAATATTGGGCAAATATTGAGGTAATTTGCAACAATAAAATCAAGAATTGAAATATTTTGTGATATTTTCACAATAAAACAGGCTGTATATGATCCCGATCCAGGGGTATACAGCCTGTCTGTTTTGTGTATTTTTACTAAAGCCTTATTTTGCGGTATAGAAAATAAAGGTACTTCGTGTACCATTCCGTCACTAACCCAACCCTTCCTACCCCCACTAGGCGGCGTGAAATACCCCCCGCCAAGTGCCCTCCGTAGGAAGGGCTATTATGCCGTGACCGCTCCCAGATATTTTCTAAACAAGTTACTTGAGAGACCGCCCAGAATCTTCCGGGGGTAATTGTTGATCCATGACTCCACCATCGCGATCTGGGAGGGTGTGACCTCATCAAAGTTTGTCCCTTTTGGGAAAAAGCGGCGGATCATGCGGTTTATGTTCTCATTAGTGCCTCGTTCATATGAGGAATACGGGTGGCAGTAGTAAACGGTTGTCCGTGGCTGCTTCGTGGCTATACTCTTTTCAATCCCTTTTGCATCTAAAAATTCAACGCCATTATCACAAGTGATTGTTTTAAATTTTTCCCGGAATACCTTGCTTCCGTACTTCTTTTCAAGACGATTAAGGGCACGGACTACCGTGCAGGATTTCTTATTGCGGATTTTCATAATAATTTCTTCCCGGGACATGCGTTCTGACAGAACCAGCAGACAGGAAAGACCTGTGTTTTGTGCGCTGACAACAGTGTCCATCTCCCAATGCCCGTACTGGTCCCGATCAAGTACGTTTTTCGGACGTTCCTCTATAGAGCGGCCTTTGCGGTTATTTAATGAAACTGTGGACTTTTCCTCTTTTTTCTTTTTCTTTCCGGGCTTCTTATAAGGCAGATCAGCGTTACTGACATTCAAGAACAAACCCATATCGAGATAATTGTAAATTGTTTTGGGGCAGAGTGTTGTACTAAACTGCAGACCTTCATTCTCAGCATGTCTGATCAGGGCTTCAGGGGAGTACTTTTTCTCCCGGATCATGGTTTCTATGTATGCCGCAAGCTCATGATCGGAACCAATTTTCAGATTACGTCCCCGATTAGACGTGGATTTCTCATAAACCATCTGGGCGTAGTCGGCTTTATAGACATAGTGTTCGGACAGAAGGGAATCAAGCTGCTTCACGGTGCCCCGTTCGATTTCTTTGTAAAGCGTGTTGTACTTGATACCGAGGACTTTAGATATTCTTGGCTTGGTATACTTTTCTTTGAGGAGCAGTTCGATCTCATATCTTTGTCTTTCCGTGATGTAATTTCCCATAAAAATTTCCTTTTTTTCCACTGTGTCACAAAAAAATCATGTCATAAAGGGTGAAATGCACGCTGCGCGCCCTTTACAACATGATATTTTTGTGTGGCTCTCATTTTCTTTTATCAGAACAGACAAACTGTGAGTTGAACTTGTGGTTTTATACTGTGGCTTACAGAATACAGGTTATATAAGGCGTCCGTTTTCTGGTTCCCTGCCTTGTCCTTTCTCCTGTGACTGACTCCGTATAGCAGGACCCCGGATATGCTCCGTGTGACTATAACATTTTCCATCCCTGAGTCAAGCACCAGAAAATTTTTATAAGCATAAAACTTTTTTATAAAGAGACATAAAAAACTTTTATATAAAATTTTTTCTTTTCCTTCGGAATGCATGACACAGGGCTGGAAAACGTTAAAAGCAGTCACGAGCATACCCGAAGTCCCGATATACGAAGCCAGTCCCGGAAGAAAGGAGCGGGGCAGAGTACCAGAAAACTACATACGGAGCTCCCCTCAGAGCCTTCTGCCAAAGCCAGTTTTTTAAGGCTGTGAAAGCCGGAAAGGAAACAAATGAAAATGGTAAATATTGAACTTTTTGGAAACATTGAAAAGGCAGAATTTGTAGAAAGCAAAGAACTGCTTAAACGCGCACATGAAATCCGCTATATTGCAACCGATTTCGAGTATTCCGGATATGACATTTACGAGAAAATTTCTACAGGTTATCTTTACGCAACGAAACTTTAAGAACAGGCTGACCTATCGGCAGGACGGGGAGAAAGGAAACGGGAATGGAAGAAAAATATTTAGACATGATCGCGAATGAGCTTTTAAAAAATCCGGCTTTTGAAAACAAAACTTACTTTAATACCACAATATACCACCGTCTGGCAATAGAATACCCGGATATGGCTATAAGAGACTGCGAAAAGATCATACAAAAGATAGAGGATAAAATAATCGGCGTATAAACGAAACAGGCGGAGAGTAACCCGCCTGCTTTGTATTACAACACACCTGCAGTTATTTTGTATTACAATATCATAAGATACATCTACCTATCAATTTCCGTATGGCCTGTCAGTTTAGCATGATTAATCACAAGTTTTGCAAATTTATCGGAGAAACTGTCACCGTCAAACTGCATGATATAACTGTAAACCTCTTCGGTTATACGGACTGATTTTTGTACTTCCTTCGCTGGGATATACAATCCAAATCTACGACATCTCCGCATACTAATCCTCCTTATCCTTCGCTTGCCATAGGCGGAAGAAATAATCATTCCCACTTTTATAAATAAGATCACAGACTATATTCCCGCCTAAAAATTTCCCGTTCTTATCAAAAACATGAAAAACTGCATTATCATTTATTGCATCGCAGTTACGGACAACATTCTGCCGGACAATACCTTGTGTAGATTCATATTTTTTTATATCGAACGGCTTTTTCTCTTCCAGTTGCGTTGACGCAACTGAACCATCCGCAGACTCTTTTACCAGTTTATCGAAAAGCGCAAAAGTTTCATCAAGTGACTTTGATGAATCCCGCAGATTTTTCTTATATTCCCGAATCTGCTTGACTGTCATATTAGGATGGATACTTTCCCGTTCCTTTTCCGATAAGGACAGCATCTCACAAAGCTGGGTATAGGAATAATCCTTCCAACGCTCCGACAAGTCCATCGCACAGCCGATACTTTTTACCCCAGCAGTAACTTTTACATCATGGGATGCATTAAACTGCCTGTACACATTGATACATCTAGAGACGGCGCCTTTATCCATAGCAAGATTTACATCACAAAATTCTTCTAACGTCAAATAGCCAAAATCTTTGTAGTACTCACACATCTTAAACTCTAAAAGGTGGAAACCAAGACGTATGTAGTACTCCCTGATATTTGTCAGATCAGTATACAGATATTTCAGAGAACCAAAAGCCTCCTCACGAGGATGCTTTTTAGAAATGTGTTTACCATACACGACTTCAAGATCAGAATCCTTTGTCGTTAAATCCGTAGTCTTCATTTTACCTTCTCCTACAAGTCCATTTTTTCCTGTTCATATTTTTCTTTAAATTCTTTATCAAACGGGGAAGAAGGGCAGGGCCTTAAACGCATCAGATATTCTTCCGGGCTTTTGTAGTCCTTTATTCCTTTTTCGCCGAATATCTTTACTGCGGAGATCCGGCGCAGGAATGCGTTCCATGTCTCCCTGCTTTCCTGCTGCGCTGTCTTATACTGATCCGCCAGATCCACGTTAGACAGGATGTACACTTTTGTGTAACAGGCCGTTTTGTTATTGTAACGGCACGGCAGATCCAGCGGATAGCCGTCTAACAGAACGAGCATTTCCGATATGGTGAAATTGCCGTGGAACTCCTCAAAGACGACCACGTCCTGCCCTCTATAGCCATCAAACGGGTTCTTATAATCAGTGACACGGTAGACGTTTGCATATCCAAAGTGTTCCATGACCGTTCTGGTCTTGTTTGTGCCCGTGGTGCCGGACCAGTATTCCACTTCCAGTTCCCGGAATTTCTCCCGGAACTCTTTTTCTTTTATGATCTGCCTACATCTGTCTATCTTTTCCAGATGCTGCATATATGACGGGTCAGCTTCCAGAATGTCGTATGTGTCCATTCCTGCCTTGACCATATCATACAATTCTACAAGATCGTTCCTCTGTCCCGGTCGTTCTGCCGGACAATCGCCGCTCTCCTCGAAGGTGTCCTTTAAATTAGTCTCTTCCTTGATGCTCCCCTTATATTTTCCCTCTTTTCTAATGTAGTCCCGGTTCTCCTGCGCAAGCCCCCGGCAGTAATCGATATGTGCCTTGGGGAATTTTTTCTTGACCGTAGAGAATAGTATACCGTTACTGCCCATGATAAAAAGGTGGGTGTGGTAGACGCTGTTCTTTCCGCCGACCTCGTCACACATGCACCAGTAGACCACGGCTTTCCATTTTTCAAGGGTTTCCCTGATATATCCGTGGTCATAACCGTGTTCCTTCGGGTTATTAATTGTCAGAAGCCACTTCCGGGAGCGTGTCTTATTCTCCATAAAGCCCCCTTTTTTTTGTCTGTTACAAAGTCCCATTTATTGGACTTCATACACAGAAGTTAAAAATACACAGCAAAATACACAAGAAAATACACAACCATAAATCCAGTATTTATCAGCATTTCAGCCCAAAATACACAGTACACGGAGGTTCCCTAAGGGTAATACTAGGCCTTAGGGAACCCGCGCCGCCCCTGTTCCGCGCACCCTTGACATTAGGAACCCGCGCACTATCCGGCAGCCAAGGGCGGGGAAGAGCGCCCGCCCGTTGCCAGCAGGCTAGCACGTGCGCCCCTAATGTAAAGGGTTTCACAAGTGCGCTCCCCGCCATTCCGCCCGTGCATAGGTCCTGCGCTGGGCGCAGGACATTAGCCCGAGCGGAATGTCTGGTAGCTGTTGTAAAAGTTAAAAAATTTGCGTCCGGTGAAATACTCCGAGCACATGAACGCCTCTTTTCCACGTATGGCATAGTTGCTCATGATCCAGATGAACAGATGCCCGCCACGCAGGAGCGCAAGGAGCTTTCCCGCCGTCTTATAATTCTTTACGTTGCGGTGCTCCACCTTGATCTCCATGACCTGCCGTATCTGCTTATCTATAACGGTATCGTCTTGGCTGACGAGGTAGACGTCATAGCCATACTTCCTGTGCTCGCGAAAAAACGCGATCCACTCCAGCCTGTCCTTCTTCGACCACATGCGGCTGTTGAAAAGCAGCTGGCATTCATCCAACACCAGCAGGGTTTGATGTTCCTTGATATTTCCGTCCCTGTCACGTTCATGGAACTGCAGCGCAAAGCGGAACAGCCCGTCTATGTAGGTGTAATGGTTATCCGGGATGACACCCTTCATCCGCTCCCCGGTCTTCGGGTTTACCGTAGTCCTGTTCGTATAGGCATTTTCCATCCATTCCCGGTTGTTCACATAGATAAACTTTCCCAGCCGCTCCGGATGCTTTGCCTTCGCGAAATAGCTTTCGTTGATCTCAAAGTTAGCGATCACGTTTTTCCCGCTCCAGATCGCTTCATGAATTTCAGATGCCATGTGCAGGGACTTCCCGGAACCGGGCCTGCCTGTGTACATATAAATCATACAGTTTTTCCTCCTTTATTAATCCTGCACAAAAAAACAGGTGACGGCGGCGCCGATCCGGGCCGTGTGCAGTCTGTCTTTTTGTGAAATATGCATATATCAGCCAAGCAGCTTGTTTATGATAAGATCGAATACAATCTTCTTTATGAGCATAAAGAGGTAGTAGGCGGCGATCGCAACAGCCCAGACCTCCGTTATCTTGAAACAGATGTCGAAAGGGATGAACCAGTTAATCCAGCCCAGCATGTCGGACAGCGGCCCAATTTTATCCGCAAAAAAGGCCTGGAAGGGGCTGTCCGGAAGCAGGTCATATATCTTTTCAAAAAACGCCTTTATGATGTTTAACATGCCTACCCCTCCTTTCCCACGGACGTGATGCCCGCAGTCATCTTCAAAAGCCCCACCGCATAAGTCATGGACAGGAGCAGGCGGGACAGGTCAGAGAGCCACTGTAACTGTGAAAAGTCCAGCTTCATGGTATAGTCAATGGTGATGTCAAGCATGGACAGTTCCACGTTGAAGGGTATTTCAAAATACGGCATCTGCGGTTCCGCTGACAGAAGGGAGACGAAAAGCAGGATATCCCACGGGACGGAAAAGGGAAACTTCTGCGCCATCATGTCCACGGAGTCCCCGACGGTAGCGGCGATGGAGGCGACCGCAGATCCGGCGCCTTCCTTTGCATCCTTTAAGATGCCGAGGAGAAGATCCGCCCAGTCAGCGACGGCATCCGCCGCATCAATAACCGTTCCGGCCACTGTCCAGTGTTTGATTTTTTTCAGCAGTACAATAATTTCATCGAGACTTTCCTGCATCTTTGCCAGCGCAGTCTGTTCCGCATCCTCCACGGCGGCGTTCATTTTTTCAAAGATCTGGGTGACCTTTGCGAGTATTTTCGACAAAAGGCTGTTTGTGCCGCTTAAGTCAATGTCCACGTTTACGTCGCCGCCGCCTGTATTGCCGCCGCCCGATCCGCCACCGCCGCCCTGATTGTTTTTTAGTTCCTCGATGATCTGGCGGAGCAGTTCTTCTATTTCGCTCTCAGATGTATCGTTTGTGATCTGGTCGAGGAGTTTGTCTATGACATCCTGCATGTCGTCGATCGTTTTTTGTAAATCATCAATGCTCACCTGCAGGTCTTCCGGCACGTAGTTGTAATATTCGCTTGTGTAGTAGATTTTGCGCTGTCCGACACTGTAATTTATGAAATCGGCTACTGTATTGAATACCCTTATGCGGCCGCCGTCAGGGGTAACGAGCCAACCTGAATTAATAAAGTCAGTATTTCCCGCTACGAACTTATAGATATAAAAGAACCAATTTTCCTTTTTTTCGACTTCTAAATATGAATCATTGTTTTCGTCCTTTTTAATATCATAGCGATTTGCAGGAATTTGATAAAATTTCCAGTTGGAATCATAAACTTTACATCCGTGATAAGTGTTAGAAGATATATAACTTACAAAACCACCGCCATCTTTAATGACAGGGGTAATATCTGCTATACCGCCGTTATAGGGTCCGGCATTAAAAACGATATATTTATATGAATCCGAATCAAAGTAGGATTTAAAATAATCATAAGCCGCTTTATCATAAAAAGATGATGCGGGAATCTCAGACATCTTATAGGTTTTTTCTAAATGAAACGGCTGGTTCTCGGCGGCGTAGTTATTAAACGTGTTATATACATAAGTAACAGTTTCTTCAGGAAAAGTAACAGTTTTTTCTGTAGCGTCATATTTACCTTTACTGATATATTCTTTCATAGTTTGGTCATTTGCCATTGCTTTTGACAAATCGTGGTCTTTTAAAATAGCACCAATATTAGCTAAAATATATTCAATGTAATACATGACCACACCATCATCTTTTACATTAATAGTACCACTATCTGTTATAAAATCAGGATTATGATTCGTGCCGCCACCACCACCATGGTCAGAAGCATAGACAAAGAGGGGACACGATACAAAAAGAAGAATAGCAGACATAGAAAAAATAATAATATTTTTAAAGTATTGTTTCATATATATTCCCCCATAAAAAAAGAGACGGAGCGAACCGTCTCTAAATAATAAACATTTTAATCTTGATATTGATTTCCTTTATTATTGTTTTTTATATGTCTCACAATTATAACAGTAACCGCTATTATTGCTATTATTGGAATCAAAAAAACAAGAAGGATAATTATAAAAGAAATCATATGTAGAGTATGCCAACCTAACATTTTTCCACCCCCTCTATAAGGGCGATTATATCATGTCTTCGACGGTTTTGCAAATATTCAGTTTTCTTTGTCCTCCGAAGAGGATGGACAAAGGTCAGTATCATACAGGGCACAGTCTTCACAGCCCTTCCGCATAAAACAGTCTTCACACCGACGGATCGCATCCATGCCATACTCCGCATATGTATCCGCATTGGCGATCGGGCAGGAGCCGTCTACGCAGGCAACCCCTACATAGTCCCCGCATATCTTATTTTTGCCTTTCCCCTGAATTACCTCTGCCTTTGTTCCTCCTGATCTGGTCGTATGCATCCACTACGTTGTCCGCCAGCGAGTTTCCTTCCGCCTTACACAGCAGGCAGGCTGTTTCTCTCTCCTCCGGGTCATACAGCGGGCACATAGAGCATTTTTCATTGCTCCGGCACATTGCTTTTAAATACCCCAGACAGTCCATCAGCTGTACATTTTCTGTTATTTTTCCCATAAATTAGTGTCTCCCAAACTTTGCAAACAGGATGACTGCATTGTCTATCCATTCAAAGATTGTCTCAAAAGCTTCACATACTTCCTGCATCTCTTTGCACTGTGAAAAGCCGTCACGTAAGCTGTGCAGGATCGTCAGTGCCTGTGCCAGCCCCATTCTGTCTTTTTCCGGGATTACCTTTTCCGCCGGATTCTCCCGGCCGTGATACGCTTCTTCTGTTTCTTCCCATTTTCCCATCTTGTTTTCCTTTCTTTTTAAAGTGAAAGCGGATCAGATCCCCAAAGAGGAATCCGGCAACGAAATATATTGCGTACATCAGCGTTTCTTCCATGTCTTCCTCTTCCTTTAAAAAACCGGGGAGCTTGTACTCCCCGGCTCCGTGATATACCTTCCCGCTCCTATCTGGACAGGGCGGAGAAGAACTTCTTGACCATACCGATCGCCTTGGGTGCGCCCCAGATTGCAAGACCGATCGGGATTGCGATAAGGGCATATTTGCCAAAATCGCCGCTGATGTTCCCGAGGGCGGTTGTCAGTGCGTCGCTAAAGTCGAGTGATACGGCACCTGTGCCTGTTTCCGCAAGTGCTGCGACTGTTGCTAATGCATACGGCATAATGTTTTCCTCCTTTCATAAGAATCACGCGTGTTATTTATCGTCGACAAGACTGAGCGCCTTGCTGATTGCATATCCAAGCAGGATCGCGCTGAGGGATACAAGACTCCCGTAACCGATCCCGGTTCCTATCAGGCGGGGCATATGTTCCCCGATAAACTCCATGACCTTTTCCATTACTTAATCCTCCCGAACAGCTGTGACCAGACCAGCGCAATAAAGATGGCAAATACCCCGATGCATATGAATATGTTGGCTGCTGTGTTGGCTGCCTGCATCTCAAGCATTTCCGCTTGATAGGCCTGCACCATCTGGCAGTATGCCGCATCCGCCTGCACCATGCCGGAGAGTGTGGTGTTGATCCCTTCCAGATGGGAGAGCAGCAGTTCCACCGTTTCCTTCTGCTCTTCATCCCCCGGATCGGGTTCCGGCTCCGGCGTCTGGGCTTCATAGTCATATATAAGGTCGCCGTTGCAGTCGTGAATATATTCCACATAGAAATCCTTTAATGTGCCGCCTTCCCCGCACAGGCTGACAATCTCTTCATACCGTGCCTGGAAGCTGTCCGGGCTGTCAAAGCTTTCATTTGCAGGCATCCAGTAGCCCGCCCCGTAGGGATATACCTTGTACTGCATGGTGACTGGGTAGTCCCATTCCGTGTAGTTTTCAAAAGACATTGCCGCGGCATATACTTCCGGTTCTCCCTCAAGTTCTTCCGGCGTCAGCAGCGCAATCAGTGCGTCAAGACGTTCCGTTACGTCCGTGGTGTCCTCCGGCTTCATCATCTCTGTGAGACGTTCCGTGATATCCTCCCGCCATTCCTTCGCGTCTTCATCCTCTACGACTATGACAGGCTGGGTTTCTTGCTCCTCTTTACCCTGATTAGACGTATCATCTCCCGGCTTCTGTTCGTTCCCGCCTATGGGGTCTTCCGGTTCCACTGGTTCTGTTGGCTGATCCACAGGATCACCTGTACCATCTTCACCTTCCGCAGGGTTTTCCGTATCCGGCAAATCATTCTCTGACATAGTTCCCACCAATCCAACATCATCCATGATTCCATCTTGTCCTCCCATACATATCACCTCAATACCAGTATCTGACCAGGTACACCATCACAAACCCCGTCGCATGGAACTCTACTTCATACCTGACACCCTGTTTCGCAAGCCCTGCAAGGCATTTCTCTAACCGCAGTTCCATCATGCTTTCCAGTTCCTTTATATCCTTAAAATCCCGGGCGTTATATGCCAGTACCTTGTATGTGACTACCTCCGGGCGTTCTTCCTGCACCATGGGGAGTTCTTGTTTTGGCTGCTTCTTATCGTGGAAGAAGACCGCCAGTTTTTTTCTCCAGATGAAACACCCGAGGATGAACACCACCGCTATCAGAAATAATAAGTCCATTCTGTTCTCCCTTCTGGAAAGCGGACACGTCCTTTAAGATCATGCCCGCTGTCCCCTTACTTGTTCTCTTTCTTCGCCGTGTCCTTTGCGTCCTTATCAAAAGGGGTGCTGCCCGCCATCTGGATCATGATGACGTTGCTCAGTGCTGCTTTGCCCTCAAAGCCCGGTTCGTACTGGAAGTCCACCACGTCGCCTACGGAAAGACCGTAATCCTTATAGCTGAACTCGCTGACAGGCTGGTGCCCTTCACACTCGGAATTTTCCATATCGTAATCCGAGAAATCTCTCTGGCCGTAATAGTTGTAACACGGTTTTTTGTTCTTTGTGACTCCTTTTTTGATCCCTATGATCGTTACTCGCATTTTTCTTTTCTCCTCTCTTTTCTCTCTCTTTTTCTTTTCCACTTACAAGTTTTATAAAATGCCCGGTTGCCCGTGCTTTTTACCTGTGCAGTTTCTTCTCAATGTACCGTCTGACCAGACCGCCTAAACAGCTAATCCACTCAAACACCAGATCAAGAAGCTCCGCTGCAAACCATGAGGATATGTTGCCTAAAAACACGCCGACCATTATAACCGCCACTACACATCCTGCTATTTCACTCAGGGCGGCTACAGTTAACCCTGTAAGTTCACAAAGTCTCAGCATTTCAATATCCTTCCTCTCTGAGTCCTGCTTATTGGACTCTATTTATGATATCCTCAAAAGCAAAAACCCTATGCGGACAGGGAGAAAACCTCTCCAAGGGAAAAACTCCCTGCCCTGTGGGGTTTAGAAAGGGGGTGAGATCATGGAAGAATTAGTTGCATTAGCTGTACCGTGGATGGTCAATGGACATTTGTGGGGATTCCAGTTATTTTGGAAAATCCTCCTACAAAATCCGCCTCTGCTTGCTTTCTTTGCTTTCCTGCTGCTTAGAAAGATTAAACGCACCTTCTTCGGATGATCCACCTTCCCCGGCTCCTTATGGGTCGGGGAAATTTCTTGATTTAAATTTTACAACCCGCAATTGGGCAAATATTGAATAAAAACAGTTGACATCTCCCCGCGCGCTGTGCTATAGTAGCAGATGCCGAAGACAGCAGGTGCCGTATTGCCGGCGTAAGAGTCCGCCTGCCGAGGAGAGAAGAGATATCATTGACTTATATCATCCTTCCTGTCTTCAGGGAGGATGTTTTTATGAACGCACATGTTCGGGACAAACTCCTACCGGCACGAAAATCTATAAGGAGGTAATGTAATGGCAAAAGTGGAATTGAAGAAACCCATCGTAGATGAGATCGCCGCTGCCGTGAAAGACGCGCAGTCAGTCGTTTTGGTTGACTACCGTGGACTTACGGTGGAGCAGGACACACAGCTTCGTAAAGAGCTGCGCGAGGCCGGGATCACCTACAAGGTTTACAAGAACACAATGATGAATTTTGCATTCAAGGGCACGGACTGCGAAGTGCTTCTTCCGTATCTGGAAGGCCCCAGCGCGCTTGCCATCTCTACAGAGGACGCTACGGCTCCCGCGAGAGTGTTATGCAAATTCGCTAAGACGGCAGAAGCCCTTGAGGTTAAGGGCGGCATCGTGGAAGGTACAGCCTACGACGCAGACGGAATCAAGGAAGTTGCGAAGATTCCTTCCAGAGAAGAACTGCTGTCCAGACTGCTTGGCAGCATGCAGTCTCCGATCACCAACTTCGCACGCGTGATCAAGCAGATCGCGGAGAAGGACGGAGAGGCGCCCGCAGAAGCAGAGGCGGCACCCGCAGCGGAGGAAGCGCCTGCAGAGGCAGAGGCGGCACCCGCAGAGGAAGCGCCCGCAGCAGAATAAGCGGTTTGCGTTTAAAATGCTTCGTATGGAACCCCGGGTCTGCATCAGGCAGCCTCGAAAGGCAATGTGAACAAAGAATAAAAAATATGGAGGAAAACAATCATGGCAAAGTTAACTACTCAGGAAATGATCGACGCGATCAAAGAGTTGACAGTATTGGAATTAAATGATCTTGTAAAGGCATGTGAGGAAGAGTTCGGCGTATCCGCAGCAGCGGGCGTTGTAGTTGCGGCAGCAGGCGATGCGGGCGCAGCGGCAGCAGAGGAGAAGACCGAGTTCGACGTTGAGCTGACAGAGGTTGGCCCGAACAAGGTTAAGGTGATCAAGGTGGTTCGTGAGGCTACTGGTCTTGGACTGAAGGAAGCGAAGGATCTCGTAGATTCCGCTCCGAAGATGGTTAAGGAGGCTGCTTCTAAGGAAGAGGCTGACGATATCAAGGCTAAACTTGAAGCTGAGGGTGCGAAGGTTACCCTTAAGTAATCGACCGGCATATCTGAAAAACCGAACCGTTCACATGCGTAAAATAAGCATGTGGACGGTTTTATTTCAAAATTCTTTTTTAATTCTGTAAAAAGTCATTGACTCTCCACGGTAATTTGTAGTAGAATGGATGATGCACTATTGTGGTGTGTTATGCTTTTTTTAGTGTTGCTTCCGACGAAGCATGGATCAATCATAAAGAACGGGGTGAAGTGTCAATGGAAAAAAACAGGATCCGTAAGACTGCGGCCGGCAGAAATACGCGTATGACCTATGCACGACAGAAAGAGGTTCTGGAAATGCCGAACCTGATCGAAGTTCAGAAGAACTCCTATCAGTGGTTCCTGGATGAAGGCTTGAAGGAAGTGTTTGACGATATTTCTCCGATTTCGGATTACAGCGGGCATCTGAGTCTGGAGTTTGTAGACTTTGAGCTGTGTGAGGAAGATGTCAAATATTCTATCGAGAAATGTAAGGAGAGAGACGCCACTTACGCAGCCCCTCTCAAGGTGAAGGTACGTCTGATTAACAAAGAGAAGGACGAGATTACCGAGCATGAGATCTTTATGGGTGATCTGCCGCTGATGACACAGACAGGCACCTTTGTGATAAACGGTGCAGAGCGCGTTATCGTCAGCCAGCTCGTCCGTTCCCCCGGCATTTATTATGGGATTGGGCATGACAAGATCGGTAAGCGGCTCTTTTCCGCAACCGTGATCCCGAACCGTGGCGCGTGGCTGGAGTATGAGACGGACTCCAACGACGTATTTTATGTGCGTGTGGACAGAACGAGAAAAGTTCCGATCACCGTGCTGATCCGTGCGCTCGGTTTAGGCTCCAACGATGAGATCAGGGAGCTTTTCGGCGACGAACCGAAGATCGAGGCAAGTTTTGCGAAGGACGCTTCTGAGAATTATCAGGAGGGTCTGCTTGAGCTGTATAAAAAGATCCGTCCCGGCGAGCCGCTCAGCGTGGAAAGTGCGGAAAGCCTGATTATGGCGATGTTCTTCGACCCCAGAAGATATGATCTGGCAAAGGTCGGCAGATATAAATTTAACAAGAAACTGATGTTCAGAAACAGAATCAGAAACCATGTGCTCGCGGAGGATGTGGTGGATACCCAGACAGGAGAGATTCTGGCGAAAGCGGGCGACAAGGTGACGGCGCAGATGGCGGATGCGATCCAGAACGCTGCCGTTCCTGCCGTATGGATTCAGACGGAGGAGAGGAATGTCAAGGTTCTCTCCAATATGATGGTGGATATCACGAATTTCGTTGACTGCAATCCCAAGGAGCTTGGCATCACGGAGTTGGTTTACTACCCTGTGCTGCAGCAGATTTTGGATGAGTACAGTGGAGATCCGGCACAGCTTGCCGAGGTGATCCGCAAGAATGTACACGAACTGATTCCGAAGCATATTACAAAGGAAGATATCTTGGCTTCTATTAACTATAACATCCATTTGGAGTACGGCATCGGCAATGACGATGATATCGACCATCTGGGCAACAGACGTATTCGTGCGGTGGGCGAGCTTTTGCAGAACCAGTACCGCATCGGACTCTCCCGTTTGGAGAGAGTTGTGCGCGAGAGAATGACCACTCATGATGCGGAGGAAATTTCGCCGCAGGTATTGATCAACATCAAGCCTGTGCAGGCGGCAGTAAAGGAATTCTTCGGTTCTTCCCAGTTGTCCCAGTTTATGGATCAGAACAATCCGCTCGGCGAGCTGACCCACAAGAGACGTCTGTCTGCACTTGGACCCGGCGGCCTTTCCAGAGACCGCGCCGGATTCGAGGTGCGTGACGTGCACTATACGCATTATGGCAGAATGTGTCCGATCGAGACGCCTGAGGGACCGAATATCGGTCTGATTAACTCACTGGCGTCCTATGCGAGAATCAATGAGTACGGCTTTGTGGAGGCACCTTACAGAAAAATTGACAAGAGCGATCCGCAGAATCCGCGCGTGACGGACGAGACCGTCTACATGACGGCGGATGAGGAAGATAATTATCACGTGGCGCAGGCTTCCGCGCCCCTTGATAAGGAAGGATATTTTAAGAGAAATAATATATCCGGCCGTTATAAGACAGAGACACAGGAGTATCCGAAGGCTATGTTTGATTACATGGATGTGTCTCCTAAGATGGTATTTTCAGTGGCTACGGCGCTCATTCCGTTCCTGCAGAACGATGACGCGAACCGTGCGCTGATGGGTTCCAACATGCAGAGACAGGCAGTGCCCCTTCTCTTTACGGAGACGCCTGTGGTGGGAACCGGTATGGAGCCGAAAGCGGCCGTGGACTCCGGCGTCTGTGTGGTGGCGAGAAAGTCCGGTGTGATTGAGTTTGTGTCGGCTGATATTATTCGGATGACCTGCGACGACGGGGAAAAGGACGAGTATCGTCTGATGAAGTTTTCCCGAAGCAACCAGTCCAACTGCTATAACCAGAAGCCCATTGTGCAGAAGGGAATGCATGTGGAGGCAGGCGAAGTGATTGCGGACGGTCCGTCGACGGAAGGCGGTGAGCTGGCGCTCGGAAAGAACCCTCTGATCGGATTTATGACTTGGGAAGGTTATAATTACGAGGACGCCGTGCTCCTCAGTGAGAGACTGGTGCAGGAGGATGTGTATACCTCCGTGCATATGGAAGAATACGAAGCGGAGGCGCGGGATACCAAGCTCGGGCCCGAGGAGATTACAAGGGATGTGCCCGGTGTCGGCGACGATGCACTGAAGGATCTGGACGACAGAGGCATCATCCGTATCGGCGCGGAAGTGCGTGCCGGTGATATTTTGGTAGGTAAGGTGACGCCAAAGGGGGAGACGGAGCTGACTGCGGAGGAGAGACTGCTCCGGGCGATCTTCGGTGAGAAGGCGAGAGAAGTGCGTGACACGTCCCTGAAGGTGCCTCATGGTGAATACGGTATTGTTGTGGACGCTAAGGTGTTCACGAGAGAGAACGGCGACGAGCTGTCTCCCGGCGTGAATCAGGCGGTTCGCATTTACATTGCGCAGAAGAGAAAGATTTCCGTTGGAGATAAGATGGCAGGCCGTCACGGTAACAAGGGTGTGGTTTCCCGTGTGCTGCCCGTGGAGGATATGCCTTATCTGCCAAACGGCCGTCCTCTTGATATTGTGCTGAATCCTCTGGGCGTGCCTTCCCGTATGAATATTGGGCAGGTGTTGGAGATTCATCTGTCGCTGGCGGCGAAAGCGCTTGGCTTTAACGTGGCTACGCCCGTGTTTGACGGCGCAAAAGAGGATGATATCATGGACACGCTGGATCTGGCAAACGACTATGTCAATCTGGAGTGGGAAGAATTTGAACAGAAGCATAAGGATGAACTTTTACCTGAGGTGATGGAGTATCTGTCCAAGAACAGGGAGCACAGGAAGCTCTGGAAGGGCGTGCCGATCTCCAGGGACGGCAAGGTGCGGCTGCGCGACGGCAGAACGGGTGAGTACTTCGACTCTCCGGTTACGATCGGACACATGCATTACCTGAAACTGCACCATCTGGTGGATGATAAGATCCATGCGCGCTCTACAGGCCCTTACTCGCTTGTGACGCAGCAGCCTCTGGGCGGTAAAGCGCAGTTCGGTGGTCAGCGTTTCGGTGAGATGGAGGTTTGGGCGCTGGAGGCATACGGCGCGGCTTACACGCTGCAGGAGATCCTGACCGTGAAGTCCGACGATGTGGTGGGCCGTGTGAAGACTTACGAGGCCATCATCAAGGGCGACAATATCCCCGAACCCGGTGTGCCGGAGTCCTTTAAAGTGCTTTTGAAGGAGCTGCAGTCTTTGGGACTGGATGTCAGAGTGCTTCGGGACGACCAGACAGAGGTGGAGATCATGGAAACCATCGATTACGGCGAGAACGATTACCGTTACGAGATCGAGGGTGATTCCCGCGGCTACGACTATGAGACCGAATCCTTCGGTTCTATGGGCTATCAGCGTCAGGAGTTTGACGAGGACAGCGGACAGCTTGTAAGCAGTGACGAGGAGGAAGCCGATTCCTTTGAGGAGGAGCCGGACGAGGCGTTCGAGGAGGCTTATACCGAATAACCGTGCGAAAAGAAATTCTAATGCTTGCGGCATAGGCCGCTTCGCAAAGAATTTCTAAGTTTCGCACCAGAGAATGCCCAGAATGCGGGCATTCTCCGCATAGTATCGGAGATTCCAAAACGGCTTCTCCGCATGTATATGACAGATGGAGGGTAATGCAGGATGTCAGATATGAAACAGGAAGCGTATCAACCTATGACATTTGACGCGATCAAGATTGGCCTGGCGTCGCCTGAAAAGATCAGAGAGTGGTCCAGGGGTGAGGTTACCAAGCCGGAGACGATCAACTATAGAACCTTGAAACCCGAGAAAGAGGGACTTTTCTGCGAGAGAATTTTTGGCCCGAGCAAGGACTGGGAGTGCCATTGCGGTAAGTACAAGAAGATCAGATATAAGGGTGTTGTCTGCGACCGATGCGGCGTCGAGGTGACGAAGTCCAGCGTCCGCAGAGAGCGTATGGGCCGCATAGAGCTGGCGGCGCCTGTGTCCCATATCTGGTATTTCAAGGGGATTCCGAGCCGCATGGGACTGATTCTGGATCTCTCCCCCAGAGTGCTTGAGAAGGTGCTCTATTTTGCGTCCTATATTGTTCTGGACGGCGGCGAGACGGATCTGGATTACAAACAGGTGCTCTCCGAGAAGGAGTACCAAGATGCCAGAGAGACTTGGGGAAATAAATTCCGGGTAGGCATGGGCGCGGAGGCGATCAAGGAGCTTCTGCAGTCCATTGAACTGGAACAGGAAGCGGCGGAGCTGAAAGAGGGCTTGAAGGACTCCACCGGGCAGAAGCGCGCACGTATCATCAAGAGACTGGAAGTTGTGGAGGCGTTCCGCGAGTCCGGAAACCAGCCGGAGTGGATGATCATGGATGTGATCCCGGTGATTCCGCCGGATCTGCGTCCCATGGTGCAGCTCGACGGCGGCCGTTTCGCGACTTCCGACTTGAACGACCTTTACAGGAGAATCATTAACAGAAACAATCGTCTGAAAAGACTTCTGGAGCTTGGCGCTCCCGATATCATTGTCCGCAACGAGAAGCGTATGCTGCAGGAGGCGGTTGACGCGCTGATTGATAATGGCAGAAGAGGCAGACCCGTGACAGGCCCCGGCAACAGGGCGTTAAAATCCCTTTCCGATATGCTGAAGGGTAAGTCCGGCCGTTTCCGTCAGAACTTGCTTGGTAAGCGTGTTGACTATTCCGGCCGTTCCGTTATCGTGGTCGGCCCTGAATTAAAAATTTATCAGTGCGGTCTGCCTAAGGAGATGGCGATCGAGCTGTTTAAGCCCTTCGTGATGAAAGAGCTGGTATTCCGCGGTATTTCACAGAATATCAAGGCGGCGAAAAAACTGGTGGAGAGACTGGACACGCAGGTGTGGGATGTGCTTGAGGAAGTGATCAAGGAGCATCCGGTGATGTTAAACCGTGCGCCCACTTTGCACAGACTGGGTATTCAGGCGTTCGAGCCGATTCTGGTTGAGGGTAAGGCGATTAAGCTCCACCCGCTCGTGTGTACCGCGTTTAACGCCGATTTCGACGGCGACCAGATGGCAGTCCATCTTCCTTTGTCCGTGGAGGCACAGGCGGAGTGCAGATTCCTTCTGCTCTCCCCGAACAACCTGTTAAAACCTTCGGACGGCGGTCCGGTGGCGGTGCCTTCTCAGGATATGGTGCTCGGCATCTATTATCTGACCCAGGAAAGACCCGGCGCGATGGGAGAGGGCAAGTTCTTTAAGAATGTAAACGAGGCGATTCTTGCCTATGAAAATAAGGCATGTACCCTCCATTCAAGGATCAACGTCAGAGTGACCAGGAAAAACGCCGACGGGCAGGAGGTGTCCGGCAATGTGGAGTCCACGCTTGGAAGATTTCTCTTTAACGAGATTCTGCCGCAGGATTTGGGATATGTGGACAGAACCGACCCGGAGAATCTGTTGAAGCCGGAAGTGGATTTCCATGTAGGTAAAAAGCAGTTAAAACAGATACTTGAGAAAGTCATCAACATCCATGGCGCGGTGCGGACGGCTGAGGTGCTCGACCTGATCAAGGCGACCGGATATAAGTATTCCACGCAGGCGGCGATGACCGTTTCGATTTCCGATATGACGGTGCCGGCAAAGAAAGAGGAAATGCTTGAGGAGGCGCAGGCTACCGTTGACAAGATTTCCGTTAACTTCCGGAGAGGACTGATTACGGAGGAGGAGAGATACCGCGCTGTCGTGGAGACATGGAACGACACCGATAAAGAGCTTACGGAAGTGCTGCTCTCCGGTTTGGATAAATACAATAACATTTATATGATGGCGGATTCCGGCGCCCGTGGTTCCAACCAGCAGATCAAACAGCTTGCGGGTATGCGCGGGCTGATGGCGGATACCACAGGACGTACCATCGAGCTGCCGATCAAGTCCAATTTCCGTGAAGGTCTGGACGTGCTGGAGTATTTCATGTCGGCCCATGGCGCACGTAAAGGTTTGTCCGATACCGCGCTTCGTACCGCTGACTCCGGTTATCTGACCAGACGCATGGTCGACGTTTCGCAGGAATTAATCATTCGCGAGACGGACTGCTTCGAAGACAGGGATGAGCTTCCCGGCATGGTGGTCAAGGCGTTCATGGACGGCAAGGAGACCATTGAGGGATTGAAAGACAGAATCACGGGACGTTTCTCCTGTGAGGATATCAAAGATAAAGACGGTAAGATGATCGTAAAGAGAAACCACATGATCACTCCCGCCCGCGCGGAAAGGATCTTAAGTGTAGGTGTGAACGAGAAGGGCGAACCGGTGGAAGAAGTCAAGATCCGTACGATCTTAACCTGCCGTTCCCATGTGGGAATCTGCGCGAAGTGCTACGGCGCCAATATGGCGACCGGCGAGGCGGTTCAGGTCGGTGAGGCTGTCGGCATCATTGCGGCGCAGTCCATCGGAGAGCCAGGTACACAGCTTACCATGCGTACCTTCCATACCGGCGGTGTGGCAGGTGACGATATCACACAGGGTCTTCCACGTGTAGAGGAGCTTTTTGAGGCGCGTAAGCCGAAGGGTCTGGCGATTATCGCAGAGTTCGGCGGCGTGGCTGCCATTAAAGACACAAAGAAGAAGAGAGAAATCGTGATTACCAACGGCGAGACCGGCGAGGCTAAGACTTATCTCATTCCTTACGGTTCCAGAATCAAGGTGCTTGACGGCGCGACGCTCGAAGCCGGAGACGAGCTGACAGAGGGAAGCGTCAACCCGCATGATCTGTTAAAGATCAAGGGGATCCGTGCCGTACAGGACTATATGCTGCGAGAGGTACAGAGAGTGTATCGTCTGCAGGGTGTGGATATCTCCGATAAGCACATTGAGGTGATCGTGCGGCAGATGCTTAAAAAAGTCCGCATTGAGAACAGCGGCGACACGGACTTTTTGCCGGGTACGCTTGTGGATGTTTTAGACTACGAGGACATGAACGAGGAGCTGTTCAAGGACGGCAAGGAGCCTGCGGAGGGTAAGCAGATCCTGCTTGGTATCACCAAAGCGGCGTTAGCAACCGATTCTTTCCTGTCGGCGGCATCCTTCCAGGAAACGACCAAAGTTCTGACCGAGGCTGCGATCAAGGGTAAGGTAGATTCCCTGATCGGTTTGAAGGAGAATGTGATTATCGGTAAGCTGATTCCCGCGGGTACGGGTATGAGGCGCTACCGCGACACGAGACTGAGCACGGACGAGAATCTTCTCAGCCGTCTGCAGATGGAGGACGAACTGGAATTTGAGGACGGTTCCTACGAGGACGAAGAGTTCGAGAACGCAGATGACATGGAAGAGATCGAGGAGATTGAAGAACTGGACGGAGATATCGACGAGGCGGAGGAGTTCGCTGAGGAAGAGGAGCTGGAGCCGGTAGAGTAAGTAAATAAAAAATGTATTGACAACGCATTCGTGGGCAAGTATACTAGGGTAGTGTGCACATGGATGCGCTGTTTTTTACATGGAAAAAACAGGAAAAGGCAGAGCTGTTCGTGTACCGAAATCATATTATTTTTATTCTTACAGGAGGTGAAAAGAATGCCAACATTTAACCAGTTAGTCAGAAAGGGACGTCAGACATCCGTGAAGAAGTCTACGGCGCCTGCATTGTTAAAGGGTTACAACTCCCTTCACAAGGCTGCTACCGAAACCGCTTCTCCGCAGAAGAGAGGTGTCTGCACCGCTGTGAAGACAGCAACCCCTAAGAAGCCTAACTCAGCGCTCAGAAAGATCGCCAGAGTACGTCTTTCTAACGGAATCGAGGTGACAAGCTACATTCCCGGCGAGGGTCATAACCTGCAGGAGCATAGCGTTGTTCTGATCCGTGGCGGAAGAGTCAAGGACTTGCCCGGTACAAGATACCACATTATCAGAGGTACACTGGATACTGCGGGAGTCGCTAACAGAAGACAGGCTCGTTCTAAGTACGGCGCTAAGAGACCTAAGGCAGGGAAGTAAACGAGTAATTTGCTGCGCAAAATAACCGAAGCAAAATGCGGAGCAATTTAACTTCTGCAGGTTTAAAATGCAAACCTGCGCGTGAAAGGTCTTGGGTTTCGGTGTATCAGTACCACAAACAGAACTAATTTAGTGTTGGGATTCTTATCTATATTGAAGGGAGAAAATCTTTTCTCATTCGACTATAAAATAGAAGAAATACCGCACGTACACATTGAATTAGAGGACACATGTGAGTACCTGGGATTTATTCCCGCGGGCAATAAGCTGATTGGGTATGGTCCAATCTGCGGATGCGGGGCATCCGTTTGACGATTGCCGCGAGGGTGAAATAGCCGTAGCTTGCTGCGAGGTGTTTCACTTATCATTTATGAATAAGGAGGGAAGTATCGTGCCACGTAAAGGACATATTCCGAAGAGAGATGTATTAGCAGATCCTTTATACAACAATAAAGTCGTTACGAAGCTGATCAACAACATCATGCTGGATGGTAAGAAGGGCGTAGCGCAGAAGATTGTATATGGAGCGTTTGCAAAGGTAGAGGAGAAGGCCGGAAAACCGGCGCTCGACGTATTTGAAGAGGCTATGAACAATATTATGCCCCTTCTGGAAGTAAAAGCGAGACGTATCGGCGGTGCAACCTATCAGGTGCCCATCGAGGTTCGTCCTGACAGACGTCAGGCGCTTGCACTCCGTTGGCTTGTTATGTTTTCCCGCAAGAGAGGCGAGAAGACTATGGAGCAGAGACTTGCAAATGAGATCTTAGACGCAGCGAACAACACGGGCGCAGCAGTTAAGAGAAAAGAAGATATGCACAAGATGGCAGAGGCAAACAAGGCTTTTGCCCACTATCGCTTCTAACAAGACAAAAAGATTTACTAAGCCAGCAAAAAACACTGGCTAAGAAAATCTATATTTTGTCTGGAAGGAATCAAAGATTTCTTCCGGTGATTCGATGAAATATAGGAGGAGATAACCTTGGCTGGAAGAGAATATCCACTAGAGAGAACCAGAAATATTGGTATTATGGCTCATATCGATGCGGGTAAAACCACATTGACGGAGCGTATCCTTTATTATACTGGCGTAAACTATAAGATCGGTGATACTCACGAAGGCACGGCTACCATGGACTGGATGGAGCAGGAGCAGGAGAGAGGTATCACGATCACATCAGCCGCTACCACATGCCATTGGACGCAGGAAGAGAACTGCAAGCCGAAGCCCGGTGCACTGGAGCATCGTATCAATATCATTGATACGCCAGGCCACGTAGACTTCACAGTAGAAGTTGAGCGTTCACTCCGCGTACTTGATGGCGCCGTAGGCGTGTTTTGTGCAAAGGGCGGTGTGGAGCCGCAGTCAGAGAACGTGTGGAGACAGGCTGATACCTACAACGTACCGAGAATGGCGTTCATTAACAAGATGGATATCCTAGGCGCTAACTTCTACGGTGCTGTAGATCAGATTAGAAACAGATTAGGTAAAAACGCGATCATTCTCCAGCTGCCGATCGGTAAGGAGGATGATTTCAAGGGAATCATCGACTTGTTTGAAATGAAGGCTTACATCTACAATGATGATAAGGGTGAAGACATTACCATCACTGAGATTCCGGCCGATATGGCGGACGATGCCGCTCTCTATCGTGACGAGCTGGTAGAAAAGGTCTGCGAGCTGGACGATGATTTGACAATGATGTATCTGGAGGGCGAGGAGCCTTCCGTAGAGGATATGAAAAAGGCACTGCGCAAGGGTACTTGCGAGTGTACGGCGGTTCCCGTATGCTGCGGTTCCGCTTACAGAAATAGGGGTGTACAGAAGCTTTTGGACGCAGTTCTTGAGTATATGCCCGCGCCTACCGATATTGAGGCGATCAAGGGTACCGATATGGAAGGCAATGAGGTTGTGAGACATTCCTCCGATGACGAGCCTTTCTCCGCCCTTGCATTCAAGATTATGGCAGACCCCTTCGTGGGTAAACTGGCATTCTTCCGCGTGTACTCCGGAACCTGCAATTCCGGTTCCTATGTGTACAATGCGACGAAGGATAAGAAGGAGCGTATCGGGCGTATCCTGCAGATGCACGCAAACAAGAGAGCAGAGCTTGACAAAGTGTATTCCGGTGATATTGCGGCGGCTGTAGGGTTTAAGTTTACCGCAACAGGCGATACTATTTGTGACGAACAGCATCCTGTTATCTTGGAGTCCATGGAATTCCCGGAGCCGGTTATCGAGCTGGCGATCGAGCCGAAGACCAAGGCTGGTCAGGGCAAGATGGGCGAGGCGCTTGCAAAACTTGCAGAGGAAGATCCTACTTTCAAAGCACACACAGATCCGGAGACAGGCCAGACCATTATCGCAGGTATGGGCGAGCTGCATCTGGAGATTATCGTAGACAGATTGCTGCGTGAGTTCAAGGTGGAGGCGAATGTGGGCGCACCTCAGGTTGCCTACAAGGAGACCTTTACCAAGCCTGTGGATCAGGATTACAAGTACGCGAAGCAGTCTGGTGGTCGTGGGCAGTACGGTCACTGTAAAGTTAAATTTGAGCCCATGGATCCGAACGGAGAAGAGACCTTCAAGTTCGAGACTTCCGTTGTCGGCGGTGCGATTCCGAAAGAATACATTCCGGCGGTCGGCGAAGGTATCGAGGAGGCTTCCAAGGCGGGTATCCTCGGCGGATTCCCGGTACTTGGCGTTCATGCCAATGTGTACGACGGCTCCTACCATGAGGTCGACTCTTCCGAGATGGCTTTCCACATTGCAGGTTCCATGTGTTTCAAAGAGGCCATGAAGAAAGCGAACCCTGTATTGCTTGAGCCCATCATGAAGGTGGAGGTTACCATGCCTGAAGAGTATATGGGTGACGTAATCGGCGATATCAACTCCCGCCGTGGACGAATCGAGGGTATGGATGATATCGGCGGAGGTAAGCTGGTGAGAGGTTATGTGCCGCTTGCTGAGATGTTCGGTTATTCCACCGACTTACGTTCCAAGACACAGGGACGCGGAAACTATTCCATGTTCTTTGAGAAGTACGAGCAGGTGCCTAAGAGTGTACAGGAAAAAGTCTTGGCGGCAAAGAGTAAGTAATACAAAGAAAATGCTTGAAAAACTTGGTAATTTTTAATATAATCAATGGTAGCGGATTCAGTTTACCGGATGATTATGAAAACAAGGACAGTAAATTATTTTAAGGAGGACTTTAGAAATGGCTAAAGCTAAATTTGAGAGAAACAAACCCCATTGTAATATTGGTACCATTGGTCACGTTGACCATGGTAAAACTACTCTGACAGCAGCGATCACCAAGGTGCTTTCCGAGAGAGTTGCGGGTAACACAGCTACCGATTTCGAGAACATCGATAAGGCTCCCGAAGAGAGAGAGAGAGGTATCACCATCTCTACCGCTCACGTTGAGTATGAGACAGATAAGAGACATTACGCTCACGTTGACTGCCCCGGCCATGCTGACTACGTTAAGAACATGATCACCGGTGCGGCTCAGATGGACGGCGCTATCCTCGTTGTGGCTGCTACTGACGGTGTTATGGCTCAGACCAAGGAGCACATCCTTCTGTCCCGTCAGGTAGGTGTGCCTTATATCGTAGTGTTCATGAACAAGTGTGATATGGTAGATGATCCTGAGCTGCTGGAGCTGGTTGAGATGGAGATTACCGAGCAGCTTGAAGAGTACGAGTTCACAGACTGCCCGATTGTTAAGGGTTCCGCTTTGAAGGCTCTGGAAGATCCTGCAGGCGAGTGGGGCGACAAGATTATGGAGCTCATGAGCACTGTTGATGATTATATTCCGGATCCTCAGCGTGATACCGATAAGCCTTTCCTTATGCCTGTCGAGGACGTATTCTCTATCACAGGCCGTGGTACCGTTGCTACCGGTAGAGTAGAGCGCGGTACTCTGCATATGTCTGATGAAGTGGAGATCATCGGTGTTAAGGAAGAGACGCAGAAGTCTGTTGTAACCGGTATCGAGATGTTCCGTAAGCTGCTTGACGAGGCTCAGGCTGGTGATAACATCGGTGTTCTGCTTCGTGGTATCCAGAGAACCGATATCGAGAGAGGACAGGTTCTTGCAAAACCCGGCACAGTTACCTGCCACAAGAAATTTACGGCTCAGGTTTACGTTCTGACCAAGGACGAGGGTGGCCGTCATACACCTTTCTTCAACAACTATCGTCCTCAGTTCTACTTCAGAACAACGGACATCACAGGTGTATGTAACCTTCCTGATGGCACAGAAATGTGCATGCCTGGCGATAACGTTGAGATGAGCATCGAGCTGATCCATCCGATCGCTATGGAGCAGGGTTTGACGTTTGCTATTCGTGAGGGTGGCAGGACTGTTGGTTCTGGTCGTGTTGCTACTATCATCGAGTAATTATAATTTATTCAGTAAAATCAAGGCTTTCGGAGATTTCTCCGAAAGCCTTTTTACGTGGAAAGCAACGTTGTATGTTGCTTGTGCTTCTATAATGCTTCTAAAATATTTGGAAATTTTGAAATGTTAGAATTATGCTTCTATATTTAGTGTGTATTATCCTAATAATTCTTTATTTTTCTGAATATATTCTTTCCAGACTGCTTCTCGGTCTTTCTTATGTGTGTTTTCGTATTTTTCAGTATATTCATCATGCAGCTTCTTTAACTGTTCCATTAAAGGAGTATCATTTGGAACCTTGCCTCGTCGGATGCGTCCATAGAGTTTATTATAGGACTTCGTAAATTCCTGATGGATTGGGTGTTGGAATAGTTTTTCTTTATAAGTTTTTCTTACACCAACTTCGCTGCAGGTTGCGGAGGTATTTTTATAAATACGGCTGCAATACATCTGATCGGAAGAGTGCTTTGTCTGAAAATATCCATTACATAATTTACATTTCCTAATCACCATTTCACCGGACATCATAATAGACAGTCCAATATGAAGAAATTGCGCGAAGGATGTTATATAATATTCCTGTGTATCTGTATCCAATAATTTTTCCGAAAATAATTCAAAGTAAGAACTCCATGCAGGGGTATCATTATCAAAAATATTATTTAGATAATCCTCATTAATTGGAAAATCAAAAGCGTCCATATAAAAATCAGACTTATTCAGCATTTTACAGTATGAATGATATAATGCTGCCGAAGCAGCGCTTTGTATAGAAGCGTTGTCGGTATATGGTTCAATAAATACAGATTGGGTATATTCCCTTGCCTGTTCATAGGAAGATTTTAAATGTAGCAGTTCTTGTAAGAGAACTGTTATTTTGGCTGAAAACTGTGATACAGTTTCTTCATAAGAGCAGGATTTTTCAGCGTAAAGATATAATGAGTGGAGCAGCGCATAGTAGTGTGGGTAAAGATAAGCAAGTACAGGGTGTGGATCAAAGCACTCTTTTAAAATGTCCAAAACAGAGCTTGCGACATCACTAAATGTTTTACTGTCAAAATCTTTAATAAAGTTGTCTATCTTATTAATAAATTTATCCTTTTGTATATCAGGTTTTATTCCAAACAAACCAATAGATGATAAGAGCAGGTCGAAAGTTTTGTCAAGATTCTCTTTCGTTTCGGTATCATAATCAAGGATTTCCAGCCAATTAGAAAGTATGGAGCGAGTTGTTCCTAATGCTTCTTGATGTGGATTGTTGTCTATGTCGTTATAAGTTAATAGAAGCGATTCTGAATAATTTGATTTTTTAATGCTATATACAAGAGGAGAGAACAAAAGCTCTTGTTTTATTGTATTAATGGAATATAGATTCATGTAAAAACCTCCCTTTTGATTACGTCAAATAATATTTTACCATAAAGATACAAAAATATCAATAAAATAGCTTGACATTGTTTGAAGCAACGAGTATGATAAAACTGTAAGCAAGATATAAATAGCGAACAATTATATCTTGCCAAACAATCAAGAGAGGAGGTAATATAGTGAAAGACAACAATTACATGATGTATGCGGAGGACATTTCAAAAGAATTAGGAATCTCCAAAGGATATGCCTACAAAATCATTAAGGAACTGAATCAGGAGTTAAAAGAGGCTGGATTTATTGTGATTTCCGGCAGAGTTCCAAGAGCTTTTTGGGAAACGAAGTTTTATGGCAACGGGACACAAATTGAAACAGTATAGTGAAGGGAGAGATTGAGATGCCGGTTTATAAGGACACAGAGCGTGGGAGCTGGTACTGTCAATTCTATTATGAGGATTGGACAGGAAAAAGAAAGAAGAAATACAAAAGAGGATTCAGGACAAAGAAGGAAGCGCAGGATTACGAGAGTGAATTTAAGCGCGTGGCAAATGCAGACATGGATATGTTGTTATCCAGCACCCTAGGTGCTCCAGATCCTTCTTATATCAGTCAAATTAGATGAAGGTACTGACTCAGATATTCT
>CAMTMP010000035.1 GCA_947073545.1 uncultured bacterium
CTAAACTTGGAGGATGGGGTTGACCTAAAGGTTTCGCCTTAAGGCGAGGGTTTTAACCCCATTATACAGACAATAAACAAATTCGCGTTTTATGAGGGCAAATAGTTCCATGCAGATCACCTTCCTTGTATCAAAATGCCATACAGAGCGTTCTGATTACTCATCAATATTTACCAGCTCATAAGTGCGGCTTCCCAATCCGATTTCTTCCGCGTGCTCCAATGTGCGTAAGCCATCCCTGCTGTTCACCCGGTCCTGAAGGGTTTTGCTTCCTTCTGCCGCAAAAGCGAGATCAATACATGCCTGGTCGATAGCCACCGGATCAAAGGAAGCCACAATCCCAATATCGTGAATATCCGGCTTTGCGGGATTTCCGTCGCAGTCGCAGTCAATGGAAATATTGTTCAACACACTGATATATATAATCCGGTCCCCATATCCCAGATAATCCGATACGGATTTACCGGCTTCCGCCATCGACTCCGTAAAACCGGTCTGATCGCCGCCCCACGGACTGCTGCTGCTCGCTCCGGCAGTATGGATCAGGCATTTCCCTTCTTTGGAACCAAGCCCGATGGAGATATTCTTAATCGCCCCGCCAAAACCCGCCATCGCGTGCCCCTTGAAGTGAGACAGGATAATATAAGAATCATAATCCGCGAAATGAGAACCCACCCGATTGCTTTCAAGGCGCGTTCCACCCTCCACGGGCAGTTCCATGGAACCCTCCGCATCCAGAATGTCCACATCCGCAATCGCCGTAAATCCATGATCCTCCGCTACCTGCATGTGCATGGCCGTTTCCGTCCGGGAGCCGCCATATGCCGTATTGCACTCCACAATCGTACCGTCCACGGACTGTATCAGGTCCTTAATCAGTTCCGGATCGAGATAATTACTTGCCGGCGGCTCTCCTGTTGACAGCTTGACCGCAACGCCTCCAGTAGGTTCCCAGTTCAAAGCCTCGTAAACAGCCATCAACCCTTCCGGCGATATGTCGGATGTGAAATATACCACGGATGCTTCCCCATTGTCCCGAGAGACAGTATCCTGTGAAGCGCCTGTTTCTTTTTCTGAATCATCATTCACAGAAACGTTCTCCTCCTGTCCGGAAGATCCGCTCCCGTCAGTAGCCGGTTGCGAATTTGTCGTTTCTGTGTCGTTATTCTCCGCCGATTCCGTGCTGTTTCCACATGCCGCCAAACTGAGTACCAGTAAAACCGCAGAAAACCACACTACAATTTTTTTCATAGATCGTCTCTCCTTATAAAAGCCGTCTCAAAGCTCCCTTTGTTTTAATGCAGTCCTTTTTCCTCAAGCCATGCGGCAATATGGTCTGCAATCACATCGTTATTCAGCTCCTGAAACATAAAATGGCTGTTCCCGGTAATTCCTTCATCCGGCAGATAAACTACGGTACAATCGCCGCCGTCACTGTTATAGCTTTCCGCAAACTGAATGGCACCGTCCCGGACTGCCTGCCAGAAGCCTGTGGACATAATATCTTCCGGTCCATTGTCAATATAATCCCCAAAGTAAATCGTAATGGGAATCTCTGCCTCCAGCAGTTTCTGATACTGCTCTGAACCCGGCTCCGGTGTTCCTCCCGGCTCAATGGCTATAATCGCGGAAATATTCTCCACCGGCACATCCCAGCCTACAGCTCCGCCCTGTGAATGTGTCACAAAGACTGCCTTGCTGCCCGTCATTTCATACACATCTTCCATTACAGCCCCCAGAGCCGCTGCGTCCAGTGCCTGATCGAAATTTCCGGTATTTGGCGTCATCTGACGGAAAAACTGATCCTGTGCCTCCTCCCCTTCCGGAAACTGAGAGCCCTCATACCGCTCCGGCGCCACACGTCCGATTCTGAAGTGGGTATACCACGCCTGGTCTCCCGGTTTATAGTCTTTGGAGTCCTCAGCCCATGTATCAAGAAATCCGTCCGTTGTCATGGATGAGGCTGCTCCCGCCTCGCCGCGTCTCGGCTGATCCACCAGAAATGCCGCATATCCTTTTTTCAAAAACAGGTCAGACCATCCTTCACGCCCGTCCGGAGTTGTCATCCATCCCATACGGGACTGCCCATAACCATGCAGATAAACAATCGGATTGCCATTATCATTCACCGGTATCTGGTAAAATACATTGGCATGATCCACATGGGCAGTATTCCCTGCACGGCTTGCATCCAGCCAGTTTGATGTCGGATCATATTCTCCTTCCACCGGCTCAGTAACGATGCCGCCGGAAGAGAACATTCCCTGTTGTGCAATCATCAGTACATCATCAGTATTCTCTTTTTCCATCAATGTTTCCTGCTCTGCATCCACCGATACATTCTGCGGTTCATCTTCCCGTGTACTTTGCCCTGCATCTGCGGCCGTTTCCTGCTTTGAGTCCGTTACTGCTTCCTGCGTTGTACCAGCCGCCTCATTACCACAGCCTGTCAGTACGGATACTGTCAGCAATCCTGCCAGCAGCGCTGTAAAAATATATCTTTTATTCATTTACAATTCTCCCTGTTTCATTGATTACTTCCAACTGTTCCTGTTTCCTGCAATCTGCCTTTATCTGTTTTTACAGATCCAGACCTTCCACCCATGCCCGGACCGTTTCCTCGGAGGCACTGGACGAAAACCGTTCTCCCTCCAGCCAGTTCCCTGTTCCGGCTGCCTCTGCCAGCAGCTCCCCGCTCTCACCCAGATCAGAACTGGATGAAGTGCAGAAAGGAATCACCGTCTTTCCTGTGAAATCATTTGCCTCAACAAACCCGTCCACCGGCCATGCCGCAATGTGCCACCAGATGGGATAACCGATAAATACGGTGTCGTAGGATTCCCAGTCATTTACGGTCGTTGACACCAATTCCACGTTTCTTGCTTCCGGATTGTCATGCTCATACACAACACGGCTGTTTTCATCCGTCCAGTTCAGATCCTCACTGCTATACGGCTCCACCGGCTCCAGCACGAAAATGTCGGCGTCTGTCGCCGCTGCAATATAACCTGCCACGCTTTCCGTGTTTCCTGTAGCTGAGTAATAAACAACCAGCGTTTTTCCGCCTTCCGCAGACGGCTGATCGGTATTCTCCGCCGAAGTATCCACATCGTTTTCCGGCTGCTGTTCTGTCTGTACTGCCGTTTCCTGCTCAGTCTGTGCTGCATCCGTCTGGTTTTCCGTTTCCTGTTCCAGCGGGGCGGACGGCTCCTGTGTACTTTCCGGCGTCACATCTTCCCTTTCCTGCCGGGCCTGCTGCGTATTGTTCCCGCTGTTCTGGCTGCCGCACCCCATAAGACCAATGGCAAGAACTACGCTCGTCAATACCGCTGTTACTTTCTTCATCATTTTCTTTCTCATTGTTTTTCCTCCTTTAATAACATTCCTGAAAAATTTCAAGGATTTCCTTGTGCGTCATTTGTTTATAACTGCCGGCAGAAAGACTGCAGGAATCTGCGATCTGCCTCAAATCCGTATTCTCGTCTGCCCCTAAATCACGGAGTGTAACGGGAAGTCCCACTTCTTTAATAAATCCAGCCAGTGCCTCAACCCCTTCACAGGCTGTTTCTTCCTCTGTCTTGCCCCTGTCCGAAATTCCCCATACATTGACGGCAAACCTCCTGAACTTATGACAGCCGTTTCTATAAATATGACGATAGTAGACAGGATGCAGGACTGCAAGCCCTTCCCCCTGGTTGCAGTTTGTATAAGCTGCAAGCTGATGCTCCATCTGACGGCATTGGAAATCTGTCTGTTTTCCTAATTTCAGGATACGGTTCTCCGCCATAGCCGCATCCCACATCAGGTTGCTTTTTGCCCTATAATCCTGTGGGTCTTTGATTGCCGTCCTTAAATTCTGGATTACATTTTTCATCAGCGCCTCCGCAATGTCATCGGAAACATTATCTTCATCTGGTTTGCTGAAATAAATCTCCATCATATGGGATAATGTATCAAAACCGTCAGACACCATCTGCCTTTTGGGAACATGGCAGCTATAGGCAGGATCGATCAACGCAAATTTAGGGTTACACTTGGGATAGTCCCTCCCCGTCCTGACTTTCAACGCCTGGTTCGTAATGACTGCCCTTCCGTTCATTTCACTTCCGGTTTCCGTTTCCGTCACAACAGCGCCCATTGGAACCGGATCAAACTCCATAATTCCATACCTTGCAAAAAAATCATCCCAAAGATCGCCACCATAAACCGCTGCCATAGAAACGGCTTTACAGCAGTCCGTCACGCTTCCGCCCCCAACGGCAAGAATAAAATCTATTTCATTTTCCTTTGCCAGCTTCGCGCCCTCCAGCACTTTTTCATAAGTTGGATTTTCATAAATGCCTGAAAATTCAACCACATTCTTTTCCGCTTTTGCAAGACTCTCCCGGATCTCATCATAAATACCGTTATTCCTGATGGAATCTCCACCATAAGCAAACATCACATTTTTTCCATAATGTCTGGTCAGGCAGGCAAGATATTCTTTCACACAGCCTTTTCCAAAATATGTCTTTGTAGAATTTTCAAAAATAAAATTATTCATAACCACGCCTTTCCCCCTTGCTTTTTTAGTATAAAAAAATCGAGGCTTCAAAAGAAGTCTCGATTGGTTCATCAGTTTATACTTTGAGGTTACAACTCTGTTGTTACCCTGTTACAATACTTTCTGCAATGCCGAGAGGAATTTCTTTACCGTTACGGAAGGTTCCGGGGAATGCAGCAGGCCATAGGGAATAGAATAACTCCAATCTACAGGGATTACCTTTAATAAGGGATGGACATTATCCCATACCGGCACCGCCATCAGCACATCATTTCCATTCTCACAGCGGTTAAATACATCCACACTGTAAAAATCAAAATCCACGATGCTGATCTTACTGTGGTTCTGCCAAAGGTCATCCCGAAGTCTGTCCACATAATGGCTCCAGTCACGATGCATCAGTAGCAGGTTCTCCCCATATAAATCCTGAACCGTCAGTTTTATCTTATCCGCAAGACGATGGTGAATGGATACCGCACAGCATAATGGCTGCTCGAAAAGTTCAAAGCCCGCGCACTGGCGCAGGTTCAGCATTGTTTCATCAAAAATTCCTGCCACCACATCAATATTCTGTCCAAGGTTCTTCAATATTTCCCTTGCATTTTCCGGAGTATTCTCAAAAGGGACAAGCTGGAACTTGATCTCTGGACACAACGCATGAATTTGTGGCCAAAGTTCCACAAGAACCTGCGCAGGTGTCATCGGTGATGTCCCAATACGGATGATGTCTGTGTTTTCCTGCATGGCATTTTTCGCTCGTACCACAGAATCCTTGCAATACTGGATAATGTATTTTGTGTCTTTATACAGAGAGCTCCCTGCTTTCGTCAGAGAAAGCCCCCTGTGGGTTCTTTCAAAGAGCTGTACCCCCAAATCTGCCTCCAGCAGATTGATCTGTTTCAAAACCGCCGTAGGTGTAATATATGCCTGTTCTGCCGCCTTGTTAAAACTTCCGGCATCTGCCACGCGGATAAATGTCTCCAGTTGCGGATTATACATTGCCTCACTGCCTTTCCATCCATTTTCATATCTTATACCGGGTTACCCTTATTTATAATAATATGTCTTTCTCTGAAAAGGCAATATATCTTTTGTTTTTAATGAATTTTTAATTCCTTATTTTCATTCAATAATCCCATATGATACAATGCCTGCACACAGTCCACATAGCCTTGAATATATGCCCTTAACTCTTGGGCAGAAGAAAAGTCCTCCTGGCATTCTTTGATTTCCTCCAGCTTTTCCCTCTGTTCTGTGGAAAGAGTTTCCAGAAAATCCTCCCACTCCTGTTCTTTTTCTTTCCATGCCTCCAACGCCTTTTCATATTCTGGAGTGCGTACATAACTTTCCCTGCTGACGCTCTCTCCGTTTAACCTGCCCAAAAACTCAGCCATTTTCAACCATACATCATTCATGCCATACCTCTCCTTTATTATCAGTATTATTTCGTACCAACAACCCACTGCTGATCCCTTATATTTCCTTGTTCTTCATCTTTAGAAGTATATTATCACTCCGTTTCGGTAAAATCAATTCTATACACTTCATCTTTAGAAGGGAATGCATTTATGAAAATTTACTGGAACGGAACCTCCAAAAACATCATTGGTTCCAAGATCAGACAGCTCCGGCAGGAAAAAGGATTATCCCAAGCCGCGCTCGCAAGCCAGCTCCAGCTGCTCGGCATGGAGTGCAGCGACCTGACCATCCTGCGCATCGAGCAGGGCAGCCGCTTTGTTCCCGACTACGAAGTTGCTATTCTCGCTAAATATTTTAACATATCAACCGACACTCTGCTTGAACAAAAGGAAGCCGATTCATAAAAGACTGGAAAAGGCTTCCTTTTATGCTGCTATTATTCTCTGTTTCCGTTCATCCTATCCCTTAAACGCCTCCAGCGACTGTAAGATACCGCCTAACGCATTATCATCCAGTCCTGTCAATCCATTTTCGCCAAAAGTTTCTGCCTGTTGAGCCGTTTCCATTGCCCCCGCCGCAGCCATATTGCTGCCATAAGCCCCATTTTCCCGTTCTTCCATGACCTGCAGCACAATCTTCCGGATTGCCTCATAGTCTGCTATCCTTCCAGCCCCTGATAAAACAGAAACGCCCGCCTGCCCTCCGTTCTGGTACGCCATAACCGCATCCACGATATACTGTGCCTTCCCCCGCTCCATGCCATTCAGGAACTGCGCCACCTCCACATGGGCGGGATCATGCCTGTTAAATCCTACCGTTGTCACAAACGGGTTCTTTTTTCCCATACGGTTATCTACCCTTCTTCTGGATCTGGTAGAGCATACCATACCCTTTTGCGTTGGTGCAGATGTCTTCCACAAAGATGCAGCGTTCAATCTTGCCGGACTGCTCCAAATATTTTCTAAGCAGCAGGGCGCCGCCGCCGATAAATACCACGCAGCCCGCTTTCAAGTCAAGCCCCCGCTCCCTGAGCGTGCCGAGGATGTCATTCACAAAAGTCCTTGTCATATCCTCCACAATACGGACCACATCTTCAACAAAATCTGTCTTCTCTCCCCGGATGATCCGGTCAATGTCCGTATCATCGATCAGGATGTCCTGCTCGGAATTGACACGGGAAGAAATATCATTATACAGGCGGATGACCCCCTTTTCCAGAGAGTCACAGACAGACAGGTCCGGTTTTCCTCCCCGGATCATAAGGTAATCCAGCGTAAAGCCCCCGATATCTACCGTGATGACCTTGTTAAATTCCGCTATTCTCTGATAGACAGTCATGGCAGCCGCATAATCCTGCGGAAAAGCTGCGGCTTCCACAATCTCAACCTGATAGGGAATGCCCTTGTAGGTAAACCGCTGGATGCCCCTGTTCTTAAAATAATCCTCGAACTTCCGGTACAGCGCGCCGTAATGCTTCGGGGGCAGTCCCACCGGCAGCGCCGCCTGCAGGAGCGTGTCTTTTGCGTTTAACATCTGCTTTTCCGCTTCCATCGCCACCGCAAACAGCGTCAGGATGAAGAAACGGTCATCCACAGTCTTGTCCCGCATATAAGGTATCCTCTGCTCCGCAAGGGCATAGTAGCGCCCGTCATAATGCAGGTACTCCCCCAGCGCGGGCCTGCAGTCCCCCTCCACAAAGCCAGAAGTAAATATCTTATGTTCGGTCTTCATGTTCCTGTTTCCGTGGTCAATAGGTACAATAATTTTTTGATACATCATAGTCTCAGCTCCTTTATGTGGGAACTGTCAAAAAGCTCACTTTACAAGAACCTCTCCGTCAGTTCCCTATTTACTGTTTTATACGCACGGTTTAAGTAAAAGCCAACAGCACTTTACAAAAATATTGTTTTTTACTTACGCTTTACGCAAAAAAAGGACGAACCCCCGTATGGAAGTCCGCCCTGCGTATTTCTTTTTATCAAATCTGTCCCTGTTTTTTCTGCTCCAGATCATACAGGTAATCGTCCACACCTTTTACATGCTCCGCCCAGTCACCGTCGTCATCCATATCCCATGTGAGTGTTTTCACGGACAGCCCCAGTTCCCGGCAGATCTGTGTGAGCTTTTGGCATCCCCGCTGGATGTTCCGGCGTTTGACGCATTTCTTTTCACAGGAAATATCCTGCTGTTTCCAGTCCTTCCGGTAGTTTTCGCAATGGGTACACTTTTCATTATAATCGCCCCTGCAGGCAGTCCTTAACAGCTTATCCATGTCATAGGCTTCATAGACCGACTGCGTACCCATCTGCTTCATCTCCCGTAAGAACGGGGGCAGGTTTGCATACTGGTTCGCTCCCGGCACGCAGCCGAAGGTTCTGCCGGACAGGGAATGGGCAAGGTCGCCCTTTAACGGCCCTTCCGTGATAAAAATGGTCTTTTCCCCCGGACTGCCCGCCAGATGGACGGGGCTTCCGGAGGATGTGCCCATATGATAGTTCGTACTGGAGAGCCAGATATATTTCCTGCCGTCATAAGGGTGATCCAGCCGTATCTGCGCCCCCACGATCAGACCGTCGATGTTTCGGACCGGCACCAGAAACCCGGAGGATTTATTGGAGAAATGGATGTTCCACTCCCCGTCCTTATCCTGATAAAATCCCGGAACACCCTCCACGGTGCATCCCGCCGCCAGCAGCTTCTCCGTCAGCTTTTTATAGCCGAAGACCGGCGTGCTTTTATAGCCGTTTTTCTCGATCTGCTGCTCCGTAAATCCGCGCTTTAACAGGTTCTTCCTGTGGGTATCCGCAAGCACCAGCATGGAAAAGAACATACTGTATGTCTTGTGCCTCACATAATCCGGGGCGGGCATGGCGCTTGGGATCTCCGGCTCCTTCGGAGCAATCTCCCGTTTCCTTACCTGATAGGACGGTGCCTGCTCATTCCTTCCCAGGGCGCCTTTTATCTCCTCATAAGCAGTCTGGTTATCCAACCCGTATATCCTCCCATACAGGGAGAGCATGCCGCCACTTTCCCCGCACCGGTTGCACTTGAACACGTTCTTTTTAGTGTTGAGGTTGAGCTTGCCCTTTTTCTCCCCGCAGAACGGACAGTCCACATCAAGGCTCGCCGTATTTTTATGCCTGACATGCAGGTTCAAGAGGTATGCCACATCCACGATGGTAAAGGGAAAATCCTGATACATGGCGTTCCTCCTTTCCGCAGCCTGTTATAAAGCTGCTTTCTTTTTAAGGGCAGCACGATGAAGCACTGCCCTTTTTGTATTTTGATATAATTTCAATCTAACTTGCCTGCCCTAATGCCATGTCAATCAAAAACTTTGCCGCCGCACGCAGGAGGTTGTCAGGTCCGCCATAGGAGTCCACATACCACTGCAGGTTTGCGGGTTTCTCCACAGCCACCTGCCCCAGTGTCTTTCCCTTGTTATAGCCCATCGGGATCACAACGGCTGCGGCACTGTCACGGTCTAACATGGAATAGATCTGCTCCACAGGCATATCCTTTTTGATATTGGCAGCGCCTTGGGTATTCTTTCCGGCAGGAGCATTGCTTGCCGCCTGTCTTCCGGGCTGCGGCGCTGTTTTTGCTGCAGGCGCCTGCGCCGGTTTCGGCTGCGGCTGGTTACTCTGCTGCTGGTTTTGCCGTGGCTGGCTCTGCTGCACCCCGTTCCTCTGCTGCTGGTTTTGCTGTGGCTGGCTCTGCCGGTTCTGCGGTGCCATACCGCTGTTCTGTGACATGGCGGGCGTCATGCCCATCGCCTGTCCCACTTCTTCCGGCATGGGGATATAATTCTCTATCCCGTACTGTCCGGGAATTTTTTCATCCAAAAGCGCAGTACCGTTTTCCATATCCTCCCCGGAAAACATTTCGCCTAAAACTTCGCCGTCAATGCCACTTCCTGAAAGGAACTGCGGCTCAAAAGGAGCCTCCGTCACTTCCGGATCAATATCTTCTTCCTTGTCTGCAAACTGCAGCCCGAAGCCTGCATCCGAAAGCGCGCGCCCGACTGCGGCAGTTTCCGCCAGTTCCACAAATTTATTGCCAAACTGTCCGTCCTCTGTCCTGTATTTCTGCGCCAGTGCATTTGCGATGAAGTTTTCCTCCGGGTCATTGCGGTGCAGGTATATCCGTGCCTCCACAATGGCAACCTGATCCGTCAGCTTCAGGATTTTCTTCACAATCTTGCCCTCCGGATACTTCAGCCGGAACCAGAGCTTACGGAACGCCACGTCGAGATAATACTTTCCCGCCTGGCCTTCCTGCCCGATGATCCTCATGTACCTTCTGGGATCAAATCCCTCCACTTTGTTCAGGTTACGGATTTCCTCCACCTCGTCGTACATATACGCTGCATTTGCTGTTGTTTCTCCCATCTGTTTTCTCCTTTCCTTTCAGGGAAGGGGTACATATAATAAGTACCTGCCTCCCCCGCATTTTCTTGAATTTTTATGTAGTTTTTTAGATTTTCTTATACAAGGTATTTGCACATGAAATTGTCAAAGCTGTCATAATCGCTCCAATCTGCAGTTTCAGGTTCATCCTCCGCCATGGTGTTCCACAACTTCTTCAGGTCATTGTCGTACCCGGATGTATCCGCATCAAGCCCGTGGTGCAGGCAGTATGCCGTCCACAGACAGCGAAGCTGGTCACGAATGAGTTCTTCATCAAAACAGCCCTGCCGGACAAATTCCTTCAGGTATTCCATTTCAGCCTCCCGGCTGACCGTTCCCTGCAAGGATTCGATGATCCGCGCAGCGGCATGATAGCCGTCCCGCCGCAATATATCCAGTTGAAACCGGATGTCTGCTACATTCTTCATTCTTGCTCCTTTCTTCAACACCTGTTATGATGCCGTTTCCATACACAGCATGAGCTGTCCGTCCGCTCCTTCTATCAGCCTGACATTTTCAGGCGGATGTTCTAAGGTGACGGCAGCCATTCCCTGTTCTTCCGCAACCCCGCTGTCTTCCTGTCTCTCTCCTGCCTCCCCCGACGCAAAGCGCCAGTGGTTCAGATAGTAAAACAGGGTACACCATACTTCGTTATCCGGATGGGGAAACGGCTTTGCAAGACTGTCCCCGATCACCACGATGGCGGGACATCCCAGCAGGGACATCTGTATGTAGCACATCATGGCTGCGGTGCGGTCAATATCCTGTGCCACGAACAGCACATGCTTCTGGTAATTGATGCCATGTTTTCTTGCCACATTTGCAAAGGCAATCAGCATGGCGCCCGCGCCGCAGGCAGGATCGTTTACACTGATATAGCGCCGTTCCTTCAGCATTTCATCCGCTTCTGAATCCGTAAACTGTATTTCCGACATAAATTCACAGATATGGTAGGGCGTGAAAAACTGCCCCTTCTGCTCCTGATGCAGCTCAAGATGATGGTACAGGCTGCCCAGAAAGTCCTGCTCCGGATTATCGCTTAATGCCAGCACTACAAGGTGTAACATCTGCGGGAAAATCTCCCGTTCCTCCTCCCGGTAGCCGCTTAGGATGGCGTGGTACTTTTCCTCCCGCTCCTCTTTTTCCGGCGTTGGTATTACATTTGCCAAGGAAATCGCAGACAGGCTCAGGAAATCATTCCATACCTGCCATCTGGAGTAGCGGAAAGCAAACTGATCCATCAGGGTACAAAACTCCTTTTTATAGTCTCTTTTTTCCATACTGCAGCCCCCTATCCGGCAAGCTGGCTGACACGGATCTCAAAATCCGCATCAATGCTGCCCTCCCTTACGATGATGCTGTCTTTTCCGCCGCTTATGATCTTCAGCCCGGTAAGCGCAACGGCATCCTCGATATTGGAAATGAGCCTTTCCTTTTCCATAAACTCATCCTGACAGTTACAGTTCCCACAGCCGCACTCGGAAAGCGTGCAGCGGTACTGCCGGCCGACTTCCGGTGTGGATATGTACGGATCACATACCTTGTATCCATGCTTATTGAGTACAGTCACGGCTTCCTCAAACACCTCCCTGATAATTGCAATGTTCCACGGGAATTTTTCTTCCGCCTCAGCCGTACTTATTTCCAGAAGCTGCATCAGATACCAATAGGTCTGCGTATCGATCCAGTCTGCCCTTTCTGTCATCTTCTGGTTCATTTCCACTTCCCCAGTTTTCATTTCTTCTGTTTTTTTCTCCATATCATCCATTTTTGCTATGCTCCTTTCAAGTTCTGCAGGCTTGACCTGTAAGGCACAAACCCTCCACCTATAAATTGATCACTTCCTGACGGTATCCGCCATTTTCAGGCTGTCTTTTATTTTCCTCCAGCAAACGGTTATATTCCCTGATGATGCGCTCCCCAAGCCGGGTATTGCGCCTGTCACACTCCGTATTGTGGATGGCGGTGCAGACAGCCCTTTTACTGCCGATGATGGCGACCTGTACGCCTGCCCTCGTTATGGCGGTGTAGAAGATATTGCGCCGCAGCATTTTGTAAAACATGGGCAGCCACGGCAGGATCACCATCGGGTATTCGCTTCCCTGGCTTTTGTGGACGGTCGTTGCATATGCGTGTTCCACCATATCCAGTTCCTCACTCCCGTATTTCACGAAACGTCCTTCCGAAAATTCCAGCTCCGCAACCTCCGTTCCATCTTCATCCATATAAATATCCCTGATGTATCCGATGTCACCATTGCTGATCTGGTTCTTGTTTTTGTTATGGATGATCCGGTCTCCCAGACGGAAGGTGCGTTTCCCGGAATAAATCTCCGGCTTTCCCTCCTCCTTCGGGTTCACCATCTCCCATAACCTTTCATTCAGCGCATTTACACTGGCTTCCCCGGTCTTGCGGTAGGGCGTCAGCACCTGCACCTTGTCCATGCCAAACGCATCCACGCTGGCACGGTACAGCTCCTGCACTTTCTCCGCAGCCTCTGCCGCGCTCCCCGCAGGGATAAAGGAAAAGCCTGCACCGTAATCCAGCGCCGCGTCATTTTCCTGCATCCGCTTTGCGTTGGCAATGATACGGCTCCCTTCTGCCTGACGGAAGATCGTGTCAAGCACCGTGACCGAGATCACGCCGCACTGAACCAGCTCGCGGAATACATTGCCGGGTCCCACACTGGGAAGCTGGTCCACATCCCCCACCAGCACCAGACGGCTCCCCGCCCGGATATGGGCAAAAAAGATGTATGACAGCCTCATATCGGACATGGTAAACTCGTCCGCTATGATGAAGTCTGCCTCCAACATTTCCTCCAATTCTTCACTGTCCTCGTCACTGGTAAGCCCAAGCGCGCTGTGCATCGTCATGGCGTCCTGCCATCCCGTGCTCTCCGCCATCCTACGGCTTGCCCTGCCCGTGGGCGCTGTCAGCAGCACGCTGCCGCCGCCCAGTTTCTCATGGACATAGAGCAGCACCTTCTGTACCGTGGTCTTTCCTGTTCCGGGTCCTCCGGTAATAATGCTGACCGGATGGCGGAACGCCTTCCTGACGCCCTCCTCCTGTTTCGGGGAAAGGCTGATGCCAAGTTCTTTCTGTGCCTCCGCCAGAAGGAAGGTAATATCCTGTTCCTCCTGCTTAGCCGTAAGCAGGGATACCAGCTTTTTTGCCGCGCCGCACTCATAGCCGTACATATTCGCGGGATACAGGGCGCCGCTTTCATAATACATACGCTTATCCTTTACCAGTTGGTAGAGTACCTTGTAGACTGCCATCTCCGTGACGGCCTCCCCCTGGTAGCCTTTATTCAGTTGTTCATATACTTTTCTCTGGAACTGCTGCTTGTCCTGAAACAGATTTCCTTCCTGCATATCCTGTTCCATGCAGTACCAGATACAGCCCTCAATCCGCAGGGGATCGTCAGGCTTTCCCCTATTGGCTTTTGCAATCTCATCCACGGTCAGAAAACCGAAACCGCTGATCTTACAGAGCGCAAAGGGCTGGTTCTTTACGGTATCCAGCGCCGCATTTCCAAATTCCTCATAGATTTTCTGTATCTTTTTGGGCGTCACCTTAAAAGGCGTAAGGTAAGCAGCAAGGTCGCGCATGGCATGGCTGCCCTGATAGGATAAGAGGATGCCGTCCAGCTTTTTGCGGGTAATGCCCTTGATCTCCAGCAGGCTGTCCGGATAATTGTCCAGCACATCAAAGGTTCTTGTACCGAACTTCTCCACGATCAGCTCCGCCATCTTCGGTCCGATACCCTTTATCATGCCGGAGGACAGGTAGCCCCTGATCCCTTCCTTTGTCTGGGGTAAGATTTCCTCATAACTCTCGACCTGTAACTGCAGTCCATACTTGTTCCTTACCCAGTTTCCTGTAAGCTCCGCTTCCGTTGTCTCCGTATCCGGCAGACCCGTACCCGTCGCTGTAAACCGGGTGCCCTTTCCTTTATAATTTGGATCTTTTGCCGCTTCCGGGACTTCCGTGCTCTCCGTGTGGTACACGAAAATACAGTACCCATTGTCCTTATTGTGAAATATTTCTTTTACAAATCTGCATTTCATCCGTTCTCTCCTCCTGCGTTATTTTCGCCAGTGCAATGCCGCCGGCAGATTCGACCAGGGCATAGGCAGGGATATCCAGCTCCCCTGCCAGTCTGATCTCGCCCCGCATCCCGCTGCTGATCCGGCTGCCGCACACAACGATGGCTTTGCTCAGTTTCAGCAGGTCAAGCCCGAAGGCAAGCGCCGCTTCCCTCTCCTCCGGGATGTTGTCATCCAGATATTCCGGAAGGAAGCTGTGGGGCGCGATTGCCCTGCACCCGGTAACGCCGGATACAAGACCTGCATAATACGCCGCTTTCTCCATGTTCTTCCGTATCCCCTGCTCTGTCGGTGCCGACAGCGGAGAACAGATATATACAAGGTCATTCTTCTTCATCAGGCCGCTCCTTTCACCTTGACGGAAAACCTCCTGCTCTCCGTCGTATTCACATAGTCATCATAGACATCCGGGTGCTGCACCTTTAAGCGCTCCAGCCCCTTTTTGTCAATGCCCGTGCGGTAGGCGGGGTTATAGGAAACCACATATTCCTCACTGCCGTTCCGTAAAACGCCGGTACAGCTTGTTCCCATCTTCTCCACGATCTCCGCATAGGCTTCCTTCATCTTTTCATCCAGTTTCTTTGCCTCGCCCTCATGCTGCGCCTTCTGCTCCTTTAATGCCATATACTTCTCAATACTGGCAAGGTACTTCCGGTCAAGTTTTACCGCGTCTGCATCCTTGTCCGCCGGTCCGCAGTGTTTCCGTATGCTCTCCAGCACAAGGTCTGGCTTTTCCGTATAGGGCGGCTCCACGCCTTTTTCCACGTTCTCTGTCCAGAAAAATTCCTCCTCCGCGATCAGGTCTTCCTCGATGTCAAGGTCGCGCTCCATGCAGCGGATAAAGAACTCGTTCTCGTTGTTCCCATACAGGCAGGCAAAATACATCTTATTGATGTTCATCACCGCCATGTAGTGTCTGCCCTGGTACTCATAATTGACAGGGGTGGAATCATTCGCCCACTTATTCTGGCAGTTATAGTTGGTGGTCTTGCACTCAAGGATGCCCTTGCTGCCGTCGGGGAAATCAATAAAGAAATCCACGTCTGCAAGCATGAACGGAAAAAGCGGATGGCGGAACATCTTCCGGACAGGGTACACCTTCAGACCTGTCTTTCTGGAAAAAATCTCCGCCACAAGGTCCTCCAGCCGGTGTCCCACTTCCTTTGCAACCCAGTTGTCTTCCTCTTCGTCCATGACCGCCTGTATGCCGCATTTGTCATAGTACAGGTCACGCTTCGTACAGAACGGCGACATTCCCATGATAGCTGCGGCGTCGCTCCCGCCAATCCCCTTGCGGCGGCAGGCAAGCCAATCCTCCCTGCTTAAATCTTCCGTATCCACGAACACCTCTGCTTTATAATTCATATCCAGTCCCATTCTTTTCCTCACTTTCTGCCGCCTTCTGCGGCTGCATACTGCGGACAGAAAAAGAGAAGGTCTTATCCCTTCTCTCCCTGTCCTTATCGTTATTCTGTTTTACTCTGTTCTGCGGCAGGCTGCTGCTCTGTTTTCTGTTGCGCTCTGCGCCTGGCGGAAAGGACAAGGGCATCCTCACCGATCCCGGCGTCCGCCTTCGGTTTCCTGCCTGCCCTTTTCCGGCACTTCTCAATGGCTGCAGCCCGGTCATAGCCGGTTTTCTCCTGCAGCCCCGCCGTGATATTCCGGCATCTGTCGCGCATGCGCTCATACTGCATTACCGCACAGAATCCGAGCCGTTCCCGCTCCTTTTCATCATTCAGGAACTCATCCAGAAGGTCCGCATAGTCTGCAAGCACGTTACAGATCACGATCAAGTCGCCTTCGCAGCTTGTGATGGTTTCCTCCCGGCTGTGTGCCACGCTGTAATAACGGATGGCTACCCGGCGCAGTTCATCTTCGATGACATCTTCCAGAATTTCTACCGAATCCATTACCATTACAGCGGCGCTCCTTCCTTGTAGATGGAAACTTCCCGCGTCACCCTGTCATACCGGTAGATACTGTTGGACAGCCATTCCTCCTTTGGGACATTGCACATATTGATCTCACATACATCCTTCGTACTCATGCAGTCCTCATTTCCATCCTTCACCGGGACGATGATAAGCTCATCTATACAGCTCGGATAAATGTTCAGGTCACAGCCTTTGGAATACGCCATCTGCTGTAACAAAGAACTGTCTAACATACAGACTGCCCCAAAACGGTGTTTCTGGTTGGATGCCACATACATCTCTACTCTGGGTGCCCCTTCCTTTTCGATCTCGTCAAGGACCGCCCTCATTTCTTCTTCATCTTCCGCACTGACAGCTCCCCTGATAAAACTGAGCATGTCAACTGCAAAGCATTTATCCTTCCTCCGCAGGTTTTCCATGCCTGCCCTGTATAAATCTTCTTCCGTGGCATCCCATATTTCCATCAGTCCATTCGGAATGATAAGGGCGCCATTCCCTTCCCCCGGCTCCATGTCTATATCCAGATAATATGTAACTGCAAGGTCAAGGAATTTCCTGTGCGGAATTTTTTCCAGTTCTGCGGAATTGGCGGCATAATTTATGAGCCGCAGCCTTAACTTATCCTGCATCCTGCTAAAATCCTCAAGATCATTTATTTCGCTTTGGGGAATCGGAATCCTTTCTCCGCTGCATTGCCGTGTCAGTTCATCCGCAATATTTTCCGGAGTCATCACCCCCGCGGCGTACAGGATGATATAACCGTCCAGATATGCCACGGCGCCTATGGGATTATCTTTTTTATGGATAAAGATGCCATGCGCTGTAAAACCATTATTTTTTGTGTTGTCTTTGGGAAATATGTCATATCCATCCCCCAGTTTTTTCTCCAGTTCCCTTATAACCTCTTTTCTAAATTCGTCCATCCTTTTCTCCTCCTTCTACCACTTATAGGCACCCGGAACGTCATATTCCGTCCAGTTGACGGATAATGCCCTAGCAATGGTTTCCTCCATCCGTGTGATCCGGCTCCCTTCCTCACCTTCGCAGGCAAGCATATAAAGGATCTCAGAAATACCGAAATAGATCTCATGTGCGGTACAGGGGTCCTCCCCATACTGCGTCGCAAACAGATCCACCGCCTCGGCTTCATACTTCCGGGGAATGCCCAGTTTATCCATGACGCCCTTCATGCAGTTTACGGGATTTACAATCTCAACCTCCAGCAGCCTTGCAAGGTTCCCGATGGCGAGCTGGTACTTCCCATATAACAGTTTCAGGTGCGCGTCAAATTCCGCAATCCGTGTGCCGTTACGGTGTCCAAGCCGTAGGGGACTGCCTAAGTTGATGGTGATGTTCTCGCTTCCCGATACCAGCATGGGGTAGATATTTGCCCCGCCGGAACCGGTATCCGAGGTCGTGATCCTGACAACGGGTTTCATTTCCTCCGCCGTCTTCCCGTGCAGCGCCAGCTCCTTTTTATAAGCATCCAGCAGTCCGTCCTCCCCGGAAAGCTCCCAGAGCGCAGATGCCATGTCATGCTCATAAAAACCGGCAAGGTAACTGCAGCCCCTGAAATTCTTTGTCAGATAGTCCACGGAGTGCAGGAATACCTGCTCCATGTCAAGCACGGCATAATCATGGCAGTCGCCTCCCAGTACGGCGGAGACCTTGCCCTCCGAGATACGCAGGAGCGCATCTCCCTTTGCCACCTTCAGGCAGTCGTTCAGGATTCGCGCGTACACGCTCTTTTCCACCCTGCGCAGCCCCGCACCGGAAATACCCGCGCGGTCGAGGATGCTCTTGATCGCACAGTCCCTGACAGGGTAATACTGGTTCCTGATTTTCAGAAGCAGCCCCGTATTGATGATGGTATCCGTGATGATGTCCTCATCCAGCCCCTCATCCGCATACATCTGCTTCAGTTCTTCCTCCACCTTACTCCCGCTGGTAATCGCCACAAGGCGCAGGTTCTTGGAAGTCTTTCTCTCCCAGAAGGAATTTCTCCCGATGTTATTCAGGCACTTAAGAAAGTCCTCCTGATTCTGGAATACGCCGCGGTATCCGTCGGCAAATACTCTTGTTTCACTCATTCTTTTTTCCACCTTTCTTTTATCTCTCCGCTTCCGGAGGCATTTTTTATCCAGCCGCTTATGCGGGCAAGCCCTTATGGGCATTTCTGGCACACTCACAGCAAAGCTGCTCGCTGATACGACACAAAAGAACTAAAGTTCTTACCAGCTATGGATGCAGGCATCCCTGACTGGCTCGTTGCTGCGCACAAAAAAAGGAATGGTCCTCAAAGGGTTTCCATTCCTTACTGCGTGTGGTGATCCACAAACCTGTTTCTGCTCCCGGCTGTTATGCACATACCGCAGAAACAAAAAAAGTGCCAAAAGACTGCCATGCTTATACATGGTATCCTCTGACACTACTTACAATCCTAAACAGCGTATGCCCCGGCCTTCCTCCATACAGGCTGTGCCGGAACCTGCAGCTTGCGGAAAATGTGGATGTTCCGGATATTTTCATACCGGATACACCATAGTTTTCCCGTCCTTTACTGACAGGCATCGCATAAAAATCAATTACGGAATCATCTTAGCACAACATCTTGTATTCTGTCAACTCAATAATACTATATCTTCCATTTTCAGTCTTTCCGTTTTTGTGCGGAAAAATCCATCTGCAAAGTTTATTTTACTTTTTTTCAAATTTTTTCAAGTATCCGCTTCCCTGTCCGGTACTTCTTTTTTAGATTGTCCTGTTACAGCAGTTCATTTGTATCAGGCATCCGTTCTTTGACAACTGAAGAACATACACCCTCATGTATATGGGTTCCGGTGAATGGCTCACTGCTATAAGTCCGCCATCCGTCCGGATATAATTGCACACAGTGCAGCCAGTCAACGCGGTCGGGAAGGGCGCAGGAAACGGTGGGGGAAGGTATGTGTAACAATCAAAAATTTACTATATTTTTTGCAAGAAGCTGATCACCATTATTTTCAGATATGTTATACTTATAGCCAGATATTGTGTTTTCTCATATCCTGGCTGGGAAAGGAGGCGTATGGTTACAGTAACGAAGGGCGATTTGATAGCGCTGGGATATGGACCGTCTTTTGCAGCGGACATCATAAGGGAAACGAAAAAACTTATGGTATCGAGGGGACATACATACTACCAGTCACGGAAACTGGACAGGGTCCCCAAAGAAGCTGTGGAAGAACTGCTGGGAATTACAATTCCCGACAAACAGAATTGATTGTACTTCTTGCACATCTATGTGAGGAGTGAAATCATGACAAAAGATCCAATTAAGAAAGCAGACAACGGAACCTATTACTTCCGGGCAAATTTAGGCTACCATCCCATTACAGGGAAGCAGATCCAGAAATACCGCAGCGGCTTTGCTACCAAGAAGGAAGCAAGGGAAGAATATTCCAAGCTAATCCTGTCATCCGCCAAGGAACTGGATGAGAAAAAGAAGACGGTTTCTTTTCAGACATTCACTGAAGAAACCTACCTGCCGTGGTATAAAACGCAGGTAAAGGAAAGCACTTACTTAAACCGCTATTCCACTATTCAGAAACACTTTGCGTATTTCTACAAAATGGCGACGGACGAAATTGAACCCATCCATGTGCAAAGCTGGCAGCTGGAACTGGCAAAGCAGTTCAGCCCAAACTATATCCATGTGGTGCAGGGGCTGCTCTCCCTTGCCTTTGACCGGGCGATTGTACTGGGCATAGCCAAAAAGAATCCTTCAAGGATGATCGGGAACATCAAGTCCAAAAAGACACAGGTGGATTTCTGGACGCTGGAGGAATTTCAGAAGGTAATCTCCCTGCTCTACAAGGGCGATTATTATGAGCATTACCTCTTTATCTCCTTCTGGGTGCTGTTTATGACCGGGATGCGGATTGGTGAGGCTGCGGCGCTGCTGTGGTCGGATATTGATTTTGATACAGGTCTGTTGAGCATAACCAAGACCATGTATTATAAGTCAATGGACGATTTCAAACCCGTGGAACCGAAAACGCAGGCGAGTATCCGCACCATTTATGTTGACGCTGATACCATAAGGGAACTGAAGGCATGGCAGGAAGTCCAGAAGAAGGTACTGAAAAACTGCGACTATGTGTTAAGCTACAACGGCATACCCACCAGCAAGCATACCCTGCCACGGGCATTGGAAAAACTTGCCGAGCTTGCTGGCGTACACCGCATTAAAATCCATGCGCTGAGGCATTCCCATGCCTCCCTGCTCATCAGCATGGGCGAAAATCCCCTGTTGATCAAAGAGCGCCTGGGACATGAAAAAATACAGACAACCCTGGGAACCTATGGTCATCTGTATCCTAACACCAATCTTGAAGTTGCCAATAAGCTGACCGGGGTGCTTCAGTATACACCTGCCACCCAGAGCGTAGCAGACTATACGAGCAACCAGCACACCGCAGCCTATCACAAAGAAGTGAAATAAAAAATGCAATCGTAATGCAATAAAAAGAGGAAAAAAGCCGCAAAGCCTTGATTTTACTGGCTCCGCGGCTTAGCTCCGACTATTCGAACTCAATCGTCGCCGGAGGCTTCGGGCTCATATCGTAGCAAACCCGGTTCACATTCCCAACCTCCGCCAAAATCCGCTCCGTAATCTTCTCCAGCACATCCCAGTCAACCTTCTCGATGGACGCTGTCATTGCGTCAACGGTATTGATGGCCCGGATAATAACCATATATTCAAATACCCGCGCATTATTCTTCATTCCCACAGACTTAAAGTCCGGAACGACTGTAAAGTACTGCCACACCTTCTTATCCAGCCCTGCCCTGGCAAATTCCTCCCGCAAAATCGCATCCGACTCTCTGACTGCTTCCAATCTGTCTCTGGTGATCGCTCCCAGACATCTCACTCCCAAACCGGGTCCGGGGAACGGCTGTCTGTATACCATGTCATGGGGCAGTCCCAATTCCACGCCGCAGGCACGCACCTCGTCCTTGAAAAGCTGCTTTAACGGCTCCACAAGCTCGAACTTCAAATCCTCCGGCAAACCGCCTACGTTGTGGTGAGACTTCACCATCTTCGCGGTCTTCGTGCCGCTCTCGATGATATCTGGGTAAATGGTTCCCTGCCCAAGGAAGTCGATCCCTTCCAGTTTCCTTGCTTCCTCCTCAAACACACGGATAAATTCGCCGCCGATAATTTTTCGCTTCTGCTCCGGATCTGCCACATTTTCCAGCTTGCCAAGGAACCGTTCGGACGCGTCCACATAGATTAAATTCGCGTGAAGCTCATCGCGGAACACCTTCACGACGCTTTCGGATTCGTTCTTTCTCATCAAACCGTGATTTACATGTACGCACACAAGCTGCTGTCCGATCGCTTTGATCAGCATCGCCGCAACCACGGACGAATCCACACCGCCCGACAGCGCCAGAAGCACCTTGCGGTCGCCGACCTGCTGTCTGATCAGCTCCACCTGGTCTTCAATGAAATTCTTCATGTTCCAGTTTGCCTCTGCACCACACTCCTCGAAAACAAACTTGTTCAGTGTCTCCATATCAGGAAGTTCCGAAAGCTGCGTCTTACATTTCGACTGGGGATAATCTACGGAAATCATCGGAATGCCCATATCATAAATTTCCGGTCTGACCTCCACTTCCTTCCCGTCGACCACGCGGTTTTCACCGCCGTTTAGCACGATTCCCTTTACGTTCTTCAACGCATTCAGCTCATCCACGGTGATATCATGGGGATGTATCTCACTGTATACGCCGAGATCACGAATCCCGCGGGCAAGCACGGTATTACTGGTACTGCCCATATCCAAAATAACAATCAAATCCTGTTTCATAGGGTAAAGCCTCCTTATCCTTCTCTCTTATGTCCGTTGTCCTGCTGCCTGCACATATGCAATATGCTGCCGCCACTTAATTATATAGTAATCTTCTCAGGAAAAGCAATGAAATTCTTATCTTCTTCGCTGTCATATCAGATTGCACCGCAGTTTATGCCATGTGGCATTTCTCTATTCACGCAGTATCTTATCCATGGCTTTCCCTCTGGCAAGCTCGTCAACCAGTTTGTCCAGATAACGGATCTCCTGCATCAGAGGCTCTTCGATATCTTCCACCCTGACGCCGCAAACCACGCCTTTTATCAGCCGCCTGTTTTCATTCAGCTCCGGGGCATCCCGAAAAAAATCCCCGTAAGCCACTGTCCTTTCCAGCATTCCCTCCAATTCCGTCTGGCTGTACCCTGTAAGCCAGCGGATCACCTCGTCAACCTCCTGCCTTGTCCGCCCCTTTCTCTCTGCCTTATTGACACGCAAGTGATAAACTTTTGAAAAATCCATCTGATATATCTTCTCATTTCCCATAAAACACACCTCATCCTGGCCCTGCACCCGGCTCTTTCAAATAACTTTTTCAAGCTCGTTTTCAATAAACCAATTCGCAATCTCAAAGGCTCTTACCCTTCTTTTTGCCAATGTAATCTGTGACTTATAGCGCTCTGCATTTTCTTTGGCTTCAAATGTCTTTATTGTTTCCCTCAATTTATGCAACGTGGAATCAATCTGTCTTTTGGCCTCCGTTAAATCCTCTCTCGAAAATTCCATCTTTCTGAATCACCTCGCTCGTCCATATTTATTTTGCTTATATATTCCTTATATGCTCCTGTAGCAACGCATTTAAAGGCTGCTCCTGTTCCTTCTGTTCATCATTAGAAACCGGTTCTGTTTATCTTAATAATAATAGTATACTATAGTTGCTGCCATTTACCATAGTCACTTAATGAACTGGACGTTATTCTTTCAGTGTTTGACGGTTTCTTTTTTATTATCAAAAAATATTGAAGAAAAAAAAGAAAAACGCTATAATATCCACGGGCTATCCTGTATTGGCAGCTTCCCCGAGGCAAACAGACGGGGCGGCGTCAGCACTGTACCCTTTTTCCGCAGCGCTGATCCGGGATCGCCGTATGCTCTGAAATGGAGGGACCTATGAGAAAGAAAATCAACGCCATTTTTATCACTGCCATATTGGCTGCGTCGCTGTCCGGATGTGCCGGCTCAGACAGAGAAAGCAAGATTACCGATACCGATACAAAACTGCGAAATAGTGCTGAGGACACAGACGAAACAGAGCTACTGCCTGATAATGGGGATGTCGAACTGACCGTCTGGGGTGCCGAAGAAGACGAAGCGCTGTTAACCAGAATTATTGAAGACTTCCAGACGGAATACAAAGGGCAGGCCAATTTCCATATTACATTTACAGCCCAGAGTGAATCTAACTGTAAAGATGTATTAATGGGGGATCTGGAAGCAGGCGCGGACGTCTTTGCCTTTGCGGATGACCAGCTAAATACACTCGTAGCTGCCGGTGCGCTGGAGCCGGTCGAAAATGCAGACCGCATCAAATCCGAAAATCTACCCGGCGCTGTGGAAGCCGCTTCTGTGGGAAATACACTCTACGCCTATCCTTTAACGGCTGACAACGGCTATTTTTTATATTACAACAAACAGTTTTTCAATCAGGAAGATATTAAAACCCTTGACCGTATGCTGCAGATTGCAGAAGAAAACGGAAAGAAAATTACCATGGACTGGTCTTCCGCATGGTATGTCTATTCCTTTTTCGGCAACACCGGTCTGGAAGTCGGACTAAATAGTGACGGCATCACCAACTTCTGCACCTGGAATCAGACAGAAGGCGATATCAAAGGTAAAGACGTGGCCAATGCCATGCTCGCCATTGCGGAAAGCCCAGCCTTTCTCAGCACGGTAGAAGAAGGTTTCCTCGAAGGTGTTCAGGACGGTTCCGTGATCGCCGGTGTCAGCGGCGTATGGAATGCAGTCGCTATGGAAGAAGCATGGGGTGCAGACTATGGCGCTTCCAAGCTCCCCACCTACACCTGCGCGGAAAGACAGATCCAGATGGCATCCTTTTCCGGCTATAAGCTGATCGGCGTCAACGCTTACTCTGAACATTATACATGGGCTGTCCGGCTGGCTGAATGGATTTCCAATGAAAAAAACCAACAGCTCCGCTTTGAAATGCGCGGACAGGGACCGGCCAACACCAAAGCCGCCGCATCTGCCGACGTGCAGAACTCCCCCGCCATCACCGCCTTGCTTGAACAGTCAGAGTTTTCCTGCCTGCAGCGCATTGGCGGTAATTTCTGGGATCCCGTCTCGGCATTTGCCTTAAATATGGCCGCCGGAAACCCGGACGAAAAGGGACTGCAAGAGCAGCTCGATTCCATGGTCGAAGGAATAACCGCGCCGTAAAAACACAGACATCTTTTGGAGGTTACAGGCATTATGAAGAAAAAATTAAACATCAAGTACCGCTTAATACTGCCCATTGCCCTGCTTGGCATAGTAGCGCTCATATCCAATCTGCTGGCAGTCACCAATATTAAAAATGTCAACGACAATGCCGCAAATATTGCAGATAACTATATGGCGGGAAAAACCCATCTGGCCCGGATTCACCAGTCCGTCATGAATATACATAAAATGGCGCTGTCGCATATTGTGGCTACCGACTACAACACCATGATTACCCTCGTCAACAACATAAAAGATGCTGAAGCGGAACTGGACGGCATGCTGGCGGATTATGAAATCTATATCAGCGATGACGACAGAGAGACCTACAGCGCTCTGCTCTCCGATTATGATTCTTTGAAGCATTCTCTCGTTTTCCTCGTGTGCGCCAGCGCAGCAAGCAAAACGCAGGATGCCTACACCTTTGCCAACGGTGACGTGGCCGACTGCAACACCGCTGTGGAAAACAGCATCCGCATTTTAGACGAATCCATCAGTACGAGAACCGAGCAGGCCAGAACGCAGCTTGCCTCCGTCTATCTGAGTTCCATGGTTACAAACGGAGCATCCACCCTTGCCTGCATTATCCTTGTCCTGATGGCCGTATCTCTCATTTTAAGGTCTGTAGTCAGACCCATAGCGAGTGTTCTCGATACGCTTCAGGCCTGCTCCGGACGCATCAGCGGCGTTGTGGAGGAAGTTTTATACCGCACGCAGACTTCCAGCAAAAACGCGACCGATTTATCCGCCCTTGCCGAAGAACTGTCGGCAACCATTCAGGAAGTGTCAGACAGCGCTTCCCACATCAGCCAGAACGCCAAAAATGTGCAGTCGGATTCCGAAAACATGGCTGACGAATGCGAAAAAATTACTTCTTACTGCGGTGAAATGAATACGCGGGCTGCGGAAATGGGACATTCTGCACAAAAAAGTCTGGATAACACCAATGCCAAAGTCAGAGAAATTCTGGATGTCTTAAATGAGGCAATCGAGGGAAGCCACAGTGTCGATCAGGTAAATCTCCTTACGCACGATATTCTGGAGATCGCTTCCAAGACTAACCTGATTGCCTTAAACGCCGCCGTGGAAGCGGCACGGGCAGGAGAGGCCGGCAGAGGCTTTGCGGTAGTGGCAGATGAAATCCGCCAGCTTGCGGCTTCCAGCAGCGAAACGGCTAACCACATTCAGGAAGTCAACAATACCGTGACTCACGCCGTCTACAACCTCTCCGAAAACGCGCAAAATCTGGTCACTTACATAGAGGAATCCATTCTAAAGGAATTTCTCTCTTTCGTCGCTTCCGGACAGCAATATCAGGAGGACGCCGCCTATATCAGAGAAACCATGGATTCGTTTAATGCAAGTACCCGCGGCCTGAAAAGCTCCATGGCTGAAATCGTTGACGCCATAGAAACCATCACAACGGCCATTGATGAGGGGGCAGCCGGCATTTCCGGCGTAGCCGACAGCACGCAGCGTCTGGTGACCGATATGACGGAAATTACCAAACGCATGGACACGAACCACAAAGTGGCATCCGAGTTGGAAAAGGAAACCGTAACTTTTGCCAATCTATAAATTGCTTTTGGTTAAACTTTTCTTGTGCGGACTGTCCTTGAATTTAATTTCAGATATTTTTGCCGCCTGTTCCCTGCCTTATAATATAAATCGAAGGCAAGTACATAGCAAATATCCATATTGAATGATGTTGCGTTGGTTTTAGGAATATTTATTGTTTGGGAAGATAACTCCCCATTGCAACGTTAAAAATGTTGTGGGGAATTATTGATTATAGGTTGCTTAACCAAGCCATTGCTGTTTGCTCGTCTTTCTCTATCGCCATTTCCACAGCCTGTTTCGTTCTCTCCAAAAGCTCTCTGCTTTCTCTACGTAAGGAAAAGCTTTCCTGAATCTTATAAGAAATTTGCTCTTGCCTATCAATTGGCAGCCATGGAATAACTACCTTTTCAATTTCAGATGGCTTCCAGTGTTGGATAATTGATCCACCCGCATCTCTCTCGGCTTGCATTTTTACTATCAGCGAATTTAGTACCAATGTTAAATAATCCGGCAAAAACTGATCGCTTTTAAGTTTTAAATGGAGAATCGCACCCGAAGTCACAATATCCAAGTCTTTTTCTACCTTATATGCAATACCCACACTGCCATCTTTTGAAAGCAAAATAGTATCTTTTTTAGGCTGCAAATTCATATGTGAAAATGGTATTCTACTCAAATGAATTTCTGGATTAGAAAGTCCATATCTGGATAAATCCGATACCCGAACAAAAGGAATGCCTTCAGTACGGTATTCGTTACTACCCGGTTCCACAGATTTTTTAATCCAGACAAGCGCACCCAAAAGGTACGTCTTTACCGCCGACAGCTTTGCAAACAAAGTATCATATTTTGCATGATAATATTCCGCATCCAGTCTGCCGCTTGTTCTAAAACCTTCGGAAAAATTTTTAACTGAAACTTTTTCTGTGGATGGGATAAAATCAGTCATACCCAGATTGTCAAGAAGAATCTGCTCCGCCTGTAAATATAAATTCTGTCCACCATCCGACAGCGCATGAATCCGGTATATTTTTTCTCTTATAAATCTTTGAAATTCATCCGTAAGCAATGGAATTTTAAGCTGTTCTATCTGCGACAAAAAACATGTTGCTGGACACTTCCTCTTGCTTCCCTACGCAAATAATTTATACCATACTTAGTCAACAAAAAGGTAAAAACGAAATAAGGATCTACGTTTTTTGTAAAACTTATTTTTGCAATATCCTGATTAGAGTTTATAGGATACTTCCAATTAGCTTGGGCAATGGCAACATCCCCTATTGTACCTGACATAGATAACAAAATTGTATGTGGTCTTACCTCAGATTTCCACAGTAATTTATTTGCTTTATCAGATATGTACAGGAGATTGTCAAAATCAATAGTTCCATTTTTCATATTCACACCACGAATAAACGGGATACCCTCTGATAAATACTCTACTTCGTTGTTCAGTGAATACGCTCCAAAACTCCTTAGCTCACCTCCAATTTCTTGAATTGATTTAGTTTTAATTTTCCCAATGAAGTTTTCGTTATCTAAAAATTCCTTTGCAAAGAAAAAGCTGTCTAAGCGAAAAATATCATTAGATTTTTTTATATAAGACAGCCAAACTTCGCTGCATTCCAGCCCATCCATTAAATCTCTATATCTGGTTTTATTGAAAGGTTCAATAGATGGGCCTATCGAAAAAAACTCAACCCTTCCTTTTTCGCAAATTCAATAAAGGCTTCCGCAATGCCGTCCTCAGTCAACCCTTCATGGTTAAACAGATCATTTTTAACAATTAAGTGTCCATACTCATCCAACTTCGGTGTACCATTCTCATTGGCCACATAAATTTTATCGCCGCTATTATCTTTACTCGGTTCCTGCATCGTTGCAAAAAAGACGGGATAGTCCTCTTTCTTCGGACATAACAGCTCATCCCATTTCTGGACTAGCAGCACACTAGTCTTTGTTCCTGTATGAGGCTTGAACACATTGCCATGTAAACCGACTACCGCAAGAATACGACAGCGTTCTGCAATGTAATCGCGAATGTATTTGTCACTAGAATTGTTAAAACGCCCTTGAGGCAATACAATAGCCATACGCCCACCTGGTTTAAGAAAATTTAAATTACGCTCAATAAACAAAATATCGCGCCCAACCTTTGCTTGGTATTTGCCGTCTACTTTTTTAACCAAGTCATATTTAGCAATCATTCGGCTTTCTTTTATGTCACCGGCGAAAGTGGGATTAGCCATTAAAATATCGAAATTAAATTCTCTATCGGATTTGCTTTTTGTTCGTAATTTTCTAATCTTCTTCCAGCCTTCAAAATAGGTATCCTGCCAAGCCTGCTCGTTCGTCACTTCATCCCAGCGCTCATAATCTAATGTATTCAAATGTAGTACGTTGGTTTGCCCATCACCCGCAATTAAGTTGAGTGTTCTTGCCACACGGACGGCTTTTTCATCAAAGTCTATGGCAAATACTTTGTTATTTACATAGTCGGTACATTCAGCAGGCTTTTGCTCTAAAGTAAACAAATGACTTTGCGGAATCCCCTTGCGCACCAATATCTGCTTCCACACATGAAATATAGTATGAACAGGAAAGCCGCAGCTCCCAGCAGCAGTATCGATCATGGTTTCGTTCTCTTTGGGATTAAGCATTTTTACACACATATCTATGACGTAACGCGGGGTGAAATACTGTCCCTTTTCTCCTTTACTGCTTTTACTCATCAGATATTCAAAGGCATCATCCACAACATCCAAATTGGAATTGAACAATTTCACATCCTGCAAACTGGCCACACATACCGACAGATGAGAACCGGTAAGAGCAATCGTGCTGTCAGTCGAAAACACTCCGTCCCATTTGTTCTTAGCAGCGTTAAACAATCTCTGAATTTTTTCTTTCAATTCAGTTTCGGTATCGCCATAATTACGAAACTCAAGATGACGGCTTTTATTTCTGCCACTTTCCATCTCATCGTAAAGTTTGGTAAAAATCAGCTTGAACAGTTCCTCAAAAACATCAACTCCTGCGTTGGCAAGTACCTCATCCTCCATTTCAAGAATAAGATCTTTTAAGGATTTTCTCTCATTTACCAGTTTATCCTTTTCCATCAAATCATTGATTGTCCAACGTTCGGTCAAAATATCCGACAATTTTTCAAAAGCTGTAGGGATATTGGGGATGTCCTCAAAATAGTTAGGGTCTTTTCGGTTGTAGTAAGAGATGGAGTCGCCGTTTGTCCAAACACCAATAGGTGCGCCTGTTGCATTACAGTAGGATTTAAGCTGTTCTTTACCGTCTTTGAGCTTGGGTTTTTTTAGTTCAACTATAATATAGGGTGAGATAGTATCATCCTTGTCGAAGACGACGATATCCGCACGCTTTACTTCACGACCAAAATGAACACCATATTCAACTTGAATCCTGCTAAGCGGATAATGATATTGCTCCGTCAATTCCAATAAAAAAAGCTGCCGCACCAATTCTTCTGGATTCAGCCGTATTTCCTTCTTACGAGAAAGGCATTCTACATAGAAAATCTCCTTGCCTTTTTTATCTTGACGGCTGCTGATTCGTTGTGCAAGAGAAACTATGTGCTCCTTTGAAAATTGTGAAAGGCTATAATTTGAACCTTTTAAAATTGTTGATAAATATTCGTTCATTAATAAACTCTCCATATATTATAATATCTTGTATTATATTTCATATCCTATAAAAACAACCCATGATATCATATCATAATCCAGAGTTTTATGCATTATTATTTATCTATTCGACAGCAGTTTGTGACCGACCGTGAGGGCATTGCGATCACGATGGCTATGGGGAATGCGCCGCAGGCTGTGGCGATGGGATTGCAGAAAGAATATGCGGAAAGGTACGACTGGTTTCCATTCACCACAAATGAGCCAGCCGCATATGTTGTATTTTAGCAGATGCGCATTTCCGCTAAAATACAGCAAGATATAATCATCATCGTTACAGAAACTGCCAGGCAGGTAATACAGAATTTGCAATTCCCGTAAGTATGACAAAAGGCGGCATTGCCAGAAGCAGTTCCTTACTTCAATGCAAGGCTTCTGTTACTTTTTGCCATACACAAAATTGTATATATTGCGACTACGAACTCTGTAATCGGCATAACCCACCATAGAAGTTTCGCGCCAAACAGCGCCGGAAGTACGAACACCAATACACCACATAGAACCATGCCTCGTGTCATAGAAATGATCAATGCCGTTTTCGGCTGCATCACAGACTGGAAATAATAGGTTGCGAAAATGTTCAGCGGCAAAAGCAGATACGCAAGACCATAAATCTGCATAATACCGGGAGCAATCTGCAAAACGCTGTCTGTCGGGGACATGAATATTTTCACAAAAGTATTCGGGAGCAAAAGTACTGCAGTTGTTCATAAAACACCGAAAACTGCAACTGTCCACAGGGAATATTTCCGCGTTTCCTTGATGCGCCCCCAATTATGCACACTGTAGTTTTCAGAGATAATTGGCTGTGCAGCCTGCCCCACAGCATAAGTAAAGCATTGGACAAGACCGGAAATCTGGACAATGACCCCAAATACCGCCAGCGCATCTGCACCAAAATAATTCATTATCTGACGGTTGAATAACATCGCAATCATTCCCATCGCTATTTCTGAGACAAAGACAGAACAGCCGTTGAACACCAATTCTTTTGCCTTATGAATATAACCATGGACACGGGCCGGCTTGAGTGTATTTTTCCTGCTGAAAAAGTGAGAGACCATAACCGCAATCGTCAGCGTTACGCCGATAGCAGTCGCAAGGCCTGCACCAAACATACCCATGTTAAGACCAAACACAAAATACAGATCTCCGAAAATATTGAAGCATCCGCCGCACAAAGTCGCAAATGCCGCAAATCCCGGCGCATTATCGTTTCTCAGATAAGCGGCGAGCATTTGCGTGAACGGATATGCCGGAATCACAAACTGAATCGGGCGGAGATATGACTTTGCCAATGGCAGAAGAACATCATCCGCACCAAACAGGCGAAGCAGCTGGTCATCAAAAACAGTGAGTCCGATCCAACAGATTCCGGCTATGGTCGAAGTGAGAAGCAAGGACAGGGTAAAGTAAGCATTGGCCTTGTCGGTCTTCCCCTGTGCTTTGTAATATGTGTATTTGATAGAACCTCCGCTGCCGATCAAAATCCCCAAACTGTACAAAATCGTCCAGATCGGCGCTACAATAGATAATGCCGCCGTACCCTGCGGACCCTGATACTGGCCAACTACGGCAACATCCACCATCCCGTATATACAGGAGATCATGGAACCTCCAAAAGCGGCTCCAAGATACTTAAAGTAGAGTTTTTTTATACTTCCCTGCGTTAAATTCTTTTCCATAATAATCCTCCGTTCTTGCCCAATATGCGAAGTTTGGTGCAAACACAATATTTACAATACAAACCTCATTCGTTCTATCTGAACTTACTCATTCGCCGGGACAGGTTGTCTGAGTATTTCGCCAATAATTTTATTGCAAGGTCTCTTTCCGATGCATCCATATCCTCAAAGGCTGCTATTTCTTCCGCAAGAACCAGATCAACCGTTTTTCTGGAAAACTCCTCGCCTTTTTCCGTCAGTGTGACATACTTATGACGTTTACCGTTGTAGTCCCCAACCTCAATCAATCCATCCTTCACCATCTTTTTCAAGGCAGAATGGATCGTCTGCTTTGGCTGATATATAAAACTGCAGATATCCTTTTGGGTAACTTTTTCTTTCGATTGGCGTATGAAATACAATATCCAAAATGCACAATCAGATAAGCCAAAAGACTTGGCGACACCCCGGTAGATTTCCTCATATCCATTGACGGTTGCATTAAAGGTAACAAGAGTTTCTTTTGCTGTATACATATCTTTTCCTCCTATCAGTCCGAAAGCAGACTTATTTTATCTTATTTTTCTTAAGTTTTCAAGAGAATTCACAAAAAATAACATTATCCGTAACAGTTCAGCCATGCAACAATTTGCAGATTGCGCGTAGGTGCCTGCAAACAAAGCGTGATCTGCAAATTGCCGCATGAGCGGAGCGCCCTCACATGAACTAATAAAAAAACACTCCACATTCCCGTGAAGTGCAATCTGTTTATTTGTAATGAGTAAATGGATTACCTTCCGCGACTGTTCTGACCAGCTCCAGCAGTTTTTGGTTCTGTTCCAAGCCGCTTTGAGGAATTTTCTACCGAGACACGGATAATCTCTGATCTGGAATCCGGCCTTCTTTATAGCCGTAACAATGCGGTCTGTCTTCCGCATTGAACATTGTCCAGTTGAACTGGCTGTAAGCAGAAACCTGCCGAATGGTTTAAACGACAGGTTTCTGCTTTCATTATTTCAAGTAATTCACTGTCAGGATGACCACTCCCAGAATAGCCAGCACAATGCCAGTTGCACGGTTTAATGTCACTGCGCTGGCTTTATTTGCGAATTTGGCGGCAATCCTCGCCCAGAGCAGTGTGGATGCCACACAGAACAGCAGGCACCATATATCCGGCATACCGCCTATAGCAAAATGACTGACAGCGCCTGTAAAGGCCGTAAAAGCCATGATAAACACACTTGTCCCAACGGCAGTCTTCAATTCATACCCTAACATGCTGGTCAAGAGCAGAAGCATCATCATTCCGCCGCCCGCACCTACAAAACCGCAGATAAACCCGACAACTATTCCGCTGGCAACCGACTGTATGATACGCTTTTTTCCGCTGACCGCCTGCATGGATTCTTTTGTCGCCATAACAGGCTTTACGATGAATTTGATTCCGAGGAGCAGCGTCATGAATACGGAGAAACTGCCCATAGTGGTATTCGGAACGCGGCTTGCGGCAAAGCTCCCCACCAATGTAAAAATCAGAACGGTCACCATCATTACCAGGCCATTTCGAATATCAAGATTTTTATTTTTTCCATAAGTGTATGCGCTTATGGCACTTGCAAGAACATCACTTGCCAGTGCAATACCGACTGCCTCATATGCCGGAAGCCCAAGAAAAGTAATCAGCATAGGACTGATTACAGCGGCGGCGCTCATCCCCGCAAACCCCGTTCCGAGACCGGCTCCAATTCCTGCAATAAAGCAAATGAAAAATTTTAGCATGATTCTGCCTCCTTCCTTTTCAGATAATCATTTATATTGCGCAGGATACGGTCATTTTGTTTTTTTATGCTTTCAATTTCCTCCCTTGAAAAACCATTCAGCATGATTGAAATGAATTTCTCCTGCGCGGCCTGCCCATCATGGATGATGTCCGCAGCAGCTTTGCATATCCTCAAATGTGCCGTCTTACGGTTGCATTTCAAATACTCTTTTCTTATATAACCGCACTGTTCCAGAAGTTTTATGGAAGACGAAACTTGGGATTTTGACAGATACCTGACCACAATAATATCTGTAGCTGTATCAAAACATGGATTATTTGCTAAAAAGAGAAGGATGTCCAATTCCATTCGGGTAATGTTATGTTTTACACAGACCCCTTCCACACATTTTGAATAAAGTGCCTTGATTGCATTTTGATGTTCCCATGGATTTAATGGAATCATTGCGCCCTCCTTTTTGTTCTATTTAGAACTATTTTACAACAAAAAGAGAGTTTGTCAATCATAAATATTTGAAAAACAGAAATTTCGGATCAGTCTGCGGATCAATGACTTCTCCCTCCAGTTCTCCTTCAAAATATCCATCTGTCTGCACCGCTTATCTGATGAAATTCGTAAATGTTACATCTTCGTACTCAGGCTTGGCAATCCCTGCGTTTTCAGCAGCTTCCCCAGCTTTCAGCAGATATGCCATGTTTGCCCCAAGCGTACGCATAGTCTGCAAGCCTTCCTCGTCCTGTTTGGCTTCTTCCGCTATAAAGCCGTGGATCTGATTCCAGTACTGGGAAGAAACCACATGCATATTTGTCATCAGAAAATACTGATTCAACCGTTCAAAGGCAGCCGTTGCGCCGCCTCTGCGGCATGACACAACCGAAGCCGCCAGCATCCCTCTGAACTTTGTTCCATCTGCGCTGAAGAACAGACGGTCAAGGAAAGATGTCAGCCTTCCGTTCGGGCCACCATAGTAGACGGGCGATCCTACAATCATTCCGCCAAATTCGTCTAAACGGGCAGCTATCTCGTTTACCTGATCATCAAAAACGCACTTACCCTTCTGCTGGCACCGGTAACAGGCAATGCAGTCCTGCATCGGCTGTTTCCCAAGCCACAGGATTTCCGTTTCAATTCCGTTTTTGTTAAGAGATGCTGCCGCTTCCAGCAGCGCAACATCCGTACACCCATGTTCATTCGGGCTGCCATTGATTAAAAGTACCTTTTTTATCATGTCTGACCTCCATTATATTTTTTAAACCACGTCTCCGGCTTTCTGTTTCCCATTCTGCGCCATAACACCTGCAAGGGCGTGCGGAACATACAATTCCTCCAAATAATCCGTTTCTTCCTGTGTAAGTTCCAGCTCCACGGCTTTGACCGCTCCGTCAATGTTGGACTTCTTCGTGACTCCCATAACGGGAGCCGTAACCTTCCTAAGCAGCCATGCAAGAGAAATCTCCGTCATGAGTACATTTTTACTTTCTGCCAGTTCCTTAACCCTTTCGATAATACCTGCATCCGCATCCTGCCACTTGTCATATTTGAACCTCGCATACGCGTCCAGTTCGAGCCGTTTTGTCGTTTCACTAGCCGGTCGGCAAAGCCTGCCGGAAGCCAAAGGGCTGTACGGAGTCAATGCAATACCCTGATCTTCACAGAACGGTATCATCTCCCGTTCCTCCTCACGGGCGATCAGATTGTAATGTCCCTGAACAGAGATAAATTCAGCAAAACCGTTCTCCCTTGCATAAAAGTTTGCCTTGGCAAGCTGCCACGCATAACAATTGGAAATGCCGACATATCTTGTCTTTCCTGCTTTCACTGCGTTATTCAGTCCCTCTATGATTTCCTCCATTGGTGTGTGGTAATCCCACATGTGGTAGATATAGAGGTCAACATAATCCAGTCCTAGGCGTTTTAAGCTCCCGTCGAGGCAGTCTTCCACATGCGCCTGTCCAGACACATTTCTGTCAAGTTCCTCCTGCGACCTCGGCAGAAATTTTGTCGCAACAATATAATCATCACGTTTTGCAAAATCCTTGAGAGCCTTGCCGAGAACTTCTTCGCTATTGCCTTCCTGATAAGACATGGCAGTATCAAAGAAGTTGATCCCCCGATCTAGCGCATAGCGAATAATCTCCCTGCTTTCTTCCTCCGGAACAGCCCACTTGTTCATGCCCTTTGAAGGATCGCCGATACCCATGCACCCCATGCAGATATGCGAGACATTCAAATCTGATTTTCCAAGTTTTGTATATATCATTATACACCTCCACAACTACTATTGCCGTTCTCTTCCGGCAGCAAAATTATACCTCATTTATTCGCATATTTCCATACACAGTAACATCCTATTTCCAAGCACAGAAAAAACGACCGGAGGCATCTGGCACAAACTCGATGTTCCGGCCACTACTTTCATTAAATCTTCACCCCGATTTCCACTCCGCTGCGGAAAGTGAATACCACCCTGCCGTCCGACTTTCAAAATCTTTTCCGTCTCAATCGGGCGATCTGAATACGAACGAACCAAATATCAGGCAGCCATCAGTTCTAAAAATTCCATGTTCCGTCCCTCCCTACTTCGCCGGACGCACTTGGGAATATCCATTCCATGCAAACAGCACTTCCCTCGCTTCACTGCCATAGAACTGCTCTACATCACAGATATAAAGGTAATGGATTTCCTTTTATTGAGTTATTGAATTGATTTTCCAAGTTCGTAGGCTTTTTGAAGTTCTGGTTTCCCTTCAATGTCACCCACATACCCATTCCCTCCGGCAAGGACATGCCCAAGGTTTTCCCATTTCAGATGCTCCATCAAATGGTCATAGTAAAGAAGCACATCTTCAAAACCATTTCCTTCCGCAGCCATAAGCAATGCTGAAGCCCTGCCATGCCCTCGCAGGAGATTCCCATCGCCTTCCTCTAATGCAAACAGGCGATCGATAGCCGTTCTGATCTGGCCGCTCATATTCCAGTAATACAACGGCGTGGCGAGTACAATCATATCGCATTCTTTCACTGCCGGATAAATTTTATCCATATCATCTCTTTGGACACAGGGACATTCCCTGCTGCTATGGCCGCCAAAGCAGCCCTTACAGCCATGGATATCCATACCGTCAAGGAAAAATTCCGTAACTGTATTTCCCGCTTCCTTTGCGCCTTTCGTAAATTGTGCTGTCAAAGCCGCAGTATTCCCCACTTTTCTGGGGCTTCCATTCAGAATCACAATCTTCTTACTCATATTCCCCTCCTTAAATCTCGTCAGCTAAAGCCGCCGCCCTTTTGCATCCATCCGTCTTGTCAATGTCACCTACATTCAGAACACCGGGAATCAAAACCTCGCCAACCATCTTCCATTTGTTCAAAGCACACATACGCTCCATGGGGATGCGAACCCCATCCATGACTGACATATCATCTTCCTCACAGCAGGCAATCAGCGCACACTCTTTGCCGGAAATATCTTTACCGCCTACTACGAAAGAGAAAATCCGGTCAATAACCCCCTTAATCTGTGCCGGGATAGAATACCAATAGACCGGCATAGTGAACACAAGGGCATCTGCCTCCAGAATAGCTGGCGCTATCGTATTGAAGTCATCATCAAAGGTGCATGCTTTCCCCGTGGAAAAGCAGGTTTCGCAGGCACGGCATCCACTCACTTTTTTCAAAGCGGCATCAAAACGGGTTACGGTATGCCCTTTCTCCTCAGCAGCCTTGATAAACGCTTCCGTCATGGCAAAACTGTTACCATTTTTACGAGGGCTTCCTGTAATAACAACAATTTTCTTACTCATACAACGATTCCTCCTTTACTGCAGGATTGACTTTTCCTACTGTTGATATTATAATTGTAGCGAGAATGAAACAGAAAACAAGTACGCACTTTTAAGTGCGATACTATCTTAGAAGTTATATACTTACCTAAAGGAGAGCACAAGAAATGGGCGAGCGTTGTATATCACAAGAATGCCTGGAAACAACCGGTTTCAGCTACACATTATCCCTCATCAACGGGAAATATAAAATGACAATTCTTTATACGCTTATGGAATTTGGTATTGTCCGATTCAATGAAATGAAAAAATATATTGGTGAAATTTCTTTTAAAACATTAAGCTCTACACTAAAAGAATTAGAGGCAGACCAATTAGTACACAGAAAAGAGTATCCTCAAATACCTCCAAAAGTGGAATATAGCTTGACAGAACGTGGGAAATCGCTCATTCCTATATTAGATGAGATGTGTGAATGGGGAGATAAAAACAGGCTTCCATAAATTCCTATCGTTAACCCAGTGCCCCCCAAGGATAGCCATCAAGATCATAATATGCTTCTCCATCAAGCGACTGCAATTTCAGACTTTGAGGCATATTATGACCTTCTTAATCTTGATATCATATGTTAACCCAATTTGGTATCAATCAGACGGCCACCGCTCGATAACGCGAATTTCACGGAATTGACACACTCATCGCCATGAAGGCTGTACGTTCCAAGTCCGTTAGCCGGCATCTCATATCCACTGTTTAACATGACTGTCCTTCTTTCAAAATCAAGCCCTGCTCTTATAATGGTTTCTTCCTCTGCCTTGTTCTGTCCGCACGCTGTCATGGGAAATGCCAATAAGAAAACAAGTATAAAACCGAATATTTTACCCATTTCAGAGCCTCCCATACCGCTATTTCAGTTTTTTCCCAAAATCCCGGAGTTCTTTCAGCTTTGATGCCGAACCGTTCTCCATGCCGTATGCTGTAAATACCCCCATATCCTCAAGGCCGAGGTATTCCAGAAAATCCCCTTTGTAGGAGAACATTGCCCCATCATACATTGCCGGATCACCGGAGCTTAATATCATGGCCACTTTTTTCAGATTCCGGGGCCTGCTCGGATAGGCGGCAGAATAGAGGCGGTCAAGGGTACACTTTAACTGCCCTGAAACGCCGTGATAATAAATCGGCGAGGCAATGACAAGCATATCCGCCTCCCCCAGCAGGGAATAGACTTCCTGCATATCATCTTTCTGCACGCAGGCTCCGTTTCCCTTTGTATGGCAGTATTCGCAGGCCAGACAGCCCGCAATCTTTTTCTTACATACGTCGATCACATCCACCCTATGTCCTGCTGATTCCGCGCCTTCCCGAAACGCATCCACCATCTGTTTCGTATTGCCCTTTGGACGCGGGCTTCCGTTTAATACTATAATGCGCATAACTGTTACCTCCGGATTTTCACTTATCTCATGCCTGACACCACAATATCTTCGTTAAAAAGGGATGCCGTATGTCAATTGGCATAGGGCATCCCGCTGCAAGGGTCATGCCGTGGGTTGCATCCGTATGCGCCGCAACCGCCTGCCCCAGCATATGCACCATCCAGTCTGTGGATTTTCCCTTCGCCACCAGCGTATTTAATGCCCATGTGGCAATCCACATGATGTTGCTCCTTGCTTCGTAATCCGTAGAGTTCTTCACCGCGATCCTGCTGGAATGGATCAAAGACCGCAGCAGACCTTCCATGAGCTAATCAGAAGTATTGTCATCCTCCCCGGAAAAATACTGCTCCGTAATATGGTTCATAATGTCATAAATTCCTGCAGCCATCTGATACTGAGGCAGCGTATAGGTATATACCGGATTTAAGATGGAAAATTTCGGATACACCCTCTCATCAAATACATGGCCAATCTTCAATTTCTGCTCATGATTTGTTATGACCGCGCCGCCGTTCATTTCAGAGCCGGTGCCAACCATTGTCAGGACACACCCAACCGGGATGATCTCATTGTCCACATCTTTCATTTGAAGGTAATATTTTTCCCAGGGATCTTCCGTGCAGTATGCAGATACGGATACCGCTTTTGCATAGTCACAGACAGAACCGCCCCCAACTGCAAGAATCAGGTCTGCCTTACCCTCTCTGGCAATTTTACAGCCTTCCTGCAGCTTCTGTACCGTAGGATTTGGCATGACGCCTGCATCTTCCAACACATTTTTTCCATTTGCTTTCAGAATCTCCATGACTTTATTGTTTATAAAAGTTTATAAATATCATTTCATATTTTCCGAAAAAACTGCTCCAGCTTATCAAACGGGATCGCATCCTTTCCGCCGCCGTCATACAGATCCGTATGGACTGCATCGGGAATGATCAGCAGTTCCTTATTGTCTGCATAAAGGGTATCCTTCACCATTGCGGCATAAGCATCGCGGCTGAAATAGCAGGAATGTGCCTTCTCACCATGCATGATAAGGACTGCGCTGCGGATTTCATTGCTGTATTGAAGGATGGGCTGGTTCATAAAGGACATACATCCGATCACATTCCAGCCGCCATTGGAATTTAAGGAGCGCTTATGGTAGCCGCGATCCGTTTTATAGTAATCATGATAATCTGCCACGAAGAAAGGCGCATCCTCCGGAAGCGGATGGACAACCCCGCCGCCCGGCGCATAACTGCCTTTTTTGTAATCAACAAGTCTTTGGGCGTTCATAGCCTCCTTCTTCGCGTACCGTGCATCAGCAGAATTATCTGCATCAAAATATCCGTTGGCATTGACGCGGGACATATCATACATGGTGGAGGCAGCCGTCGCCTTGATGCGGGTATCCAGTGCCGCCACATTTAGGGCCAAGCCTCCCCATCCGCAGATGCCAATAATGCCGATACGCTCAGGGTCAACATTTTCCTGTGCGGAAAGAAAATCAACCGCCGCCTGAAAATCCTCCGTGTTGATATCCGGCGAAGCCATGTATCGGGGTGTACCGCCGCTTTCACCAGTGAAGGAAGGGTCAAAGGCAATGGTGAGGAAACCACGCTCCGCCATCGTCTGTGCATACAGTCCGGATGCCTGCTCCTTTACTGCGCCAAAGGGTCCGCATACCGCAATCGCAGCCAGCTTCCCTTCCGCTCCTTTCGGCTCATAAAGATCTGCCGCCAGTGTGATCCCGTAACGGTTAGGGAATGTCACCTTGCGGTGGTTCACCTTTTCACTTTTCGGGAAAGTCTTATCCCATTCCTTTGTTAATTCCAGTTTTATAGTATTTTCCATTTT
>CAMTMP010000036.1 GCA_947073545.1 uncultured bacterium
GGACAGCTTGGTTTAAATGCCAGCGCCTTCGAACGTCTCTCACAGGCCAAGCTCGAGGAAATGCAGATCCAGATGGCGTGGATAGCATCTTGTAAAATCCAAAATAATGGCATATAATGATAAAAACATTAAAAAACCATATATAAAATCAGAGAAGGTGATACATTTATGCCCAAATCTATAAATACCCTGCTGGAAGAATATATAAAAGTAATAAGCGAAATTTATGGACAGCATCTAAAATCTGTAATTTTATATGGTTCTTATGCTAGAGGCGATTTTAGAATAGATTCAGATATTGATATTATGATTCTGGTAGATTTGGAAGATTCAGAAATTGAACATCACCGTAAGCAGTTATCATGGAACACATATGACTTTAACGATACGCATAACTCTGACATTAAACCCATAACAAAAAATGATGCACATTTCAGAAAATGGCTTGGAGTTTATCCTTTTTACACCAATATACAAGCTGAAGGAGTTAAACTGTATGGAATCACATGAAAAGGGAACCGTTGGTGATTTAGCACGCTATCGCCTTGAGATAGCAAAGAAAGATTTACAAGCCGCCATCATTCTGATGAAAGAGCAGGAATACCAGGGTGCAAACAATCGGGCTTATTATGCCATTTACCACGCAATATCCGCTGTTCACGCATTAGATGAAAAATCATATAAACGCCATAAAGATACATTAGCTAACTTCAATAAAAACTATGTAAAAACTGAAATTTTTCCCAAGACTTTCGGTAGGAAAATTTCAGTTGCGGAAGAAATCCGCCATGCCAGCGATTATGATGATTTTTACATTGCTACAAGGGAACAGGCCGAAGAACAAATCACAACGGCAAAAGAGTTAATCGAGATGATCTATGCCTATTGTTTAAATCGTATTATGGGAAAAAATGAGAGACGTTAATATTTGAAAAATAAGTTTAATATTAGGATGGCCGCGTAAAGGGCGTATGTATCAACGCATGCGTCTCTTTTTATTCCTCTGCACCCCGCCAGAATACAGAAATTTACTCAGATTTCACTTTCTGTACTGTGGCGGTCTGCAGGCTGGCAGACTTATGAAACAGAAAAACCAACCAACTACAAAACCAAAAAGGAGGACCTTTCTATGGACAATTCTTCGATGGAATCAAGGAACAATTCTGAAATTCCAGCCGAAACCACAAATGATCTTTCAGAAGCTGTAAGACTGCTGTCCGACGGGTTCTCGGGTATTTCGAAATTCTTTGGTTTACAGGAATACCTGAAGAAAATCCCGGAAGAAGCCATAAAGGTTGACGCCGCCATGACACAGTTAAGCCAGTCCAGCGGCGCATCCGCTTCCGAGCTTCGCATTTACTTTGATCAGGCAGCGGAAAGCGCACGCAGATACGGCATCTCCATCAGCGACCTGCTCGGGGTCACCGCTGAGTGGAGCCGCATGGGTTATGGTCTGCCGGACGCCCATGCGCTGGCGGAAGCCGCTGCCCTTTACAGCCACATCACCGGCATGGATGTCGGGGCATCCAATGAGGCTCTGGTTTCCACGGTACAGGGCTTACAGCTTGAGGCCGGGGAGGTAGAGCAGCTTCTTGACATGCTGGCAAAAACAGGGCATGACCTTTCTATTGATCCCGCCGGAATCGGTAAAGCGTTACAGGAAAGCGCGGCTTCCTTCCGCGCCGCAGACACAGACCTGTCACAGACCATCGCGCTGGTTGCCGGAGCTGACAGTGTCATTGCCGATCCAGGTACGGTTTCTGATTTATGGAACGCCGTGGAAACCCACATTTATGGCGCAAAGCTGGAGCTGGAGGCGGCAGGCGTAGAAACTGACGGGATGTTATCATCCACTGCACAGTTGCGGGATCTGGTGCAAAACCTGACAGGCTTTGATATCATGGCCGATTCCGCGGGCACACAGCTAAAAGATCTCTACAGTATCGTTGTGGGGATTGGAAGTGAATGGCAAAACCTGTCTGCATCCGAACAGAACGGACTGCTGGACGCCCTTGCCGGGTCACAGGGAAATGCCCTCGGTTCCGTGCTTGACAATATCTCCGCCATTGAGACTGCCTATCAGTCAGCGGGTAATGCTTCCGGCTCCGCTTTGGCGGCACAGGAGAAATACGAACAGGGAATCCGGTATTCACTTGACCGTCTGGAAGCGTCTTTCCAGCAGTTTGCGGACACGCTTGCGGGCGATGGCCTGCTGAAAGGAATTGCAGATTTTGGGAACGGCGCGGTAAATGTACTGGATTCCGTTACAGACAAGATCGGCGCATTAGGGACGATTGGTACCACCATCGGCGCTGTCGCCGGTGCAAAAAACTTGGGTTAGCATAAAACAGATCACGCAGAATGTGCGAGGCTCAATATATACCCCGTGCCGGGGTGGAAATCCCCGGGCAAAACACTAAGAACTGTATGGAAATGCAGGAGGGTATATTGGTAAAATCAACTGCGGCCGCTATACCGCAGACCTCCGATATGGCTGTGTGTGAACTACGCAGTCTCCGGATTTCGCAAGAACCGGACAAGGACAAGAACAGCTCATGTGACTCGTCATGTAGCATGATGACTTAACTTGCAGAGAGGCGTACTGCCCGTCAGGGCAAGTGCCGCTCCCATCGACTACCAGGAGGGCGCAGGTATCTTTATAATACCCGCGAAGGCATAGTCAGACCCCTGCCATTGAGCGTGGCAGTGAAAAAGTTCACCGCAGCTATGCGGCGCGTTAAAAATAGCGGGCAGCTATGCCCTGCCATATGATGACTTCCAAAAACATGTATGGCTAAAATAGTATGGGAATCGCAGAGGCTTTAGAATGAGCTGTGAAGAGGCGGACTGCACAGGGTATTCCCTCGTGTCAGGTTCCGCCATATGGATTTTCTAAGATATTCCGACGGCGGCTGTGAAAAGCGGACGAAACCGCCCTCTATTCGCCATCCGGGCTCATTTCGGGCTTTCCGGGACATCCGTGTCCCGGAATTTCTGGATGCTGGACGGAATATAAGAAAATCTCATATATCTCCACAGGACAACTTCGGGAAAACCCTGCGCAGTCCGCCGCAAACAGAATCTAAGGCTTCCATTTATGCCCGCAGTTCGCGCAGCGGTTCACGGTACTGCCGGAACCGACAAAGCCTGTCAGAAGGGAATACCCTCTCTGGCCTGCAGTGATGTTGGCGGAACCGCATCTGGGACAGTGAACTTGATTTTGCTCCTGTTGATTAACTTGATTCCTCTGTTCTAATTGATTTTTAAACTGCGATAGTTTAAGTCCATATTCAATAATATCTTTTTGTTTGAGTTCAATCATTGCATCAATTATTTCTGTTGAATGTGTGACATCGTATATAGTATGCGCATCCTCGTTACTAATAATAGGTTGAATATTCATTTCTTCTATCATTTTATTAATTTCATAATCAGACATTTTGACATATTGCTCTTTTGTTACATTAAATATTATTTCGGTTCCACCACAAAAACATTTTCTATCAGCCTCTATAGGTACTAATCCTCTTGAACCACATTTAGGGCATATCCTCGCTTCTAGTGCCATACTAATTATCCTTTCATTTTTATTTTTTATCTATATTACTACATGTAGTCAATAATTGGAAGTTATTTATTATATGAACTCTGATATTATTTCTGATGCGCTCGCACAAGTCACAGAAAATGGTATTGGATTAGGTAATATATTCAATAAATTTAATATTGATAGATATAAAAATGTTATCGATGATTTTAAGATGTTAAGATTCGATAATGATATTTTTAAACTAGATGATGGCAAAGCAAACTGGTCCGCAATAGCCAAAGCCATCGGCGACTGCGACGACACCGCTCTCTCCTACTTCAAAACACTTGAAGACGGCAACGGCACAATCAACAATCAGGCTGCTTCCATGGAAGGCCTGTCCAAACATCTTGAAAAAACAGGAAAAGGCTTCGCTTCCGCCGCTGTTAAAACAACCCTGCTGAACTCTGCCCTCAATGCGGGCATCTTTCTGGCTGTCTCTCTGGCTATTCAGGCCATTTCCACCGCTATTGATAACTACATCCACAGGGTGGAAAACGCAAGGGAACGCACTGCTGAACTGCTTGACGAGTTCCAGCAGAGAAACGACTCCCTCTCCGGCCATAAAAAGGTGGTTTCTGAGTCTGCTGACCGCTATTCCCAGCTCTCGGAAGGCGTTGACCTGTCTACCAATGAAAACCGCTCCCTTTCCACACAGGAGTATGAGGAGTTTCTCGCCATCAATAAACAGCTTGCCGATTCCTTCCCCGGACTGACAAAGGGAATTGACGAGAACGGCAATGCCATCCTCTCCCTCGGCGCCAACGGTATGACCGCAAAAGCCCAGCTCGAGGAACTGTTACAGACGGAGGAAGACTTAAGCAACTTTAAGACCGCCCAAGGGCTGGAAGAATCGTTTGCAGGCATCTACACTTACATAGAAGAAGCGGCACAGGCTTCCGCCGAACTGGAAGGCACAGTCGCAGACTCCAATGAAGTCCTTGCGCATCTGCAGAAAGCCGCGCCAAACGATATCAAACTGGATGACAGTCCCAACCAGCTGCTTTTCAGCGGAAACATAGACAATGACGCAGAACTGAATTACTTAAACGCCCTTACTTCCTCCTCACGGGAGTTCTGGAAATCCTTAGACGGTTTAAGACGGGTAGAGCTTGCCGGTATTGGGATCAACGATGCCACACTTTTTACAACTTCCTATACCGAAGACGGGGCCTTTGAAATGTACTCACAGGCATACAGGCTCACAGATGAGGAAAAGGCCTCTCTGGAAGCCATTATGAAAGACAATGTTTCCACTGCAGACGGCGCACTTCTGGATTCCATCGGAGCGCAGTCTCAGGAACTACAGGCAAAGGTCATGCAGGGAGAAAACGCATGGCGGGATTTTGTCCCGTCTCTGGTCTCCGGTATGCAGTCCAAACAGACCTTTCAGGATCTGGCTCCCGATCTGCAGGACACTGCCATACAGTTCGTGGAGGAGCTTGATTACAGCTGCGCTTCCGCCATGAATGAATGGGACCCCGACCCTTACGCCTTTATCCGGGATAAGATCATCGTCCCTTTGGGCGGGCTGGACGCATCAGACCAGCAGCTTGTGAGCGACAGTCTCCGGAGTCTGCTTACTCTGGACAGGAACGCTCTAAGCATCGACGAGCTGGAGGAACAGATAACCGCTTATTCAACTGAAATTGCCAAAGAGCTGAATATAGACCCCATCGAATTAAAGGCGATGCTGGGGCTTGATCAAGACGATACGAAGGAACGGCTGGAACAGTCCATCCGTGACATTACGGACGATCATGGCATTTCTGACCGGAAGCAGTACGCTGAATTATCGGAATTAACAGGAAATTTTACTAAAAAACAGGCAGAACTCTGGCTGGAAGCAACCCGCGGTGCAGAAAATGCGCAGCAGGCTGCCCGGATGTACCATGAAGCCTTAGAAAAAGCGAACCATGCAGAAATGGAACCGCCGCTTAAGGCAGACGCCTTTACCGTGATGGAGAACATGGAAGCAAAACTGAAACCGACGCTAAAATCCTTAAAATCCGCCTATGAAACCATATTTGCAGATGGATTCCACATAGACGCCACAGATTTTGAAGCGCTGGAAAGCATCCGTTCCACCATTGACTCCCTGCGCAAAACAGAAGGTCCTGATTTCCATTTCGACATGGAATCCTTCAACCGTTTCGCCGCCATCATGACTGACGCTGACACCACACAGGCACAGGCGAAACAGGCTTTCACTGATCTGGCCGTCTCCATTTATCAGGCTGGCACAGCCACTAACGGGCTGACGCAGGAAACTGCCGGACTTTTCTCCGGACTGCTGTCATCGCTTGGCATTGTCAACGCGGATGAACTGGCCATGCGTGCGCTCGCCGAATCGAAGGGTGCAGCCCTCATCGCATCCCACAACCTTGCGGAAGCCTCACGCGTAGACATGTTTAATCTGTTAAACGAAGGGCAGGCCGCAGGTATTACCCGTGAAATGATTTACCAGTTAGCCGCTTCTGAGATCGCCTACAACACCACCGGTTTAAGCGTAGAAGAAAAGATTGCCAAACTCGGGGAACTGGCCTCCGCCTACAATGACACAGCCACCTCCGCCCTTGCCGCCTCCGCTGCCAACCGGATAGCAAACGGACGTGGCGATTATGAGACAATCCTGTCCGATATGATGGCAAGTATCAAAAGGCAGACAGACTCCTTTAAAATAGAGTTTGACCCCATAAAGCCCGGAAAGACCGGTTCTTCAGGCGCAGCCGCCAAAGCCGCCAAAACCGAAACCGACGCCCTCTCCGGCCTGAACTCCGAGATGGACAAGCTCCAGTCTGCTTACAAATCCCTCTGTGACATCAGGGACACCTATAACCAGAACGGGAAGATTACCGCAGACCAGTATCAGGCGCTTACAAACATGGGCTTCCTCTTCCTCTCGCAGCTTGTGGACGAGAACGGACAGCTTGGTTTAAATGCCAGCGCCTTCGAACGTCTCTCACAGGCCAAGCTCGAGGAAATGCAGATCCAGATGGCAAGAAATGCCACGGACACCATCAACGGCTTAAAAACCGAAGCGGCGGCGGTAGAATATCTCACCTACGCCAACGAACAGCTTCGCGACGCGGCGCTCGGAGCCGCGGAAGCACAGCTTAAGGCCGCTGTAGACAACGCCAGCGCGCGCGGCGGCAAGCAGGCCGAAGCCGCCAAACAGATTTATCAGGGTTATCAGGCCGCCAAGCAGATGGCCGAAAAGGTGGATTTCTCCTTTACGCCCGCCGCCTCCTCTTCCACCGCTGCTCCTGCCACGAAAACGGAACCGCCGAAAGAGGAACCCGCCGCCAATCCCATGGATGCTTACAATAAAGAGAAGTCTCTTCTGGAACACATGCTGGCCATGGACCAGATCTCCAAGGCGGAATACTACGAAAAACTGCTCGCTCTGGCAAAGGGTTCTTTCGAGGGCGATGCGGAACATCAGGATCAGATCTGGGACGCGGAAGAATCTTACCGCGATTATCTGGAATCCATCAAAGAAACCTACAACTGGATCGAAATCTTTCTGGAAAACCTCTCCAAAAAAACCGCCGCGCTGATCGACAAAGCGGGCAGATTTATTTCATGGTCAAAGAAAAACGCCATGATTAACCGGGCGGTAAAGGCCACGGACAAACAAATTTCCGGGCAGAATAACGCCTACGTCTACTATGCGGAAAAAGCAAGACGGGTTGGGTTAAGCAACGCCTACATCGATAAAATCCAAAACGGCACGCTGACCATGGAAGACATGCAAAACGAGGCTCTTTCGGATAAGATCGAAAAGTATCAGGAATGGTATGACAAGATGGCGGCCTGCGAGGACGCCGTCACAGATCTCTACGACCAGGAGCGCGACCTCATCAGGCAGAAAATGGACAATGTGCTGGATTATTACAGCGACCTGGACTCCTACATGTCCTCCATCGTTTCAAAGATAGACAGCTTTATCTCCCTGACAGACGAAATGGGTAAGCGCAGTTCCCTCTCCGACCTTCTGGAACAATTTGCCGCAGTCAATGAGCAGGCCGCACACTTCCGCTCCCAGACAACGGCCACCCGGGAAGACACAAAAGAGAATCTCTTCGAAAGTTCCGAACGGGTAAAAGCTGCAGAAGAGAAGGAAAAGGAGGAACTGGTCTCCTCTCTCGCTTCACAGAAAACACATGTCGAATCGGGAGCCAAGAATACAGGTACCTACCAAAAACTTTTGAAGGAAATCGCCAAAGCATCGACAGCGGAAGAAAAGAAAAAGGCTGAGTTGGACGCTGTCGAAGCCAAAAACAAGATCGACAAGAACGATTCCGAGAAAGTCAGAAAACGGAAAGAATCAAATATCGCGCCAAAGAAAACCGCCCACGAAAAGGCGAAGAAAAAACGGGAAGATCTGGAGGCCAAAAAGAAACAACTGGAAGAAAACGCCACCGCGGACACCATCGTGGAATACGCCAAACTGTACGATACGGAGCAGACTCTTTTAGCCAGACAGAAAAAGAAGGAGGCGCAGGGAAAAACCTTATCCAAGGCCGACGCCAAAAAGCTGGCGGACACACAGGCCAAAATGGCGGAAATCTCCGGCGAAAGAAACGCTGCCATCAATGAACTGGAAAACCGGCTCGCCATCGCAAAAGGAGACAAGGCCGAAGAAACCGAGGCGGAAAAGCTGAAAAACCGGCTCGCCGCAATCATCGGCAGGGAAGAAGACGGAAAAGACAGGGTCGGTTCCGGCATCAAAGAGTCCGCCACCTACCGGAAACTCTTAAAAGATATCGCCGACAAAGAAGCGGCGATCGAGAAAGAACAGAATAAATACAACGGCAAAAAGGCAAGTAAGGCACAGCTGGACGCACAGAAAAAGAAGCTGGATCAAATGAGCGCACAGCTTGCCGCCTACAACGAAAAGAAATCGGCGCTGGAAAAAAACGCCACCGCAGACACCATCGCAGAGTACAGCAAGGTATACGATTCCTTTCGCAAACTTCAGGATAAGCTGGACAGCGGAAAAGTCCTGTCCGCTTCCGACTGGAAAAAATACAATACCTACAGCGACCAGTTACAGCAGTTTGCCGACGAGAGGGAAGCCACCGTCAAATCTTTAAGCGAACAGCTCGAAAAACTCCAGAATCCCGGCGATAAGGCTGCCAACATCAAACGCGAGTATGAGGAAGCCTCCGAGGACATCCGCGAAAGCTATAAGAATCAAATCGACTCCATAGACTCCGGCATGAAAGCCTCCGGCCAGTACAAAAATCTGCTCGCCCAAAAGCAACGTCTGGAAAACAAGCGCGACAGCGCAAAAGGACTGACCGCCGCCGAGGAAAAGGCGCTTAGAAAATACACGGCAGAGCTTGACGCGCTGGAAAAGGGAGCCACCGGAGACAACGTCGCAAACTACATGAAAACATGGGAGCAGTGGTACGCCCTCCGGCTAAAGATTGACAAAGGTACGGCCTTAAGCAAAACGGACGCCGCAAAATACGACGAACTAAGTTCCAGGCTCGAAGGCTGGAACGAGGAAAAGCAGTCCCGGATCAACGACCTCTTATCTCTGATGGAGGACGATCTGGAAAAGCTCCGTAAATCTAACGATGAGAATCTGGCCGACGCGGAGGCTGAGACCAACAGCTATTACTCCACCGTGTACGGGCTGGCGAAACAGATCGCCGAGTACAATTTAACCGCCCTGAACGAACAGCTTTCCTGTCTGGACGCCTATATCAGCTACTACAGTGATCTCGTATCGCTCTACGACCGGTTCTCCGGCGACAAACTTTCCCGTCTTATGACGGATCTGGACGAAGGCGCCTTATCCGATCAGGTCAGCGTATATGAAAAGTATCTGGACACGCTGACCTCGAAATACGATGCAACGCTCTCCCAAATCAATGAGTACAAACAGCTTCTCGATGCCATCGACACCAACGATTTCCAGTCGTCCATGTCCCTGTTTCAAAAGGCCATGGACAATTATCAGGCTTCCGGCAACACGGAGATGGCGGACAGGCTGCAGGCCGTTCTCGATTTATTAAACGAACGCGCCGCCGATGCGGACAACTGGGACGAATATGCGGATCTGTGGACCAGCGAATGGGAGCAGGCGCTTGCGGATGCGAAATCCGGCCTGATCGAAACAGCCGGTTCCATACAGGAGATCAACGACGCCTTGCGGGAAGTGCGATTCTCAAGTATCACGGACGCCATCGAAGAGTTAAACCGGGCGGACGGCATTCTCTCCTCCATGTCAGGACTGATTCAGGATGCATGGCTCTACGGGGACGAAGGGCTTACCGAGTATGGAAAAGCCAGGGCCGCCCTATTGGTATCCCAGCTTGAAAACGCTCAGAACAGGGCGGAAGAATATCTGGAACTCACAAAACGGATCGAGGAAAATCAGGATACCTACGCCTCGGATACCGCCTATCAGGAAGCGCTCTTTGAGGCTTCCCAAAACTACTACAGCACCCTCTCCGACGCCGCCTCTCTGGAAAACGCCATCATGGATCTGATGAGACAGGCGAAGGAGGAGGAAGTTTCCGGCTGGAAAGATATCATTTCCGCCAGAAAAGAAGCCTTACAGGCTAAGAAATCCTACTACGACTACGACAGAAACCTAAAGGAGAAAAACAAGAACATCGACTCCCTGCGGGCGGAGCTTGCCGCCTTAAACGATATCAACACCGCCCAGGCAAAGGCCAGAAAAGCCAAGCTGGAAGCACAGCTTGCACAGGCGGAAGAAGAACTTGAAACCGCCAGAACGGAACACGAGTATTCCATCAGCATGGACGCCCTCGACGATTACGCGAAAACGCTGGAAGAAGCGCTGGATGAATCCACGCAGACCGTAGAGGAAACCTTGGAATCCCAGAAGAAAGTGATCGAGGAGGCCAAAGAACTGTACCGCACTTCCACGGATGCGGTGGAGGAAACCATGCAGAAGGTCACCGACTTTTACCGTCTTGCAGGAGAACGGATGGATACTTTTCTTGCGAATCTCCCGGAATCGGACCTTTCTCCAAACCTCGTCCGTCTCCCTGATACCGCGGGCGCATTGGAGGCGATACCTTCTTCCGGCCGGGAGTCTGTGGAAATCGTCAACCACTACGACGCCCTGCTGCGTGTCGACGGCAGTGTGGACAGGGACGCACTCCCCGGCCTGCAGGATATTCTGGAAAAATCTTATCAGTACACCACCCAAAAACAGTATGCCGATCTAAAAAAGATCGGGTACGCCCTACATTGAAAAAGCAGACGGAGGGCGCGGGAAAATCTTTGATTAGCCCCGCCCTCCCAGAAAGGAGGCAGCAATTACATGTCATTCTTAGACGCATATTCTTTTATCTTCGACGGCGAAAGCAGCGATTCTTATAACCTGATGATGTGCTGGATCGACGACACTGCGGACATTTCCGCAAACGGGCTTCGCCGGACAATCGACAGCGGCGCCGTCAACCACGTCCGCTTGAAAACAAACAATTACGGCGTGAGTTTTGACGGAAATATCGAGTTTTCCTTTTATATTATCAAAAAGGACGAGACCCCTTTTACCAGACAGGAGTCCATGGCCGTCAACCGCTGGCTTACCCGTTCCACCGTGCCCAGAGCCTTATACTTTAGCGATAACGCTGTGCCCACGCTCCATTACTACGCCGTCTGCACGGAGATCGAGGACAAGGTTTTTCTGGAGCATCAGGCCAAACGTCTGGTTTTCAAGACAAACTCTCCTTTCGGTTTCACCGATCCCGCCGAGAAAAAGTTCCGCGTTACAGGCGAGGAAGTCTTTACCGTAGACAACCTTGCCGAAACGGTTAACGGCCTCTTCTATCCCCGGATTCTCTTATCTGCCAAAGACACCGGCGCCATTGTAATCGAAAACGTGAGCGACCAAAAATCAGTGACTCTCACTTTTTCCGAGTCATTCTTGCCGGACAGTTCGGGGAACCAGACGCTTCTGATCGACAGCGCGCAAATGAAACTGCTTGACGTAAATAACGGCGGCCGTCTCGTGCCGTTTCATGAAGTGGGCTGGACGACGCAATATTCCAGCTACGTCTCATCCGTTGACAGCTACATGGAATCAATCTACTGGTTCCGACTCATACCGGGAACAAACACCGTTAAGATCACGGGCAGCTGCGAGGCCGCCTTTATCTTTGAATTTCCCAGAAAGGCAGGTTGCTTATGATTTATCTGGCAAAACCTACGGGCGAAATACTCGGCAGGCCAAGCGGTCTCAGGGAGGAAACCTGTAAAGTGAAAAAAACGTTGACCGACATGTGGGAGCTTTCCTTTGACATCAACAAATATACGGATGAAAACGATGACTTTTCGTCCTCCGATTTTTACGAATCCCTCTCCGAAAACATGTATCTATTGCTGGAGAGCGATACGGCCAACGCTCTTTTTCTGATCGACACAAAACCTGTCGTCACAAACGACGGCATACAGGAAACCAAGAGCATCACGGCCCACACGGCGGAATGCGAACTGCAGCAGAAATTTCTCCGCAGCTTTTACATCAATAACGGCACCGGAGAAAGTCAGGAATATCTGGCGGATGACAACATCGATCCCTACACCGGACTGCCAAAGGAATATATCCGCCTCGTCAATTTTGAAAAGCCCGGACTTTCCCTGCTGCATCTGGCATTGCAGGGAACCGGATGGACCGTGGACGACAGCTTGCAAACTGCGGAGGCAGAAGCCTGTACCGGAAAATATCAGTTCAGCGTGGACGGAAAGGATGTCTATTCTTTCCTCATGAGCGAAGTCGCCCAGACGGCAAAAATTCTCTTTTTCTTCGACCGCAGAAAGCGCAGGGTCAGCTTCCGCTCCTATCCGCATATCGGTAAGGACACCGGCATTTGCATCGGCCTGCGCAATCTGGCAAACCGGATTCAGATCGAATCCACCGCGGACGCGGCGCTGATCACCGCATACCGCCCGACCTGTGACGGCGGTCTTGGTATCGAATATGTCAACTTCGGCGATCCCCTCCTGTACAATCTGGATTACTTCGCAGACACGCACGATGCGTATGGGAATTATCAGTACGTCACCGAAAGTTTCCATGACCAGTACGCGGCATGGAAAAAGAAGCGGGAAGAGCTGCGGCCGGATTACATCGCCCTGACAGAAAGCTATAACAAAACCCTCCTCGATGTAAGCGAATTGCAAAACCGTCTTCCCAACGACGGCTGCAGCATCGACTACAAAACCTACAAGGCGGACGAGCTTGCCTTCTCCTTAAACGCCTATGAAAAGGCGCTGGCCGCATTAATCACCCTGTACAAAAAGGAGTATCCCGGCCTCTATGCCGATCCCGGCGCCAAGCTGAATGAATCCCATCTGCGCACTACCATGTACTGGCACGAATACTACGCTTACAAATATCAGATCATTCCCGCCGTTGTGGAGGCCATGAAAATCTGGTATGCGACAGACCAAAACGGGAATCTTTTAAGAGATGAAAACGGCGGCTATATGGTGTGCGAAAACGGAAACCCCGCTTACGCGGGAAATCCTGCTATCGTCAAACCGATAAACGCCTTTTTGTATGAATTTGAACTGTACGGCCTGACAGAACTGCAAGCGAAGAAAAAGGCATGGATGGAATGCGTCAATCTTTTATACCGGGACGGTTTTATCACCTCCGGCACAAAGGAAAACCCAAGGGCTTACCTGACTCCCGACGAAACCGGATGGGGGCGGCTGACGGCCGGGCAGAAAGCGCAGTTTACCACCGTTTCCGCATTTAAAGATATGCTCAACAGCTATCTCGACTACATGGCATTCGGCTCCCGCCCTAACGCCATAACCGGCACAACCTGCAAAGGCATTGTCCGCCTGTGCGAGGATGCCATTGCCGAAAGACAGGGAGAAATCGATTCCCTGCAGAAACGCCTCGCCTCCGTCGGCGCCGAGAGGGATGCCCTCTCCTTCTCCGTTCTCCCGGAAAACAATTTCAGCGCGGAGAATCTGAAGCTCTTTTGCCTCCTCGTCCGTGAGGCAGACTACAACAGCCAAAATATCGTGACTACGAATCTGGACGATGTCCTGACCATGATCGGCGTTGCCGAAGAACTCTATCAGGACGCAAAGGCGCATCTTAATACCGCATCACGGCCGCAGTACGCTTTTTGCACCACCATCGACAACCTGTTTGCACTGGAAGAATTTGCGCCGCTGCGGGAAGATTTTGCCATCGGTAATTTCATCCGCCTGCTGCCCGGTCTGTTCCACGACGACTCCGTGAAACTGCGACTCATATCCATCGAGTCAAACCCGCTTCTCGATACCGGAGATATCTCTGTGGAGTTTTCCACCATGACGAGATCCCTGTCAGACGTCAACGATCTGGCCTTCCTCTTCGGCGAGGGCGCTTCCGGCACTTCCCGCTCCTCCGGGTCTGCCTCCGGCGGAACCTACGGCAAAAACGATGCCGAAATCCAGATCGCCAACAATATGCTGAACGCCCTGTTAAAATCAGAAACCTTCGGCACACAAGTATCTGACGTGATTCTGGACAGTATCCGGGCCAATAAAGGGAATTTCGGAAAACTGCTTTCGCACAGCGGGATTTTTGACAGTTTGGAGAGCGGAGAAATAAAAGTAAACGGCGCATGTCTTACGAACATTATTCAATCCCTGAATTATATTGCCGGGTCAGAAGGCAGCATGTTTAATTTGGAGAATGGATCTGTCGACTTTGCGGGCGGCGCCCTGACGTACACGAAAAACAAAGGTCTGGTCATAAAAGGGGCAAAGGGAAAAACTTCCATAGACGGCTCCTCCGTCAACACCGGCGCCATTACTTCGAATAACTATAACGGTACGTCCGGAAACCCTCTCGGAAATACAAAAGGTTCCATTATTGATCTGACGAATGGACAGTTCAGTTTGGGCGGCGGAAAAATAAAGTGGAACGGGTCGGATCTTGCAATAGACGGCGGCGGAACGTTTGCCGGAGACGTCATCGCAACCACCTTAACCGCAACGCAGAGCGGAAATATCGCAGGCTGGAATTTCAATCAGAATGGTTTTTATAAAAGCAATTCATCCATAGCCTCGAAAAACGGTATGTATATAGGCGAAGAAGGCATTTCCATCAAAGACTGTTTTGTTGCGAAAAGCAACGGGCTGTACATTAAATCCGAAGACTGGATATCTGACGCCTACTTAAATTATGTAGGAGATGATTATTCTACATTATGCAATATTATGAAAGGTCAATGGATCCGGATTTACATGTATAATACGGCTGATATCGACTATTTTAGTATGAGCTGGAAACACAGCTTAAATATAGAAATGGTCTCTGCCGATGACGAAGACGGCGGCGCTGCCGCAATAATGGGAATTGCTAATCAATACATCATAAGAGGGTATGGCGTCAGCGGACGTACAGAAGCGGCAGACGCCATGTCCTTTGACGGAGAGAATGTATTATATCTGGATGTATCATATGACAACTTATATGATCCAAACGTTGTCTCGAATAACAAAGACGTACAGGAATATATCCAGCTCGGTTATAAAGCGAAGGTAAGCAGCGTAAGCATAGAAAAACTTTACAGCAACGGCCGGAGCATTGGCGGGAGATATTTTGACAGTGTACAGATCGGAAAAATCGAAATATACAATTCAGACAATACACTGAGCAGGACAATACACGGAACACGAACCAATAACAGAAAAGGAATGATGATCAACACCTATAGCAAACATATTTATGCGGAAAATTTCAGCATAGACAACGATAGTCTGTCTCATTCTGCTGTATATCAATCCGTCTCTTCCGCATCTCCCAACGTATATATCAATTCAGACGGCTGCTTTAAACGTTCGTCCTCCTCTTCGCAAAGATATAAAACCGATATCACCACAGAAATACCCGAAGATATCTCACCTGAAAAATTGTACGATTTGGATATTGTGTCATTTAAATATAAAGACCACTACCTTTCGTCACAGGACTGCAGGTATCAAAGCGACATTGTCGGACTGATCGCAGAAGATGTATTCAGGAAATATCCGTTGGCATGTAATTTTGATGCAAATGGAAATCCCGAAATGTGGGAGATCCATATTTTGTTCCCCGCCGCGTTAAAATTGATCCAAGAGCAGCATGAAGAAATCGAAAAACTGAAACAGCGAGTTACTATTTTAGAGCAGAAAGCATAACGGTTCTGCTCTCCGTTTATTTTAAAAAGGAGGCGCATTATGGAATTATTAAACAAAGACATAACCCTCGGCTTCTACAACGACACAGGCATCATCAACCTGCCTGTATCGCAGTACGACGCCGGACGCATTATTTCCATCGGCTTTACAAACGACGGCAAAAGATTTGAGATACCCGAAAACACTTCCGTCTTTTTGAAAGCCATAAAGCCCGACGGCAAACAAGTCAACACCGACGAATGGTGCAGCATACACGATAACAAGGTCGTCATCGAAGTGGCCAAACAGCTTTCTGCCGTTCCCGGAATCGTTAAGTGCGAGCTGATCTTAAGCGACGATACGGGGAAACAGTATACCTCCAGCCGCTTCAACATTTTGGTCAGCAAGTCTGTACACAACGACGAAAACCTGACATCCACCGACACCTACAAAAATATCCTCGACCTCCTTCTGGAGCTGAATGACCTGAAAAAGGATCTGGTATTCAAAAAGGAAAAAGACCAGCCGGGCGGTGTACCGTCCCTGGACGATCAAGCCAAAATCCCACGGCATGAACTGTACGACGCCGACTTAAACAGCAAAGGTGCCGTAAAGCTCGTTGACTCCGTGCAGAGCGATTCCACTGCGGACGCCGCCACCCCTAACGCCGTAAAGACCGTGAACGATACGCTGTCCGCACATATGACTGACACCGGAAACCCGCACCATTTGACGAAAGAACAGTTAGGGCTTGCCTATGTCGACAATACATCCGACGCCGACAAGCCTGTATCCAACGCCCAAAAGGCAGTAAACGATCTGATCGGCGCAGAGCGTGACAGTGTAACCCAGAGCACCAACATAGACTACACCTATCCAGATTTGGAACAGAACAAATGCCTTAACGCCGTCGGCATAGGCACACTCGTACAGGCAGTCCGCGATCTGTCAAAGAAACTCTCGGAAGCCGTTCTGAATGTGAAACGAAGCATCCCCACCATCAAGAAAAACAATACCGTCCTGATTCCCGACGCGGCAAACGCCGTGAATATCACAGTCCCCACAAAAGTGAGTGAGCTGCAGAATGACTGCCATTTCGTATCAACCGACACCAACACATGGAAAGCCAACACGAAGGACTCCGAAGGGTATATCCCTGCCGGAAAAGGCCACGCCAATCAGGTTTGGCGAACCGATGCGGACGGAAACCCCGGATGGCGGGAAAACAGCGTCGGCGCCGCACTCGGCTTCACTCCCGTACAACAGGGAGGAGGCGCCGGACAAGGCGCAAACAAAGTGAAAATCGGATGGTCGACAACCGGAACGGGACTGAAAACCACCGTCGATTCCACTGACCTTGGAAAAGTTTATACCCAAAACAACTGCGATATTGTAATCCCCGTAAACAGAGGCGGCACCGGAGCCACCACCGCCGCAAACGCCTGTGCCAATATCGGCGCCGTGAAAAAGGCGGGAGATACCATGACAGGGGCGTTAAATTCCTCAAAAGCAACATATTCGTATTTGGCAGGAAACCAAGGTCAGGCGATCATCAATTCAACCGCGGCGGCAGGCGCCTACACGATGCTGGACAAACTCAACTCCACAAACGGATATTTTACTGACGGTGTGTATAACGGAAACCGGGAGCTTCACTATACGCCGAAGACAACCGTTAATGCCGGGACGAACGCAGTAGCAAAAACGGCGGTACTGCTCGATGAAGCCGGTAACACAAGGTTTCCGGGAACTATTACCGCACCGCTATTTTCCGGTAAGGCTACATCTGCTGAAAAGCTTGCAACAGCCCGCAGCATCAACGGACTCCTTTTCGACGGTACGTCAGATCGGGCAAATTACGGGGAAGGTATCGTCAATAATTCTGTCATTACAGTAAGCTGCCCCGGTTTCAAACTTGTCAACGGCGCGGTAATACGGGTGCTGTTCAAAACCAGCCATATTATTTCCAGCACAAGTAAACTAAACGTCAATAATACAGGCGAAGTTGCGATACGGCCCGTAGGTAAGAAACTGCATGCGGCTGAAGTATATACCTTTGTATATGATGCAGGCAATAAGACATTCCGGTGTAATGGCGGCGGCGCCTTATATTTACAGACGAATGTTTATATGGATGCCTGGGATGTAGCCGGGGCTCAGTGGGTAACTCTTGATTCGCGCAGCAATTATTTGGTCGTTGGATCGGGCTGCTCATCAAATAGTACCACATGTGGCACAGACGACTATTTCAAAGTCTCTATGCTAACGAATAAAGAATACAAAGATATCAGTAGAATATGGCAGGAAATTACTCTTGGCTCTTCTGGCAGCACCGCCAGATTTTCCATAGCAAAAGTGAAGGACGAGAGCGGCGTTACTTTTAAAGTACCAAAGGGAAGCTACGCAGCGGCGCGGCTTTATCGAATAGATTAACTATCAAATAAGGAGGCATTATGGAAAAAGTAAAATACAAAATAAAATTTCAAAATGAAGAAATGTATAGAGATTTACGCGGATACATGGTCTCAACCGATATAGTCGGTCTTTCCTATCCGGACGCAAAAGAAAATTTGAGTGGATTCCTTATTTACGATTCAGATGGACAGATAGCCGCTGACTGCTCGGATTACATATTCAGATGGGATGTCCTTGAGGATAACCCGGACAGGATATATTATACAAATTCAGCAGACAACGTGCAGACAAAAAAGTTTGGCACAGAGAACCAGATTGAAGAGGTGGATCCCCTAACCAACGAGGAACTGACCGAAGCAATAGCCGACCTCATATGCGAGGTCAGCATGATGCAGCTCAATATTTAGCACAACAGAAAGGAGGCACTCACATGGCATACAGAATCTTAAAAAGTCTGATCTCAAACAGCGCAAAATCCGGCACGGAACTCACCGAAATGGCCGATGTCTATTACGGCGCGGGCAGACTGACGACCGAAGAATACTGCGATATCCTTGAACGGATCAATACTATGGCAGACTAATTCTCCGAAAAAGGAAGGATGCAGGTATTCATCACAATGCCTGCATCCCCTAAAATTTCATTTCCTCACACTTATCCTCACCCAAACTTCGCAATATCGTAAGTCAGCGTGATATCTTTCTCTCCGTAGAGTTTAAAATAATTCTGCACGATACGATCTGTCACCACACGCACATTCTCCCGCTCCGTGCCTAAAAGGATCACCAAAAATTGGGAGCTGCTGTATCTCGCGCCCACGTCCACGCCGCGCAGGGATTTGCAGATCGCCTGCTCCATACACTGCATGGCGGTTTCCATACGCTCCAGCTTGACTTCGCTGCCATTTGAGGAGAACAGGGTAAAGAGCAAAAGCTGCGTCTCCTTCTTGCTTCGCGCCGACATATGCTTCACGAAATCATACACATGATTGAACTCGTCGTAATCCACTTGGAACACGCCCTGATAGGCCTCCCGATTCTTGATCGCATCTATAATTTTATCCAGATCACTCTGAGACTGTTCAGGTGTCCGCAGAATACCTGATCTCTGGAAGAATCCATAATGGATTCCTCTGCTCTGTTTTACGAGATAAAGCGCCTTATCGGCTCTTCTGTAAAGCTCCTCAAACTCTCTGCCGTCCGTTCCGGAGATACTGATACCCACCGAAAGCTCCGCGTCCTTGAGTACCTCGATCTCCTCCTGCTTTTTGCGGAATGCATCCAAAAGCTCTTTCACCTTCTGAGTAACGGCTTCCTCGTCAGTAATGCCAGCCAGATAATACAAGAACTCATCCCCGCCGGTTCTGCAGACAATCTCGTTGCCGCATACATCCTTCAGAACGTCGGCAACCACTTTCAAGGCATAATCTCCCATCAGGTGACCGTGCACATCGTTAATATGACGGAAATGATCGAGATCGATCAGCATCAGGGTGCCGCCCTCCGCACGCAGACTGATGGAAATATCATGTTCTCCCTTCTGCCTGCTTAAAACTCCCGTCAGATAATCGACAGGCGATTCCAATATATCCTCGGCACCCATGGCAATGCCCATGATCTTGCCGCTGTCAAAAATCGGCGTAGCCAGATCTTCTTCCGGCATCCACATTTTTTCCAGAGCGCCTTCTTTAATCAAATCCACAAAAATATCCACCAATTCAGGATCCCACTGGCTTCCCTTGCCCTTCTCTAACTCCTGCATGACCACGTCGTCATTCAGCCGCCTGCGGTAAACACGGTTGCTGGTCATGGCGTCATAGGAATCCACCAAACCGATCACACGGGCTACCAACGGAATCGACTCACCCTTTAACCCCTCCGGGTATCCCCTTCCGTCATAGCGCTCGTGATGGTATTTCGCGCCCACATTGACATTGGGAAACATCTTGAAGTCATTCAAAATCTCCGCGCCCACAAGGGTATGCCCCTTGATCAGGCGAAACTCCACATCGGTCAGCCTAAAAGGCTTGTTGAGCACGGCGTCCGGCACGCCGATCTTACCCACATCATGCAGCATCGCCACATAATAAATGTTCTGAATCTCCTCCTCAGACCAGCCTAAACGCTGTGCAAGAAGTTCGGAATACGCTGCCACCCGCATGGAGTGTCCTTTGGTATAGTCGTCCTTCGCATCCACCGTATTTGCGACCGTCATAATCGCCTGAATCGTGATGCGCTCCATCTCCTTCGTCTTTTCATCCAGTCTGCGCTGCAGATCCTTGCGATAGCCGTCAAGTTCGATCGTGCTTCTGATACGGCTTAACATGATATTCGGCTCAAAAGGCTTGGAAATATAATCATTTGCGCCCACTCGAAAGCACTCGATCTCTGTCTCCGCACTGCGGTCGGCCGTCAGAAAGATAACGGGAATCTTATTCCAATGCGTGTCTCTTTGCAGCTTCGCCATAACCTCGAAGCCGTCTAATTCCGGCATGTTAATATCCAGAAGAATTAGATCCGGGGTGTGCCGCTCCAAATACTTAAATGCCTGCTTTCCCGAATTTACGGCCACCGCCTTGTACTCCCCCTCAAGGAGCTTCTGCGCCGTCGACAGCGTCAGTCTGTCATCATCGACAATCAAGATTATTTTTTTCATTTGTCCCCCATACTATCTATGTAACATGCAACTCCTTTTTTTATTATACCCGCACCAGAGACAAAAAGCAAACATAACTCGGATCAATTGTCCTTGCTCATCTCCTTTTTCAGACGACGCATGATCTTTTTCTCCAGTCTTGAAATATAGGACTGGGAAATACCGAGGAGTTCTGCCACCTCCTTCTGCGTCAGTTCCTTCCCTTCCGCGTTCCCGATGCCGAAGCGCAGGCGGATGATCGTCTGCTCTCTCTCAGACAATTTGGCGATTGCCCGGATTAATAGCTTTCTCTCCACCTCGTCCTCCAGGTTCTTGTAAATCACATCCTCCTCCGTGCCCAATATATCCGAGAGCAGAAGCTCATTGCCGTCCCAGTCCACATTCAAAGGCTCGTCGATGGAAACCTCCATCCGATGCTTATTGTTTCTTCTCAGGTACATCAGTATTTCATTCTCGATACAGCGTGAGGCATAAGTCGCCAGCTTGATGTTCTTACCCGGATTAAAGGTGTTGATGGACTTGATCAGTCCGATGGTTCCTATGGAGATCAGATCCTCCACACCCACTCCCGTGTTGTCAAACTTTTTCGCAATGTACACCACCAGTCTTAAGTTATGCTCTATCAGAATCGATTTGGCCTCGTCTTCATATTCCGTTCCCAGATCGCCGATGATCTCGTTCTCCTTCTCGCTCTCGAGAGGCGGCGGAAGCACCTCTGCCCCTCCTATGTAATGAATGTCTCCCTGTCTGGTCATCAGGAATTTCTGATCCCTGTGCACCATCTTAAACTGAATCTTCCCGGGGATTGCCACTTTTAAAACCATCTTTTTTCCTCCTAGTTTTCTAATAGACCGGGGTGTAATATCATTTGGTAATCGCCATCCTCCGATATTCCCGTATCACAAACCGCAACTATGACATGCTCTCTTTTGATCGTCCCGCCCGCCTCCTCTATCAGCATCTCCGGCAGCTCATAGGCCGAAAGTATCCCGCTCTGCTTTCCCACGCTTCTGTACGGAACCGCATGAAACTTTTCCTGAGAAAGACAGGACGCCATGCAGCGGGCTATCTTCCTGCTGATAATGCTCACCGGCGCGCCGCTTATCGGGTCTGACAGATGGTTTCCCGTATCCACCAGAGCGCTTATGCGGATTTCCTGCCTAAGAGACGGCACAAAGACGCGCACTGTCCGCAGGCTGTCCTCCCGCTTTTTCATAAGCTGCCGTATAACGGCTCTCATCGCCAGATAAGAAAGTGTGCCAGCCGTCAGGGTTAAAAAAAGACCTCCGCTTCCCTTCAGAACGGTTCTTAAGCGATTCAGAATCCATATCATACCACCGCCGAAAAAAAAGCCGGCGGCAGCCATCGACAGGGACGCTTTCAAAAGGCTGCGCACACCGTGTATCTGATAGGTGAGACACATCATACACATACTGACAGGCACGGAACCGAGTATAAGTCTGCCTCCCACCGTGAATACCGGCAGCATTAAACTTACGCAGCTCATCCCGGCTCCCACTGCCGCTCCCAGCCAGATTCTCCGGCGCGTGGCAGTACGCCGCATAAGAAGTCCGGCCAGAGACAACAGATACAGATCAGTCGCCATCTGCAGGATGAAAACACTGTCAATATATAATTTGTAATACACATTCCACCTCCGTAATTCCTTTTCATTATAGGAAATACCGGGTGCATTTTCTGTCACAATCAGGGGGCATTTCCCCTATTTTTCCAGACAGATAACAACAAAGTAGAACAAAATGCCACAGGATATTCTCCTGTGGCATTTCACATCTTTCCATATTATCATAAATTTCTATGCTGCATTTTTTCTGCAGCTGTATCCGGCAAACCCGTACCGTTTACTACTTTCTCAGGAAACTCGGGATATCCAACGATTTCTCCTCCACGGAGCTCTTGATATCATTGGTTTTCTGAATCCCGATGGGCTTAAGTCCCGCCTGTGTCTTAGCCTGTCCGCCCTGTGACGCAATCGGCTGTTTCAGACCCATATTCGCCGCCGCAAACGCGCTTAAGCCTGCGCCTGCACCCACCGTGCTCTTCCCCTGCAGGGAGGTGGGCGTTATGTATCCGCTCTTAAATCCGAGTCCCGCGCCCTGTCTAGCCGCTTTCTCCTCGATACCCGTAGCTATAATGGTGACGTTACAGGTGTCTGTCATACTGGAATCATACATGGCTCCGAATATAATATTTACCTCATCGCCCGTCAGGTTTCTCACATAATCGGACGCATCGGACGCATCCGCGAGGGAAATATCTCCGGATACGTTGATAATCACATGGGTTGCCCCGGTGATCGTCGTCTCAAGCAGCGGACTCTCCACCGCCATCTTAGCTGCCTCCGACGCCTTATCGTCACCTTTTCCGGTGCCGATACCGATGTGCGCGATCCCCTTGTCCTTCATAACGGTCTGTACATCCGCAAAATCCAAATTGATGATGGCAGGCATATTAATCAGGTCGGTAATACCCTGCACCGCCTGCTGCAATACCTCATCCGCTTTCTTAAGCGCCTCCGGCATGGTAGTACGCCTGTCCACAATCTCAAGCAGTTTATCGTTCGGAATCACGATCAGCGTATCTACATTGTCTTTAATCTTCTCAATCCCGGCCAGCGCATTGGTCATACGCGCCTTCGCTTCAAACCGGAAAGGCTTCGTCACAACGCCGACGGTCAAAATGCCCATATCCTTCGCCAGCTTGGCCACCACAGGTGCCGCGCCCGTTCCGGTGCCGCCGCCCATACCGCAGGTGACAAACACCATGTCCGCCCCCTTTAAAGCCTGCGCAACCTCCTCGGCGCTTTCCTCCGCCGCCTTCTCGCCGATTTCCGGCTTCGCTCCGGCACCAAGTCCCTTAGTAAGCTTCTCACCGATCTGCAGCAGTCTGGTCGCCCTGCAAAGCTGCAAAGCCTGTTTATCCGTATTGATACCGATAAATTCTACACCGTCAATCTCTTCATCTATCATTCTATTTACAGCGTTGTTGCCCGCGCCGCCGACACCAACGACGATAATTTTCGCAGCGGACTCCGCTTCATTCGACTTAATCTCCAGCAAGGTGTTTCCTCCTTCTACTTCCACATACTCCGTGCACAATCATATACTTTATCATATAATTATTTTCCGAACTTAGCAAGCCATTTTTTTCTTTTTGTCCCGTTTGCGCCGATTTTGTTATTTTCATCCTACGCCATGCGCCTGCCTCCTGTTGACGGGGTAAGCGCGAAAATGCGCGTATTATGGCGCTTCAATCCTGTTCGAAGCTGTATGTCTTCGTGTCTTCGCTGTATTCACGCATATCTAAAGTACCACTTTTTCCCAGAAGATCCGGCAGAATGTACTGCAGCTTCATAATCTTTTCGTCGATATCTTTATTTTCCCCCAGCGCAATCTTCGCATCGCCAAAATACAACGTCACGTTATAAACACTGTCAAAATAAATCCTGTCCGCCGTGAGCGAATACTTGGAAAGCTGCTGGGTAATATTCAAAATTTCGTCGAACAGCTCCGGCTTGTCCACCGGCAGTGCCTCGTGAAGGATCACATGATCGAAGGTAAGCCCCGTCACCTGCGGGATCCCGGCCGTTTCCTCAAGCGAAGTCTCCACCACTATGCCGTCCTTGTCAAAATACACATAACGCCCCAGATACCTGACATAGCCCGCCAGCGCTTTCTCGTAAACCGTAATCCGGATTGTGTCTTTCGTCTCGATGTCCACATCCATGGTCTCAATAAAGGGAATGCCCTCAATCCCTTTGTCACGGTATTTCAGGGAGAGAAGCAGAGAATTATCCCCGAATCTTCCCCCCATAACCATCTCCATAATCTCTTCGTTCGTATAGTGGATGCTGCCGTCCACGTGAACCGTCGTCACTTTATAATTATTGACTATATACAGAAATCCTCCTGCCAGAAGAACGAGCAGGGAACCGAGAACCGCCAGCACAATGACAGCCCGCTTCGCCCTGCCAAACCGCAGTTTTTGCGGTTTCTCCTCACGCTTTCTCTCCCTGCGCTTCTTCTTTTTCGGCTCCACCACATCCCCGTTCTTAATCAGCCGCAGATTCGGATTCGTCCTTTTTTTCTTTTTTACGGTTTTCTTATCGCTCATCTGCAAACCTCATTTCCCACAGCACAAGGAGTGCGGAGAATGCCTATCTCAACTTCATTCACCCTGCGCGAAGAATGCTTATTCAACCTCTCTCAACCCACGCAGAGAATGCTTATCTCAACCTCTCTCAACCCGCGCAAGAATACCTATCAACTTCTTTCATCCCGTGCGGAGAATGCCTCTCAACCTCTCTCAACCCACGCAGAGAATACCTCTCAGCCTCACTCATTCCGTGCAGAGAATGCCGTATTTCAGGCATTCTCCTATGCGAAACTTAGTGCTTCTTGGCGTCCCGTCCTATGGCGGGATGTCTTTAGAAGCACTTTTCGCATTATGCCAGTTCCACATCCGCCCCCAGCTCCCGCAGGCTTCTTGTGATATCTTCATACCCCCGGTCAATATAATGGCGGTTTGTCACGATGCCCGTACCCTCCGCGGCAAGCGCCGCCGCAACAAGGGCCGCCCCGCCCCGAAGCTCTTTCGCCTCCACAATGGTATTACAAAGCCGCCTCCCGCCGAAGATGCAGGCACAGTTTCCCTCCACCCGGATGTCGGCTCCCATTTTCAAAAGCTCAGGCACGATCCGGTACCGATTCTCAAAAACCGTCTCCACAATCCGCCCTCCCTGTCCCGAAATGGTCATGGCGGCCATGAAAAGGGACTGTAAATCCGTGGGAAATCCGGGATAAACCGCTGTCACCAGATTCTTATCGAGCCTGCGGCACGCCCTGCCCTCCACCAGAAGGCCCTCCGGCGACGATGACAGGCGTACACCCATTTTCTGTGCATAGACAAGCACACTCTCCATCTGGCTGCAGGGCGCATCCTCCAAAAAGACATGACCACCGGCACACATGCATGCCGCCAGATATGTGCCCGCCACGATCCGGTCGGCCGGCACACGGAATCGCACGGGATGAAGCTTCTTCACCCCCTCGATCACCAACCGGTCTGTCCCCACGCCACTGATCCTGCCGCCGGCGCTTAACAGAAATTCACACAATGCCTGTATCTCCGGCTCTCTGGCCGCCGGATGGATCACGGTCTCCCCCTCTGCCAGAACCGCCGCCAAAATCAAATTTTCCGTCACGCCCACGCTGACAAAAGGCAGTTTATGCACCGCACCGTGAAGCCGCCCCGCTCTGGCGCAAAACTCCTCCGGCCCCTCCATAATCTCCACACCCATGCGCCGCAGCGCGCGCAAGTGCTGGTCGATGGGCCGTTTCCCGATCACGCAGCCTCCCGGATATTCCATGGCAACCTCACCCATACGGGCAAGCAGCGCCCCAAGAAGCATAATCGAGGAGCGCATCACCCCCACGGAATCGGCAGGCATATCGCACTCGGCCACACCGCAGGTGTTGATGCGGATCACGTCCGCCCTTCTGCAGACCCGGCATCCCAGACTTTCCAAAAGCCGCAGCATATGGTATACATCCGAAATATCCGGGCAGTTCTCGATCTCACAGGTACCGTCTATCAAAAGTGTCGCCGCCAGAATCGGCAGCGAGGCATTTTTTGACCCTTGTATCTTCGTCTGTCCCGAGAGACAGTTTCCACCATAGATACGAACAGCGTCCATAAACTTACCTCTGTTTCTATTTATGACCTATTCTATCTATATGGATTTTCGACAAAAAATTATCTTGTCCTTATAAATCTTTTAATCGTATTCCCTTTGCCACACTCAGAGTGATCCCTATTTCAATCAGCAAAAACATGACGGAAGACCCTCCGTAACTGATAAAGGGAAGGGAAATTCCGGTATTGGGAATCGTGTTGGTAACCACGGCTATGTTCAGAATAACTTGAACGGCTATATGCCCCATCACACCCACCACCAGCAGCGCGCCGTACAGATCGGGCGCATTGTTGGCAATAATCATCAGCCGCCAAATCAGCATCAGAAACATAATGATAACGGCAATCCCGCCGAAAAGCCCAAGCTCTTCACAGATAATGGAAAAAATCATATCGTTCTGCGCCTCCGGCAGAAAGCCTCTCTTCTGCATACTCTGCCCCAGACCTTTTCCAAGCACGCCGCCGCTTCCGATCGCATAGAGCGCCTGCAGCGTCTGGAACCCGGTATCGCTGGAGTATGCCTCCGGATCAAGCCATGCCAGCACACGCGCGCCGCGGAAATCCAGATCGTCCACATGGGCCTGCGCTGTCTGCACCACATAGAAAACCGCAGCCGCCGCCCCCGCAAGCGTCAGCAGTCCCAGAAGAAAGAACCGTTTGTAGTCCGGGCAGGACACGAACAGCATCAGAACCGCAATCGCCATGACAATGATCGCCGAACTTAAGTTGTTGGTAATCTTCCAGATCATCAGCGCAATCGGCATCGGTATCCCCAACACAAGCATAAACCCTTTGTTGGTTCGTATCTGTTTTCCCATCTTACAAATCAGACTGGATAAAAACAAGATCATGCCCAGCTTCGCCACCTCCGCCACCTGCAGAGAAAGCGGGCCTATGTACAGCCAGCGCGTCGCGCCGCCAGAGCTGTAACCAAAAGGAATAATCAGTAAAATCAGCACAGCGGACCCGATATAGGCCGGCACCGCAAACCGTTCCCAGAAATGATAGGGAATGTTCGCCACCACCATCATAGCCACCAGTCCCAAAATGGATGCCAAAAGCTGCTGTCTCAAATATCTGGTGGAATCCCCCAGCTTTAAATTTGCCTCATAGGAGCTTGAAGAAAACACCATGACCATGCCGAAACCCACAAGAAAAAGCACGATAAACAGCAGGCTGTAGTCCATAAAACTCTCGCCCTTTTGTTGTCCCCTCCGGGATGCGTTTCTCTGCGCCACTAACAATTCTCCTCCATCTGATTCACCAGTTCCTTAAACCGCTGTCCCCTCACTTCATAGTTCGGGAACATCCCCCAGCTCGCGCAGGCGGGAGACAGTAAAACCGCATCCCCCGGCTCCGCCTTCTCCACACATACCGAGAAAGCCTCCTCAAAGGTATCCGCCAGCACGATGTTCGTAAGCCCGTGGTCCTTCGCGCACGCCGCTATCTTTTCCCGCGTCTGTCCGATCAGCACCAGACATTTCACCTTGCCGCCAAAGGCCTCGATCCACTCGTCGAATTCACTCTGTTTGTCATACCCGCCGCCGATCAGCACCGTCGGCCGATCCATGGCCCGGATGCCCTGTATGGCCGCGTCCGGATTCGTTCCCTTGGAGTCATTGTAATAATCCACGCCCCGCTTCGTGGCCACAAACTCAATCCTGTGCTCCACCGGCGAAAACACCCTGATCACCGACAAAATTTCCTCCATCGGCACACCGCAGGCCATCGTAACCGCCATGGCCGCCATCACGTTCTCCACGTTACAGATGCCCACCAGCTTCATATCGTGTATATTCATGAGCCTTTCGCTCTCGCCGCCCTTTGCAAGGAAAATTTCTTCCCCTTCCAGATAAAAACCGTCCTCCAGCTTTCTCTCCGAAGAAAACCACACGACCCGCGCCGGACACCGCTTTCCGAAAGCTCTTGTATAGCTGTTTTCATAGTTCAGGACACAGGTCTGCGCCTTCGTCTGGTTTTTACAGACGGTTTCCTTCGCCGCCGCGTAATTTTCCATCGTGTGATGGCGGTTTAGATGATCCGGCGTAATATTTAAGATCGCGGAAACCTGCGGCCGGAACCGATCGATCGTCTCTAGCTGGAAGCTGCTGATTTCCACCACCGTCACGGTCTCCTCCGTGGCGTCCAGAGCCGTCAGCGTATAAGGGTTCCCGATATTTCCCACCACGTCCACATCCTTATAATGGGCTGCCATAATCGCCCCCACAAGAGAGGTGGTGGTAGTCTTTCCGTTCGTCCCCGTGACGGCAATGACCGTACCCTTTCCAAGCTCATAGGCAAGCTCGATCTCGCCCCAGATCTTCACGCCCCTTTTTCGGAAGTCCTCCACAAAGGCCGTATCCGTAGGAACGCCGGGGCTTAAAATGACAAGCTCCACCGCTGCCTTTTGTTCCTCCGACAATGCGCCGATTACAATTTCAGCCTCCGTGCCGGGTGTCAATTTCCCCCGCACTTCTTCTATCGTTAACTTTTCATTTTCATCAAATAAGAGCGGCTGTGCTCCGGCATGACACAAAGCCGCCGCAGCCCCCGTTCCGCTTAAACCGGAACCGACTACCAGCACGTTTTTTCCCTGCAATTCCATAACAACCTCCATATCACAGCTTCACTGTGACTCAAATCGATGCCGAGAATGCCGCTTTTCAGGCATTCTCTTATGCGAAACTTAGTACTTCTTGGCGTCTCGTCCTATGGCGAGACGTCTTTAGAAGTACCTTTCGCATTTCTCACACTACCCCCATCAATGCAGCCAGACATAACAGCGCCGTCACGATCGAAAATACGGCCACCACCCTCGTCTCTGACCATCCGCACAGCTCAAAATGGTGGTGGATCGGCGCCATTTTAAAGATCCGCTTACCGCCTGTCAGTTTAAAATATGTCACCTGCATAATCACCGATACTACCTCAAGCATATAGATAAAGCCTACGATCACAATAAAAAGAGGCATCTGCATCATATACGCCGCGGCCGCCACGAAGCCGCCAAGCGCAAGCGATCCGGTGTCCCCCATAAAAACACTTGCCGGATGTACATTGAAGAGCAGGAATCCTAAAAGCGCGCCCACCACCGCACAGGTAATCGGCTCAATGCCGCTGTCCGTCCCGATCGCCACCACCGTGAAGAAGGTCGCCACCAGCACCGTCACCGAGCTTGCCAAGCCATCCAGACCGTCCGTAAAATTCGTGCCGTTCACCGTCCCAATCACCACAAAGAACAAAATCAGAATATTCATCCAACCAAAATCCAGATAAACGCCGTCCAGAAAAGGCACCTTCATGGCCAGCGAGACATCCGTATACCTTTGCAGATAAAAGACGAAAACGCCCGTTACGAGAAATTGAAGCGCAAACTTCTGCCATGCCCGAAGTCCCATAGAACGCTTTAAAACCACTTTGATGTAGTCGTCCAAAAATCCTACCAGCCCGAAGCCAAGCGTGAGGAACAGCACTGGTATAATGCCCGGATAATCCCGCACAAAAAGAAGGGAAGTGATCACCACACTCATCAGTATCAGAATGCCTCCCATGGTGGGTGTCCCGTTTTTCTTCAAATGACTCTCCGGCCCTTCTGCCCGCTCCGTCTGTCCCACCTTCAGCCTGCGCAGAAAAGGGATTACCACCGGCCCCAGAAACACGCTGATCGCAAAGGATACCAAAACCGAAATTAAAATGACACTATTCATGCTTCCTCCAAAATTATATCATCCAAACTCGCAAACCCGTGCTCCCGCACTCTCTGTCCGATTTCATCGGACGCTTGCTCATTAGTTACCGCATGAAAAACAAATGCCGCTTCAGTCGCAGCTTTCTTGCTGCGACTGTGCTATGTTTTTCATCTGCGGCTACTATTATATTACTTTTCGTCCAAATATGGAAGGATATTCTCAAAAAGCTGTCTCACCACAGGCGCGGCGATCTGTCCGCCGTAATAGGTGCCCTGCGGATTATGGATGATCGCCAGTGCTAAAACCTGCGGATTGTCCGCCGGGGCAAAGCCCAGAAAAGAGGCGATGTACTTGCCGCTCCCGCGGGGTAACGTCTGGCTGGTAGCCGTCTTTCCCCCCACCTTGTACCCTTCCACCGCACCGTTTTTGCCGCTTCCTTCCGCCACCACCTGCTCTAAGATGTAGCGCATGGTATCTGATGTCTCGTTGGACACCACATGCTCTCTCACCGGGTAGGTGAAGGACTGGCTGTCGCTCCCGTCCGCCCGCGCCGCACGTACCGCAAAATGAGGCGTGATCCGTCTGCCGCCGTTGACGATGGACGCCGCCGTGGTGGCAAGCTGGATCGGCGTGATCTGGAAGGACTGTCCGAAGGAGATAGTGGCAAGCTCCACCGGGCCAATGTTTTCCATCTTGTGCATGATCGTCCCTGCCTCGCCCGGCAGATCGATCCCCGTCTTATCCAAAAGCCCGAACTGCCGGAAATAAGAGTAATACCGATCCACACCGATGCGGAGCCCCACTGTGATAAAGACGGGGTTACAGGAGTTCATGGTGCCTTGCACGAAATCCTCCGCGCCGTGTCCTCCCACCTTGTGGCATCGTATTTTCCGATCCTCCACCATGATAAAGCCGGGACAGTTGAAGGTGTCCGTGGGCTTCACCGCCCCGGATTCCAGCCCGGCAGCCGCCGTGATGATCTTGAAGGTGGAGCCCGGCTCATAAGTGTCGTTGATGCAGCCGTTTCTCCACATGGCGTTTAAAAGCTCCTGCCGCTTTTTCTCGGAGAAAGCCAGTGCGTCCATGCCGTTTTGCAGCGTATATGGATTGTTCAGGTCAAACTCCGGCACATCCACCATAGCCAGAATCTCACCGTTCTGAGGATTCATCACCAGAATGGAAACACGGTCCGCCTCCTTGGTCTCCATAGTCTGCATGGCAAGCTGGGTGGCGTAGCTCTGGATATTGATATCCAGACTGACATAGAGATCGCGGCCGCTTACCGGTTCCACCCTCTCCTCTCCCTCCTCGTCCTGCTCCACGCCCTTGGCGTCGGTCACCGTTAAGATCGTTCCCGCTTCACCCTTCAAATATTCTTCATAGACAACCTCAAGCCCTATGATACCCTGATTATCCCCGCCGGTAAATCCAAGCGCCTTGGAAGCCAATGTGGCGTAAGGATAATACCGCTTGTAATCCTCATCCACCTTGACCCCGTCAAGCCCCCTCGCCCTGATGGCATCGCCTACCGGCTTTTCCACATTGCTCTTTATCTTCTCAATGGAAGAGTATTTCTCCACACGTTTTCTCACATACTCCTCCGACAATCCCAGTTCTTCCGAGAGAACGGCAATCACTTCCTCTGCGTCCGAAATCTGGCTGTGTATCACGGAGACCGTGCAGACCGTCTTATTATCCGCCAGAATCTTGCCGTTCGCGTCTATGATACGCCCTCTTGCCGCCTTGATGCTCCGCTCTCTCTCGTGGAGCTCCCTCGCCTTCTGTGAATAGTATTCAGACTGGAACACCATCAGATAAAACAGTCTTCCCGCCAGCCCGAAGAGCGTCAGTACACACAGGAAAAACACCGTCACCGTCTTTCTCCTGTGGTATGTTTTATGGTCCATCTTCCCTTCCATCAAAGAGAAACCTCACAAAAAGGTATTAATATAATCTATTATCCTTTTTCTGAGGTTATTCTCACTTCACGCTATTTAAGGTTCCCCTGTGTCTTCCCCGTCTCCCGGCGGCGGTGCCGGCGACCACTCACCCCCGGTTCCTTCTCCGGTCCCTTCCCCGGACTCTTCAGCCTGAGAATCTCCGCGTCCCACCTGTGTGCCGATCTGCGGATCATAGTAATCGCCCGTAGCCGGATCTACGAGATAGCCCGTCTCTGGATCGAGAGGGAAATCTTTCCACGCCTCATTCGGTCCTGCCGGTTCCTCCTCCGACCCTTCTTCTCCCTCTGCGGGTGCGGCGCCCTCACCTTCTGTCGGGCTGCCCTCTTCGCCTTCTTTCGGAATCGGGTTGCCCTCCTCGTCCAGCTCTTCCTCCGGCTCCGCGCCCTGCGGCGTCCTGATCTGGATCTGAAGCTGCTCTAACTCCTCCCGCTCCGTATCGCTCAGTTCCTCCGTCATAAAGATGTTCATATAAGGCAGCACTTCTGTCAGAATCTTTCTCACAATTCTGGTGGCGTATTTCGCGTCATCCTGAAAGACCACATTGGGTCTGTCCACCACCACATAAATGACCACCTGCGGGTCATCCGCGGGCGCATAGCCCATAAAGGAAACCACATATTCGTTATTGCCTCGGGGCAGCGTCTCCGCCGTTCCCGTCTTTCCGCCGATCATATACCCTGCGGGTCTCGCGGTGTGCCCTGTGCCCTTTTCCCCGCTCACCACTGTGTTGCAATATTCGATGATCTTATCACTGGTGGAACGGGATATAGTCTGCTTCAAAAGCCTTGGCTCAATATTTTCTATGGTAGCACCGTCCGCCGTCGTAATCCGGCTCGCCACATGGGGCGCATAGTAATTGCCGCCGTTGATTAACGAGCAGAAACCCGTAATCACCTGTATCATGGTGGCGTTAAAGCTCTGTCCGAAAGAGTTGGTCGCAAGGTCCGTCATTCCGATGTTATCTTCATGGTAGATCATGCTCGCCGTGCGCGGCTCGCCCGCCAGATCAATATTTGTCTTTAATCCAAAGTTAAAGCTGTGCTGATAATTCACAAATTCCGTCTTGCCAAGCGCAAACGCCACATTCATCAGCACCACGTTACAGGAGCGCTCCACGCCCTGTTGCACCGTGAGCGGGCCGTCGCCGAAAGTCTGATGGCACTTGATTTTATAGTCACCCACATGAAGAAACCCTTCGCAGTTGTAAGTCTCGTTGCCGGTGATGGAGCCGCTCTCCAACGCCGCCGCCACCGTGAACGGCTTGAACACCGATCCCGGCTCGTAAGCGTCCACAATACAGAAATTCTTCCACAGGGCATTTAAATGCTGGTACATGACCTCGTCGTTCATCCCCGCGATGGATTCCTGCGTCACATATTCCGCCACGCCGTCCGTCTTGACCCGCTTTCCGTCCTTGTCAAGAAGGGGCATCCCGATCAGGTTCTCCGTGTTTCTGACGTCGTTCAAGTCAAAGACAGGGTAACTCGCCATGGCAAGCACACTGGCGTTATCCGGATCCATTATGATACATCCGATATTTTCCGCGCCGTTGCCGGGCCTTGCATTATCCTTATACTCCTCATCAAACTCTTTCAGATACTTTTCTACGATAGCCTGAATATTCGCGTCCAAACTGAGCTGGATATTGTTGCCGTCCTTCGCCGCGATGGTCGTCCGCTCCAGCGTGGAATCGTCGTTCAGATACCCGTATTCCCTGCCATTGGTGCCGCTCAAAATATCGTTGTAATACTCTTCCAGGCCATAAGTCCCTGCATTGTCGCCCGTGGTAAAACCGATCAGATCACAGGCGAGCGACCCGTTCGGGTACTCCCGCTTATACTCGTTCTCAAACCAGACACCCTTGATGTTGGCACCCTGCTCCTCATCGTCGCAAAACTCCTCAAAAGCTTTTTTTTTCTCATATTCCACCCGCTTGGCCATCACATAGTAGGAGGACTGTGGATGACCGGCGATATAAGCCCTGACCGGTTCGGGATCGATGTCAAAGAAACGTTTCAGCGCATTTAAGGTCGGCTCCAGATACTCCTCTTTGCGCAGCAGCAGCTTGGTGTCCAGAATGACGTTATAAACCTTATTGCTCACCGCCAGCACCGTGCCGTTTGCGTCCACAATCTCTCCACGCTTAAAAGGTATTATCGCGGAGTCATACTCCTGATGCGACAATACCTGCTTCTTGTACTCTTCCCCGTTATCCCTGTTAATCACGAACAGCCGAACGCTGAGTCCCACAAAAGCTGCCAGTATGAATAAAAACAGCACCAGCAGCTTTTTTTGCATTTTTATTGTAAATTTAAGTACTGCTTTTCTTCTCTTATCGCCCAAACAATCACCTGCTTATTCCTGCTGCGGGATCTCCGCCATCTGTTTCACATAGTCGCTGCTTTCGCTGGCAAAGGAAATGATCTGCCCCTCCTGCGCATACTGCATACCAAGCTCCTGAATCGCAATTCTTCTGATCTCTTCCAGATCCACGGCACTTGTAATCCTGCTGTAATCCTCCTCATTGGCGACCTTCAAAGCGTTGAGCTGCCTCTCCAGTGTGGCGATGTGCTTCACGCTGTTTGTGATATCTGACTGCAGTCCGATATAATATACCAGAATCACAGCCGTCGCAGCCAGCGCAGCGCCCAGAAACAGAACATAGCCGGGGCTCATGTGTTTTGCTCTCTCCCGGTTTCTTCTCACCGTGTTATTTACTTTTTTCTTCTGTCTCTCGTCCGGCCTTCTCTCTGGCCGTATATTTCTGACCGTATTGCCATGCACATAATATGCGTTTTGCCGTGCTGCCATAATTCTCTGTTACCCCTCTTGATATCACTTTCTTACTGCTCATTTCCCTTTTTGTCCGCTCCGGCGGACCTGTCTTTCTCTCCGGTATAGTAAGCCTCTAGCGCTTCTCAAACACCCGCAGCTTCGCGCTTTTCGCCCGGCTGTTCTCCTCCGTTTCCCTCTCGGACGGCAGAATCGGTTTCCTTGTAATCACACATCCCTTTGACACCTGTCCGCACACACAGACCGGAAAATCCGGCGGGCATGTACACGGGTTCTCATTTTTCCGGAAAACGGACTTTACAATCCGGTCTTCCAGAGAATGAAAGGTAATCACACAGAGCCTTCCGCCCGGATTCAGAAGCGCAATCAGCCCGTCCAGCGAATCTTTCAACACTTCCAGCTCTCTGTTACACTCGATCCTGACCGCCTGAAACGTCCGTTTGGAAGGATGTCCTCCCGTGGCCCGCATCTTCGCGGGGATCGCCGCTTTTATGATCTCATTCAGCTCTCCCGTGGTTTCAAGGGGCTTGTCCTTTCTCGCCGCCGCAATATGCTTTGCTATATTTTTCGCAAATCTCTCCTCGCCGTAATCCCTCAAAATCCGGGTAAGCTCCGCCTCCGGATATTCGTTTATGATTTCCTTCGCGCTCAAGGTCTGTCTTTGGTCCATCCGCATGTCAAGCGGCGCGTCGTATCTGTAGGAGAAACCTCTCTCCTCATTGTCAAGCTGGTAGGATGACACACCCAGATCCAGCACGATGCCGTCCACGCCGTATACGCCAATTCCCGCAAGCGCTTCCGCAGCATTTGCATAATTGTCACGGATCAGGGTGATACGCTCCCTGTACGGCTCCAGCCGTTTTCCGGCCGCTGCAATGGCGTCCTCGTCCTGATCAATACCGATCAGCCTTCCGGCTCCTGTAAGCCTTCCGACCACCTCAAAAGCATGTCCGCCGCCGCCAAGCGTTCCGTCCAGATACGTGCCCTGCGGTTTGATATCCAGATTTTCAATAGTTTCCTCAAGGAGCACTGAGGTGTGCTTAAATTCCATTTCCTTCTTCCTTTACAACAGATCAGAACGTCTTCGCAATAGTGCCGGTTGAAACATCGCGCATCGGCATATTTTTTCAACCTATATTCCAAGTCCAAGCTCTGCCATGTGCTCCGCAATCTCATCCATGTCCTCGAAGGACGCTGTATCCTCGAAGCGTTCTCTGCTCCAAATCTCTATCCTGCTGCCGACGCCGACTAACACCACGTCCTTCGTCAGTCCCGCAAATTCCCGCAGAACGTTTGGAATCAGTATCCTTCCCTGTTTATCCACTTCCGCTTCCGTTGCTCCCGCCAGAAAAAAACGAACGAACTGTCTGGCCTCTTTATTCGTGATGGGCAGGGCTCTTAATTTTTCTTCAAAACGTTTCCACTCTTCGTTGTCATAGACAAACAGGCAGCCGTCCAATCCCTTGGTCACCACAAAAGCGTCTCCCAGGATCTCCCTGAATTTCGAGGGGATAATCAGCCTGCCCTTTGCGTCAATTGTGTGATTGTACTCTCCCATGAACATATGCAATCACCCCGCCCGCCTGTAACACCGTACCCTATGTGGTCTGCCACGAAAAAGGAATGCGATGCCACTTTACACCACTTCACTCCACTTTTCACCACTTTTAAACCAATTCTAACCCAGTTACAGGCAAAAAGCAAGGGGAATGTGTAAAACTGGTACTTTATTACTGGTGGGAGGACGGCTGAAGAATGCCATGATTCAGGCTGATGCAAGATTTTTGTTAAAAAATCGTCGCCAGACAGCAACGATTCCGAGAATGCTTCGCATTCTCCTTGAATGGTTTACACTGTCGCAATTTGCTATAAAAAAAAGACGGACACAAGCGATTCACTTTGTGTCCGTCTTTTCCACTGTCATTGTGGGATTTGCATGTTTTTTTAAATAGAAGCGGATGAGAATGTCCGCTGTCAGTGCGCCGACAAACAGAACTGCCGCGAGCACCTGCGATACCGCTATGGTTGTGTTGGGAATAAAGAGGGTGTCGGTGCGGATGCCCTCGATCCACGCCCGGCCAAGCCCGTAGCCCCCCAGATATAATAGCCACTGCTCACCCTCAAATTTCTTGTATTTCCGGTAAAGCAGCATGACAATCAAAAGCGCAAGATTCCACAGACTCTCGTAGAGGAACGTGGGATGCACCTGAATGTAGTTTGTGCTCTCCGTCATATGGGCGGCGATTTTTTCAGAGATATCTCCCGCTCTGACCATCTGTGTCGGCAGACGCATGGCAAGCAGGCTGTCCGTGTACTCTCCAAAAACCTCCCTGTTCGTGAAATTCCCCCACCTTCCGATTACCTGTCCGAGCACCAGCCCCGGCACGCAGATATCCGCAAGCTGTAAAAAGCTCTGTTTTTTTCTCCGGCAGTAGATCCACAAAGTCAGGAATGCGGCAATCACCGCGCCGTAGATCGCCAGCCCGCCGTTTCGCAGATTAAAAACTCCCATCAGATCGTTTTTGTATCTGTCCCACGAAAAAATCACATAATAGACTCTCGCTCCGATGATGGAAAAAATGATCGCGTAGATCGAGAAATCCCAGATCAGATCCGAGTCCAGTTTTTCAAGTTTCGCCACCTTTGCCGCCATAAGCACCCCTGACAGCACCCCTATGGCGATAATCACGCCGTAAAGGGCAATCGGAAAACCAAAGACCGTAAATGTCTTCGGCACATTTTTCAGATAAATTCCCAGATTGGGAAAAGCGATATCCATGTTTCCCATGATGTCCTGCATGTCGGACCTCCCTATCTATACGCAAGTGCTCGCACTGCTGGCATCCGTTTCTCCGCAGCTGCCATTCATAGAATGCTCTCGCAGCTGCTCATTGCTATTACACGTTAAACCGGAAAAGGATTACGTCGCCGTCCTGCACCACATAGTCCTTTCCTTCCATGCCGACAAGGCCTTTTTCTCTGGCAGCAGCGAGGGAACCCTGCTCTAATAGATCCTTGTAGTTGACCACTTCCGCCTTGATGAAGCCGCGCTCGAAATCGGTATGTATTTTTCCCGCAGCCTGCGGCGCTTTCGTGCCTATCTTGATGGTCCACGCCCTCGTCTCGTCCTCGCCCGCAGTCAGAAAACTCATCAGCCCAAGCAAATGATAGCTCGCCCGGATCAATTTCTGCAGGCCCGACTCCGAAAGTCCCAGATCTTCCAGAAACATAGCTGTTTCCTCTTCATCCAGCTCGGCTATCTCCTGCTCGATCTGGGCGCAGATCACAAATACCTCGCTGCCATTTTCCGCCGCGAAAGCCTGTACTTTCTGTACGCCCGCATTGGCTGCCCCGTCGTCGGCCAGATCGTCCTCCGCCACATTTGCCGCAAAGATCACCGGCTTGTAGGTGAGAAGATTATAGGAAATGAGAAGCGCAAGTTCGTCCTCGTCCTCCGCTTCAAATACCTTCGCCAGCTTCCCCTCTTCCAGATGAGCCTTTAGCCGCTCAAGGAGCGCATATTCTTTCGCCGCCGTCTTATCCATTTTGGCAGCCTTCGCCGTCTTGGCGATTCTGCGCTCCAAAATCTCGATATCGGAAAAAATCAGTTCCAAATTGATTGTCTCAATATCCCTGAGTGGATCAATGGAACCGTCCACATGAACGATATTAGAGTCCTCAAAGCACCGTACCACATGGACGATGGCGTCCACCTCGCGGATGTTGCTCAAAAACTGGTTGCCCAGACCCTCGCCTTTGGATGCGCCCTTCACAAGTCCGGCGATGTCCACGAACTCAATGGTTGCGGGTGTCACCTTTTTGGAATGGTACATATCCCCCAAGAGCCTTAACCGCTCGTCCGGCACCGGTACGATACCGATGTTCGGGTCGATGGTACAGAAGGGATAATTGGCGGATTCTGCCCCCGCCTTTGTCAGTGAATTAAAAAGGGTGCTCTTGCCCACGTTGGGGAGCCCGACGATGCCTAGTTTCATTTTTCTATATATCCTCCTTAAAAACCTTGATTTTATGCGCTTTCTAAATTTTTCCGTTTCTCACCGCACCAATTCCGCACCATTTTACCATTAAAATATGTAATAACACATGGTGTTTTATACGACACGGTTCTGTTCAAACTGGCGAACAGCCTGCGTCAGCGAGTCATCTGTGACATGCACATAACGATCCATCGTGGTTTTGATGCTTGCATGTCCAAAAAGCTGCTGGAGCACTTTCGGCTGCATCCCGGCTTCGATTGCTCTGGTAGCATAAGTATGCCGGAGCGCGTGCATACAAAACCTCCTGATTCCCGCCTCATCACACAGCTTATACAAATGCGTATCATAAGAACTGTTCTTTGCCGGCTCTCCTGTTCGGAAATTGATAAAAACCAGATCCCTCATAACGAGAAATTTTGTCTCACCTGTCCGCCGATCCATGTATTCCAGAACACCAGATAACGTTTCTGCTTCCTTTCTGAAACTTCGTTCCTCGTAGCAGTCTTTCAAAATCTGATACGCCTTATCAGTTAGCGGAATCGTACGGTAACTGTGAGCCGTCTTGGGCGGTCCCGCTCTCCATATATGTGTCTGATGCCTGTATTCCAACGTTTTGCTGACAGTCAGGGTATGTTTCTTCCAATTGATAGAATCCCATGTAAGCCCGATCATCTCCGATGTCCGCAAACCCGTTTCCAATAACAGCGCATATTGGCGGTAATTGTGAGAATGTTTTGCCGCTTCAAGGAACTGATTCTGTTCCTCCACCGTAAGGAAATGGATATCGCTAACCGCGCGGACAGGTTTCGTATACCTGACGCCGTCCATCGGATGCTTGGAAATAATATCATTACTCACAGCGGAACGAAACATAGTTCCCATTGCAATGTAAATCTGCTTGATCGTGGAACCGGCATAGTCCGCTTCCATGCGGTTCAAAACCACCTTGCAATGCATCGGCTTAACGTCTGCCATCAACATGCTTCCGATGACAGGCTGGATATTCTGCACATATCGTTCCCTGTAATTACGTCTGGTATTAGGTGCCAGCCCGCAAATAAGGTTTTCCATCCAATAGTCAAACCACTCATTTACCGTAACATCAGATGCCACGATTACCATATTATGCTTGTCTTCATATTGTGCATCGGCAAGCCAGTTCCTTGCTTCCGGCAGCGTTGCAAAATGTTTTTCACGACGGCTGCCATCTTTGGCACAATAGCGTGCCGAATATTTTCCGTCTTTTCTCTGGCAGATACCTTTTCCACATTCTCTGCCTTTTAAGTTTTTTCCCATGACATAAACTCCTTCCAATAAACAACAGGCGTTATTCTTCGCAAACAATCCTACTGCCTTGAAAAAGAGTCCAACACGATTTTATATTATATCATGCCAGACTCTTTTTCATCAACAGTATTTTGAAAACAATTTGGGCTTTATTTCCACACAGTACATAGAACTCGGACTGCTTACCGGCCGCAACATCGACCTGAAACGCAAGGTTAAGTTCAAAGCGCGTAAATG
>CAMTMP010000037.1 GCA_947073545.1 uncultured bacterium
CCTAAACTTGGAGGATGGGGTTGACCTAAAGGTTTCGCCTTAAGGCGAGGGTTTTAACCCCATTATACAGACAATAATATCCAGGCGGTATATGCCCCATATGGGACTTGAACCCATGACGCCTCGATTAAAAGTCGAGTGCTCTCCCAACTGAGCTAATGGAGCAAAAAAATACCGCCTACCTCAATTAAGATAAGCGGTACATGAAAGCTATGATCTATTTCCGGCGGTCTCCATAAGACCTGCCCTCACATCACACAGTTTTTCGCCTTTTTCTTACCTTGCATGAGCGCATCTTAACCAGACTCTGTTCTTTTTCTTTACTGAACAGTGCCTCATAATGTTCGCTATGCAGATAATAAACAACTGGAGTTGTTGCGAAGCCATTCGCAGCGAAATTAACTGTTGCCATGATTGTTTCCTTTCCGGACTTATCCGTCCTCTTTGTTTCCTACTGTAACCACTATAACACCGATTCCCGGATTTGTCATTATACCGGTAATATAATTTTATAGATGCCTTTTGCAGCATTTACGCTCCCCATAAAACATAAACAGTTCATAACTGACAAAAAATGTAAAGTGTTTATGTGAATTATCACTCATACTTAAGTAATTTGTTTTCTACATATTCACTTCTTTTGTCATTAGCTTTACTCTATTTATCGCTTTCATTCTAATAGTGAAACTAATAATACCAGTGAAACTTTATAAGACCAATCCCTGCTTCATCACCATATTGGCAATTCGCTTCTAATACTGTCTGCTATTCCTGTCTCACCTCCAGCCCGTCCAGCGTAACCCCCGGCAGTCCAACCAGATACCATTTGTCATCCATTCCCATCTCCACGCGGGCGGGAACCCAGACATCATTCAACCTAAACTCAAACCTTTTTCGTAATGGATGCCACCATAGTAACGCTTGTTCCCATCCACGTCAACATAGCGGAAATTGTACCTCCCTCTCCTCGTAAAATGGATTTCTCATATAATAAAAAATACCATAACCCCTATTTTCTTGAAAATATCTCTTGACAAAAACAAAACCCAAAAGTACAATATAATTGCACAGTACAATTTGTTTTGTGATCGGAGGAAAAGATGGCAAATAAAACATTCAGTGAACGTATCAAAAAGCTGCGTTTGGACAACAACATGACGATGGATGCCCTAGCAGAAAAGCTCGGTGTAACAAAGAGCAGAATAAATATGTGGGAAAATAATGGCACTGTCCCTCGCGAAGATATTTTAATCCTTCTTTCTAAACTATATGGAGTATCTATAGATTACCTTTTAGGAAATGAAACCATGGAAGGTACTCAACCAAATAACCAAAAATTGAACTATATACAGCGTAGTTTAGGAAAACTTGACAACGAACGATTACAAAAAGCCGAATCTGTTTTAAAAGCAGTATTTGATGATATTTTTGATGAAGAGGAGGACCATGGTGACTTATAAACCTGATTTTAGGAAGGCATATAAACTAGCAAATGAGATATTGCTAAAATCACGAGAAATCAAAGGATTCCCTTTTTCTGTTACCAAAGTAATCAAAGAAATATCAGATATACAATGCTGCAGTTATGATAGGGCACATAAATACGATATTGACATTGAATCTTTTGGAAGTGATGCAGCAATATTAACAGAATATGCGGGCAGGCTGATTATCTTTTATAATCAACAGGACATCCAACCAAGAATAAGGTTTTCTATGTTACACGAAATAGGCCACTACTTACTTGAACATAAATTAAAAACTGAAAACCTTAATTTATATGAAAAACAGGAAGTGGAAACTAATTATTTTGCAGCACAACTTCTCATGCCTGAACAAACATTGATAGAAATACAAGCAAGAGGGAAACGCATCAGCACCGATTTTCTCGTTTCCTCGTTTCAAGTATCCAAAGAAGCCGCCAGAAAAAGAATAGAAACTTTAAATAAAATAAAACCGGAATATCGAACACGAGATGAAAAGGAATTTGACGATTTAATCCTTTTAAAGTACAAAATGTTTCTCGATTCAATTATGCCAGCTAAAAATTCATATAACTGGTTTGATGACGAATATGAACGTCAACAAGAACGAGATACTTGGTGTTAATTAAAAACTTTGAATGTTTTGAGTATTCTCTTAACATAAAAACCAAGCATACAAGATGCTTGGTCATTGCTTAACTAAATGAATTCAATCAAGCCAGTTATATAATTATCTTCGCACCTTAATTATATCATTGATTTCATTCTTTAGCAAATGATTTTTTAGAAAGGATGATGCATATGTATATTTCTAAGTCTTGAAATTACTAAAAAATATATGCCCGAAATTATTGTATAAAGCATTTTTGATTTTGGGTATTCAAATAATTAAGTAAATTATATATTGTAAAGGTATTTCAAACTGGCTTGGTGCTTTTCCGATAGAAAGGAGAATGTATGGCAAAAACAAAAAGCAGTAAACATGGGAAACAGCAAAAGAAAATTGTTACTGTCCATGGTTACACCAAATCTAATGGCGTAAAGGTAAGAAACCATAGGCGCTCAACGCCAAATTAACGAAAAGGGCTATTCTTACGGAATAGCCCTCTTCAAACTAATTTATGGAGGAAATGCGATTGAAAAATACATATACTGAAAATTTGATTGCCACGGTAATTGACTATTCTGAAAGCAATAATTGGGAAAGTGCTGTAACTGAATGGGAAATATATGACTGTGAAGAAGACGAAAGTAATTCTGAAACTTGTATTTGTGGAAAAGAAAATATTAGGTATCTTTACACAATAAGAAATATACTTAATGGAAACGAACTATTTCCTATAGGGAGTTCTTGTATTAAAAAATTTAACAGAACTGACTTTAATGAGGAAATATCCTTAACCGAAAGCATGTTCAAATTATTGCATGCCGTAGAAGATAATCGCTATATATCACTCTCATCAGATCTATTTTCCAGAAAACTTTTAAAATGGTTATACGAGCAGGAAGCTTTTGACACTCAATATAACAATTTTGACGGAGATGAAGATTACGAATTTATGCTTAAAATGTTTAACAAAAGAGATAAGAGTTCAATTACTATAAATCAAGATAAAAAAATCAAAGCAATTTTATTAAATTCTATAAAACCTTTTTTGCTGGAGAAGCTATCCTGCAAAATAAGAGAGCCCTATATGTACTTTTGATTTTTGGCTAAGATTTAGAGCGAGGAGGATAGGAACCCTTATTTCCTCCTCGCTTTTTAATTTTCTATCTTTCATATTTTTTCACCAGCCGGTAAAAGCTGTCCTTCTTGAGTCCGGTCAGCGTCATAGCCTCCTTTGCCGAGATCACGCCTCTTTTCCATCTCCCATAGCAGTCCTCCCAGTTCTCCGGGTACTCCACCCTCGGCCTGCCCAGATGCTTCCCGCCTGCTTTGGCCACCTCGATGCCCTGGCGCTGCAGCTCATGCCGCTCCGTCCAGTCCTCGTCCGCCACATAAGCGAATACAGCCAGCACAACATCCGTTATAAGCTGCCCCACCAGCTCCTTCGACTGTGTGGTGTCCAGAATCGGCATGGAAGTCACTTTGATGTCGGCACCGATCTCCTTTGTGATGTGAAACCACTCCTTATAGATTTCGCCATAGTTACGCCCAAACCGCTTCAACTCCGTCACTACCAGCAGGTCGCCTTCCCGCAGGATGTTGTCCACCAGTGAGCGGTACACCGGGCGCTCAAACTGCCTCCCCGATTCTTTCTCCACATAGATGTCACGCTCATCAATGCCCTCCTGGTCCCGCAGGATATGGATCTGCCTCTCCGGGTTCTGCTCCCGCGTGGATACCCGCACATATCCAAATTTCTTTGCCGCCATGACAGCCCTCCTCTCCGTGGAAATCTGTGTCGCAAAAGGTGTATTTCTTCCCTGCGACATCGCAATATCCCAAACAGACCTTTTGCGACAGAAAAACAGGGATAAATACCTGCCTGAACAGGTATCTCCAATGGTATGCCTTTTGCGACACATCATTTTATACGCAAGGGACTGACAGAATACAACAAGTTTCCCCATATGCCAGCTCCGGCCACAGGTCTGCTATATCCGGAACTTCTGGATACAGTTTAGCAGCGTGGCTGACAGCTCCTGATACAGATCCTCGTCAAACACATTTTTATCCATTGCGTTTTTAATCAACAGGGGACGGTACATCCGAAAGATTTCCTCCCGCGCCTCCTTATCCCCTGTCTTTGCCCTCTCAAGCAACAATTCAAAATTCATCTTTCCTAACCCCCATTCCCTTGCGCAGCTTGCGAATGATGTAGTAATAAGCCATTTCCGCCTGCTTTGGCTCCATGCCAAACTTTTCTCCAAGTTCCGCAAAATCCAGTTCCCCGAATACCCGCGCGAACAATATCCTACGTTCCCGGTCCTTTAAGCGGTTGATACACTTAGCGAGCTGTATGCTGTCTATCTCCGGCATACACTCCGAACTTTCCCCATATCCCAAATAGCGCAGAAGCGACTGCTCTGCCATGTATGTGCGGTATTGCGCATCAAAATCCACATGGTTCTTCTCCAGCAGATCAACCTGTATGTATTCCCACTCCTTTTGACGGTTCCTTTGTTCCATATAGCTGACGCGCCTGTTTGCCACAGCCACCATCAGGTATGCCGTAAATCGGTTCTGTACCGAATCTGTCTGTTTTTTCTCCATTCTTTCGTCCTCCAGTTTTTTCTCTATGTCCTGTTCCAACCAAGAAACTGGAGGACCTCTGACCTGACAGATGCCTGCTTGTCCATATATAAAAGAAAAAGGATCATCACTCGGTTTATGTACCGAACAACAATCCTTACATCCACTATTTATCTTTGAAAAGTAGCGTGCCACACTACCATTGCAGGTAGACTTTACCCCTGTAAAGACTTCTATTTTTTTAACGGGCCTCCTGCTCCGCCTGGCTTACGATAATTCCCCAATGACCATGTATCCTTCCTCATGGTCACAAAAAAGCACTCAAATAACGTCCTGATGAACCACGTTTTTTTTATTCTTCAGAACGTCTGGCGCTTATAGTAGTTTCGTAACATATATTTTAGACATGGTATTGCCATTTTTACATTTGAAAAGTGTGGCAATACACTACTCTTAGGAGGTGATTATGATGTCCCTGTCAATCAAAGATGCCCGGATTTTCAGCAATGCCCTGAAAAAAGCCAGAAAGAAACTGCATCTGACGCAGGCAACCTGTGCGGAGCTTTTGGATCTTTCTGTATCCTTTGAAAAGGATTTGGAACGCTGCCGCTGTTCCCCAAGTATTGAGAATTTTTATCATATCTGCCGGACTCTGAGTATTTCCGCAGATGACTGTATTTTTCCGGAAGACAGCCAGAAAACAAATTCTACATACCATGAATTGCTGAGATTACTTTCCTTGTGTGATGAAAGCAGTCTGAAGATTCTTACTGCTACCGCAACTGCTCTTATCAGCGAAAAACAGAACATGTCAACTTAATTATCCTGAAAAACAGAAAAATATAACCCGACTAATTTTCGCAGTCGGGTTATATTGTATACCTCAAATATCTGTATAATGTATATGAAAAATAGATGATTTATCTTTTCCTTCGACAAATTACGACATTTGGCTATTTTCTCCATTATCCGTACTGAATTTATATCCATAGCCATGCAGTGTTTGTATATTGGCAATCTTCAACTTCGTTCTGAGACGATAAATAATATCCCTTATGACATAGGCTCCTCCAGAATAATCATCCTTACTCACCGCCTCATAAATCTGTTCCCTCGTAAATGCAATATTAGGATTTGATGCCAAAAAACAGAGCACATCAAATTCCATTCTGGTAAGTTCTATTTCTTGATCATCCATATAAACCGATCTGCTTGCAGGATAAATATGAAGTTTTCCATATACCAATCTTTCATTTATCTCTGCCATCCGCTTCACTCCTTTTTCATCAAATGCCTCAACATCCAAAAATCCTCTGTGCCCTCCGCATGTTCTCCGATACATCAATACCAAAGGGACACCTTCTCGTGCAGGAGCCGCAGTGAACGCAGTCCTCTCCTGTCACCAATAGCGCTGCATACCGTTCCCTCAATTCATCTGTCATCTCTTTTTCCGCCATGTCAGCCAGTTTCGTCACTTCAGCAATGTCAATCTTTTTAGGGCATGGCTGACAATGATTACAGTACATGCACTGGTTTGCGAACTGCCCCACCAGACTTTCCTGAATTTCGCTGAAATCCTTTTCCTCCTCGCTCGCTGTCAGATATGCCAATGACTGATTCAACTCATCTACGTTTGCAAATCCCGGAACGGGACAAGCCACCTGCGGGAACGAAAGGACATAGCTGATACACTGGACAGGCGTAAGGCTTAATAAGCCTTTCAGTCTCCCTTCTTCATGGCTTTTGAGAATATTACCCGCTGCAAATGGTTTCATGGCCACAATCGGTACGCCCTGCTTCCCACAAAGTTCATAAAGTTCCTGCTTTGATGGATATGCCGCCTTTTCCTCCTCTGTCATGGATTTTACCTCCCGGCCCTTCATCCTTGCATCCGCCGTATCCTGCGGAAGAAGATTAAACAGTGGATTGACCGGAAACATCAGCACATCAATCTTTCCGCTCTTTACCGCATTCAGTGCAATCTTCGTGTTATGGCTGCTAAGACCGATAAATCCCACGCGCCCGGTATCTTTTAACTCTTTGGCATAGGCATACATCCAGCCATTTAGTATTTCATTCAGATCTGCTTCATCATCACAGTTATGCAGAAACAGAACGTCTATGTAGTCTGTATCCAGCTTTTCATAAAACTGCCGCAGAAAATCTTTGCAAAGCGCTTCATCCCTTGTTTTTACATACTGTCCGTCTTTATCGGCACATCCCAGATGCCCGGCCAGGCATATCTTATCCCGGACTCCCTTCAATGCCTTTCCGTAATATTCCCTCGTTGTGGGAGTCCCTACAAACAAATCGAAGTAATTGATTCCTGCATCCACGGCAGCACGCACCAGATCAAAAATCTGTTTCTCATCTGCTGTCCACACATATTCGCAGCCCATGCCGATAGCGCTTACCCTTAGCCCTGTCTTTCCAAAATCCCTGTAAATCACTTACTGCTCCTCCTTCCATCAGTCGATGACATTGATTTTCATATTTCTATATTCACTATTTAAGGAAAAACTGTCCCTTATACCCTCTGTCAGATATATATCTCCATCTTCCATAATCAGGATCATTTCATAATTCCGGTGCTGTCTCCAGTAATCCTGTGCATTTTCCAATCCCATGACAAAAAGCGCAGTAGAAAGCGCATCACACAATTTCCCTTCACTGGCGATGACTGATACCGAAGCAATGCCGTTTTCCACCGGATGCCCTGTTGCCGGATCAATAATATGCCCATACACTTTTCCATCCTCTCCAATGAAAAAACGCTCATAATTTCCGGAAGTAACCACCGCCACGTCTGAAACCTGAATGATTCCAAGTACGCCACCCGAAAAGGGATCTTTCAATCCGACACGCCAGTCACTCCCATCCGGCTTTGTCCCGATTGCCTGAATATTTCCCCCTATGTCAAGCAATGCAGCGGTAATACCACGTTCACGCAAAATCTGTGCCGCTTCATCCCCTGCATATCCTTTCCCCACGGCACCCAGATCAATCATACCACCGGGTTCCATTTGAATTTGGTCATTATTCAATTCAACTTTATCGTAACCGACTTTTTCTAAAAGTTCCGCCAGTTCTGTCTCTGCCGGGACACGGTTCTCTCCTGTTGTAAATCCCCATGCAGTCAGAACCGGGTAAATCGTTGGTTCCAAAGCTCCGTTTGTTTCCTCTGCCATATCTAACGCATAAGAAAGCAGTTCCGCAGTCTTCCAGTCCACCGTTACAGTCTGCCCGCTGCTGTGATTGACCGCATAGACATCACTGTTTTTATCTGTAACAGACCATAATTCCTCCAGCTCCCTTATTTTGTCTTGCGCTGCGAGGACGGCCGGCTCTGCATCCGCCCCGTATGCCGTAAAAGTCATGTATGTATCCATTGCAAAAAAAGACTCCGAATGCTCCGCCATATCCTGATTTTGTTTCCATGAACATCCGCCGATACCCAACATCAGCATACACATCATGCAACAAATGTTGATTTTCTTCATTTCTCATTCCGCCCCTTGCCAATCATTCTTAGGCTCACACAGACATAATTCCCAATCCATATAAACAGTCCCATAACCGCAATATAATCCAGGTAGAAAAATACCAGTGGTTCCTCATACTCGAAAAAGACAAAATGGCTCCTGAGCAGCATATAAATTCCGATGTCTCTCCTTATAAAAGCGTATACGCCATATCCTGCAATCACCAGTGCCAGAATGCGCAGCACCCACTTCCGTACTGCAGACGGTTTCGGGAAAAACTTCTTTGCCATTCCCATCATCATGCTCCAATGAAACCCAAGATGAACGGACATCAGTACAAATCCCCAATAAGCGGAAAGCATATGCAGATTCCTCGCAAAAGAACGCCCGCCTTTTATGGGAAGAAAAGACAGCGCATGACGGGACAGGATAATTCCGCTTACCATTAAGCCGGCCATTGCGCAAAGTATCAATAATACAAGTCCTGTCTGCATGATGCGCACAGGATTGTATCTCCCTCTTAGAAGGTTTCTGATCCAGCTGCCGTTTAAGATATGGTGGATGACAAAAAGGACAAACATTCCAATGCCGATCCATTCATGGGCTGCCTGTCCGACCAGCTCATATGCCATGAGTAACAGCAGCGCCGCCGTCATTCCAATATCAACTGCCAGTTTTAAAATCATCTTCGGTTTCATTCCGGTTCCCTCGCATTTCTAACGGATAAAATTTGTAAATACAGGCGTTTCCTGTTCCGGCAGTTCTACACCAACCTTGCGCGCCACCTCTTTACAGCGCAGCATATACGCCATATTCCTGCCCAGAACCCGCATGGTATATAGTCCCTCCGCATCCTGTCTTGCCTGCTCTGCATTTGCACCGTGGATCATGTTCCAGTAGCGGGAAGATACCACAGGCATTTCCTGAATGGTAAAATATTTATTTAGCTGGTCAAATGTCACCGTTGTACCGGCCCTGCGTGCGGAAACGACTGCCGCTGCAGGTTTCATGTAAAACGCCTTATTCCCGTTTCCACGCAGTTCAGAGTAGAACAGCCGGTCCATAAAAGCTGTCATATTTCCGGCTGCGCCTGCATAGTGGACAGGGCCTCCAAACACAAATCCGTCCGCCCCATACGCTTTCTCCCGGAAACAGTTTACTGCGTCGTCAAAAACACAGCAGCCCTTTTCCCCGCATTTCAGACAGGCAATACATCCCCCTATGGGTTTATTGCCAATCCAGAAAATTTCCGTCTCAATACCCTCTTTATTCAAGGTATCTGCCACCTCGCAAAGCGCCGTATAAGTACAGCCTTCCTTATGGGGACTGCCATTTGCTAAAAGTACCTTCATTGCTTCTCCTCCTATCATTTTTATATCTTTCTGTTTTGGGGCTGATAATTCAGGCGTAGCCCCCCGTCCCCTATCTGCTCTGTTTCCCTTAATAGGAACTCTACCGGTTCGCCTTCCGTAAAGGACTGAATCTGTGTAAATAAAGATGCCGTACCGCAGCCGCCATCCGTTACCGGCGCCAAAAACAGGCTGAGTTCATCGACCATACCAGCCTGAAGAAAACTCCAGTTCACGATACCTCCCCCACAGATCAGCAGCTTTTCGATGTGAAAAAGTTGATACAGCTTTTTCATTGCCGCCTCACAGTCCAGTTCCTTTTCACCTGCAATAATATAGGAAACTCCTGTTTTCCGCAGACAGGCTTTATAAGCTGCCGGAGTGGAAGCCGTCAAAACCTCTATCACATGAGCCGGCGCTCTCCCTTTATTGCAAAATATCCCCGATTCCCATCCGATTTCACCGTCCACATCCACTGAAACAAAATACAGGTCTGCCCTGTCATCCGCCACAAAATCCCCTTCCGGCACTTCCTCCGTTTTTTCCAATACAGGCTTTCGGAAACCGGTAAATTCCTTTGTTGTAGTGGTTCCATACAGTAACGCTCTCGCATTCATCTCTGTCCGGTATCTCCCATACTCTGCACCAAGGACTCCTGCTGCTTCCGTCCCCATAAACGGCCCTGTTATCTTTCCGTCTAAGGAACTTAAAATATGGCAGATTACATACGGTCTTTCCATTCAGCTTTTTCCTCCTCAGATACCTTTCCCAAGTTTTTCCGCCTCATTTTTATTCGTTGCCATTCCCGCATATTCAAAACCATAGAGCTTTGCAAAACGGTTCATGGTATACTCGCCCGCCTCCAGCATCCATTTTTCAGGAGCTGCGCCTTGAAACAGAAAATATAATTTTCTCCCCGAAAACACGCCATTTTCCACTAAACCATAAAAACGGTCAAGCACATTGCGCACGGAACCGCAGATATTGTGCCAGTACAGCGGCGAACCGACCACGACCACTTCCGCTTCTTTCATCTTTGCGATAACCTCCACAAGTTGGTCGTCCTCAAACGTCTGTCCATAGCTCCCAATCCGGTAATCTGTCAGGTTTAAGGTTTCATACTCTTTCCCTGCCAAAAGCGCTTCCGCCAGTGCCGCCGTGTTTCCTTTCTTATTCGGGCTTCCGTTAATAAATAAAATTTTCATCCTGTCTTCCTCCATTTTCTTTATATAAGATTTGAATTACTATAACCTGCAATAGACGAGCGCCTACTTTTCCTCTGCCCACAGCCAGATCAAACCGTTATAAATATACTGCAGGGCGGCATTCCCATCATGCGCATTTCCCTCCTGCACCCGGTATGCCAAATTACCCGCCCTTTCATTATCCGCATCAACAAAAATACCGCCAGGCGCATTTATCATTGCCTGAATCTGATTGGTAAATGCCGCATAAGCAAAGTCCTCTGTACCGGACATGGCATAAATAAAGAAATCCTCAGAGCCATATCCCGCTTCCGTCACCAGCCGCTCCATATACGCCCCGTCAGAGGTTAGATTGCCGCTGGATGGCAGGAAATACCGAAAATAGTCCATGCAGTATTGGAACGTATGCCATGTAGTGACCGAACCCATGGAAAATCCGGCAAAAGCACGGTGGCTGCGGCTTTCCGTCAGTTCCTGCCAAGAAGTCCCCTCTGCGTAGGTACGATACTTTCCCTCCACAGCCGGAATCAGGTCATTCATCAGTTCGTTGTGATAATTGTCCGTCAGCCGCAGCGCCAGACCATAATCCGCACTATCCTCCGAACTCGTATTGTTATAGGTCGGGCATACCACGATTACCGGCGTCATTCTCCCGTCCTGTATGGCATGGTCGAGTACATTTTTCAATTCATGTGGATTTTCCGGCGTGCCAAGATATGTCTCCTCATTGCTCCATCCTCCGTGCATCAGGTAAAGCACATTGTATTGCTGTTCTCCCGAATAGCCATATGGCAGATATACATATGCCGTTTTTGTGAGCTGAGTGGTCTGAGCTTCATAACTCATGGATTCCCATGTCTGGTATTCTAATCGCTCCACTGTCCCCTGCTCTGATGCCGCTCCAAAATATTCCTCTGGTATCTGCTCCAGTTCTTCCGGTATTTGCCCCGAACCCGTCTGTTTATTCATAGGGACCACGTCCTCCTCCGATCCTGTAGTTTCTTCCTTTACAGTATCCGCATTTTCCGTCTCTGCTGAATAAACTGCGCTGTCTCCGTATTCTGTCTCTGTCTGCCTCCCGGAGCATGCCGTACACAATACGGCCAATGTCAGTGCCAGTATCCGGCTCATCCTGCGTTTCATGCGAATTGCCCTCCCTGCTAATATCCTAATCCTCCGAGCCAGTCCGCCACATCACCGGCAGCTCCTGCCACATCTCTTTCGCTGACGGTAAAACCGTCTGTGATCACTTCCGCACCCGGCTCCAGATCCTGAATGGTTTCAATGGTCCCCGAAAAGCGGCTTCCGTTATGCACATTAAAAGGAATGATTGTTTTCCCCGAAAAATCATATTCATCAAAAAAACTGTATAGAGCCTGCGGCATGTCATACCACCATGTAGGGTATCCGACAAAAATAACATCATAATCGTCCGGATTTTCTATATGGCTCGTCAGCTCCGGCCGCGCGTCTTCCTCCTGTTCTTCTGCAACATAATCTATTAACGCACCGCCGTCTCCGGAATAATCCACGGATGTCTGTATGGAAAAAAGTGTCCCGCCCGTCTGAGCCTGAATCATATCTGCCACTGCCCGAAGACGGCCTTTTGCCTCCCCATCCACTGTCGTCACGCTTGCGGAGGAAACCACGTCCACGTCACTGTTCTCACCTGCGGTAAAATAAGCAACCAAAACTTTGCTTTCACCTGTGTTCTCTGTATTTTCTGCATCGGTCATTTCACTTTGTTGCAGGTCTTCATCGGATATTTTTCCAGAAGTATTCCCTTGAGCTCCCACACTGCTCTGACCCGTTTCCTCAGAGGCAGGAATATCGTTCTGCGCACTGCCGCCGTTTACAGGCGGTTCCGTCTTTCCACAGCCTGCTGTTTGTAATGCAAGAACCACACCGATTAAAATTGCCCCTAATTTCTTTCTATTCTCCATCCTCAACATTCCTTTCTAAAAAATTCTTTCCTTTATTATAGAAAAATCGAGACCTCATAAGAAGTCTCGATTTGTTCATCAGTTTATACCTTAAGTTTATAACTGATCCATATTGTTCCGTCAGTTTTTCACAGCTTCGCTCATCTTCTTTCGCCAGATATTCCTAACTGACCCTTTCTACCGAATGTTGCCAGCAGAGTCTGCTCTCCTCGGGATTAATCTTCTGTTCCATATACTTCCTGAATCATTGGAAATGTACTCCATGCTTTCGGCCAGCCGCAGTAAAACGCAAGTTGTGTCACGATTTCCACCGCTTCTTCCTTTGTAATTCCATGTTCCTTTCCAAGTACCAGATGGGATTTTAACTGCGGGTACAATCCTGCTGAAAAGAGCGCCGCAATAGTGATCATACTCCGGTCCCTTGCTGAAAGCTGTTCCTCCCTCGACCATACCTCCCCAAATAAAATATCATCATTTAATTCCGCAAATTTAGGTGCCAAATCTCCCAGTCTGTCCCTTCCTGCTGTCTGCTTTTTTGCCATAAATTCCTACCGCCTTTCCCTTTTTAATATTTCTTCATGCTTTCCTGTTTCAGTTCGCAGAACATTGTGCCAATGTCTTGCGTCCACATCTGTATTTTCCTAAAGCGCCCTTTGGCTCAGTGAATGTTCCTTCCGCAGAGCATTTTGACAAACGCCGGGTCATCATGGTTGACAATCTCACTGTGTCCCAGGTCTTTTGCCGCAATTTTCGCCATCTCGTCATCCGTAAGCGTAAAATCCCAAATGTCGATATTCTGCTCCATCCTTTCCACATGCACCGATTTCGGAATAATGGACACGCCGCGCTGTACATTCCATTTCAAAACGACCTGCGCCGCACTCTTGCCGTATTTTTTCCCAATCTCCACAAGTTCCGGATCGGTAAAGATGCCATGCCTGCCTTCTGCCAGCGGTCCCCATGCCTGCGGCGCCACGCCATATGCTTTCATATTTTCAAGGGCTTTTGCCTGCACAAAGAACGGATGCAGTTCTACCTGATTGACGGCAGGAATCACATCTACGTTTTCACAAAGATTGGCAAGGATTGCCGGATAAAAGTTTGCCACGCCCACAGCCTTTGCAAGCCCTTCCTTATAGGCCTTCTCAATCCCGCGATATGCCGCAAAATAATCTCCCATAGGCTGATGAAGCAGGATGAGGTCAACATAGGACATATCCAGCTTTGCCAGGGATGACTTGACAGCCTCATATGCCGTTTCTTCGCTTTTTGCATCCTGCACCCATACCTTTGTAGTGATGAAAAGTTCTTCCCTTGTAGCCAGCCCGTCCGCAACCGCCCTCTTTACACCTTTGCCGACTGCTTCCTCAGAGAAGTGTTGTCAAGTGTGTTTGTAAAATTATTTTCGATAAGAATCTGAAATTTTGAACATCAGAAGAAGAACTTCAATATCTTAGAATATTACGGAATGAACGCAACCAATAGAGTTACAGTTTACAAAAGAAGTGAAGAATTATTTCTATAATCATCATACATATAAACAGGCGGTCACGATGACCGCCGATAAAACTTACACTTTTGGAAAACCAAAAATCTGTTCTTTTTTTACCCCAATCACGCAAAACCATATTCATAGACTCATAATCTCCAATCCCAAAACACGGTCTTAGCTATTATTACCGAAACCCTTCCCTTGTCTCAATATTAACAATAAGATCTACATTTGCGTGTTCAAATTCATTAAGTTCGCCATCCGAAACATCATTATGCTCCAATTCATTATACCAGTCATACTGAATATAATGATTAAAATATCTACCGCCTTCCTTAAATGGAAATCCATGACGAGCATATATTTCATTTCTTGCAAATCCAAGTAAATCTTCAAAACTATACTCTTCATCATACTTTAATTCGTATAATTCGTCCTCAGTCAGGTATTCATCTGCACTGTCGGGAAAAATAAATCCATCAGCATCAAAAACACTGTCCGATTCAGCTTTCTCCACCGAAACTCCGGTTTCAACTGCTGCCGCTTCCTCCGTGGCGGCCATGGAATCACTACTGTTTCCATCAGACAAAGCATCCAGCACTCCTGGATAATGGACTTCCATATATCTGCTAATCCAAGGAGAAGTTCCTGCCTGAGATGAACGAATAAGGTCTACTATAAAAAGTCCAATGAGAATAGCTATTATCCAAGTTGCTACCTTTTTTGACATGGATTTTACAGTATATTTTTTTCTTGTATTCTCAGCATTTTCTGTCTTGTCTTCTTCCATTTCCATCGACCTTCCTTTACAGTATAATCCACATCGCAGGTCTTAACCCGCCATTTCTGTTATTAACCGTATTACCGCCATCACTTATTGCCCCTTTGGAATCAACAATAGCAGCGTAGGAGTTGTTTCCGCCTGGTGTTCTCAACCAACACCATTCAGCTTTTATTCCCCCTTCCTTCGGAATCCTATCCTGATCAGACGAAAACAGTGTTCTCATTTCTGAATCACTTAGCAAAAAAACTGCATCAACAGTATTTTCTCCGCCGCTCGTTCCATATTCTGGGTTTCCATTATTTGATATCATTGTTGAAAATATCATTCTTTTTTCACGGTCATCAAAATCACATAAAAAATCTGTGTTAAGAAATTTCCTGACACTGCTATCCCTCCAGGTAATTCCAGTCAAAGTATCATTATATGCTTTTTGACAGATAACCGTTTCGGTTATTACCAACGCCATATCCTTATCTACTCGAATAACTCTCCATTTATATTTTCCAAACGCAAGGTTTCTCCTTTCACCATTCTTTATAAGTTTAGGGAAGAGAAGTCTTACATTCTGCTTGGCATCCTTATAATCACCGAGCTTGTTATATTCATCAAGCGCAACCTTTGGATTACCTTGTTCCGCCTCCTTTTTAGCAATCAAATACCGCACTTCCAAATATTTTGAATGCGTGTCCTTATAGTTTCCAAGACGCTTAAAACAATCGCAGGCCCTTTTATATTTTCCTTCATTCACCAGAACTTTTCCATACTGATACAAAGATTCAGCGGCATAGTCAGCAGAATCTTTATAATCCTTAATGGCAGTGAACTGTTTTGCCGCCTCCTCAAAATTATTCCCTTCAAACATTCGCTTTGCATAACTATAGCATTGCGCTGTTACAGTTTTGGCGCGTTCTTGTGCATCACGATAATTTCCCAAACGCATGAATTCATCATAAGCTTTGCCAAATTCTCTATCAGAAAGAAATTTCTCAGCTTTTTTATAGCGTTCCAACAATGCTTTTGCCGTTAAAACATCTTCAAAAGAATCTTCACCTACTATTTTACTTGAGGCAGCAAGTATGTCTTTGAATCTAACATTATTTTGACTGGCTATCCACCCAATCGGTTCTATTACACCAAACGGACTGAATGGCGTTCCTTCTTCTGCCATATGACCCATCGCACTTGACGGAAAGTATTGCACTTTAGAAAATACGCTCTCCAAATTATTAATCGTATTTGCCATTCCTATTGAAATCATATAATTTCTGCAAGCTGTATTTCTCGCAATATTAATGTCATCATTGAATTTGGCTGGATTAGATTGGTACATTTTTTCAATCGCTCTTAATCCAATTTTATTTTTCACAGCTTTTAAGTCCGCTTTATTGATAATGACCGCAACTGGAATTTTTATCATTTTATTTGAAGAACGGTTACTTAATCTCGAAAATTGCTGTATAAATTCAATTATTACATCCTCTGCATTCGCTTCATTATCAGCAAAGCTGTTATCCGGTATCATCTGTCCATTCTTTTCACTCTCGTTTCGCACAGCCTTTATTGTTGTCGGATCAATAATAATCAAAACTCCATCTGTATATCCAAAATTCAGCGGATTCTGCTCATATACACCACTGATAAGCACCTCATCCGGGACATCATATACCACAAGGGTGTCTTTGAATCCATCCTCATATTTATGTACCATGCTATATGTAACAATAGAGGTCTTAGACGACTCAGATGTATTTCCGGTCATGAACATTTTTTCCAGTGCATCAAACTCTTCTTTTGGAAACGGTTCAATCTTAACATTATCCGCATTTCCCGTCATGCGGTACAAATGTTGAAAAGAAGCTAAAAATGCACTCTTCCCTGATGTATCCCCACCTATCAATTGAAGGGTAAATTCCCTGGCTCCCGTTGCTGCCAGTGGCTTTTCGCATTCTGGACAGACACTTTCAAGATGGGAACGGCCTGATATTAAAGAACATGGCAAAAATTTTCCACATCCGCATCTTGCTGTTAATATTCCCGTATCCCCAGGAACTAAATCCTTATGTATTTTGCCGCATGAAGGGCATACATATCCTGGCACTTTAAAAGATCGGTAACAATAGGTACAATGCTGTTCGTTTCTTTTCGCTTTATCTATCAGATTAAAAAAGGGAGTAACTATCAATGTGGCAATCTTCAAGATAATAAGCAACAATCCATGTATAATACTTGCAATCCACAAATATATTGTTCCAAACACAACCCTGAACACCATTTCAATAAAGCCAATAACTGTTAAAGGTATATGTATAAAAGAAAGCAAAAACAGCCTTAATTTTGAATCCGATTCATAAATGCCAAGATGGTATGCCACACCAGCGGCACTAAGCAATAGCCATGTCCTGTCTGAGAGAAAGTTGTGGGCATCCCTATAAATATAACGGCGTTGATATTGTCCTGTCCCTCTGAAATAGCTGAATGTCAATCCGCTATTATATTTTTCTTTCCATTTATCCCTGTTAAAAAACATAGCACGAATTTGTGTTAATATAATCCCCAGTATAGACAAATAAAATGCGGCATGAATAATAAACCTCACAACTGGCGGCAATATATTCACAAAATGCACAGACATGTTCCATGCATTCTTTATCCATGAAAAAAAAATGCTTACATATTCAGCAACAGCAGATGGCATTGAATCCATTGTCCCCGACCTCCTATTCTACATCTCCTGCCCGTTTTCCTCTGTTTCGCTTGATTCTTCTTGAGACAAATTATCTTCATCCTGCATTTCATGGGCATGAGATCTGTTTTCATGCGGATCCTCTATCTGATAATAATCAGGATTATTCATTCTCTCATTAAACTCTTCCTGATCCAACCCCTCGGCTTCTGCCTTTTCTGCTTCGCGCCAATGCTCGTGACCGGCTTTATGCCCAAGATCATACTTTCCTTCTATAGGCTTTCCAGTATTGGCATCTAAAAACTGTCCTTTTTCATTTTTTTCAGCCCTTTTTTCTACCTCTTCACGGACACTTGCACGTATGTACGGTCTATGCAACGCCATAGTCAAGCCTCCTCTATATTCCTGCCGAAATCAAAGTCCTCAACCATTCGAAAACACTTCTCATCTTCATCTTTCTCAAATGCACTGTATTCCGCAGAATCCAGGTAAGGCCTTATGCTTTTGTCGATATCCAGTATAGTCTGGATATCATAAATTTTAATATTATCCGGATCATCTACATATTGCTGATCCTCTTCTCCCGTAAAAAAACGCCATCCACTATCGTTCCCTTCCCCTTTTTCACGATACATAAACCTTACAAGTTTTCTTTCTTCCACAAGCATTCTCGAAGCCATAACAAATCCAATATTTCTCATATCACTTCCTCCTATTTTCTGAATCCGCCAAATAATTTAGAAACGATAGAACCATCTCTTTCCTTTATTTCATCAGCTGCATCATCAATAATATTTTCATAATATTTGCGCATACTCTTGTCTGACAAAAGTTTACCCAAGGCATCCAGATTCTTCTTTTTAAGTCCAGAATTTACAATAGAGCTGCTCAAAATGCTCTCAAGCTTCCTCTTAGTTCTTGCGTTAGGACTTGCATAAATAAATTCAAGTGTTCTTTCCCATTTTTCTGGATTTGATTCAGCTGTCATAACAAGTGCGGACATATACTGTTTAAGAAAAATATCCGGACTCTCCAATAACAAATCAAGGATAAACCACTGGTCCTCTCTGGTTGTCTTAATCTTTAACAGTGCAGATATTAGCCGTGCAACATAATTTTTTGATAAAACAGAAGGAAAATCCTGTTTTATATACGGCTTCAAACACATTTTAACAGAATCTCCTTTTTTCATATGCAGCAAATTATCTATCGCTACAATATGGGCAGAATTTGTACAAACAGTGTCTTTCGGGAGGTTTTTCTGTATAGATGCTGCAAAAATTTCAGAGTCCTGTTCCTCCACATTTACCCTTCCATCAAGAAGCTCATAGATTTTTTCCTTTGTTTTCTCATCAAAACAGGCTGCGCTAACTGCTCTTTCTGAAAATGCTTCCAGTTCCATTATGTTCTCCGCATCTTCAATATAATGGCGTACAAGCATCTGTTCCTTATCATACATACCATATTCTGATAAATCCCCGCATAATAAGAACATATCGTCAAGAGTCAAGCCTCTACCACTGCTTACTACAATAACATGGTCTACTACAGAATCAAAAATCTCTGGTTCATAAGTCTTAATACCATCTAACAAGAATTTAAGTGCATCATCTCCAACTACTTTTTTTAATGTCAACAATATGCGTTTGTATGAGCTGTCCGTCATTGGCTTTTTTTCACATGATGTAACACAGTATGAAACAATCAATTTTGCCGATTCACCCTTCCTTAGTATATCACGGCATAACATACAATAGATCTCTAAGAAGAGAACAGCATCAGAAGAATCATATAACCTTATTACTTCAGCATATTCATCTGCATCTGACATATCCGTTAAAAATTTTCCAACATCCTCAACAAATGGTCCTCCCTTAACTTCATCCCAAAAAGCTGTAATTCCACCCTTCTTATAATCAGTGAAAAACACTTCCTTTGCTCTGTCCCTAATAATCTCTGACAATCTCGTCTTCGCGTCAGGATCTCCCACCACGTCAGATACATCCCCTACCCAATTAAGAATAGGAAATGATTTTTCCAAGCTGCTTTTTATAAATTGACCAAGCCGGCAATTAACCTTTTCATATATCTCGGAAATAATATTCGTCTTGTAAATCTTATATTTAGACAATACTGAAAGTGCTTTGGCATATTCTTCCGGAGAACCAAAAGAATCTCCGCATAATATTTCATATGCTTTTGCAAGTGCATTAAAATCAGCTGAAGGAAAATGAATATCGAATGATTGCAAAAATTCTCTCGAAAACCTTTCATGCATTCCATCAAAGGATGATATTATATTAAAAAATTCTCCCAATGATTCCATATTAAATTCTGCCTTCTTGTTTTCTCCGTCTAAAACTACATAAGGCGAATCATTAAGAATGCGCACCTGATTGGACTTGTCCTTTGAAACAACTCCAACAATCATAGCCCGCAAACGGGTATGGTTAGCTGGAGAGCTTTGCTGTTGCTGTGAAAAGCTGCCATCTTCTTTCACATAATATATATTGGAATTGATGAATTTATCCATTCGTGTGGCAAATGGAATGTTTGATGCAATTCTTGGCGAAAATGCCAGTTCAATTGCACCTATCCACATTTCTATATTTTCTGATGATTCATCTTTTATTACAAGATATTTCCTTTTGTCAAGCGGCAGCAAAAATTGGCCAAGAATAAAAGCAACAGCTTTCTTTAATGCATCTGCCCTACCATCCTTAATAAAATTTCCTATTTTGCTAAAAGAATAAAACGGGCTTTCACTTGCTCTTATTTCCCTGCATTCCAAATCTGCTGGTTCATTTTCATAATAATACGCCTCATTATTTTCCCGGGCTGTCCAAACCTTCCTATCGTGAAAAATCTCAAAAGGATAAAGATATTTAAAATTCCCTATAATAGCATGATTCAAATACATACCCGGACGTTTTGCAAAATCCCCGGTCACAGACAAATCATATGGAATTGGATGAAAGGAGTTTAAGAAACTAAACCCTGCATCCGGCACAGCATAAAGATATGCATCATCCATAAAATCCGGTTCACTAAACGACTGCTTTTTCTGTAATGAATTCATAACAAGCTGCAGATCAACGATATCTTCTTTATATAAATCAGAGCAACAGGCATATACCTTAAACCCATCACTCAAAATCGGCTGACCAGAACGTAGTATATCTACACCATGTCTGCATCTTGTGTAAATCAGATCATAATACATAAAATCTCCTTCCCGATACCACTATACCAGTGTCAATCTATAAACTTTTCTTCCTTAAACAACCAAAGAACCGGATCTAAAATCCTATGAGGTTTTATGTTTTCATTTACAGAACCCTGTGTCTCAGGCGGTTCTCCGTAACTGGAAACCCCAAAGAAATAAAAATTTTTAAAATTCGACTCCAATGCAGCAATAAATGACCCTTCTCCAATTCCATAGAGCCAATCTCTGATTTCCTCATTTACCTGCGAAATCTCCGTCAGGTTTACCTTACCCCCGGAAAATGTCATACTAGGTTTTCGAACCACAGCTCCTGCCGGAAGTGAATCCAACTGAAGAATTGTATCAAATTTTGTCAGAACGACAGCAACTGGTATTGTCAGCATCTTATTCGTATTTAGCCCTCTTGCTGCTTTTATGTAAGCAGCAACACTATTGACTATATCTTCTGCACTATTTGTATCCCCTTCTGAAGCTCCGGAATTTCTTCTCACATCAGGGTTAATCATCCTCCGAAGATTAGTGAGAATCAATGGATCCAATGTAATAATAATTGCGTTAGATGCATTAATGTATCCGCATATTGCTGATGACGGATCCAGCCTTTCTGAATGATCCTCTCCTGCTCCATCATAAATTGTAAATGTATATGTAGGCGTAGTGTTACTCTTCTGCCTCATCAGATTCTTAATCTGCCAAAGCTGGGGCTTCAGCCTATCTCCCAGTTCTGTAGGATCAGTCGGTCTCGGGGGGATATGATTCTCGTAAATATTTGTATAATTCTCCCTTTGGACATCCCTCGTGTACTTATTTTGTGCTGACAAGGCAATCCTCAATTCAGAAACCCGGCTTAACTCATGAAGCATAACTGTAATAAAATTGGTTTTTCCAGACGATGATACTCCTATAATACAAAATGGAAGGCTTCCGTCAGCATCAAGAGCACCTAGTGGAATAACTCCTTTTGCTTCTTCTGGTATTTGCTTGTCATATTCTCCACATTCAGGGCAAAGCCTTACCGTTGCCATCCTTCCACAATGCTCACAGCGTATGGAAGGTTTTTTCTTTTCCGCAGATGTCTTAGGATAAGTTGTCTCACCACAATCAGGACATACATATTTAATTCTTTCTTTATCATACTCACTAAAGCAGAACGGACAGGTAAACTTTCCGCGATTCATAAATTTGTTAAATATCCCAGCCATTGGAACCTCCTCATTGAAATATTATAGTTTTCCATCATATCCTGCGGCCCATCGCACAGAATATGTTTCATTATTTGAAGTATTTTTCACAAACAAAAACACTTTTGTCTTTTTCTTTTCCGAAAAAGACAAACCGAAGCTTTCCGTTATTTTTAACTTTGGTCTATCATAAACTTCCTCACTGATTCTTGCTAATTCAACAGCAGAACTGTCCTCATCTGAAAGCAAATGTTTACCTCCAGGAGAAGCACACAAAACCATTTCCGGTCGTTTTCCCATTGGTCTATTAGATTCAATATCTATGGTCAGCCTGCTTCCAAAAAGTGATTTAATGGCTTTCCAATATATATTTGCATCCAAAGGTCTGTTGAATTTCTTTTTACAAGGTGCTGAAATTATATCTCGCCCCTCAACTCTGTAAACAGAAAAAATAGTAACATAATATGCATCTTCATCATGCGCTGTCAGTTGCTTTGTAATTTCATGCCACTGCAAATATGTATCATAATCAATTCTATCCGAATTGCCATTTATGTCATTTTCTGTAGCCCAAGGAGCTTTCGTCATGCCTGGCTCCTTTGTCCTGACAATACAATACAAAGCAACAATATTTCTAGGTACATTATCCTCTAATTTTACTTTTATCTCAATCTGATGGCTTGTCCCTTTTGCAGTCGATCTTGTATTCTCTGAGATTGTAGTTCCATTTTCATCAATCTGTACAGGTTTATAGGTATTGATAATAAGCTCATTCTCTGACGGAATCCACTGTCCGCCGGAAAACGCTTTTACCCGAACCTTATAATGGTTATCGGGAGGCAAGTTTATAATGCATGTTTTGAGTTCGGAACGAGTATTCTGCACAACTTTCCCGTCAATCATAATCTGTAAGTCAACATTTTTTTCAGTGATAGACCATCCAATTGGGCAATGATTGTCTTTTACCTGTCCTCCGGTAATATAAAAAGAATTTACCACTGGCGTAGGCGTTACCGTAATTTTTTCTATATCACTGATTCCCAAATCACCATAATCGGCACTGACGCATATGGTATATGGGTTTCCATATTCTATATTTTTTATCTCAGTGCTTTGATAAACATTGTCAGAAATTGTATACTCTTTTCCTTTATGCTGATACTTAACAATTGCCCCTCTGCTGTTTTCGGGCAGTCTCCATGATACAATCAAGGAGTTGTCTTTCTGTTGATTCCTCAAATCTAAAATTCTGGACAATACTCTAGTCCTGACGAATATCGGCTTTGAAATACTTCCCTTTCTATATGCAAATAATGTATATGTATATTCATTTCCCGCGGAAATTGATCTATCATTGAAAGATGTATCTCCTCCTTTCATGAGAACTGTTCCGTCATTGATTCCAATAGCCACCGCACTTCCATTTTTCTTAACTAATACATAAGATACACCTGGCTCCGTAGACTTGTCCCATCTAATCACTACTGCCTTCTTGTCATCATCAAATAATGCCTTTATTCCTCTTACCACAACTGGAGGATTTCTATCCAAGATTTCTTTTGCAGGCCGAAAGTCCTCACAAATGTCTAATATTTCAAGGCAAATGTTAATTTTGTCAGATAGTGGCATAGTCTCACAGGCTTCAAATCTGGACCGACACCCTGACAATACATTTTTAATCTCCTTTTTTTGATCCATCAAATCAATCTGTGGATATTTTCTTACAATTTCTGCAAGAAAACTCTCTGCCGCCTCATACCGCTTACTCGTTATTAAAACACGAAGTTTCTTAATTGGCTCCGCAATTTTGGCCTCCTCAGATTCCAACTTTTTCTCCAAAGATACTGTCTGGCTCTGTTCATTGGGCTCAGCTATCTTTGCACGAATCAGCTGCTCCCTAGCCTCATTGAGTTTCCCTTGCTTTAATGCCTTTTCTGCAAGAGATATGTACTTTGAAAACAGAGCAACATTCGCAAACACAAAACCGCACTCTGGACATCTGTTTAAAGAAACTAGAATATCCTTACCACAATGTGAGCATTTTTTATAAAACTCCTTGCCACAATGTCTGCATTTATTTACCTTTTTAGCTTCTTTAATGCTTACAAACTCCGAAACATTCTGGCAATTAACGCATTTCACTGAAAATGATGCTTTTTCCGGAACATAAGGGTCATCCCTAAGTCCTGCCTCGCTGTTATATATCGCAAGAGCTACATCGGAATCTCCAAAAACATTCGTAATTTTTTTTATACAAATGTCCGCAAATCCAAAGTCACGTAAATCCGATTGCACCGAATCCTTCATTATAGAAAATAGCTCCGTAAGTTCAGGACTCTTATACAGCAGGAATTGTTCATACGCCTTTCTGTTTGTCTCATTATTAAAAACATTCGTTTTCCCCGCCGTTGCAATTGAGACACATAATTTACCTAAAGGGTCATTTCTCATTGAATTTTTCTTTGAATACTCATCAAACAAATTTGATATATCCTTGGTAGACATATCTTTATATTCTGCTGCATTTTCCGGTTCTCCGCTCAAATAGGCAGCAAAACTGTACAAATCGTATACTTTAGTTAAATCCGCACCGTTTGGATTTGGATCTCTGCTTTCTCTTAAAATTGCAAGTTCACTATAAATTTTTTCCGAATTGGTTGGAAATTTAGGCATTGCTGCAAATGGATCTATATTAAGGATAGTAAATCCATAACTCCTGTAAGCATCCTCAATGCTTTCCTTGGATAAACGGGTATTCTTTTTTTGAGCCTTTATTTTTCCATTTGTTACAACCAGTTCGCTTTTACTAAGCTTCTCAAGTCTTATTGCAGACTCAAGTCGTTTCCTTGATGTTGTTTTTCTCTCATCAGCAAGTTCAGCAAATTTAGGAAGCACTTTTCCATCGTTGCTCAAGACTTCTGCTTTCACTTCCCTCAGCAAATCTAATTTTCCATTAATTTCGTCACGCTGTGCCTGTTGGGAAATACTCCCAAGCATACCGCCAAGACTTTTCTCCGCTTTTTCTATGGCAGCCTTAATCTTTTTTGCGGCTTTTTCAGCAGGATCAAACGATAGACCCGTTATATCAAAAAAATCGTATTCCGCCATATGAATTTATCATCCTTCCCACGTTGCCACATCCGTCACTTTTACGTTTTCCTCTGCTATCCCCAAATCTCCGAGACTTTGGGCTATACTCCCAAATGCCTGCGTAAGCTCTGATTGTGGCACAAACATTGCATTGGCATCCTCTGAAGAAATACTCCGAAGAAAATTATAATCTGCCCCTCCAAACCCAATGGCTGCAGTTTCTATGCCATTCTCATTGCACTCATGAGCTGCGTCTATCGCATTCTGCTGACGATCCCAAACTCCATCTGCTAATATAACGGCGAATAACCTTCCTTCCTCGTTCTTCAACATATTTTCTATAGTATAGAATGGATGCTCCGCATTTCCATATCCAGTTTGTCCGCATTCAATGCTTTGTATCTTTTGAATACATTCATCTTCATTATCAGTCAGCCCGCACACTATCTGGTTTTTATCTGACACAGCCACCACCCCGACACAAGTGTATGCAAAATCAAGCTGCCTTACGAAATCACACATGGCCGCTTTCGCATCAGCAATTGGAGTTCCCGACATGCTCCCCGACACATCTATTGCCATTACGACATTCAAGGGCATCGGTTGATTTTGACTCGCATCTAGGGGAAGTCCATATTTTGACATATCCTCTGGGACTTTATCCCTGCGTACAGTCAAATTTGTCCTCTCATCATCCTGACGTGCCTCTACATTTATCACTCCGTTGTCATCATAACTATATTGAATTCTTACAATTGATTTTCCCTTTTTCTTCTTGTCATACTTTAACCCGGTAACAACATATCTAAATGGAATCATATTATCAAGCGGATTCTCCTTATCCCCTTGCAAAACAAAAATTTCCATTTCGTTCAATCCTTTTCTCCGCACTCTGAACGAAAAGGCCTTTGCTGATTTAACCGGTCTCGGATGATTGGCCGGAATAATGATTTCATTGACATAGTGTGTTCCATCCTCACTGACAGCAATCATTCCCATAGCGTGCGCTGTGGTTTCCCTCAACGTCATCACGCCAAGTCCATCCAGCTTTTTCGCTGGTTTTGCTGCTAAGTGCATCTTCCCTAATGAAGCGGCGCGATCCGTCCTTTTCTTTCCATCCATGATTGCAACGGTTAGCTGCGTATATTGACTGCTTTCCTTGACGGACTGTATCGCTGCTCCCAAGGCTACTGCTTCATCTGGATTAACATGTGTAATCGGTTTCTTGCCGTACAGCTTAAACAGATAACTTGACACTTGCGGCATCCTTGTAGAGCCACCCACCAACAAAATATCCGAAACATCTGACCATTTAAGGTTCGCCTCTTCCATAATAGCTCTGCAAAGAGTTCCGGTTCTCTCAATTAAATCAACCGTGTTTTCCTCAAATTCCTGGCGTGTAACTGATACGGATGCATAACCATATCCTGGGAATGAAGCATTTACATTAGCAGACTTTAATGACGTAAGCTGCCTCTTTGTTCCCTCAGACAATCCTCTCACTGTCCGCAGCAATTCATCATCATTCCGAATTTCCAGTCCCGTTTCATCTTCAAATTTATCAATCAATATATTCTCCAGCCTGTTATCCCAATCACGGCCTCCAAGATAATGATCTCCACGTGTTACAACGGTTTGCAGATCTCCGTTTCCATTCATATGTGTCAAAGTCACATCAAATGTTCCGCCACCCAAATCATAAACAAGTATATTCGCATTTTCTCTCCAATGATTCAAGCCATAAGCCATTGCCGCCGCATTTGGTTCATCAATTATCTTTTTAACCTTTAGTCCTGCAATTTCAGCAGCACGAATTGTTGCCTCTCGTTCGGCGGAATAAAAATAAGCAGGAACCGTAATAACAGCACTGTCGATAGTATCATTCAATTCTCGTTCCGCATCTTCTTTCAAATGTCTTAATAACAATGCAGATAAATCTGTTGATGAATAAGATTTTCCATCAATTATGCAATAGGAATCATTACTACCCATACTACGTTTAAAGGTAGCAACACATCCTTCTTCTCCGGCAATAAACGCACTTTCGGCTTCACTTCCAAAAATAAGATTTCCATTCATAAATTGAATTACGGAGGGAGTGATTTTTCTTCCCTCTGAATTCATAATTATTTTGGGGGTGTTTTCCCCTTCTGGAACATAAGCAACCGCCGAATACGTTGTTCCTAAATCTATACCTACTGAAACTGACATTTATCTCTAACTCCCTCTGTTAAAAATCACTGCTTGTTTTAAGTGAAGCAACATGTCTGATAGCTTCATTCATTTCTTCCTGCGTCTTTGTATTCTCAGATGTAATAACTGTTTCTACCGTTTCGTTGGTATTCGGATTAGTAGCCTTTACCTCAAGGCCAATTGCACTGCACCGAAAAAACACTTTAATAGGAGAGCCTTTAGGTGTTCCTGTTGGAAGTTCCAGTTTAACCTCACCCAATTTTTTTACCTTCAATGCAGGATCTGTATATTGCTCATTTCCATTCTCATCTATTGATGGCATTACATGCTTATCATTAATCCGGTCTTTTCCAACGTTTTCATATATTTTAAGATCTATTGCAACCTGATTATCTACCACTGTTCCATAAGTCTCCGTAGCTTCAGCCGGAGACTCATCTCCCACAAAGAGAAGATTATCAATCATAAAATGTTCTTCATCAACCCATACAGCCGGACCGAATGAACGAGACAATTTATCACTAACAGTACTCACCTTCTGAGGAATTATTTTGCGAAGTTGCTCGGCCTCCTCCTGCGTGAAATCAGGCATCTCATCATCACTTCCATACCCACCGCTTTCTTCGTCCTCATCTTCTCCACTCTGATCTTGATTTTTTTCCAATACTCTTTCTACACATTCGAGAGCAGCCTTCAACGCCGCACCTTTTGCCACTGCTAAATCAGGGTCTTCCATCCTTACTTTTCCTGCAAACACAGTTTCTACAGCTTCACGAATCATTGGCATTTTAGTAGATCCTCCAACAAGAAGAACTACATCAATATCTGCCGCAGTCAGTGAATTATTTTCAAGAATCTGCCTGACAAAATCCATAGTCATCTCGACAAGATCCTGTGTCCTTTCCTTAAATGCATCTGCCGAAATCTCTATTCGGGTAACATCACCATCATATGATATATTAATACTGTGATTAGCCTTCTTAGAAAGCAACTTTTTTGTTCCTTCCACCTGGCGCTGAATGACAGCTCTTAATTCCGGTGTTATATCCTCCAATGCCAAACCATTTTCGTCACAGTACAGCTCCGCAATATAATCATATAACCTGGCATCCCAATCAATACCACCCAGCCGGTCATTGCCGCCTGAGTCGATAACATCTATGGTTGCTTTGCCATCATCATCAACACTAAAATCAAAAAGTGTGATATCAAATGTACCGCCTCCAAGATCATACACCATAATTTTTCTGTTTTCACCAAATTCTCTGCAGCAATAATTAAGTGCAGCCGCTGTAGGCTCGTTAACGATATCAAGAACGTTCAGGCCCGCAATTTTACCCGCCTGTTTAGTCGCAGTTCTTTCCTCATTTCCGAAATATGCCGGACAGGTAATTACGACATCCTTTACTTCATCGTTTCCCTGTTCCTCAGCATATTCCTTCATTCTCTTCAATATCAAAGAAGAAATCATAATTGGATCATAAGCAACGCCATCAAAATTCCTTATTGTTGCATCTGGTTTTCCAATTTCCCGTTTGACAAACTGAACCACTCTTTCAGGCTCAATTTCAGCTTGTGCCTTTGCAGCTTCTCCCACTACAGGATCGCCGCTTTCTTGAAAATATACTGCCGATGCAAGCGTCCTGGAATCCTCCTCATAGTTTTCAATTACCTCCGGCATTCCGTTTTCATTTAAAGTAGCAATAACTGAATAGGTAGTGCCAAGATCAATTCCGTATACTTTTGCCATTTTGATTTCTCCTCTCGTTTTTTATTCAGTCAAATTATCCACAGCAGATTCTTTATACACATATACATCAACCAGTTCCTTGATAAGGGGTCTCTTCTCTGTGTAAAAACCAGTACCTTTACTGGAAACGACTGTATCATGCAATTCAGAATTATCCGTTTCTATTCGCTCTACAATCTGACAAAACTTGCTGTTCCTTTTATCCCCCGGTTTACTCTTCTGCAACATAACGCCATTGCTCTCTAAAAGCTGTTTTATATCCATAAAAAAGTATTTGATATGTTTCGCTGTTTTATCATCCACTTCTACGTTCAAAAGCGCCTCATTATCACAATAGATTCTCGCAACCTCGCGTAAAACATCATCAAAAGCCCTGCCTCTGTCTATCTCGTGGTAGCATTCCAATTCGTCCTGCATAGATTTTAACCTGCCAGCAAATTCATTATGGTAAAGCTTATGCATCTCTCTGACATCAGCTGCCATTTTTTTGTAGCTTTCTGCCTGTTCTTCAATATGCTGTTCTATCTTTTCAAGGGCTAGACCAAATTTTGGATTGGATTCTTTCTCCGTTTCCCGCTCTTCATCCATTATAAAATCGAGAGGTTTGGCGCTCTCTTCACCATTTTTGTCAACAATGTTTTGAATTTCTGATTTATCTATACAATACTCATTTACAGAACCATCTGTGCCAAAAGATGTTCTGTCTTTATCGAATGTATTACTTTTTTGTTCCTCCATCAGTTTACCTCCATCTATTTACACCTCAGCAAATAATATCCCATTTGTACTATATACACATGCCAGCGAACCAGTCAGCTTACCCAGTGTTTCTGCTCTTACTCTGGGTTCATCGGTTTCATCGACAGAAATTCCTCTGGTATCACTGGAATTCATAAATGAATTATTCTGTGATATGTTGTATCGTATCCTGATTTTTTTATACTTTCCCATAAAATCTGACCACTTTTGACAAGAAGTACCGGAGGAATGACGAAACAACACTATCTTTGCAACATTTCCGGTAAGTTCTGCAAACAATTCATCTCCATGGATATCTCCTCCGTACAACGATGATATAAAATCCTTCTGACTTATCGCGTATGTCCTTCCCCTCAATAAATCCCTTATTTTCAAAAACCTGGATATTGGAACATCATCAAGCAAAATCGAGAATTCCTTTCCCTGCGCTTGGAGTAACATCAAGTGATTAATAACCAATTCACCAATAAGTTCATTATTGACCCCTCCCACATCAATAGAGATTACTCCTTTCTGATTGAGCATTCTTTTTATATTGCTTTTTCTACCAGTCGGTCTCCCATATATTCCTTCAGCCTGACGATTCAGTTTGTTCAAAAAAATTCTAACGGCATCTGTTTCCGATGAACCCGCCATATAATATCTATCTATTTCTCTATGTTCAATTGTCGTGATTTCCCCATCCTTTAATAGCTTATCCAGTTCATCTTTTAATTTTAATATAGGAAAAGCGGCTAGATTCTGAATCGTAACTGTTCCCTCTTTATGAAGCACAACCTCTATTAATGCCCTCAACAGTGACTCCGAACTCGGATTGGAATCATCATTCGGCATTGTTTCGTATAAGAGATATGCAATATCATCCACCGGCATTCCACGGAATACATCATAATAAGTATTTGTTCTATCTATAAATTCCGCATCAACACTATGCTCTCTTATCATAGCACCGATATCTCGATTACCGCTATGTAATGCTATAAGAGGAATCCCCTCCTGCTGCGATTTATGCACAAAAGGAATTAACGCCTCCATTCTTGTGCGAACTTCTCCTCCGGAAACAACCTCTCCTTCAGGATAATCGTTTTCACCCCAGATAAAATCTAGAGCAGGGGTTTGGCTCTTTGTGTCATAGTCATATATGTCATTATCGCTTGGATCAGATGTTACCAGCAATAACTGCTGCTTATTTTCATTTGGCATAATCATCACTGAGCGATTCTGAAAATTCGCCTCTGATGCATGATCACATATCTGTCTGATTTCTTTTTTTGTCCTGGCATTTTGTAATGCTGTATATATGGAATTACCTGTCCACATGGATACACCATAAGCGGCCCTTGTAACACCACCCATTACATGAAATGCGTCACCCAGTAAACTCATATCTCACCTACCCACGAAACAAATCAAATTTGAATTTAAATGGCGGAATGTTTGGTAATCCAACAACAGCCTCGCCTATATCTAAGCCAACCAAATCCCAATCCTCTACTACAAAACCTTCCCGTTTTTCATAATGCCTGTTGCCATTCGCCTCTGGAAATGTCTCAAGAATCATATTCTTCCCAAATAACTTGCTGACATACTCTCTTGTATTATAGTCATTCGACTGAAAGGCAAATATCGAACTAAAACCCGCAACAGCATTATGCGCCTTTGCCTCGTTCTCATAATTTGCATTCAACTGGTCTATCCCTTGTAATCCTGCCATAATTTTTACTCCCAGGCTGCGTCCAAAATTTATCCCATCTTCCAAATGTCTTAAATTAGGCAGCAATTTCAGTTCATCAGCAACCAAATAAACATTTCCTTGTGTTGCCGTCCGTCCAAGTGCTTCTTTGAGTGCCAAGTCAAACAACAGAGTATACACAGGAGAGAGAATATCGCCAATTGCCAGGTCATATTCTAAGAAAGCAGTATGTCCGCCTTTTCCGCGAATAAAATTTCTCATTGAAAAATTCCCGACATCTGCAAAAACTCCGGTAAAAATATCCCTTGTTACCGAATACATCTCTGACAAAACACCTTGAGCCTGACTACCTGATTTGCCTCCTATATATGCAGCAACTGATGCCTGATCACGAAACGCTCCAATCATAGACCGCAGCTCCTCAACAGACGTAGAATCTATAACATCCTTTAAATCCCTGTTGCTGAACTGCACATGATCCCGGATAAGGGATATAATGACAGCCGCCAGCAAATCCCTTGCCGCATTTGGGAAAAACGGATTGCTGCTGTTCTTCTCCGTTCTTTCCGCAAACAAAGATTTGCATATTTCCTGTGTGTTTTGTGCAACAGAAACCCTGTCCTTCCCATCAGCCACAATTTCATCATAAAGATTCCACTTAGCAGATGCTTTTCGATAAACTGAGGAATTTCCTATTACAATGTCTCCTGCACCAAAAAACTTCTTATGGAAATCTCCCTTACTGTCAAAAATCAGCATCACATCGTCTTTATTCAATTTTTCTTTTAACTGTTTTACAACATGATAAAATAAATTTGTCTTTCCGCTCCCGGTCCCTCCAACAAGAAGCATATGCTTACTCAGCATATCCTCGCTCATCCCGAAAGACGACTTGTCACCCTTAAAAGTTCCAGTAATATGGAGACAATCATTCCGTTTGTCTATGGGAGGTTTGTTATTATCAACCATGCCCCCATAGATAATTTCATGTGTTAAGGGCATTTTAATTTCCTCCTCGCCGCAATTTTATGTAATATGGACATATCCTGTCCTTTGTTTCTCGTTAAAGACATATGTATACCGATAACTCTGATTATATTTTTTCATAGCAATATTGATTATCTTTTCAAGAGAATCTCCAATAGCAAATTCTCTCCAATGCTCGGATATACGAAATGTAAAATCAGAATTGCCTTTTTCCATTCCTCGAAAAACCATATTCTCAAGTTCACCTTGACAAGCAATAACAAGCTTGAATTTGGCAAAATAATCAGCATGCTGATTATTTGTATCCAACTTTGTACTCCAAGAAAAATGGTCATTGCTCATTCGTCTGTAATCCAAGCCAAAATAATCTACACATTTGATACTTTTACACGGATTGTTTTGATTTAGCGTTATGTCAAAAGTAAAATCATAATAATTCCATTTCCCATCTATCTTAATCGCATTCCATGCATGTCTTCCTATTTTTCCATCCGCCCTCTGCGCCTCACCCTCTATCACAACACAAGGGAAACCAACATAATCACAAATGCTTTTTACCGCTTTTGCAATACCATCACATACTCCCAAATTTTTCAAAAACGGTCCTGTTATATCATGCTCACCACCACCTTCATGATACAATACTGTGTCTATCAAATATGTGTGAATTCCGAACAAAATACCCCATTCATTCTCTTTTTCTACTAGATTCTTAATCTTGTTTATTGTCGATATGCACTCATCTTTTATATCTTTATAGATACTTGAGGACATTTTATATTTTGGTCGTACAGAAATCTTCTTTCCATCCATAAAAACATTGCATTTATCTACATGAAAAATCATCGGTGTATCAAGCATCACGTATCTGTATATTTTTTCAATTTCAACCTTTTTTTCACATGGTGATATATCTATTTTTTCACTAAATGACAAAATCCCAGTCTTAAGATCTTCATAAATGCGACGTTCTTGAAGCAGAAGTTTATCCTTATAATATTGAAATCCGTCAAAAGTGCTATATATTGTGAATGTCCTCTCTATCTGCTTTACATGATTTAAGTCCTGCATTTTTGCATTTGAAATACCTGTAATGCTTTTTCTCATTTACATACACATCTCTTCCTCATCTGCGTACTCTTTAGAAGATGCTTCTTCTTCCTGATCTCCTCTGAAAGGTACATCCTTAAGAGAATCCCAATCTGTCGTCTGTCTCTGATTTTGGTCAGATTGACCCTGTATATTTTCTTTCTCTCTGAGTATCTCTCCGGATTCTTCTAACTCTCTTCTTGAAATTTCTGGTGGTCGATTCATTCCTTCACCTCCCTATGCGATACAATATTTGTTGTATAAAGAATCACAATATTCTTTATACAAGTCAAATGCTTCCTCATTTCTTCCCTTTTTAATAAGACTTAAAGTACCGAGAACAAGTTCTCTATACATCCTCACATAAATAGTCTGCGACTCGTCTTGCTCTCCTATTTTTTTTACAATCAATGGTGCTTTTTCATAATATTCCTGTATTGTTTCCGGATGATAATCTTTAACATATGTATCACGAAACTTTCTCAATATGCTGAGTTCTTCACAGTTATCGTCAAATCGAGCGGACTTTGCTCTCATACACGCTGTTGTGAGATAGCAACCAGAGTCGTCTTTCTTCTCTGGTTCAATATATGGATTGCCCAACCAGTCAGTTTCTATTTTTTGGTTTCCAAAAATATCTGTATCAACTTTAGGATTACCGAAAATATCAGTATTTACTTTTTCATTGCCAAAAATATCAGTTTCAGCATTCCAATTTCCCCAAAAATCTCTATAATATCTCTTTCCGTCCTGTTCAATATATTCTCGTCCATCTTTATCAATCTTAGGCATATCTTTATCCTCCTCATATTCACATTATCTCTTTCCCTCTTGGATATCGCCTTTAACGCCAATATCTTTCTAATATTCATCGGAGTTTTTCCTCCATTCGTACAAAAGTATACTTTTATGCGAATGGAATTTGCTACATTTTCACAATTAGTAGTTTACGCCAAAAACCTTGTAAAATCAATACTTCCTTGTTGGTTTTCTGGTACTTTTCGTAAAAATGTGGCATTCTCATAAAAGTATACTTTAACAATCCAGCTTTTCTGCCTACTGTTCGTCTGTTTCCAATGCTTTCTTCATTTTCTGTCTGAATGTACTTTCTGGCATCCCACACTCCTTTGAAGCCTTTAATACAGATATTTTTCCTTCCCTGCACATCTCACAATACTCACTGAAATTATCCGGAAGTGGTTTTTCAGGTCTTCCGAACTTCACGCCTTTTGCCTTTGCCGCCGCAATCCCTTCAGCTTGCCGCTGCTTAATGCACACTCTTTCATTTTCACTGACATAGCTCAATAATGTTAATACCAGATCCGAAATAAATGTGCCGAGCAGGTTCTTTTCTCTTCTTGTATCAAGAATCGGCATATCAATCACAACAATGTCCGCTCCTTTTTCCTTTGTGATGATTCGCCACTGTTCCATGAGTTCCTGATAATTTCTGCCAAGTCTGTCAATGGATTTGATATACAGCACCATGCCGGGTTTAAGCCTTCTTAGCATCCGCTTGTACTGTTTTCTCTCAAAATCCTTGCCTGATTGCTTATCAACATAAATATTTGCCTCCAACACCCCCATTTCCTTCAGTGCAATCCTTTGCCTGTCCTCATTTTGATCACGGGAAGAAACTCTCATATATCCAAGAATAATTGTTTTGTCTGCCATAATCTTTTCAACCTCCATTTTTTACTGTACAAATTTTACTTAGTAAGTTCCTCAAAAAATAAGAAGATAGATAACAATTGCTATCTGTCTCCTTTGCTACCTCGCTCCTTTATCTTTCTGTCTTGCCTGATGCCCCCTACCTGCTTCCCTTATCTTTATGTCCTGCTCTTTTTTTCTGAGTCTATTCCTGACGCTCCGCATATCCACCACCTTTTCTCCGTAATTTTTCTCATACTCTGCACAAGCTGTTTCATAATCCTGATTCTCCCTCTTGGCCGCATTAAGTTCCTTATAGAATGCCTGTACAGAGTCAAAATTGTATTCCTTGACAATAGAAGAAAGTCTCTTTTTCATATTAGAAATCTGGAAGTCAAGACTATCAATCTCCTGCTGTAATTCCTTACGTCTGCCGCCTTTGAAGATACCTGCACACTCGGACAATTCCTTTTTCAGCTTATCCCGTTCCTTCTCACGCCCGAAAATTGCCTTATTCTGGTCTTTCAGCCTGCCCTCAATCTCTTTCAGGCGGGGATATTTTCTTGCAAGTACAGACGGTTGTGGCTGCGGCTGTCTTTCTGCTGTCGGCCTAGTTTCAATCGGAACAGGCTCTTGCTCCTCTTTTATCTGCCTGATAATACTTTCTTTCTCCGTAGAATCAGTCGCTGAATGTTCTGTATTCTTTTTCATATCCGGTTTCCGATATGGATTTACTGGAAATGGTATCTTCTTCCTTTCCGGCTGGACTGCCGGAGTATCTCCTGCATGAATAAAGTTTTCCGTTTCTTTTGACGTTTCCTTTACGATACTAACAACATTACCGATAGCTTTTTCCGTTATATCCATTACCTTCTGCATGGCTTTCGCAATCAAAAGTTCTAATAGCAGAATAGCCGCCCTGACAATCTCCCCGAACAGTTCCGGCTTTTGTCCGTTCTGCTCCACAGATTCCTTTACTTTGTCCGTAATCTCTGCCTTTTTGAGTTCCACAATCTCCGTATCAGGTACGCCGCTTACAATCGCACGGTCAACAGTTCTGTTCCATTTCATGCGGATTTCATTGTCTGCCTTGATTTCTTCTGCTTTCGGATTATTTTTTCCGATTTTCTTTGTCGCAAGGTATGGGCCGCTTTTATCAAAAATACTGAGTCTGTCCTTATCATCTAATACCATCTGGTTGATTAAATCCGTATAAAATACTTTTATCCCGTCTAAAAAAGATTCCTGCTTGAAGCGTTCATCTTTTACAGTAAAAATCTTACGCTCATATACTTCACCTTTTTTGATGATTTTACAGCCCTTGCGGATATTCCCGTCTCCGTCAAGGATTTCTTTTTTTGTACGGACGTGTTTTCCCTGCTCGTCATAAAACATATTCCGGGTGGCAGTCTTTTCTGTCGGCTGCTCCAGCCGCTTCCTCTCCGCAAATATCATGTGGATATGCAGGTTTGTTTTCCGCTTGTTGTGATGGAGCGCAGCAAAACACTCGACACCATACTTTTCCTTAAATTTGTCTACCATCTTTTTCAAAAGGTAATCATGGTCATAGTTGATAAAACTCTCCGGCAGGGCGATCATCAGTTCCCTTGCCTCAATACATTTCCCGTTTGTCCCGCTTTTTTCAAATTCTTCCTGACTGCATTTGGCAAGTTCCCGCCAGAATGCCCTGTCCGGCTCAGTTGCATAGACTTCATACAAATACTCCTGTTTGGCATAGCTTGAAATATAAGTGATTCGCCCTGACAGGTCATGCAGCTTTGCCATTTCTATAAATGAATTTCTTCTCATAAACGATTTTCCTTTCTTTTGGCGGATCATCTGTCGCATTTTTTGTGAGCAGCCGTTATAGGACGGCTGGACGCGGATTGATGCCCGTATTCGGGCGGCTTACGGCTGCCGCTCTCTGACCAGCCGCAGGGTGGGGATTCGTTCTGTGAAGTCCCACTGGCGGTGCTGTACATTTAGCCCAAAATGTAACCGCAGGCAACAGCGCCATCCATGTGCCCGTCCTCTGGGCTGCATGGATAAATACAGCCCGGCTCTTTCGGACTGTAAATTTGCGCCTGCGCAAATCTGCCCCCTGCAAGGGCGAAATCCCCGGAGCATAAACCGAAGGTTTGTGCGTAGGGTGTATTTCGCTCTCAAACGCCGAGGGCTTAGGG
>CAMTMP010000038.1 GCA_947073545.1 uncultured bacterium
AAATTGGTAGTAAATTCAGCTTGAAATCCTGCTTGTATGCCCGTAAATCAAGGCTTTTTTGAGATAATCAACCATTTCTAATAAAAAGTTAATAATTCTTTCCTTGTTTTTGTCTGGTCTTCAGTATATATTAGGAAAGTGAAAAGGGGATGTGACAGTTCGGCTCAGGACTTTGCATGGGATGCAAAGTTCGTGAAAACATAGTAATTGAAACAGCAGGAAAGCCGAAGGACAAATGTTACCGGAGGACAGACAGATGAGTGGAAATCCATTTTTCCCATTGGATGAGTTGGGATTTGACGCCGAGGAGAACCAAATGATGGTTATCCCCAAGGTGGACAAGGAAATTTATGATCAGCGCCGGAAAATGGCGGGGACGATGGTGGACTATAAGGAAATGCGTATGCGTTATAGCTGTGCGATCAAGGAAGTCAGGACGAAGTTCGATGTCTTAAATTCCGAATTTAATGTGAGATATCAGCGCAATCCCATTACTTCCATCAATTCCCGCTTAAAGAGCAGCGCAAGCATCATGGAGAAGTTGAACCGCAAGGGGCTTTCCTTCACGGTGGAGAATGTGGAAGGAAATCTCTACGACGTGGCAGGAATTCGGGTGGTATGCTCTTATGTGGACGATATTTATGTGCTGGCGCAGGCGCTTTCGCAGCAGGACGACATTACGGTAATCCGCAGGAAGGATTATATCAGGAAACCGAAGCCAAACGGCTACCGCAGCTACCATATGATTGTGAGCGTGCCAGTATTCTTCTCGGATCAGACGAGGGAGATGGCGGTGGAGGTGCAGATTCGCACGATTGCCATGGATTTTTGGGCCAGTCTGGAGCACCAGCTCAAATATAAGCAGGAGGTGCCCAACCAGGCGGAGATTGTGCGCAGTCTGACTGTATGTGCGGAGCAGATCGCGGCGATCGACGAGCAGATGTGGCAGGTGCGCCAGCAGATTGAAAGCTCGGAGGATCTGCCGACGGAGGAGGAAATTCTTTTAGAGAAACTTCGCAAGATTGATATAGCGGTGGGGGAATAACATAAAAAGTTTAAAATACTAAAATATTTTATGAAAATTTAAAATAATTATTGAATATGAGACGGCTCTCTGTTATAGTTTTATTTAGAAAGAATGTCAGACTTTGACGGAACAGAAACGGAGGGTTAATATGAGAAGGAAAAGATGGTCGGCTCTGGGGATAAGTGTCCTTCTGGCAGCAGGCCTTGCGGCTTGCGGCTCATTGCAGGGTACGCAGACGGCGGAGAGAGGGGATGTGGGCGCACAGACGCAGGGGAACGGTGAAATGGAAAACGAGACGGCGGAGCAGGAGATCGAAGTGGGAGAACTGCCGGCAGATTTGGACTTTACGGTAAACTATGACGGGATCAAGACAGTGAAGATCGAGGCGGGCGTCAGTGTCCACGATCCTTCTATCTACAAGGCGGACGGTAAGTATTACATATTTGGTTCCCATATGTCCACGGCGGTATCGGAAGATCTGCGCACATGGACGTCTCTGGGGGACGGTTACAAGGTGAAGGATCAGATTTATTATGAACTGATGGCAAACGAGGAGGCGTTCGCCTACTCCGGCAGCAAGAAGAGTCTGATACCCACGGACGACAGGGCGTGGCATGTGTGGGCGCCGGACGTGATTTACAATGAGGAGACGGGGCTGTACTATCTGTATTTCTGCACCACTTCCACATGGAACGCGTCGAACCTGTGCTACGCGACCAGCGAAAGCATCGAGGGTCCTTATGAGTGGAAAGGCGCGCTGATTTACTCCGGTTTTACGGCGGAGACGCTGGACGCGACGGACGTGACGGAGTATGTTGACAGGGACACCGCGAAAGACAGATACATCAAAAAGAGCAACGAATATAATTTCAACAAATATCCCAACGCCATTGACCCTACCGTGCTTTACGACGGGGAGGGCAGGTTGTGGATGGTTTATGGTTCTTGGTCGGGCGGCATGTACCTTCTGGAGTTGGACAAGGCGACCGGCGAGGTGATCCATCCCGAGGAGGATGAGGCGAACCGGGTAGACCCTTATTTTGGGAAGCGGCTGATTGGCGGCAACCACAGCTCGATCGAGGCGCCTTATATTCTCTATGACGAGGAGAGCGGCTATTATTACCTCTTTGTCTCTTACGGCGGTTTGGCGAGAGAGGGCGGTTATCAGATTCGTGTGTTCCGCTCCGAGACCATAGACGGTGATTATGTGGATATGAACGGAGAATACCCCATGGACACGAACAACCCGGAGCATTATCCTTACGGGCTGAAGCTGTCGGGCAACTATTTCCTGCCGAGTCTTGAGATGGCGTACATGGCTACCGGACATAACTCTGCTTTTATTGATGAGGATGGAAAGAAATATGTGGTGAACCACACCCGTTTTGACAATAAGACAGAGGAGCATGAGCCGAGAGTGCATCAGTTTATCGTTAACGAGGAAGGATGGCCCTGTATGCTGCCCTACGCGACGGACGGCGAGACGGTGTCAGAGAGCGGCTATGACAAGAGCGCGGTGGCAGGCAGATATTATGTGATCAATCAGGGAACCGCCATCGACGCGGAAATTGCACAGCCATTTATTCTGTATCTGGATGAGAGCGGACAGGTGTATGGTGACGGCGTGGAAGGAAGCTGGGAGATGAAGGACGGCACCTGCTATATGAAGGTGTCCTATGACGGCAAGAATTACAGCGGCGTATTCTGCCAGATGAACGACGAGGCGGGGATGCAGGTTATGTCCTTCAGCGCGGTAGGCGGCAACGAGAGCGTCTGGGGCGTGAAGTACGAGTGAGAGAGTGGCTGTACGGAGTCACGGAAAGAAATATATCATTTGCTATTTAACAAAACGAAACGCCTGCAGGAGAAATCCTTCAGGCGTTTGTTCTTGTGGTTTGCTGTTGTGCGCAAGAAAGTTGTGTTTATGTATTGACGGTAAAAGCGCTGCCGCGTTCCGGTTTACTCGCCCTCCTCCATGGGTGCGTAATGGATGTTGACTTTGATGTCCTGTCCATAGTTGCCGAAGGTTTTGCCGAAGATGGTCAGCCCGCCCACATGTTCCGCGTCGTCGTCTACGGCAAGGCGGAAACGGAGACTGCTGCGGTAATCCAGATGGAAACTGTCGATCGTCACGTCGGAGATTTTCAGGCCGTCAATAAAGGTGCCCTTCCGGTTAATGACAAGAAGCTTGAGCAGTCCGTATTGGTTCCAGTTGGGGAACCACCAGTCGGGGGTAAAGAGTCCGCGGGAATCGCCGAAATCCCCCGGCGAGAGCCAGTTGCCGATACACACGTCGTTTAAGTAAAAGGAGATATCGGAGGGCCAGACGTTGTTGACGCCGGGTGCCTCGGAGCTCAATTCTGCCGAAATCGTAAGCTGCGTGATTTTCTGGAAGCTGGGGATAAAGTTAGGAATGTTGTACTCCACAAACCCCTTGGTAAACCAGAGAATATCCGCGCTGTAGCGGTCGGGATGGTCAAAATAGCGGGAATCATCCACTTCACCGATGATGGCCTTATCCGAGGCGAGGCCGCAGGTAGGGCAGATGCGATAGACGGAATAGTGGCCTACTTTGATATCCGTGCTGTATACATTTAAAATATCTTCCTGCCGCTCTAAGTCAATCAGGATTTTGTCCAGATGAACCGAGCAGATCTTCTGATTGCCGTGGCCGGCGGACTCACTTGAAATGGAAATCAGCCCGCAGCTTTCCAGTTTTTTAATATGACTGGTCAGCGCACCGTTTGTGATATTCAGGCGGGAGGCCAGCTCATTCATGCTCATGCTGTTGTTATCCAGTAAAATATTTAAAATTTCAATTCGGACATCGGAGCCGAGCGCTTTAAAAATATCCAAACCGTCTGAAAGTGAAGTGATGTGCAGCAAGTGTGTATCCTCCCCAAAAGCAAAGACTTTTATATTTTGATAAAATACTATAATATCAGATAAATTATATACAAAAAAAGGTAATTAGTCAATTATGTTAAATAATTTATACAAATAATACAGAAAAAAAGCAAAAATAGTTTATGTTTTTTAATAAAAGAACACGGCCTCCGAAGAAACCGTGTGTTTATGCGTATAAATATTTTAGAGAAAGCAGCGTTTACTTTGCGTTTACTTCATCAAAGACGCGTACTAGATTGTCATCCGGCGCTTTGGTAAACAGAGATACCGCAACATTTACAACTAGGGCGATGACGAAAGCGGGCAGCAGCTCGTAGATCGCGAACGCGCCGCCAAGTTTTGCAATGCCGTATTTCCAGACAAACACCATGACGCCGCCCGCGATCATACCGGCTAGCGCGCCCTGCTTGTTGGAACGTTTCCAGAACAGTGCGAGAAGCACCACAGGGCCGAATGCAGCGCCGAAGCCTGCCCATGCAAAGGATACGATGCCGAAGATGGAGCTGTCGGGGTTCTGCGCGATAAAGACCGCGATCAGGGAGAGGGTGATAACGGTCATTCTAGCGATCAGCAGAGAAGTTTTCGGGTCCAGCTTTTTCTTGCCGAAGTCCTGTACCAGATTCTGGGAAATGCTGGACGCAGCCGCCAGAAGTTGGGAATCTGCGGTGGACATGGTTGCCGCCAGAATACCGGCCAGAATCACGCCTGCGATCAATGCGGGGATCATGCCATAGCCGCTGAGCACGGAGGCGATCTGGATGATCACCGTCTCGGAATTGCTGCCTTCCAGTACGGGAATGATACCGGTTTGAGAGAGACTGTAGCCCACCACGCCGATCAGCACGGCGATGAACATGGAGATGACCACCCACACGGTGGCAATTCTTCTGGACAGATTCAGTTTCTTTTCCTCCTCGATCGCCATGAAGCGGAGCAGGATGTGGGGCATACCGAAATAGCCCAGTCCCCATGCCAGCGTGGATACAATCATAAGAGGCGTATAGGGAGTGGATGTGCCGGTCCGTGCAGAATAGCTCTGTACCAGACTGAAATAGCCGGGAAGACCGCTTACAGCGTCTGCAACGCTGCAGAAACCTCCTGTCACCACAGCGCCGAAGCCGACCACAATGAGCAGGGCGATACTCATGGTGATGCCCTGGATCAGATCGGTGGTGCTCACGGCGAGAAAGCCGCCGAGGGTGCAGTAGATAACAATGACGGCCGCGCTTAAGAGCATGGCGGTGATATAATCCATACCGAAAAGCGTACTGAAAAGTTTGCCGCAGGCGGCAAAGCCGGAGGCCGTGTAGGGCACGAAGAAAACGACGATGATCAAAGCGGCGATACAGGTCAGGAAATGCTTGTCGTCGCCGTATCTTTTTGCAAAAAACTCGGGGATGGTAAAGGAACCGATCCGGCTGGAGTAGCGGCGGATCCGTCTGGATACGAGAAGCCAGTTTAAGTAAGTGCCGATGGCAAGACCGATCGCGGTCCATCCCACTTCCGCAAGGCCAGCGATATAGGCAAGGCCCGGCAGACCCATCAGGAGATAGCTGCTCATATCGGAGGCTTCCGCGCTCATAGCGGTAACCAGCGGGCCGAGTTTACGGCCGCCAAGATAAAACTCTGCGGCCTGCGTGTTTTTTTTGGAATAAGTGATACCAATGTAAATCATTATGCCAAGATAAGCGATAATGGCAATGATAATACAAATCTGCGATGTCATAGTGATCCTCCTCAACTTTTACTTTAGTCTGTTAATTAGTTAAATCTTTTGCTATTATAGCGGGTTTAGGGAAAATACGCAATAAAAAGTATGGTAAAAACATGCACCAAAAAACATTCACCTCTGGATCATCTATTGATTTTGTAGGAAAAATCACATATAATGTCTTTATCTGCACCGTAATTTCGGGAGGGATGCGGTGTGCAATGAGGAGGAGGGTATAATGGGGGTAGGAATAGGGAAGTCGGATGCAATAGCCCGTTTTGAGGAATTGTGTGGGAATGCTGTGGCGGAACAGGAAAAATTTCTGATGGACAGGCTTGCGGAGAATAAGGACACCGAGTACGGAAAACTGTTTGGCTTTGACGATATTCATTCGGTAGAGGAGTATCAGAAAGAGCTGCCCATTACTTTTCATTATGATTATGAAGCAATTATCGAACGGCAGGTAAACGGAGAAGGCGGGCTGCTAACCATGGAGAGGCCCGTGTACTACTGCATCAGCTCCGGCAGTACGGATTCGCCCAAGTATGTGCCGGTTCTTGAGCAGGATATCCGGAAACAGAAATTTTACTGGCAGGATATGATCCGCGAGACGATCCGCAGGCAGATGCCGGACGCATCGGAGGAAGAACTGTTTGGTAAGATTTTCCAGATCGGTGAATTTCGCCGTGATTTTATGCCGGACGGCACCATGAGCGGCGTGAGAGCGGGCGCGCTGCACCGCTATCTTGCGTCGAGGGGCGAATTAGATATGGACTGTTATACATCGCCGGAGGAAGTGATGTTTCCTAAGAATACGCTGGAGGATATGCTCTATGTGAAAGTGCGTTTTGCAATGGCATGCAGGGATGTGACGGCGATACACGGCGTATTCGTGAACCGTGTCGTGGAGATTCTGCGGTATGTGGCGGATAATTGGGACGCTTTTTTGACGGATATCGAGACGGGAGAAATCAGCGATTGTTTTCTGGTGAGCCATGACTGGGAAGTTTATCTGAAAGAACATCTTCCGGCAGATCCCGGGAGGGCGGCCGAGCTTCGTGCCATTCCCCTTGAGGGACTGGAAGACGGGCTGTTAAAGAAAATCTGGCCGAAGATTAAATACGGGCGGTTGATCGGCGGCAGCATGTTTGAGCCTTATATGGATAAGTTCCGGATTTATGCGAAAGACCTGCCGATTCACTATTTTACATATGCGGCGTCCGAAGGCTGTTTTGGCATTGCCAGACACATGGATGAGGAGGATGCCTACTATACGCTTCTGCCGGATACCTGTTTCTATGAGTTTGTTTCGGAAACCGGAGAAGGGGAGAAGATACATACGATCCGCGATGTGGACGTGGGCTCAAAGTATGAGCTTTTGATCACTACTTTTTCGGGAGCGTACCGTTACGCCATCGGGGATGTGGTGGAAGTAGTCGGTTTTGACGGGCAGGCGCCGATTGTGCGGGTCTGCTATCGGAAGAGCCAGGTCATCAATATCGCGGATGAAAAAATGAATGTGTGCCAGTTGGAGACCGCCATGCGGAAATTCCAGTCGAGGGCGGAGTGTACGGCGGAAGGATTCTGCGTGGACGGCGATTACGCGGCACAGAAGCCGCGCTATGTACTATATCTGGAAATGGCGGAAGGGGAGCTTCCTGAGAATGCGGAAGCAATACTGGACGAATGCCTGATGGAGAGCTGCTTTGGCTATAAGAGGGACAGAGAGCTTGCAGAGCTTGACAGGGTGAAAATTCAGGTGATCCCGCAGGGCGGATTCAGGGCTTACGGGAGGTTTATGGCGAAGCTGGGCCACAGCAAGGAGCAGGATAAACCGCTGCGCATTCTTGTGACAGAAGAGCAGAAGGCGTTTTTTGGAGGCGCGCTCCTGTCTTAGCGTGGGTGAAGCCGGTGCGGGAAATGAGATGGCGCGGGATCGGGTATGCGCCGTGAGGTAGTATATGGACGACAGTATGACGGTTCTGCCGGGAGCCTTTGCAGAGAGAATGCAGCGGCTCCTTGGCGGGGAATATGAAGCTTTTGAGGCAAGTTACGGACAGGAGCGGCAGTATGGGCTGAGACGTAATCTGCTGAAAGGAACGGAAGAAGAATTTATCGGGGTGGTGCCCTTTCCGCTGGAAAGAATTTCCTGGGCGCGGGAAGGGTATTATTATGATGGGGCTGTCCGGCCGGGGCGTCATGTGCTTCACGAGGCGGGCGCTTATTACATTCAGGAGCCTTCCGCTATGGCTGCGGTAGAGGCGCTTGCGCCGGAGCCGGGTGAGCGGATTCTGGATTTGTGCGCGGCTCCGGGCGGAAAGAGTACGCAGATTGCCGGGCGTATGCAGGGGCGGGGACTGCTCGTATCCAATGAGGTGATTGGCGAGCGGGCGCGCATTCTTTCCCAGAACGTGGAGCGGATGGGGGGGTCCAATTGTGTTGTCTGTAGTGAGAAGCCGGAGCGCATCGCGTCGCTTTTTCCGTCGTTTTTTGACCGGGTTTTGGTGGATGCGCCCTGTTCCGGGGAAGGCATGTTTCGCAAGGAGGACGCGGCCTTAGAGGAGTGGAGCCCGGAAACGGTGCAGACGTGCGCCGAAAGGCAGTTGCTCATTTTGGAAGAGGCGGCTAAAACGGTAAAGCCGGGCGGTGTGCTTGTATATTCCACCTGTACTTTTTCGCCGGAGGAAAATGAAGGGACAGTCAGTGCATTTTTGCGGGCCCATGAGGAATATACTATAGAAGAGACAGGTCTGGAAAGCAGTTTTTCACCGGGACGGGAGGATTGGATTTTGCAGCCGGCATCGGGGCTTAAACATACGCTGCGGCTCTGGCCGCACTTGATCCGGGGAGAGGGGCATTATATTGCCAGACTGAGAAAGCGCGGGCAGCAGGCGGATAGCATGCCGGTGCGGGATATGCCGGAAACCGTCACGGGAAAAAACGTGCGGAAGGCAGAGGTGCGGATCGCGGGAGAAAAAGCCGCCCCGGAAAGCGGACGGTGGCAGATTACGGGTGATAAAAAATTATGTAAACTAATAGAGACGTTTCTTCAGGAAGAACTGGAGATCGGTGCGGCGTGGATGGCACGGCATCCGGGTTGTCTGGTTCGTTTCGGGGATCAGATTTACCTTATGCCGGAAGAAATGATTTCCCTGAAAGGGATAAAGGTTCTGCGGCCGGGACTGCAGCTTGCGGTGGAGAAAAAGAATCGTTTCGAGCCTGCCCATGCATTGGCGCTTTCTCTGCTGACAGGAGACAGCGGCCGCGAATACCCGCTTATAAAGCAGGAGGCATTAGCCTATCTGCGGGGAGAGAGTGCTGCCTGCAAGGAACAGAGAGGGTGGATCGCGCTTTTTTATGAAGGGTACGCGCTTGGCTTCGGAAAGGCTTCCGGCGGGCAGATTAAGAACCATTATCCGAAAGGTTTGCGGAAATCTTTGTAAATTCTTAATTTTGTTTTATGCCGTATTATAGGCTTGCCAAATGATTCCCGCTGGAATATACTAAATGTAGATTTTTACAGGAGATAAACTACTTCATTGTGTATTTGCGTAGGGAGTTCGTTCGATGTTATTTTCCAGCGTGGGTTTTTTGTTTCGGTTTCTGCCGATTTTTATTATAATCTATTTGACGTTTCCTAAATATCGTAATATTGTACTGCTGATTGGGAGTCTGATCTTCTATGGAGTGGGAGAACCGTATTTCGTTCTGCTGCTTCTTTTGTCTGTAGCGATGAACTACGGCTTTAGTTGTTATATGTTCTGGGAACCGCGTTCGCCGCAGTCAAACCGTAAGAGAAAAGCGGCGAGAAGGCGGAAGCGGGCGCTTGTACTTGCCGTGACGCTGGATCTTTTCATACTGTTTGTGTTTAAATACTGGGATTTTGCCGCAGGCAGTGTCAACGCGCTGGCGGGAAATCGTTTTTTGCCGCTTTTTTCTCTGGCGCTGCCTTTGGGAATCAGCTTTTATACTTTTCAGATGCTTTCCTACCTGATTGACTGCTATCAGGGAACCATAGAGAAACGGGCGGATTTGGTTTCGTTTGCAACCTATGTCTGTATGTTTCCGCAGTTGATAGCCGGACCGATTGTCCGTTACGGTGAGGTGGCGGACCGCATGGAGAGCAGGCGGGTGCGGATTCGGGATCTGGAGAACGGGTTGAAGCTGTTTGCGCTTGGTCTGGGGCTTAAGGTACTTTTGGCAAATCAGATCGGCACCCTCTGGAATCTGATTATGACGGCGGGTGCGGGCAGACTCCATCCGCTTGTGGCATGGCTTGGCGCTTTTGCCTATTCCTTTCAGATCTATTTTGACTTTTGGGGATATTCCGTGATGGCGATGGGACTTGGCAAGATGCTGGGATTTTCCATTCCGCGCAATTTTGACCACCCCTACACCTCGCGTTCTCTGTCAGAATTTTGGAGAAGATGGCATATGACACTTGGCAGTTGGTTTAAGGAATATGTCTATATTCCGCTGGGCGGGAGCCGGAAAGGAAACGGAAGGACTGTGTTCAACTTATTTGTGGTCTGGGCACTTACCGGACTGTGGCATGGAGCGGCGTGGAATTTTGTGCTCTGGGGCATTGTCTTCTTCCTGCTTCTTTCTCTGGAGAAGAGAACTTATGGAAAGAGTCTGGAGAGGAGCCTTGTGATGGGGCATATCTATACGGTACTGCTGATTCCCGTGACATGGGTGATCTTTGCGATTACCGACATGGGGCAGTTGGCCGCGTATCTGGGAAATATGGCCGGATACCACAGGGAGGAGATTCTGGTGGGAGTAACGCAGTTTGTGCGGTATCTCAAAGAATATGGCCTGTTATTAATAATATGCGTTATCTTTGTGACACCCTTGCCCACAAAACTGTATTGGAGATGGAAAGACCGCTGGTTCACCGTATTGATTTTGTTAGGCATCTTTTGGTGGTCGGTCAGGGAGATTATCTTGGGGAGCAATAATCCGTTTTTGTATTTTAGATTTTAGCGTATAAATGAGGCGTGAAATGAACGGAAATAAAATGAGAACTTTTGTTGAAATTATATATAACTGTCCTTTTATTCTGCTTGTGATTTTTACAAGCATTGTCTTCGTATTGTTTTTTGACGGGGATGGAAACCGGAAAAAAGAACCTGGCATAGCGGCTTTGCAATTGATTACAGAGGAGGTAAAAGCGGGCACGGGAGAGGAAAGCACCTTAAAAGAGAACGGAATGGCATTTAAAAACAAGCAGGATACAAAAAGAAAGGACAAAGAGAAAATCGGAAAAGATGCGGATCAGGAAGAAGAAGCCATTCAAAATGCAGGGACACGCAAGGAAAAGGATGGCAAAATAGAGGACAGTCAGGAACGGAAAACAGATACACAAAAAAAGGAAAATACAGAAAAACGGGTGGATACGGAGACTCGGGCTACGAAATTTGTGGAATATACACCGATTCCTACCGATTCCCGGTACTATTCCGATGCAGGAAAAGTTGCATTGACGACGACATACGATTATACATTAGAAAACGAGAGTTATTTTAATGACGCAGCCTTTCTCGGCGATTCCCGTACGCTGGGTATATCGGATTACGCGGGACTGGAGGGCGCGGACTTTTTTTGCGACAACGGCATGACCATCTACAAGCTGTTTGCAGACGATGGGGTGACTTATCAGAAGACGGGTGAGAAGGTGGACTTAAAAGAGATTTTGCAGGAGAAGCGTTACGGCAAAATTTATATCATGCTTGGGATGAACGAGCTGGGGTACGGCGACACGCCTATGTACCTGAAGCAATACCTGAAGGTGATCAAACAGATCAAGGAATGGCAGCCGGGTGTTATTATATATGTGATGGCGAATCTCCATGTGAGCCAGGAGAAGAATAATATGGAGACGGAGTTTAATAATATCAATATCAATGACAAGAATGCGGCATCCGCCAGACTGGCCAACGGGAGAGATGTTTTTTATCTGGACTGCAATCCGCTATTTACCGACGAAGAGGGGTATCTGCAGGCGGAGCTTACTTTTGACGGGGTGCATCTCTACGCGCAGCATTATGACAAATGGAGAGATTTTCTCTTTGCACACGGGGTGGCGTGTGAGGAAATACAACAGACGGAAGGAAACGGACAGACAAAGGTGCCGACGGAATCCGGTGATTCCGGAAATTTTGAAGATTCCGGAGAATGTCAAGATTCGTAAGGCGGCGTGAGACGCTTTTGCATGGGGTGGGTGTGGAATGGAAAAAGTGCGTGTAAACAAATATCTTGCCTCCTGCGGCGTATGCTCCAGACGGGATGCGGATAAGCTGATAGAGGCGGGAGAAGTATTTGTGAACGGAGAGAGAGCCGTTCCCGGCATGAAGGCAGGACCGGAAGACCGGGTGGAAGTGCGGGGAAAATGTCTTGCGCCGCCGGAGGAAAAAGTAGTGCTTGCCTATTATAAGCCTGTGGGGGTGGTCTGCTCGGAGCGTGACGCTCATGCGGGGAGGCTGGTGACGAAGGAGATTGGCTACCATAAGCGGGTGACCTATGCGGGGAGGCTGGATAAGGATTCCGAAGGGCTGCTTCTTCTCACCGATGACGGCGACCTGATCGACGCGATGATGCGGGGAAAGAACGGACATGAGAAGGAGTACATTGTAAAGTCCGACCGGAAGTGGGAGGACAGTGCGCTAGAGCGTATGCGCAATGGTGTGTATCTGGAGGAACTGGGGCAGACGACTAGGCCCTGCCGGATAGAGAGGGTCGGGGACAAAACCTTGCGCATGGTTCTTACGCAGGGATTGAACAGACAGATCAGGCGCATGTGTGAGGCGCAGGGCTATCACATCAAGAATTTAAAAAGAACACGTGTTATAAATATCGGGCTGGATAAGCTGAAACCGGGCGAGTACCGAGAATTGACAGGAAAGGAGCGGGCGGAGCTGTACCGGCTCTGCGGGCTGTATGACGGAAAATAAAATGGATCGTATGCGGGAGCTTGTCTCCCTTTTAAACAGAGCTTCCGAAGCTTATTATGCCAAGGACGAGGAGATCATGTCGAATTTCGAGTATGACAGACTCTACGACGAACTGACGGAGCTGGAAAAACAACTGGGTGTTATTTTAACTGACAGCCCGACAGTGCAGATAGGCTATGAGGCGGTGGATGAGCTGCCAAAGGAGCGGCATGAGTCCGCCATGCTCTCTCTGTCCAAAACCAAGAGCAGGGAAGAGCTTGTAGACTGGCTGAACGGGAAAACAGGGCTCCTTTCGTGGAAACTGGACGGTTTAACCATTGTGCTGACTTACAGGGAAGGCGCACTGCAAAAGGCGGTGACGAGAGGAAACGGCGAGGTGGGCGAGGTGGTCACAGGCAATGCCAGAGTGTTTAAGAATCTTCCCCTCGCCATTCCCTATCGAGGGGAGCTGATTCTGCGGGGAGAGGCGGTCATCACCTACAGCGGCTTTGAGAAGATCAACAGGGAAATCGAGGACGAGCAGGCGAAGTATAAAAATCCCAGAAATCTCTGCAGCGGCAGCGTCAGACAGCTCGACAACCGGATTACGGCGCAGAGAGGGGTTCGCTTTTATGCCTTTTCTCTTGTGCGGGCGGATGAGGATTTCCATAATTCACGTGCGAAGCAGTTTCGGTTTCTGCAGGAGCAGGGCTTTGACGTGGTGGAGCACCGTCTGGTGACACCAGAAGATATATTAGATAACATCAGCTATTTTGAAGAGAAGATACAGACCTACGACGTGCCCTCAGACGGATTGGTGCTTACCTATGAGGATATGGCGTACGGTGCATCCCTTGGCAGAACGGCGAAATTTCCGAGAGATTCCATTGCCTTCAAGTGGGCGGATGAACTGCGGGAGACGACGCTCCTGGAAATGGAGTGGAGCGCCAGCCGTACCGGGCTGATCAATCCCGTGGCTGTTTTTGAGCCTGTGGAACTGGAGGGCACCACGGTGAGCCGGGCTTCCGTGCACAATATCAGTATTGTGCGGGGGCTTAAGCTGGGCATTGGGGACCGGATTACGGTCTACAAGGCAAATATGATCATTCCCCAGATTGCGGATAACCTGACAGAGAGCGATTCACTGGAAATCCCGGACATTTGTCCTGTCTGTGGGCAGCCCACGCGCATCAGCCAGATGAACGATGTGCTGACGCTGATCTGCGGTAATCCGGACTGTGATGCGAAGAAAATCAAGGCGTTTACGCTGCTTGTGAGCCGGGATGCCCTGAACGTGGACGGTCTGTCTGAGTCGACGCTGGAAAAGTTTCTTGCCCGAGGCTTTTTGCATGAGTTTGCGGATCTGTTCCGACTGGAACGCTATCGTGAGGATATCATGCAGACGGAAGGTTTTGGGGAGAAGTCATGGCAGAATCTTTCGGAGAGTCTGGAGAGGGCGCGAAAAACCACGCTGCCGCGCTTCCTCTACGGGTTGGGGATCGAGAATGTGGGCGTGGCGAACGCCAAGATGCTTTGCAGGTATTTTCAGTATGATCTGCAGGCGCTTCGAAACGCTTCAGCGGAGGAGCTTGCGGAGATCGACGGCGTTGGAGAGGTGATCGCCTTAAGTATTTACGATTATTTCCATAATGAAAAGACAATGGAACAGCTTGCCAATCTGCTGCGGGAAGTGGAGATTGAGAAACAGGAAGCGACCGGAATAGAGCAGACGCTTTTGGGCATGAGTTTTGTCATTACGGGAAGTCTTACACATTTTGAGAACAGAAACGCCATGAAGGAAGAAATCGAGAAGCGGGGCGGCAAGGTGACCGGAAGCGTGACGGGGAAGACGGTCTGTCTGATCAACAACGATACGGCATCTGCGTCCTCCAAGAACAAGAAGGCGAAAGAGCTGGGGGTAAAAATTTTGTCCGAGGAAGCGTTCATAGAGATGTATTTGGGGTAGAAGGGCGGATTTGAAAGAAAGGCAGGGACAGAGAGAAGATTCTGTTCCTGTTTTTTGTATGGGATCGCTATTTGTCTTTATTCAGCGCTTTCATAATACCCAGAATATGGTACAAGGACGTTTCATCCAGCTTTTTTGCCTCATCAATGAGTTCCCTTAGCATGCACGGGTTGGCGTTTTCTCCGTCAAAGAACTCCTGCGGGGTGACATTTAAAAACTCGCAAATATAAAAAAACGACTGCATGGAGGGAAGAGATTTTTTGTTTTCGATTGTATTGATATAATTGTTTGCCTGTCCTAAGGATAAAGACATGTCGCGTGCTGAAATGCCTTTCTGCATTCTGAGCTTCGCTAATCTGTCAGGGAGAAAGTTTTCATATATCAATGATAGTCATACCCTTTCTGATGTTTTCTCTTTATTCCATAGATTGTACATTACATATATGATTTATACGTTAAGAATAATGGGGTATTTTTGTTGACATAAAAGATTTAATCTATTATAATTGACAATAATGTTAGCTTAAATTTAGCAAAATGCGGAGTCAAAACAGTTGTTGTAAGGTGGAAAATGAAACATTTAATTGACATTCATTCGCATATTTTACCCGGGGTGGATGATGGAGCGGCCGACTATGAGATGAGTATGCGCATGTTAAAATGCGCGGCGGACGACGGCATATCCGCGATGATTCTCACGCCGCATGATAAACCGGGACATCGGCACAGACATTTTTCCGAAATGGCGGCCAGGATGGAAAAACTGCAGAGCATGATGACGGAAGAAGAGATAGAGATAGATTTGTACATGGGGAGGGAATTGTTTTACCGAAGCGGGATTTTAGAGAATAAGGGAGAAGAGCAGGCAGGAACCTTAGCGGGTTCCCGTTATCTGTTGGTGGAATTTAATCCCATGGAGGATTACGGCTATATCCGCAACGGGATCTATTCCCTGTTGATGAAAGGGTATTATCCGGTACTGGCGCATGTGGAAAGGTATCAGAATATCTGTGCAGAAAAATCCGGTATGAGCGATCTGATCGACATGGGCTGTTATATGCAGGTGAACGCCGGAAGCGTGACAGGGACATTCGGATTGAAAACCCGACAGTTTGTAAAACATATTTTGAAACGCGGACAAGTTCATTTTATTGCAACGGACGCGCATGATTTAGGGAAAAGAGCGCCCCGCCTTTTGGCGTGCGCGGATTATATCAGTAAAAAGTACGGCAGGGATTACAGCAGGAAACTGTTTCACGACAATCCGATGGATGTGATCAGGGACAGGGAGATCGCTTTATAGTTTACAGGCAGGTAAAAGAAGAGGATGGAAGAGTACAGGGAAAATAATAATGAAATAGAGTTTGATCTGCTGGAATTTGTCCATATACTGATCGGCAGATTTTGGATTATTCTGCTTGTCGGGATTGTAGCCGCAGGAATTGGCTTCGTGGTCAGCGCCTATGTTTTGGCGCCGTATTATGAATCGACTACAAAAATTTACATATTGAATAAGACGGATAATACGGCGGTTACCTATACCGATGTGCAGATGGGAACGCAGTTGACGAAAGACTATGCGGAACTGATTAACAGCAGATATGTGATAGAGCAGGTAATCGAACAGCTTTCTTTGGAGGGGATAGAGTATGAAGAGCTGATGAAGAAGGTGTCGGTGGATGCGCCCGCGGATACCCGTATTGTGTCAATTACGGTAGAACATACGAACCCGGAGATGGCTATGCATATCGCCAACTGCATCAGAAAAGTGGCGGAGGAACATATCCAGAATGTGATGGATATTGAGGCTGTTAATGTGGTGGAGACAGCCAATATGCCGACGGAGAAATCCGGCCCCGGCATTCTTAAATGGACGTTGATAGGCGGGGCGGCAGGGTGCTTTTTGGCATGTGCGGTTATAGTAGTCATCTTTTTGCTGGATGACACCATCAAATCTTCGGAGGATGTTGAGAAATATCTGGGACTCAGCATACTGGCGATGATACCGGTTATTTCGGAAGATAATACTGTGAGAAAGAGTAAGAGGAAAAAATGATGCAGGAGGTGAAACTTTACTTCCCAAAAAAGAACGGGTTTTACACAAAAGAAGCCTTTAAGACACTTCGCAGCAACATAGAGTTTTGCGGTGATACGATCAGGGTCATAGCGGTTACAAGCTGTATGGCGCATGAAGGAAAGTCCAGCGTAGCCATGGAACTGGCAAAGTCATTTGCGGAAGCCGGTAATATGACACTGCTGATTGACGCGGACATGCGTAAATCGGTATTGATCGGGCGATATAAGACAGGCGCGGTAAAATACGGGCTGAGCCATTGCCTGATCGGGAAAAACCAGTTTATGGACGCGATCTGTGAAACGGATATTTCCAATCTGCATGTGCTTTTTTCGGGACCGGTGCCGCCTAATCCAAGCGAACTTCTCGGAAGCAGGAAATTTATCGAAATGCTGGGCGCTTTGCGAAAGACGTTCTCTTATATTATTATCGACACACCGCCGTTAGGAAGCGTGATAGATGCTGCCGTTGTGGCAAGAAACTGTGACGGCGCCATATTGGTGATAGAAAACAATGCGATCAGCTACCGCTTTGCGCAGAAAGTAAAAGACCAGCTTGACAAAACCGGAAGCCGCGTTTTGGGGGTTGTACTGAACAAAATCAGCATGGGCGGCAAAGGCTATTACGGGCATTATGGCAAATATTACGGGAGATACTACGGCAAATATTACGGAAAGTACTATGGCGAGTACGGGACGGATGCGGAATCGCTGGAGAAACAGGAGAAAGAAGAACAGCTGCATATAGAGCTTCAGAGAGAATTTCATGAACAGCAGAAGCGTGAGCAGAAAGAGAGAAGAGAGCAGGAGAAGAAAGAGAAAAGGCAGAGAAGAAGGCAGAAGATCAAGCATGTCGCTATCGAGTCGGCAAAATATATACTGGCAGCCATGGCAGGCATTCTGCTTGTAGGCGGGCTGTTCCTTGGCGGACTGCAGACAGCCAAAGCTATGGGGAAAAGGAATCTGCTGTGCGCATCAGACAGTGTACGGCCGGAGCTCTATTCTGCCATAGGAGACAGCGAGCTGACACAGGAGGAGGCAGTCAGATGGCAGGACGGGTGGGTAAAGTACCGGGATACCATTTACCAGTACAACCAGGACATCCTCACATTTCTCGTTATGGGTATTGATAAGAACGGTGACGCGGCGAAAGTCAAAGAGGGAACAAACGGAGGGCAGGCGGACGCCCTGTTCCTTGTGGTTATGAATCCGAAAGATGGGAGCGTAAAAATCATAGGAATTAACCGCAATACCATGACGGATATTGAGATCTATAACGGAGAGGGCGTTTACATCGCCACGACGGAGGCCCAGATCGCCGTGCAGCACGGTTTCGGCAATGGGGTGGAGAAGAGCTGTGAATACCAGAAGGAAGCAGTGCAGCGGCTTTTTTACAATCTGCCCATACACGGATATGCGGCTGTCAATATGAGTGCGATCCCTACCATCAATGACGCGGTGGGCGGCATCGATGTGACGGTGTTAGAGGATTTGACAAAGATTGATAAAAGACTTGTGCAAGGCAGTCAGATCCATTTAAGCGGGGACAGCGCATTCTGGTATGTGAAATACAGGGATACGGATGTGTTCGGATCTGCGGATATGCGCCTGAAAAGGCAGAAACAATATCTGACAGGATTGATCCGTACAGCGGAACAGGAAATTAGAAATGATATCTCCGTGGCGCTGAATTTGTACAATGCGATATCGCCGCAGATGGTCACGGATATTTCACTGGATAAAGCGGCATATCTGGCTTCGCTTCTGCCGGAGTACCGATTTGATCCAAATGGTTTCTACCTTCTGGAGGGCGAAACTGTCATGGGAGAAGAGTTTGAGGAATTTTATCCGGATGAGGACGCTTTGTATGAGCTGATCCTGCATGTGTTTTATGAAAAAGTGGAATAGGGGCGAACAGTATGCAAGGCAATCTGAAAAAAGCGGGCATTCTGATATTCATACTGGCAGTCATTGCCGTGTTCAGTGTGGTCGGAAACATATATATAAAAGACAATGGGGTGGAGACACCGGAAAATGAGGCGGAGCAGTCGGACAATATGGCGGAAATCCCGGAGAATACGGGAAATGGATCAGAATTTTCGCAAGGCTTTGCTGACACAGAGCCGGAAGAGAAACATTCGGAAGACAGACAGATAGATTTCGATGTGCTGAGGGCCCAAAATCCCGATATCTTTGCATGGATACATATTCCGGGCACAGCAATCGATTATCCGGTTTTGCAGAGCGGACAGTCGGATACTTTCTATGAAAACCATAATGCCGACGGGGAAGAGGACGATAAGGGAGCTGTCTATATAGAACTCGCCAATTTAGCCAGCATGTGTGATTTTAACACCGTATTACACGGGAAGGCGGGAGAGAACGGGGACGGTTTATTCGCGGATCTGTACAAATTTGCGGAGCCGGATTTTTTCGCGGACCACGAATATGTCGATCTGTATCTGGATGGCAATGTTTTAACCTATGAGATCTTTGCGGCATATGAAAGAGAAAATACGAGTCTTATACGTACCTATGACTTCACCTATCAGTCAGGATGTAAACAGTTTTTGGAAGACCTGTACGGAACCAGGGATATGGGCATGAATCTGCGGGAAGGGTGGGAGCATGTCAACGAATATAATTATATGATTACACTCACGACGCAGAAAGAGGATGCCGGGCGTCAGTTCGTAGTGACTGCGGTAATGATACAGGATAGGGCAGGTACGATTAACAGAATCATTACCGAATAAAAACCGGATCATGAATCAGGTATTTACGTTTTCATGCGTGAATATAAACGACACTTAATTGATGAAAGGAGGGGTTTTTTAATGAAAAGGTTCTTAGCGCTTGCACTGGCGGGAGCCATGCTGCTTGCCACGCCTGTTATGGCGGCGGAAGATGGAGAGGACTGGGTAGAGGATGATGTAGGGGACGAAGACGTGGGGGAAGAGGACGAAGACGGTGATGGAGCGTCAGGGAGTAAGAGTCCGAGTGCGTCGACCGTAAAGCCAAAGCCGGAAAAAGATTCGAATCGTAAAGAGCCAGAGACGTCTGCTCCCATTCCGGCGGTTGAAGCGTCTTCCGTATCGACTGCCGTGGTACAGGCAGCGGCAGCGGAGGGGAAGACCGTTGGCGAGTATATGAATAACGTGGTCGCATCGGTTCCGGGACTGGACAATGCGGTGCCCATCGGGCAGGGCGGACATGTGATCTTAAACGGCGCGCCCAGCAATCAGGTATTCTCCGTGTTGAAGCCGGCGGCGGCGAATGTCAGCTCGGCGAAGACCTTTGCGGCTTCTCTGGGAGGCAGTGTGCTGACTGTCGCACGGGTTAACGCATCCGTAAACGGGTTTCAGACGGCGCGGGTGAATTTCTATTTGAAAGGTATTAAAGCGGGACAGAATATTAAAGTTTTCCAGATCGTTAACGGAAAATGGATTGAGCTCAGTGTGGCCGAAATCAGGGCGGATCATGTCGTGGTTGACATGACGGCTCTTGGAACATTGGCGTTTATTGAAATGCCGAGCAAATAATTATGTTTCCTATACAAGTGTGGGATCGGCGTACTGCCGTGCAAACGGTGGTACGTCTGATAAAAGTAAGACGGGCAGATTCTGCGGCAGGGAAGCGGAAGGCTGCATTGCTGCGGATAATGTGATGACGGGGATAAACGAAGTGCGGGAGAAAACTGTGACAGATACCATCGAAAAGCCGGTTTTCCGGATTGTGGAAGCCGGTTGTGCCAGATGCAATATGCGTGAAATATACCGAAAAAAGAGCGCGGCGTACAAGCTGGTCAAAAGACTGACGGATATATTTCTGTCAGCGGCGGCGCTTATACTTCTTTCCCCTGTGTTTCTGATAACCGCCGTTCTGATTAAGAGGGAAGATCACGGGCCGGTATTTTTCGTGCAGCAGAGAGCGGGAAAAGATATGAGGCCGTTTGCCATTTATAAGTTTCGCAGTATGTATGTAAACGCAGATGAGAAACTGTCTGAAATGATGAAAAACAATGAGCAGACAGGACATGCTTTTAAGATAAAAGATGATCCGAGAATTACCAGAGTGGGCAAAGTGATCAGACAGTTTTCCATCGACGAACTGCCCCAGCTTATCAATATTATCAAGGGGGACATGAGTATCGTAGGGCCAAGGCCGATCCTTATGTTCCAGATGGAGGAGTGCAGCGCCTACGAGCGGCAGAGGCTTGTGGTGCAGCCGGGACTCACATGCTACTGGCAGATTGGCGGCAGAGCGGATATTAAGTGGGAAGAGTGGGTGGAGCTGGATCTGGATTACATAGAAAATATGGGGATTTGGACGGATTTTAAGATGATTTTGAAGACGGTTCCGGTGGTTTTTCGGGGGAATGGAGCATATTAGGATGTAGGAAAGTACCTTGACAATTACATACCTTGTGGGGAGAGAAGAAATACTCGGAATTGCTAACTTTGTTTTTGACGATCCGTTTTCGGAGGTATCTCAAAGGGAAAAAGGATAGTAAAACGGTGCCGCTGCGGGGAACGGTTCGAAAAGATTTGACAGAATTGATACGGAAATGTATCATAATAATAGAGCGTGAAAAAGGAAACGGAACGTTGACAGAGGAAGCGGGGAAGGAAATCATCGAATTGATGGACATTACCTGTAGTTATCTGCTCAGATACGAGCCGGAACTGAAAAGGGAAGTGCAGGGGATTATGAGACCGATTGTTATGACGCAGACGGAAAGAATAGATATTATGACAGAAAGGCATCTGAATGCGATAAGAAAATTTGTAGAAAAATACTGTTCTTTAGGTCAGAGCCGTCAGGAGGTGAAGGAGAGTATTTGTGATATTTTTTCATTGGATGAAGCGGAAGCAGAGGAGAAGATGGAAAAATATTGGAATCAGTCGGATAAGTGATAAGTAAAACTAAGAATTGAATGATATAGAATGGGAGCTCCCGATGTAAGGTATGTATGTGGCTTATGTCGGGGGTTTTTGTGTGGGAAAATAGATTCGTGCTATTTGTATAGAATAAGTCTATAGATAGTTTGTTGGTATATTGTGAAAATGACTTGCGTGATATTTGGCTGCAAAAGGGGATTAGAAAAAAGAATGAAAAATAAAACGGCTGCAGTAGTTGTGACGCATAACAGAAAAGAACTCCTTGGGCAATGTATTGACAGATTGTTAAAGCAGAGGGAGAGGTTCTGCGATGTGATTGTAGTTGATAACGCCAGCACAGACGGCACACAGGAAATGGTGATGCATCAATATAAGGTGCCGGAAGTAACTTATGTAAATACCGGTGCCAATTTAGGGGGAGCCGGTGGCTTTCAATATGGTGTGAAAAAGGCAGTACTTTCGGGTTATGAATATGTGTGGATTATGGATGACGACACTTTGCCGGAAGAAACTGCATTGTATGAACTATTTGAGGCAGATAAGGAATTAAACGGGGAATGGGGATGTTTATCAAGTGTGGCGTATTGGACAGATGGAATTATCTGTCGTGCAAATATCCAGAAAAAGAATATTTTTAAACGTGTTGGAAAAAAAGAATATGATAAGGAATATTCCCTGGTTAGAATGTGCTCCTTTGTATCTTTGTTGGTTAAGTCGGATGTTATTAAAGTGGTTGGGTTGCCTATCGGAGAATATTTTATTTGGACAGATGATTATGAATATACCGGCCGTATTTCGGCAAAATATCCTTGCTATATGGTTCCGTCCAGCCGAGTAGTTCACGCCATGAAAATTCATACAAGGGTAAATTTCGCTACGGATGATGTATCAAGGATTGACAGATATCGGTATTTATACCGCAACGATGTGCACTGTTACAGACAGTATGGGGGCTGTGGCTGGCTGTATATCATCTTAAAGAATATCTATACCTTCTTGAATATATTAATTAATTCTAAGGACAGCAGAATTGACAGAATCAAAGTTTTATATACAGGATTTAGAACTGGCCTTTATTTTAAACCAGATATAGAGATGATAGAAAATTAGTAAAATATATTTGTGCATGTGCACGAAAGATTGATGGATAATAGACCGCATGGTTATGTGAAGTGATGTTAAGCTTTAAATTTGGATATAAGGGTGTGAGCCTATATGATGAAAATTGTGGAAATATTGAGAAAAACGCCAGATAAAGTTATTTTTGTGTGTGGTTCACCGTACCACATTTTAATTACAGATATTCTAATTATGAAATCTGATTTACGGGGAAAATGTGGTTTGATATTGCCAGCATATTCTCAAAAGAATATGGAATATTTTAATGAAGTTGCTTTAAAAATGGAGTTACAGGGAATTGCGTGTGAAGTAATAAAGAAAAATATGATACGCCGTGCAATTGGACTAAGTGATAGGGAAAATCTTGTTGTAATGGAGCGGGTGTTGAAAAGGCTGCATACTCAGAAAAAGGAGTACTTTTTGGTGAATTATATATGGAATAAGGCACTGATATGCTATCCGGCAACTCTTTGGTTTCGTTATTGTAAGGAAAGTATTTTTATTGAAGAAGGATCTGCACAGAGTGCAATGCCGGATGAAAGATCATTTGTTATATGGTTAAAATGTCTATATGGGAATCAAAAAGAGTTTTGGAAGGACAGAAGGTTAAAAGGGGTCTATGTTCAAAATAGAGAGCTGTTTTCTAGTTTTCCGATACCAGAATTAGAACAGTTTTCATTGAGCGTAGATTTTAGTGAGGAAGAGAAGGAAGAGTTGCTCGATCTTTTTGTGAATAATCAGGATAGAATAGAAATCGAAAGGCTAAGACAAGGTGTAAATGGTATTCTTTATACACAGCCAATTTCGGAGGATGGTTATGTCAAAGAAGAGGATAAGATTAAAATCTATAAAGATATTGTAGAGTATTATTCAAAATATGGGAAACTATTTTTGAAGATTCATCCAAGAGATACAACTCAGTATGATTTTCCCGATGAAATGATTATAAGAGGAAGTTATCCGAGTGAATTATTGAATATTTTGGATATTAAATGTAAATTTGCAGTTGGACTTTGTACAAGTGCGGTTGAGACAGCGAATGCAGATGTAAGAATTAATTTGAATGAGAGATTTTTAAGTGAATTGAAATACGAACTTAAAGAATTATGGTAGTGAGAAGGAGAAAAATCTATGTACAGGCCTCCTTATGTCATAGCGGAAGCAGGATGCAATCATCTGGGGCAGATGGAGATTGCGCATGAGATGATTACATCTGCGGCTGTATTTTGTAAAGCGGATGCAATTAAATTTCAAAAGAGGTGTCCGAAAGAACTGTTGACGCCGGAACAGTATAACGCGCCACATCCCAACCCCTACAATGCTTATGGAAATACATATGGAGAGCATAGAGAGTTTTTGGAACTTACGGTGGAGCAACATGCGCAGCTAAAAAAATGGTGTGAAGAGGTGGGTATTACATATGCGTCATCTGTGTGGGATATGACTTCGGCAAAAGAAATTGCCTCTTTAAATCCGGATTTTATTAAGATACCTTCAGCATGCAATAATCATTATGAGATGTTGAGTTGGCTGTGTGAGAACTATGAAGGAGAAATGCAAGTATCCTTTGGAATGACAACATACACTGAGGAAGAACAAATTGTTCAATTGTTTGAGAAATATGGCAGAGCAAGGGATTTGATCCTGTTTAATTGTGTTTCTGGATATCCGGTTCCGTTCACAGATGTATGTCTTTTAGAAATTAGACGTATGCGAGAAAAGTATGAAGGGAGGGTTAAGTCGATTGGATTTTCGGGGCATCATTTAGGAATTGCAGTGGACGTTGCTGCTTATACGTTGGGAGCAACGATGATAGAGAGACATTATACGCTGGATCGTACATGGAAAGGAACGGATCATGCAGCGTCGCTGGAGCCAGATGGCGTCCGTAAATTGGTTAGGAATTTGAAGGCGGTTTACGAGGCGTTAAGATTTAAGCCGGAGGAGATTCTTCCAATTGAGATGGAGCAAAGGGAGAAGCTAAAATGGGTAGAAAAATCAAATTGAGAAGTATATATATTTATATATTTATTCTGTGGTATTCTACAGAAATATTATTTAATTCTGCTTTAGATAATATTCTGGGAGTATCGGTTGATAATATTAGTAATTTGATTTCATGGTTAATCTTTGGACTTCTTATGTTTCAGATAGTTTTTTTTCAATCGTATACAAAAAATGAATTGATTATTATAATGATTGTCACTTTGCCTATTGTGATAGCGACTCTTTTGTCAGGAAATAGATTAATGCTGTCTACATGGATGTTTATTGTGGCGGCAAAAGATATTGATTTAGATAAAACTATTTTTACGGCATATAAGGTTTTGTTGATTATGATCCCCCTTGTTGTATTGCTATGCTTATTAGGAGTTATTGAAAATGCAATACTGATGAGGGGAAGTGTGCAACGATTTTCTCTGGGGTTTATTCATCCAAATCTGTTAGGATTAAGGATTTTTCAACTGATAATATGTCACTGCTATGTGCATAGGAATAGATTAGGAAAATTGAATTATATATTCATTTTTTTGACTGTTTTATTTTTAATTAGGGTTCCAAATTCTAAGACAGCATATATCGTTACAGCAATTCTTCTATTTATGCTATTATTATATACTTTTGTAAGAAAGTTAACATCAGAATATATGATAATATTTGAAAAAAGTTTGCTTTTTGGATCATTTTGTTGTGTTTTTTTTAGTATATTGCTTTCTTACATAGATGTAAATAGATATTCTGTTTTGAAAAGAATGGACAAATGGATGTCGTCAAGATTTTCTCTTTGCCATGGAGTATGGCAATTATATGGGGTTTCACCTTTGGGGCAAAAAATATATATAACGGAAAATGAAAGAAAATTGGTGGGGATGAAAACTAGACTATATCTTGATAATGCATATGTAAGTATTCTTTTGCGATACGGAATATTGGTTTTTTTGATTTTTGCGGGTGGTTATCTATGTTTGACTAAGGTCATGATCATACAAAAAGAATATGTTCTTGCAATTATTTTGTTTTTGTATGCACTTTATGGTGTTATGGAAAGTGGCTTGTATATGCTTACTCATAATGTTTTTCTTATTACGTTTTCAACTTTGCTCTACAGAAAATCCATACTAAATAGTGGGCAAAATTAGACGTAGAATGAAATGAACCAATACGAACTCTATGCACATGAAAGGCGAATTAGGTTAATCTTGGAGCAGAAGATGAACACTAAGATAAGTAACAGGGATGTAATATGGAATTACATAGGAATTATAGTTTCTATGGTCAGCAACTTTATTATGCTGCCGTTTATGATTCATTATATGGATTCAGAAGTACTCGGACTGTGGTATGTTTATTTAAGTATAGGAGGAATTGTAACTTTATTTGATTTTGGCTTTACGCCAACGTTCGCGCGTAATGTAGCATATTCATGGAATGGTGCGGAAAATATTCAAAAAGAAGGAGTAGTATATTCAGAAAGCGGAAAGGCTAACTATTCGCTTTTGGTGAGGATTATAAAAATAAGCCGTATTATTTATTTCCTGATTTCCAGCATTGCTTTAATCATTTTGTTAACTGTGGGAACAATTTATATAGTCAATTTGAGTAGAGATATATATGATAGTTCGGTCATTTTATCATGGATGATTTACTCATTAGCTATTTTTTTAAATATATATTATGGGTGTTACACCATGTTTTTGCGTGGTATCGGAGCTGTTAGCTGCTATAATAAAATTAATATTACAGCACGATTGATACAAATTATATTGTCAGTTTTTCTTTTAGTCTGTGGTTTCGAAATAATAGCAGTGTCTCTGGGATATTGTTTTTACGGCTTTGTTTTGCGTTTTTCGTCAAAATATTTTTTTTTTAAATCTTATGGAATTGATCAATACATGAAAGAGTACAAAGAAATTACAAAACCAGATGGAAAAATGCTTTTTCAGGCCATGTGGCATAATGCATGGAGGGATGGAATAGTTACACTGTCAAACTATATAACGAATCAAGCGGGTACATTAGTTGTTTCTACATTTTTATCATTGACAGAGACAGGTGTTTATTCATTGACGGTTCAGTTGGTAACTGCAATATTAACAATAAGTGGAGGGATATATTCAGCGTATCAACCTACATTACAGGCGGCATATGTGCGTAATAATAAGAAACTCATGAAAGAGAAAATGAGTATGATTATGGTGGCAAATCTTTATATTGCAATTGTGGGAGTTGCAGGATTGCTATTATTTGGTCCATTTATAATTAAAATTTTTAAACCATCTATGGTATTAAGCAGAACTGTGATTTTGGGAATAGCAATATATTTATTTTTGTATAAGCGTCAGACTACTTATGCATCATTTATTTCCAACATGAATTGTTTGCCATATGTAAGGGCCTATATTTTATCTGGTGTATGTGGAATTGTTTTTGCAGTTATACTTATGAAATATTTTAACTTGGGTTTATGGGGACTTCTATTCGGACAATTTATTCCACAGGCTCTTTATAATTACTGGAAATGGCCTAATTATGTTTTGAAATATCTTGAATGTAACATTCCAGAATTTATTAGAACTGGTAATGAAGAAATCGAAAAAAACTTTAAAAGGAAATTGAGATGAAAATTTTGTTTATTACGGATGAATGTTTTAATAAATCTGGTGGTGGGACGTATACAAGAGCACTAATAAAAATTTTTGAAAACATTGCTGGCGGATCTGATTTTATGGTTTACTTTCCGTATAAAACAAATGAAAATCAAAACTGGCATTTAAATAATATCATAATACCTGAATACAGAAAACCGAGGATACTGGATAAAATATATAGCCTGTCTTGTGGAATGCCAACCGGTTTTTCAAAAAGGAGTATTAATTATGCTATTCGGATTATTAATGAAGAAAGATTTGATTATATTGTGTTGGGTAGATCGCTTTATGGTGGTATAGCTAAATTAATTAAAAAAATTGATTCTGAAATAAATGTAATCACTTTTTATCATGATGTGATAGATGAAGTAATTAAGGAGCGTTTAAAAAAAGAAAGTACAAAGGATTTTTTAAAGAATTTACCAAGGCTGCTTTCAAATTATATAAATGAGCATATCAGCTTAAAGTATTCAAATAAAAAGATTGTTCTGAATAATAGAGACAGACAGCTATATATTCAAAATTATCATGAAGAACCTGATGCTATAATACCTATATTTTCTAATGATTCTTTAAAAAAAGAGTGTATTCAGCAGACGGATTTTCGAAGATGCAATTTGATTTTTGTTGGATCTTATTATTGGCCTAATATTATAGGGATAACATGGTTTGTACAAAACGTTATGTCTCAATTGGATGACAGTTATACTTTATATATTATTGGAAGGGATATGGAAAAAATCAAGAGACAATTAGAAAATGGGAGAAATAATGTAGAAGTTATAGGAACTGTTGATAATTTAGATGAATGGTATTACAAAGCAGACATAGTAGTGGGGCCTATCTTTGATGGCACCGGAATGAAGACGAAGACCGTTGAAGCATTCATGTACGGTAAGATATATTTAGGAACTACAGAGGCATTTTGTGGATTTGTGCAAATAGAAGACTACGTTTGCAATAGTGCAGAGGAATTTATTTGTAATATTAAAAAATATTCTAAGTTAAGGGGAAGAGAGCGGTTTTCAGAATATTTTAGAAAAATATATGTCGAGAATTATTCGGAAGAAATAATTGAACAGAAAATAAGGAAAGTGCTGGAAATGCATTAATCAAATGATAAAGGAGCAAAAGAATGAACGTTGCGTTTATACCCGTCAGAGGCGGAAGTAAATCCATTCCATTAAAGAATATAAAAACATTGTGTGGGCGGCCGCTGGTTTATTGGACAATCAGAGCGGCATGTGAATGTTCTTACATTGATGCAGTGTATGTGGCGACCGACAGTGATAAAGTCAGAGAAGCAGTGATTCAATTGCAAGGTGAAAATAGAGAGTTGCTTCGAAAAACGAAAGTAATTGGACGGTCGCTCGAGACAGCTTCCGATACGGCGTCCACAGAAAGTGCTATGCTGGAATTTGCTCAAAAGTATGAGTTTGATAATATCGTTTTGATCCAAGCGACATCACCACTTTTGATGGCAGAGGATTTGGCAGGCGGTTTTGAGCTGTATATGCGGCCGGATACGGACAGCGTGCTTTCTTGTGTGCGTCAGCGTCGCTTTTTGTGGGAGGAAAATGAAAATGGGGATGCTGTTTCAAAAAATTATGACGTATACAACAGACCAAGAAGGCAGGAATTTTCAGGTTATCTGATGGAAAACGGAGCTTTTTACATCACATCCAAAGAGAGATTACTGACATCCCAAAATAGAATTTCAGGTAATATTAGGATATATGAAATGAGCGAGGATACTGCGTATGAGATTGATGAACCGAGTGACTGGATCATTATAGAGGAACTATTGAGAAGAAGAGAAATGTCTATTAGGAGAGAGGAGCGGTTAGAAAAGATAAAACTGTTTTTGACAGATTGCGATGGCTGCCTCACGGATGGCGGTATGTATTATTCCGAAAATGGGGAGGAATTGAAAAAGTTTAATACCAAAGATGGCATGGGTTTTTCACTTTTAAGAGAGAGAGGAATTATAACAGGAATCATAACGGGAGAACGTACCGAGATTGTTGAAATGAGAGCAAAAAAACTCCATATAGACGAATTGCATCAGGGTATAGGAAATAAACTGGATGTTGTAAAACAGCTCGCTCACAAATACCAGATTGATTTGACGGAAGTGGCTTATGTTGGTGATGATATCAATGATATAGAGGTAATGGAGAATGTTGGGTTTCCCTGTACGGTGAATAGTGCTTCTAATGTTATAAAGGAGAAGGCTAAATATGTGAGTGGTTTAAATGGTGGAGAGGGGGCGGTAAGGGATATTATTGAATTTATTGTGTCCAGTTTGTAGAATGAACAAACTTGAAGTGTCTTGCTAAATATATCACTTTTGCTTTATATAACTGCCATGTACATAAGAACTCCAGAATAGCGGAAGGTAGCGGCAAACCACAGTACTATTCAGTTTTGATTCCTACACGGCTTTTTACGTATGCCAGAGAGCCTATGCCATATAAAGAAAGAACGTTAGGGAATACATCGGCTTTGATCACAAAAATACTTTGGGATTTACAGTTCTTTTTCTTTGTTGAATTAACCGAAATGGGTTTTAAAGTTTCTAATAACAGACCATTTGTTGATGCATGAAGATAGAAACATGAGTTTGAGATTATGCGTGAAAGGAATAAGAGGTGCTGGATACTATTGAAGCCGAACACGGCATCTCAATGGAGAGACATACGACTTAGAGAAATACAATACGAGCAAAAATTGCACAAGTAATGTCCATTAGCCGAGATAGACGATTTTGTGTCTGATAAACTGATGGTTACATTGCTATATAGTATTCAAAAGAGAGGAGAACGGAGATGAATGGTCATAGCTGGAAAGAAATGAAAGAACGAAGCAAGAAATTAGTGGAGGCAATAATTAGAAATAAAAAAATTAGTTTCTTTTGTTTATTTATCGTAATAGCGTTTGTGGAGGGTATATTAATATGGGTTGTTTTACATAAAAACTATTGTACACTTGAAGAACTGCTTGTGAGTATTATAATTAATACGAGCGGACTTTTATCAACAATATTATTGTTCAATGTTTTTTATGAAAAATTATCTCGTGATGCATATAGTATTGAGGTGTCAAATAAAATAACGGAGACACTGATGAGTACACCCGAGACTCTTGAACTTTTTACCGAAGTACAGAGACAAAACTTTATTAATTCAACAATTTCTTCCATTGTAAAAGATGAGGATGTCACTGAAATGGTCTGTGATAATTTAAAAAACTATCTAACGAGGGATGCGCTGTATCAAATTAGGAAAGAGTATAATTATGACTTTGAATTAAATACCAATCTTCCCAAAGTGTATAAAAAGTATTTTAAATATGTAGAAAATTATTTTTATATACAAGAGAAATTGCGATTTAAAGTAAAGATCCTCTTTCCTGATCATAATAACATCAATAAAGAAGAAGTTAAAGTAGGATTTGTGTATAACAATCAATATTTAGACAGTGCCTTACGCGAATATGATGAATTTAAAGGATGTATTTTTTACGAAAATATTGATCTTGAAAAGAAAGATATTGAATGTTTAAACAAAGTCATAGAAGGTAAGGATATGGTGCAAAAGCTATTTGGATTAGATATTAAAATTGATAATTGTAAGGGAAAATTGAAAGATGTTAAACTTTGTAAAGAAGGATTTATATGTGTTTTTGATGTGGAACATGATATAAAGGCCAAAGAGCATGTAGTTAGAATCTTATTCCATATGCCGCGAAAATGGGATTCATTAGTTGAAATTATCTTAGTTGATCCGACAAAAGCGCCCAAAATTTTTGTGAGTTATCAAGAGGAAACAATGAATGTTGATATGATTTCCTTTTTAAGTAAAAGCGAAGAGTCTTCGTTAAAAGTAGCACACGAACACTTGAATGGAATTTATGATATTTCAACTAATAATGATTGGGTGTATCCAATCAGCGGAGCCGTTTTTAGGGTAAGTAAAAAAAGGGGATAATATCAAAATTGGATGTTGGTAAGTGTTAATGATATTTTTATAGAAATCTTGTATAAATTATAGAAAATTAGAATTTGCCAGAAGGAAAAAACGACCGCTTTACATATACATAGCAGTTATGCTATGATAACCTCAAGTATCGGAAAACAGTATATTTTCACCGATGCAGAGAACAAAAAGGAACGCATATCTGGGAGTCTAAAATTCTGATCTATCTGCATGGCACATCACGGAACCTGAATCCCTTATATGGAAAACTAAACAAGGGAGGAAGGCTGATGGGAAAAAAGGATGAGTACCAGTTTGACTATCTGGATGAAAACAGGAGGTTTGCGGACCAGATAAACGGCGCATTATTTCATGGAAGACAGATTGTGAAGCCGGAGGAATTAGAGCCGGATGAAGCGCAGACGGTGACTACAGGAGCAGAAACCGGAACAGGGAGCATAAAAACGGTTGTAGATAAGGTGCGGATCTGGAAGGGGAAGAAACTGCACATTCTCGCGGTGGAGAACCAGAACTATGTGGACTATCAGATGGTACTGCGGAATATGTTTTCAGAGAGTATCGGCTACCGTAAGCAGTGGAAACGAAAGAAGCGTGCGCATGAAGAAAAGCGTGATCTGAAAGCCGGGGACGAATATTTGTCAGGCATGAAAAAGGAAGAGAAGTTTGCACCGATCATAACGCTGGTGGTGTATTTTGGAACCGGCGGTGCGTGGGATGGCGCGAAGTGTCTGTATGATCTGCTTGATATTGAGGATGAGCTAAAAGAATATGTATCAAACTATCGATTGAATTTGTATGACTGCCACGAACACGACACTTTCGAGGAATATAAAACAGGCCTGCGTCAGGTATTTGAGATAGTCCGTTATGTAAAGGATAAAGAAAAACTGCAGGAGATTATGGAAGAGAATCGAGAGGTGTACAGCAGGATAGACAGTGAAACCAGAGACATGCTGGAAGTAGTGGCGCATGTGAGAATACCCGAAAGGTGCCATGTGGCAGAAGAAGGAGAGGAGCGATACAATATGTGCAATGCATTTGAGGACATGAGGCAGGAAGGATATGAGGAAGGGATAGAAAAGGGAATAGAAAAAGGAATCCGTATATTGATTCAGGCGTATCAGGAACTTGGCATGTCCCAAGATATCATTATGGAAAAATGCGCTGAGAAATTTGATATAGCGAAAGAACAAATTGTGCATTATTTGTGAACTTTGCGCAAACTATTTCATTTGCTGACCAGATGTGTTACATTAATTTCTTGAGGGATAAAATACGATAGAAAGAGGGATCACATTATGGAAAAGAAAAAGTCTGCCAGAGTGGACGGAGACAAAAATGTAAGCAAAAGTAAAGCAAAGCGGGATGCGCGCAGGAAACAGGTGCAGAGAGAGAAACGGGATGCAAACGTCGCCAAAATTATATGGACGGCAGTGGCGGCGGTCATAGTGCTGGGGCTTTTGCTTGTGGTGGGGCGGCAGTTGTATATCATGGCGATCCGCACGACACCCGGTACAGACTACAGCGCGGGTCTTACGGATGATGGCAGGATAGAGAAGGCGGATATGGCGGCAATGGTCGATCTGGCTGATTACAGAAATATTTCTGTACCGGCAGACGAGGTGGAAGCTACAGCGGAAGAGGTTGAGGACGAGATTAATTCCATGCTGGAATCGTATAAGGAACTCAGCACGGACGAGCAGATGGTAATTGCAGATGGCGATGAAGTCAATATTGATTATGTGGGAACTGTCGATGGGGTGGAATTTGATGGCGGAAACAGCAATGGTGCAGGGTATGACCTGACCATCGGATCGGGATTGTTTATAGATGATTTTGAGCAGCAGTTGATTGGTCATAAGCCGGGAGACGAGGTGACGGTGGAGGTTACGTTCCCGGAGGATTACGATGAAGAAATGGCAGGTAAAGATGCCGTCTTCGCGGTCACAGTCAATGGCATTCAGGTGACGCCGGAGCTTACGGATGATTTCGTGGCGGAGAATCTGGCGGACACGGAGGAGGTATCTACCGCGGCGGAATATAGAGCCAAGGTGAAAGAAGATTTTTATCAGGAGCATTTACAGGATTACCTCACCACATATGTGCTGGATAACTCTACGGTGAATACGTATCCCGATAAATATGTCAAAGCAACAAAGTCCGTTATGAAAAACAGCGACGAAAACTCCGGTATGGAGATGGAGGATGAAATCGCTTATGAGAAAGAATTGACGCAGCGTGCAAAGGATACGGTAAAAGAGGTAATGGTTTATCAGGCCGTATTTGAGGATGCAGGGCTGTCTTTTGACGCAGAGGCATATTATAATGAGCAGGTTGAAGCAATGGGTGAGGAGTATGCAAAAATGTACGGAGCCGGATATCTGGCACAGGGTGAAGTAAAGCAGATGGCGATTGACTATCTGGTGGGATTGTATCAGTGATCAGATAAAGCTGTATATGGAAATGCGCAGACGGGCGAAACCGGGACACTCTTTTGAAAAGAGAGGGTGCTCCGGTTCTTTTTTTGCGCTTTTTTAATATCTTTGTTTTACAATGTAGGAAATATGGAAAAATATAATATTGCCGGAGCAGAGGCAGCAGTCTGGTTCGGCAGGAAGGAGAAGGGAAAATGACAGAGGTGTATGGTTATGTGCGTGTCAGCAGCCGGGATCAGAATGAGGACAGGCAGTTGATTGCCTTGCGGGAACTGGCGGTCGAGGACAAAAATATCTTTATGGATAAGCAGTCGGGAAAGGACTTTGAACGTCCGGCATATAAGAGAATGCTCAGGCGTATGAAAAAAAACGATCTGCTCTATATAAAAAGCATAGACCGGCTGGGGCGAAATTACGGGGAGATACTGGAGCAGTGGCAGATGCTCACAAAGGAGAAAGAGATTGATATCGTAGTGCTGGACATGCCGCTTTTGGATACCCGCAGGGGAAAAGATCTGATGGGCATGTTTCTAAGCGATATTGTTTTGCAGATATTATCCTTTGTGGCGGAAAATGAGCGGTCGAACATCAGGCAGCGGCAGGCGGAAGGCATTGCGGCGGCAAAAGCGAGAGGGGTAAGATTTGGACGCCCGGCAATTCCCTATCCGGACAATTTTGTGGAAGTGCACAGGGAATGGAGAAACAAAAAAATAACACTTCGACAAGCGGCAGATGCCTGTGAAATGTCCGTCGGTACATTTTATGGGAAAGCAAGAAAACTGGAGAACTGCAACTGAGTGAAACCGAATTTGTAAATGTGTACTTTTGCAAAAACTTACATATCTTCTTTAATAATTTATTAGTCTACCATAAAAACAATGATTGTTCAATTGCTTTTTTTCTTTTTCACGAATTTACGCTTTATTTCAACTATATTCACCAATTTATTTAAAAAATTTCGTCTTCGGAAAGTCTTATGCAAAAGTACACATTTTTAAAATACATCAAAATGTTGTGTGGGAGACGAGATTATGGAAGCGGACTATGCAGTCGTTGTGGTGACATACAACAGGCTGGAGCTTTTAAAGGAGTGTCTGGCGCAGGTCGAGATGCAGACAGTTCCGGCAAAGAAAATCATTGTCGTGAACAATGCGTCCACGGACGGCACAGAGGAATTTCTGAGGGAACAAAAGGAGAAATGCGGGCATTATCGGATTCTTACATGCGCGGAGAATCTGGGTGGCGCGGGAGGATTTGAAAAGGGGATACAGGAAGCGGTGGAGGAGCCTGTGGCATGTATTCTTTTGATCGACGACGATGCGGTTCTGGAAAACAATTACATGGAAAAAATCATGGGGGCAAGGCGAGAGCATCCGGAGTATCAGGCATTTGCGGGCACAGTGATAACGGCCGGAAAAATAGACACATTTCACCGCAGAAATATAGAAAGACCGGGCCTGCGGCTGAAGAACTGTCCGGAAAACTGCTATACGGGTCTGCGTGCGGGACAGCCTTTTGCCTGCGACATAGCATCATTTTGCGGTATGGTGGTCGATCGGGAACTGGTCAGAAAGGCCGGGCTGCCGTGCAGCGAATATTTTATATGGTTTGACGATACCGAATATTCCATGCGGATTAACCGTTACACAAGGTTTCTGGTGATACCGGACGCGAAACTGAATCATAAGACGGCGGCGGAGGTGTCAAAGCATCCGCATCGGCGTTATGACTGGCGGGAATATTACGGGATCAGAAACCGCATTTTGTGTGTGAAAAAGCATGGAAATACATTGGACAGGGCGGTAAACGGGGCGGATATGTTCTGTCATATCGTATTTCGCAACTGGCTTTTTGGCGTGGTAAATATGGATGATTACGACTGGGCATATGAAAACCGTCTGGTTAAAGAAGCATACAGGGATGCGAAGGGGACTGGCGCCATACGAAGAGGCATCCCGGAATTTCGATAAAGTGTGGATACGGAATACATAGAAAGGAGCAGGCTCGCGGAAGTGAAGATTCAGGATATTTTATGGCCAAAGGACGGCATATGCACGGATGTGGAAATGTATTTTCATTCCAACTATAAGAGAAGTCTCGTCAAGGAAGAGAGCGTTTACATACTCTTTCAAAAGGGCGGGATTGTGACGACAGATACTTACTTTAACACCACTTTACAACTTTTGAGCTAAGCTGTTTCTCTCAGGCATAGTCTTCGTAAGGCTTTGATAACAGCCATTGAT
>CAMTMP010000039.1 GCA_947073545.1 uncultured bacterium
GAGTTTGGGCCGTGTCTCAGTCCCAATGTGGCCGTCCACCCTCTCAGGCCGGCTACTGATCGTCGCCTTGGTGGGCCGTTACCCCGCCAACTAGCTAATCAGACGCGGGTCCATCTTACACCACCTCAGTTTTTCACACAGGACCATGCGGCCCCGTGCGCTTATGCGGTATTAGCACCTATTTCTAAGTGTTATCCCCCAGTGTAAGGCAGGTTACCCACGCGTTACTCACCCGTCCGCCACTAAAATGATACATGATTTGACCGAAATCGCATCAGCGTGTCATTTCCGTTCGACTTGCATGTGTTAAGCACGCCGCCAGCGTTCATCCTGAGCCAGGATCAAACTCTCTAAAAATATATTGATCCGGGTCAAAATAAGCACTTGGCTCGGAGCGAATCCCTTCAGGATTAGCTCCTTTTGTACCCTTAAATACTGTTTGTTAGTTTGTATCGTTCGATACTTTCTGAAAATCTTCTCTTTTTGGAATCTTTTCAGGGTTGCATTACTGTTTATTTGTCAAGGTTCTTCGGAGTAAATCACTACGTGAGTAACTCCCGAGTAAATCCCTTTGAGATTAACTCCAGAAGAATGTTTCACATTCTTCTCTGTGTCATCCTGCTTTTTAAGTATTTCCCGCAGACGACTTTCATATAATAGCAGAAGAATAATTGGATGTCAACGGCTTTTTAGGAATTTTTTTAAAAATTTTTTTGAAACCTTTTTTTAGGAAATCAAAACACATAAATTCCGAAATGAGCCAGCGCCTTGTATGAAAAATAGGCAAGCAGAAAAGCTTCTGCCGCCCCCATCACCGCGCCCAATACTTTATTGATGCCGCTTATTATGGACATACTTCCGACCGCCAGCAGTGGTGCAAAGACCAGACGGCACAGTTTGAAAAGGATGCCAAGCAGAACCAGTGCAATAATACACGCCGTCAGAATATGGGTTGATTTGCTCATTGCGCTGGTGACTGCAAGAAAAACCAAAGCCACACACGCCAAAGAAATCACGCCCGACAAAAGGTTGACAATTTCCTGCATCATGCCGCAGGCATACCCGCCCTTTATCCTCCATATAAATAGTAAAACCACAACCGCCCCAAAGGCAGACATAACCAATTCCTGTTTCATCGCAATTTTAACCTGTTTTATCTCCACTGGGAACTGTTCAAAATCTTTACAGTTCTGATGCAAAATCCGTTTCAAACAATCTGTCATCACGAGATTTTTACATGCCCATCATGTTCTTACGGTTCCGGCAGTACAGGCTTCGGCCTGTATCCGGCAGTTATCTCAACTCTATCGTATCAATGGAGTCCGGCGTCACTACCATATAGGTGTAGGACGCGCTCTGCGGTATCATCATCAGAGCCGTCTTGTTAAATTTCCCGGTATATTTCTCCGCCCCGCGGCTGTTGTAGATCCGGCAGTCGGACTCATTATATATGATAATCTGATCCTCATGGAACAAAATATCTCTGCATTCTATATCGTACTCAATGGAACAGACAGAATCGCCCGACTTATGGTATACGTCCAACCGGTATCTGCTTCCGCTCTCCCTGCTGTTAAAGACAAGCCCTACATATTCGCTACCGTAATAAACGCCTCTCACCTCTTCGTCAAGCAGTTTCTCTGCTAAGCTGACGGGCTTTTGCGCACCGCCGAAAAACATAATCCGATCATCGGACACCGCAAAGAGAGAACGGTTATCAAGAAACCGGGCAAACGGAACTATCGTATCTATGTAATCATAACCGCTCACATAATTGTCCGTATTGTTCTGTCCCACCGCGCCAAAATTATAAAAGGCAACACTGGACTTCATATGCCCGCTGTCCACATACAGATAGGAAACACACACAAGCTCCCCGCTCGGAGAGATCGACACCTCCGCCGGATAACCGCTTTCCTTCATGGTCGTCCGGAAACGTACCAGTTCATTTCCTTTCGCATCATATAGACAAATCAAAGTGACATTTGTGTCATCAAGCACCGCCGCCACCACACCGCCCGCAGACACGCAAAAATCACGCACCGGCCGGTTGGTTGTGATATTGCCCAGCACAGATTCCGTGTTCATCACATAAATCTCCCTGCCGTTATAATCTCCAACCGCCACCACGTTCTGATTGATATCCACCATGGGATTCTGCATTTCAAAAGTCTGGTTCCACACCGCGTTGCCTTTTGTATCCATACAGCTTATTCCATCCTTACTGTAAGTAAGAAGATGCGATGCAAAGGGCATCATCTGCGCTTCGGACGGAATCTTGATTTCCACGTTTGAAAGTTCCACGCTTTCCGTATAGATTTTGTTCTGCCATTGTATATAAGCTACCGCTCCCAAAGCGGCAAACAGCACCAGCACGAGCGTCACTCTGTAAAACACGGTAAATTTATGGCTCTTGATCTTTTCCCGATAGCTGATTCTTGGCTGCTTCTGTTCCTTGTCCCGCTTCTCTTTTTTTCTGAAATATTCTCTGATATTTGCCATCTGCCGTATCCTTAAATTCCGGTTGCTGTACTTTCTCCGTCCTGCGGCTTCGCACCTTCCCGCGGTGTCGCTCGTTTCCGCTTCGCTTCCTCTCGCTCGCGGGCTTCGCCCTATGTAGCCGCATCCCGGATCATTTGTCAGCAAGCTGCCATTTCTCCGTCCTGCGGCTTCGCACCGCTCATTGCCAACGCGTACATTATACCACAGCCTTACATACTTTTCTACGGCAGGATGATTCTTTGCCCGGAGTGGATTTTGTCGGGGTCTGAAATTTCATTCATCTCACAGATCTTTTCCACACGGGAGATATCCCCGTAAATCTTCTGACTGATTGTATAAAGCGTGTCCCCCTGCTCCACTTCATAATATCTGGTTATACTTCTGGAAAGTGCTTCCTCGTTTTCTTCCTCATTCTGTTCCGACGTCTCTTTCCTGTCTTCCTCCTCTGAGTCATAGGAAGCTGTCTCCTCCTTCGGTGCGTCTTCCGGTTCCGCCGCCTGACCTGACTCTGTTTCCTTCCCTGAATTTTGATCATCCGTCTCATCGGTCATTTTTTCGACGGATTTCAAGACACCTTCCTCTTGCGCCTCTTCTCCTTCGAAATCCGTTTTTTCGGAATCCGCATCTTGCCCGCGGTCGTCCGCCGCCTCAAAACTCTCATCCCGGCCCTTGCCTTCTGCCTGCGCGTCAGCCACCGTGCCTCCGGGCGTTTTTGCCTCCCGCTCAACCACAATTCCCTTGTCCTTTGACGGGATCCGCTCCTGACCTTCCGCCGTCCTTTCTGCCCCCGTATCCGGCGTCGTTTCTCCTGCCTCCTGATTTTCTATGGCAAAGAAAACCTCTCTGGCGGAGCGGTTCAGTTCCTCCATCTTGTCATAGCTGTCGGTAGAGGTGATTACAATAGCCACAAGCACGACCAAAATCAGACATAACTGCACTGACATGGCCCCATGAGGCATATGTTTTTTCTCTTCTTTCGTAAACTGTACCGGAGCAGACTGCCCCTCCTGTCCACTTGCTTTTTGTGCAATCCGTTTTCTGTCCGCACTGCCTGTCCACTCCAACAGGTAATTCTGCATCGCTTCATTGTTATCATAAAACACCTGAAAACCGGTTGTCCTGCATTCGCCGTCAGGTTCCCGCACGAGAAAAACCGGCCCTGCCTGCGTGAGTCTGCATACCAGCTCGTGAAGCGGATCATATGCCGCAAAAGCGCCAATCCCTTTTTCTCTGCCCGCCCCATAGACATAGAGCTTTCTGCCGTTCTCCAGACGTGATCCGTAAAAATAAATTTCGGACAATTCCAAAGAATCCGACTCACGTCTTAAATATGACAGGACATACTCTTCCACATAAATATGATATTTTTTCTTTCTCTCCTCTGTAGCAAAAAACGTCGACCCGGATTCCATGTTTTCCCCCTGCGCCTGTTATTTGTTTCTTTTGTGGCGAGTATATCACATCTCCTCCGAAAAAAATGTCGTAAGACGCGTCAACTGACAGGACGGTTTACATTCATGCATAAATTCTGTCTCCGCAGCATATAAACAGGCCGGAAGCGCTGTGCGTAAACGTGCAAATGCCGCCACGTATGTTACATGACGGCATCTAATCTTCTATATATTATTATCTATTAGTTTCTATGACAGCCCAAGTCCAATTCAGACTGCGTACCAGATTTTATAAAAACTGATAGATGGTCTCCGCTTCATAATCTTTCCCCGGCCCGAACACCGCCTGAGGGAAATTCGGATGATGAATATGATCCGGAAAATAATGCGTCTCCAGACAAAATCCCGTGCGGGGCACATAACGCGCGCCGCCTTTCCCATCCTGATCGGCAATGCAGTTTCCTGCATAGAACTGCATACCCGGCAGATTGGTAAAGACTTTCATTCTGCGTCCGCTCTCGACATCCTCCGCCTCCGCAGCCTCCCGCATCGTGCCGTCAGCTCCGTCGATCACAAAGTTATGGTCATAACCCTGCACCAGTTTAAGCTGCTCGTAATCCGCACCGATCTCCTTGCCTATCTGTTTCATCTCGGTAAAATCCAAAGGTGTACCCGCCACCGGAGCAATCTCTCCAGTGGGAATTGCCCCCGGAAGCACCGGCGTAAAATTGGCTGCACGCAGCCGCAAGAACTGTCCCTCTATGCTGCCGGAATCATGTCCCGCCAGATTAAAATAAGTATGATTGGTCAGATTGATCAACGTCTCCATATCGGAAACCGCATGATATTTCAGTTTTAATTCATTGTCATCCGTAAGCGCGTAAGTCATGGTGATCTTTTTATTGCCCGGAAAGCCCAGTTCCCCGTCCTTCCCCTCGATCGAAAGCCGCAGACTGTCCCCGTCCTCCTCCGGCGTCCAAAGCCCTTTATGATACCCGCCGTCCATATCGCTGTGCAGATTGTTCGGACCGTCGTTCACAGGTAAATGATATTCTTTCCCATTTAACGTAAAAGCCGCACCGCCTACACGATTCGCATTCGGCCCTATGGTCACGCCAAAAAAACTGGGGTTTAAAAAATAATCCTCCGCCTTATCAAACCCCAAAACCACATCGGCAAATTCACCATTCTTATCCGGCGCCAAAAGACTCACAACCGCCGCTCCGAAGTTCGTAATCTTTGCCTCCACGCCATTCTTGTTTTTTAAGGTATACAGGTATATCTCTTCCCCCGTTTTCATTGTTCCGAACTTCTCTTTTATAATCCCCACTTCCCGATATCCTCCTTCATCTACGCTTCATTCCACAACTGCCAATCCGGTCTGTCACAGTTCCACCCGGCCCTCCAACGCCCGCAAAAGCGTCACCTCATCGATATATTCCAAATCGCCTCCTACCGGCACGCCGCTAGCGATTCTTGTCACCTTAATTCCCGTCGGCTTGATCAGTTTGCTGATATACATCGCCGTAGTCTCGCCCTCCAGGCTGGAATTGGTCGCGATAATCACCTCCGTGACCTCGCCTTCCAGCCGCTTCATCAGCTCTTTCAGTCTGATATCTCCCGGCCCGATTCCCAGCATGGGAGATATAGCGCCGTGCAGCACATGATAAACGCCAGTATATTTTCCGGTCTTTTCATAAGCTGCCAAATCTCTCGCATTCTCCACCACCATAATGACGCCGTGATCCCTGTTCCCATTTGCGCAGACCGGACAGATTTCTTTATCCGTCAGGGTAAAACACTCCCGGCAGTAACGTACGTTTGCCTTAGCCTCTACAATCGTCTTCGCCAGCCGGTCCACCCTGGACTGCGGCATATTAATCAGGTGGAAAGCAAGGCGCTGCGCCGATTTATTGCCGATCCCCGGCAGTCCTGCCAACTCCTCTATCAATTTGTTGATATGTCCGCTGTAAAGTTCCATATTTAGAAAAATTTCAACCTTTCGTCAGGACTTCGACTCACCTGTACGGATATTTAAAAAGGCAGACCTCCGCCAAGGCCTAACCCGCCTGTCATCTTATTCATGACTTCGGAATTGGCCTCCTCCGCCATGCGCAGCGCCTCATTTGCCGCTGCCATCACCAGATCCTCCAGCATTTCGATATCATCCGGGTCAACGACCTCCTCGGAAAGTTTCACCTTCGTCACCTCCCGCTTACCCGTCACGGTAACTTCCACCGCGCCGCCGCCTGCCTTAGCCGTAAACTCCTTTGTTTCAAGTTCTTTCTGGCTTTCCTCCATCTGACGCTGCATTCTCTGCGCCTGCTTCATCAGATTACTCATATTGCCGGGCATTCCACCGCCCGGAAATCCGCCTCTTTTTGCCATTTTCCCTATTTTCCTTTCCTGTATTCCATACATTCCATATATATGCGCGGAGAATGCCCGTATTTTAGGCATTCTCCTGTGTGAGAAAAGTCTGCAAAGCAGACTTAGTACTTCTTCGCGAAGCAGCCTTTGCTGCGAGTGATTAGAAGTACTTCTCACACTACTCTTCCTCTATCTCCATATGAATCAACTGTGACAAGTCCACATAACTGTGTTCAAAGGTTTCCCTGTCCGGCACTGTCTGTATCGTCACATCGATCTCTTTGCCCGTCAAGTCCGCCAAGATCTGCTCCAATAACTCCTTATGCCCTTCCTGCCGCAAAAAATAATCGGAGGCCAGCCCGTCTTCCATAACCACCATCAACCGGCTGTCCCCGCCCAGACTTAATCGCGCGTCTTTTAGATACTGCTTCATGGGCATATCCGCATTCGCAATAACATCCTGCCACCGCTCCACCGCCGCCTGCACATCCTCCGGAATGGCTTTCGGCAGAGACGGGCGATCTTTCACCGGAACAGGCGCAGGAACACTATCCCCTGCTCCCGAAGCCGCCACGGCCACGACGCCGTTTTGCAACTGTTCCTCTATGACCCTGATCCGCTCTGCCACGGAGCCGATATCCCGTTCCATATCAGGCCTGCAAAGTTTGATCAACGCAATTTCAATCAATATTCTCTTCTGCGGCGCATATTTGATCTGCCCCGTGAGTTCCGAGAAAATGCGGATATAGCGCATAAGCGTTTCCGCCTTCAGCATCCCGGATTCTTCCTTTAACCGAAGCAGATTGTCGGAAGATACATCTATGATATCCTCGATATCATCGGAGGACTGCAGAAGAAGAAGATTTCTCAAGTACCATGTAAAATCCGTCACAAACTGAGAAAGCTCCCGGCCCTGCATAACGATTTCTTCCAGAAGTCCGATGCATCCGGTTACCTCCCGCCCGATCACATGGCGCAAAAGCCTGCTGAACACCTCCGTATCTACCGCGCCAAGCACATCGAGCGCTTTATCATAAGTCAACTCCTGCCCGAAGTGGAAGGCAATGCACTGATCCAGCAGACTCAGCGCATCACGCATGGAACCGTCAGCCGTCTTCGCAATATAGCGGAGCGCTTTCTCTTCCACCTGTACCTGCTCCTTTTCCATCAGTTCACCCAGTCTGCCCGCGATTGTCTCGATAGAAATCCTGCGGAAATCGTAACGCTGGCAGCGAGAAAGTATGGTAATCGGTATTTTGTGCACCTCGGTAGTAGCCAAAATAAATATCACATAGGACGGCGGCTCTTCCAGCGTCTTTAGCAGCGCGTTAAATGCGCCGATAGAAAGCATATGCACCTCGTCGATGATATAGACTTTAAACCGGCCCTCCGCCGGCGAATATGACACCTCATCTACGATCTCACGGATATTGTCCACACCGTTGTTGGAGGCGGCATCGATCTCGATCACATTCATACTGACGCCCGCCGCAATCGCCTTACAGCTCGCGCATTCCCCGCAGGGGCTTCCCTCTACGGGGTTCTCGCAGTTCACCGCCCGTGCAAATATTTTCGCTATGGAAGTCTTACCCGTACCTCTCGTTCCGCAAAACAAATACGCGTGGCCGATGCGGTCCGCCATAATCTGGTTTCGCAGAGTGGTAACTATATGCTCCTGCCCTTTCACATCCTCAAAACGGCCCGGGCGGAACTTACGATACAGCGCTGTATATGACATAAAGTTAATCTCCGTTACCGTTCACACCGCGCCATGCACTTGCTGCATGGTGTCGGAGTCAGCGCCAAAATGCCTGCTTTTCGGCATTTTGTGTGCATTCGCTGCTATTGTTTACTCCTTGAACAAACCTAATTGCACCACAGTCTGATATGGCGTGGACAGCTGCTAATCTCCGAAACTGATCCCCACCATCTTTGCCTCCTGAACAATGGTGGCATCAGGTGAAACCATTTTCAGCTTGCCAGCCACTTCCTCGAGCGGCACTCTCACGATCTCCCTGTTCTTATAGCCTACCATAAAGCCGTACTCGCCCTGCAGAATCAGCTTGCCGGCCTCCGCACCCAGTCTGGTAGCAAACACTCTGTCATAAGGACAAGGACTGCCGCCGCGCTGTGTGTGTCCGGGAACCGTAACACGCACGTCCATGCCTGTCTTTTTCATAATCTTATCCGCTATTTCATAGGAAACAGAAGGATAAGGATACTCCTTCATCTTCTCTTTGTATTCTTTCTTGGAAAGCTTCGCGTCCTCTTTGGAGATCGCGCCCTCCGCTACCGCCATGATCGTGAAACGGGAGCCTCTCTGGGAACGTGCTTTAATCGCCTTGATGACTCTATCGATGTCATAGGGAATCTCAGGAATCAGAATGATATCCGCACCGCCTGCGATGCCGGCATTCAGCGTCAGCCAGCCAACTTTATGTCCCATAACCTCCACAATGAAGATACGTCCGTGTGAGGACGCCGTGGTGTGAATGCAGTCGATGCAGTCCGTGGCGATATTCACCGCGCTCTGAAAACCGAAAGTCATATCCGTTCCCCACAAGTCATTGTCTATGGTCTTTGGCAGCGTGATGACATTAAGCCCCTCCTCGCGGAGCATATTCGCCGTTTTATGGGTACCGTTGCCGCCCAAAATTACCATGCAGTCCAGCTTCAGCTTATGATAATTCTGCTTCATAGCCTCCACCTTATCCAGTCCGTTTTCGTCCGGCTCACGCATCAGCTTAAAAGGAGTTCTGGAACTGCCGAGAATGGTGCCGCCCTTCGTCAAAATGCCTGCGAAATCATGCCCCGTCAAAATCCGAAAATCCCCGTAAATCAATCCCTTATAGCCATCCAGAAAACCGTAAATCTCCACATCTTCGCTGCTACAGGAAAGGCACTTCACCACACCTCTCATGGCAGCATTCAAAGCCTGACAATCCCCACCGCTGGTCAACATTCCGATTCTCTTCATCCCGCATCCTCCTTACTATACCCTTTACGCAAAATTTTTCTGGAAAACGCCTTTTTCTTGGCATTCTCCTGTGTGAGAAAGCCTGTAAAGCAGATGTAAGCCTTCTTTTCACACGCTCCACATACAATTATAGCGTATTTCTCCACGCGTCACAACTTTTATTTCACAGATTTTCCTCTCCGGCAGCCTTCTCCCCGTCGTCCATTTTTATCTGTAAAACCGCTTCCGCCGCCTGCATTTCCCTGCGCCGCTGTTTTTCTATCCGGTTTCTCTCTCGCAGCTCTTGAAAGAATTTTTTCAGAATCGTCTGACATTCCTCCTCCAGAATGCCTCTGCGCACAATCACCTGATGGTTGAACGCCTGCATTTCCAGAATATTCAGAATCGAGCCGCCACATCCCGCTTTCGGATTCATGGCCCCTATCACCGTCTCCGTCACCCGCGCCTGCACAATTGCTCCGGCACACATCTGACATGGTTCTAACGTCACATAGAGCGTACACTCCTCAAGCCGCCAGTCCTTCATCGCCCGGCTCGCCTTATTGATTGCCGTAATCTCCGCATGGGCCAGCGTATTCTTGTCTGTGTTGCGGCGGTTGTACCCTCTGCCGATGATCTTGTCCTGATATACAATCACACAGCCGATCGGCACCTCCCCGAGCGCATATGCCTTTTTCGCCTGCTTTATGGCTTCCTTCATATACTTTTCATCCTGTGTCATGCCGTCCTCCCTGTGCGGGCGTCATTTTTCCAAACATAAATCTGCGCACCACCTGGTCGCACCCGCTCAATAATCCCCTGCTGCCACCGCGTACATTATATCATATCAGATACACAAAGGAAATTCATTGATTACAGCCGCCAAACAACACATTCTCTGCGCCTTCCAAAAGATTTTACAAAAGATTTTGAAAAAGCAGTAGACAAGGATTCCATTTCAACATATAATCTTATTCGTACGGAGATGTATCGAAGTGGTCATAACGGGGCGCACTCGAAATGCGTTAGCCCTCCGGGGCACGAGGGTTCGAATCCCTCCATCTCCGCTGAAAAGCCGAAGCTTCTGCCTCGGCTTTTTGTGTGCACGCGGGACTTAAAGCCGCGGAAAAGTTGACAAACCTAAAAAAAAACAGTATACTGATTAAACCGTGCAGCCGGGGCGTTAGCGGTGCCCTGTACCCACAATCCGCTCTAGTGGGGGTGATGCTTTATCGAGGGCCTGCGTCTGCGTAGCTGCCCTTTATAAGTGGCGTTGAAGTTTGGGTCTTACGCAATGAGAATCCATGAACCGTGTCAGGGTGGGAACACAGCAGCACTAAGTGGAACCTTTCATGTGCCGTGAGGGTGCCTGGCGGAGTTAACTGTAAAGGTAACGTACATGGGTTACGGCTCGACATAAAGCGCACGGTTTTGGATTTTCAGACAAAATTCCGTCCTTGACACACTGTATAGAAAATCAGAAATGAAAAACAAAAATCAGAACATTCATGAAAATGAAACTTGGCCCGGGCTGTCAGACTGTACGCTCTGTCCAAGGGAATGTCACGTCAACAGAAACGCCGGCGAAATCGGTTACTGCGGGCAAAACGCAAGGCTTACAGCCGCGAGAGCAGCCCTCCATTTCTGGGAAGAGCCATGTCTGTCCGGCACGAACGGTTCCGGCGCTGTTTTTTTCGGCGGCTGCAATCTGCGCTGCGTATACTGCCAGAACCACGAAATCGCGCAGAGCAGGGCTGGCCGGGAAATTACCCTGTCCCGCCTGTCCGGCGTCTTTCTGGAACTGCAGGAAAAGGGTGCGCACAACATCAATCTCGTCACGCCGACCCATTTTGTCCCCCAGATCATAACCGCATTGCAAACGGCAAAACAACAGGGCTTACGCCTCCCCGTTGTCTATAATACCTCCGCCTACGAAAAGGTGGAAACGCTCCGTATGCTGGAGGGATTGGTTGATATCTATCTTCCCGATTTAAAATACCGCGATCCGGTTCTGAGCGAAGCCTATTCCCATGCCGCCGATTACTTTGATGCAGCAGCCTCCGCCATCGCTGAGATGGTTCGCCAGGTCGGCGCTCCCGTCTTTACAAACGGCGAGGATTCGCTGATGCAGCGCGGCGTGATCGTTCGTCACCTGCTTTTGCCGGGCTGCGCCAAAGACAGTCGGCAAATTTTGCGCTATCTTCATGAAACCTTTAAAAACGACATATATATCTGTATTATGAATCAGTATACGCCGCTTTCTCAGGTTTCCGATATCCCCCTTCTGAACCGGCGGGTACTCGATGAAGAATACAGCCGCATCGTTGACTACGCCATCCGAATCGGCATTGAAAACGGCTTTATTCAAGAAGGGGAAACCGCCTCGGAAAGTTTTATACCCGCCTTCGATTATGAGGGAATCTGACCCCTCAGATCTCCACCTTCCGCAAATAATAGCCAAACTCGCCCGGCTTCGACTCCCCTCTTTCACACTCGAACGCCTCGAAGCCAAACATCAGCGCCACCATTTTTTCCCTTTCGTAGAAAACGCCGGGCACTCCCAGATAATACGTTTCTCCCTCTTTTCCTAAAATGACATGACGATAATTGTAGAACCCGTGCAGCAGAAAACTGTTGTTTACCAGATGCTGGTATTTCCCGGAAAGAATGATAAAATCCTTCGGATTCAGCTTCACATAGACACGCCCGTCTCCGTAGGGATGAATGTTGTCGTAGGTGTCTAGAATCTGCTCCCACTTATCTTCTTTCAGCCCTTCTATGACAAGGGCATCCGCCATCAGGGGCTTCTGCGGCCCTTCCGTCGCGCTGCTCTTCCCCCGTCCACCCTGTTTCTGGACTACGATGCGTTCTATTCTTTGCTGCTCCTGCTGCACGACCGATTCCGCCAGCGAAGCGGTCGTCTCTGCGGTGGCAGGCGGCTCCGGCCGGGTCATGCCCTGCTCTGCCGCACCATGCGGTTCCAGCCGCGCTGCCTCCGGTTCTGCCTCACCATACGCTTCCTGCCGGGACACGCCCTGCTCTGCCGCACCATGCGGTTCCGGCCACGCTGCACCCGGTTCTGTCTCACCATACGCTTCCTGCCGGGACACGCCCTGCTCTGCCGCACCATGCGGTTCCGGCCGCGCTGCACCAGGTTCCGCCTCACCATACGCCTCCTGCCGAGACATACCCGTCACTGCCGTGCCATACGGTTCCGGCCGCGCTGCGCTTACACCCGCTGCCGCCTGCCTCTCCGAACGGGATGCGGCCCGCTCCTCAGACGTCGGCTGTTCCCTCAAATCCCGCTCTCTGCCACCGAATCCTTCCTGCCTTACAGCCTCCTTGCTGACTCCCTCTACCAGATAGCCGCCCGGCAGCATAATCTGCAGGCGGATCTGCCGCAGAGAGTCCGGCTCCTGTTTTTCCCACTTTCCTCCTCCTTCCCGAACTGTAATCCCGTCTTCCTCTTTCCAGTCCGCTCCATTGTAATAGCGCACGGGATATTTGCCGTTTATGGAATGCGGCACATTTTTAATTACAAGCGATAGGTTCCCTTCCTTGTCCCTCTTTTCCACCTTGAGAAAGCCCGCGCTCCCCAGACGGTCTCCATCCTTATACAAACCTAAATATATGATTTCCTTCTGATACATAACAACCTCCGTTCCGGAGCGTCCGGGCCACCTGACGACGCAAATCACAGATTTATAATTCCTCTGTTCCTAATATATGCGCGCTCCTCCTTACATAGAACCGAAACTTTGCTTATCCATAAGCAGATTTGAAATACGCTCCATAAGTCGTCATCACCAACACTACACACAAACGCGAAAGCCAACTCTTCTTATAACCGCAAAGAGGACCGCCCGCAAGGCAGTCCCCTCATACTTTTCATTCAAAAAACCGGCGCAGCCAATCAGTCCCGCACACGGCATGTCCCTAATTTTCCTCTCCTGCAAACGCGAATCAATAATCCAGCGAATCCAGATATCTCATATAGTTCACTACCATCAGCGCAATCTTGAACGTCAACGCATCGTCAAACACGCGGATATCCAATCCCGTGCTCTTCTGCAGTTTCTCGATCCGGTACACCAATGTATTGCGGTGCACATAGAGCTGTCTTGACGTCTCGGACACGTTGAGGTTATTCTCAAAGAACTTGTTAATCGTTGTCAGGGTTTCATCATCCAGCTCCGCCGGAACATTCGATCCAAAAATTTCATCGATAAACAGCCTGCACAAATTGATCGGAAGCTGGTAAATCAATCGGCCGATACCCAGCATATTATAAGCCGTCACCTTTTTCTCCGCATAGAAGATCTTGCCCACGTCGAGGGCCATCTTGGCCTCTTTGTAGGACTTCGACACTTCCTTAAGCTCTTCTACGATCGTACCGTAAGCAACGCGCACATTGAGCATCGCTTCCATGTTCATCATATCCGCAATTGTGTCGGCAATCTGCTCCAGCCTTTCATAGCCATCCTCGGGGTTAAGGGCCTTAATCAGAATCACATCACTCTCATCTACCGCTGTAATATAATCTCCCGCCTGAGCCGTGAACATACCGTTCAAAAGCTCCATCGCCGTGCCGTCCTTCTCTTTATCCGTTTCAACCAGAAACACCGCGCGTGGAACAGCCGCCTCTATGTGCAGCTTCTTCGCCCTATTGTAGATATCCACCAGAAGCATATTATCGAGCAGAAGGTTCTGGAAAAAGTTATTTCGGTCATACCGCTCCTTGTAGGCAACAATCAAATGCTGGAGCTGGCTGACGGCGATCCTGCCCATCATGTAAGTGTCCTCGCTGCCGCCCTTTGCATCCAGAACAAAAAGCACTTCCTCCTCATCCATAACCTTGAGAAGATGGTGTATCCCGATCACCTGACTATCGGCGGGAGACTCCACAAATCCCGCAATCAACGACGGGGAAATATCGTCTGTCTCAAAGGTCGCCGCGATCTCCTTCCCTTCCGGATCCCACACCGCAAGGGATACCTTAGAAATCGCCGAGAGCTCCTCTATACTGGCCTTAATAATCTGACTTGAAATCATATATTCCTCCGCTATTTATAATGCACAAAGGAGAGGGATGCTTACGCCTCCCTCCCCTGCAGTCATTTCTGTTAGTTAGTGATGGTCTGCTCTGTCTCTTTGTCAAATACGTGAATCTTCTCAACATCGAAGGCAAACTTAACTGTATCGCCGGGTCTTGCCGTTGTACGGGAATCTACTCTTGCGGTAATCGGGAACTCAGCGAGATCAAAGTATAAGTAAACCTCTGCGCCAAGCAGCTCGTAAACCTTAATGGTAGACTCGAATACGCACTTAGCCGTCTCGATAAACATCTCGGAATCATATACATCCTCAGGACGGATACCGAATGTAACGGTCTTGCCTACATAACCGCCGTCGATCAGCTTCTTGGACTTAGCGGGCGGTAACGGAATGGTCTGGCCTGCAACCTTAAGGTTTGCAGTATCACCGTTTTTCTCAACAACCGCGTCAAGGAAATTCATCTGCGGTGATCCCATAAATCCTGCTACGAACAGGTTCTGGGGCTTCTGATATAAGTTCTGGGGGGTATCAACCTGCTGTACCACGCCGTCCTTCATAACAACGATTCTGGTACCGAGGGTCATAGCCTCTGTCTGGTCATGTGTTACATAGATAATGGTGGTGCCCAGTCTCTGATGCAGCTTAGAAATCTCAACACGCATCTGCACACGGAGCTTCGCATCCAAGTTGGACAGCGGCTCATCCATCAGGAATACCTTAGGGTTACGAACGATAGCACGACCCATAGCCACACGCTGTCTCTGACCGCCGGAAAGAGCCTTCGGCTTACGATCAAGCAGAGCGGTCAGATCAAGGATCTTTGCTGCCTCTTTCACCATCTTATCGATCTCATCCTTCGGAACCTTTCTCAGCTTAAGGCCAAATGCCATGTTGTCATACACGGACATATGCGGATACAGAGCGTAGTTCTGGAATACCATCGCAATATCTCTGTCCTTAGGTTCAACATCGTTGACAACTCTGTCACCGATCTTCAGCTCACCGGAGGAAATGTCCTCCAAACCGGCAATCATACGAAGGGTGGTAGACTTACCGCAGCCCGAAGGGCCTACGAAAATGATAAACTCCTGATCTGCGATTTCAAGGTTGAAATCTTTTACTGCCTCGAATCCGTTAGGGTATACCTTGCAAACATTCTTCAAAGATAAACTTGCCATGATAGCCTCCTAATTATAATTTTTTATTTTTTTCATCCGTAGTAGTCGTTCCCCGGACGATTAATTCTGTAGACTAGTATAACGAACTTTTGTCCCCTTTACCATACCACTATTCCACAAAGATTTTGCTTCACATTGTAGATTTTGCTTACTTTATTAAATTTTTTTTAAGACGCACGGCAATTTGCCTAAGAATATACCGCTTTCCTGTGCACATTGACTAAACGTTGTCTATCGGCATCCAAACGGAGTCCACCACCCGTCGGCCTTTGTCATTACACATTCTGGCACCGGTCTCTCTTAGCGCCCTTTTACGCGGTCCTGCACCCCTTCACCTCATAACCGGCCTCTGTCACGGCGCTGCTAAGCGTCTCATCCGCAATCTCGTTCTCCATCGTCACCGTCGCCTGCTTATTTTCCAGACTGACTTCCACGGCCGTCACCCCGGCAACGCCCTCCAGCGCTTTCTGCACATGCGCCTGACACTTCCCGCACATCATTCCCTCCACATCCAACACTTTAATCATACTCTCAATCTCCTTTCTTTTTTGCTGCGCTTTTTCTTTGTTACCTTCTTTGCTTTTTTCCCTTCTGTCTTCTTTGCCGTCCTCTCTGCCGCCCTTTTGATGACCGTCTTCACAGTCCGCTCCGGTACACGATACGGCGTTTTTTCCGCCGCCCGCCGTGTAGTCCTCCGCCTGCCGCGCGAAACCGTCTGTCAGATCCGGCATAGGAATCATATGTGCCTTTCTGTCCTTCGCGTCGCTGCGGACGGAAAACAAATTCAGCCGCAGGGCATTCGTAACCACGCAGAAGCTGGACAGGCTCATAGCTGCCGCCGCAATCATGGGATTAAGAGATAATCCGAAAAGCGGCACAAACGCACCGGCTGCAATGGGAATACCGATGCAGTTATAGAAAAACGCCCAAAACAGATTTTCATGAATATTTTTCAACACCTGTCTGGAAAGGCGCACCGCAGCCGACACATCGGTCAGTTTTGATTTTACCAGAACGATATCCGCTGCGTCCAGCGCCACATCCGCGCCCGCCCCTATGGCGATGCCTACGTCCGCCCTAGTAAGCGCTGGCGCGTCGTTGATGCCGTCACCGACCATGGCCACCCTGCCATTCTCGGAGAGCCGCTTGATTACCACCTCCTTATCCCCCGGCAAAACGTCCGCCACAACGGCGTCGATGCCTACCTGCGCACGGACTGCCTCCGCTGTCCGGCGGTTATCCCCTGTCAGCATAATCACATGGATGCCCATGTTTTTCAATTCTTCCACCGCCTGCGCGCTGTCCGTTTTCACCACATCCGCCACGGCAATCATGCCGAGCAGGACGCCGTCCGCCGCAAAGTAGAGCGGGGTTTTTCCCTCTTCCGCCATTTTCTCGCCCTGCCGCAAAATCGTGTCAGTCATCAGCCCGCGCTCCGCAAGCAGCGACGCCTTTCCGCCCAGCGCCGGAATCCCGCTCTGTCCGTCCGTGCCGCTGTCAATGCAGCACGCCGATGCGCCGCTTTCCTTATCATTTGAAAAACATTGCTGCAGCACGCCTTCCACACCCCATCCGGGAAGCGCCTTAAAGTCCGTGACCTCGCAGGTCTCAACTCCTTCCCCCCCGGCGTGTTCGCAGACTGCCCGCGCAAGAGGATGCTCGCTTTTCTTTTCCAGAGAAACCGCCACGCGCAAAAGTTCCTCACCGGAAACGCCGTTCGCAGGGCAGATATCCGTTACGCGGGGTTTCCCCTCCGTCACGGTTCCCGTTTTATCTAACACTACAAAGTTCGTCCTGCCTGTCTGTTCCAGAGCCGCCGCGTTCTTAAAGAGAATCCCCTGCACTGCGCCTCTGCCGTTTCCTACCATGATCGCCACAGGCGTAGCAAGCCCGAGGGAACAGGGACAGCTTATCACAAGCACGCTGATCGCGTAGGAAAGCGCTTTACCCACACCTGCCCCCGCGAGCAGCCAGACCACACCCGTAATAAGAGCCAGCGTAATCACCACCGGCACAAAAACACCGGACACCCTGTCCGCAACCTGCGCAATGGGCGCCTTCGTCGCCACCGCGTTTTCCACCATATCTATGATCTGGCGCAGGGTCGTATCTTGACCAACCCGCGTCGCCACGCAGGTGAGCGCTCCATTCTGATTCAAAGTCGCCGCGCTGACACTGTCTCCTGTTCTTTTATCCACAGGAAGGCTTTCCCCCGTAAGCGCCGCCTCGTCCACCGCGCTCTCGCCCGCAATTACCTCTCCGTCCACAGGGATACTCTCGCCCGGTTTCACGACAAAGGTATCTCCCGTTACAACCTCATCTGCGTCAATCGTCACTTCCACGCCGCCGCGAATCACATGGGCTGTTTTCGGCGCGAGATCCATCAGGCTTTTGACAGCGTTCGTCGTCTTTCCCTTGCTGTACGCCTCCAGCATCTTACCTACCGTAATCAAGGTAAGAATCATAGCCGCCGACTCAAAATACATGTCGTGCAGACAATGCACCGCCGTCTCCATATCGCCCCCGCCGTATGCGCCGCCCATGCGAAACATCACTGCCGCGCTGTACACAAACGCCGCCGCACTTCCGAGCGCCACCAGCGTATCCATGTTCGGTGCACGGTGCATCAGCCCGGCAAAACCGCTCACGAAAAATTTCTGGTTAATAACCATCACAAGCCCGGTCAGAAGAAGCTGATACAGGGCAATCGCCCACGGATTCCCGGCAAATCCTTCCGGTACCGGCCACCCCCACATCAAATGCCCCATGGATACATACATAAGCGGAAGCAGCAGACACAGGGAAGCAATCAGCCTGCGGCGCATCTTCGGCGTCTCATGATCCACAAAAGCATCCTCTCCCCCTGCTGCCGCCCTTCCTCTCTTCTCATTCACGCTGCTGCCCTGCCCGCCGCTGCCTGCTGCGCCGCCCACATTCACAGGAGCCGCGCCGTACCCTGCTTTTGCTACCGCAAGACAGATCGCATCCGCCGTCGCCGGTTCCTGATACGATACTGCCATATGATTCATCAGCAGGTTCACGCTGACCGTATCAACCCCCTCGACACCGCGCACCGCTTTCTCCACATGCGCGCTGCAGGCCGCGCAGGTCATACCCGTCACATTAAATTTTTCTGTTTTCATGTCTGCCCTCTCCATCACTCTCTGTTTCACCCATCGAAATCATGCAGTCTTAAATTTCCGGCAGAAACGTTCCTGCCCCGCTGTCACTTAAGCTTTTTCATCAGCTCCACGGCTTCCGCGAGAATCTCCGTGTTTCCCTGCTGTACACCTTCCGCCACACAAGTCATCATATGCTCTTCCAGCATCACATAGCCGAGACTCTGGAGTGCGCTCTCCACCGCACCGATCTGTACGAGAACGTCGCCGCAATAGCGGTTGTTCTCGATCATGCCCTGAATCCCCTTCAACTGACCGATGATCCGGTTGATCCGGTTCTGTAAATTTTTCTGCTGTACCGCGTCGCGAGGTGTATTCTTTTGCCGACAGCAGGCGCATATGTCTCTTGCTTCTGTTTGTCCTTTTCTCATTTATTTTCTCCGTTTTTGTAAATTTAAGCAGCAATTCAATACAGATATCATATACCCCCACGGGGTATATGTCAAGGTAAATATTACCAACGTTAAAACTATTGTTACGGAAATGCCGCTGCCTCTTATACATCTGGCGCTCCACCTGATAAAATTTCGAAAAAAAAGAGGGGCGGCATAGAATCCGTCCCTCCGTTTTCTCTCTGAAATATTTTTTACTTACTCCTCCGCGCCAGACGATGCATCCGCGTCTCTGTCCCGGTAAAACGCCAACTGGTTCTTTCCTCTCTTCTTCGCTTTGTATACGCCCTGATCGGCCGCTTTATAAAGCGTCTCAAAGTCATTGCCTTCCTGCGGGAACACCGCCACGCCAATACTTGCCGTAGCTTTATACTTCACATACTCACCTGCCTGAAAGTTCTTAAAGAAAACTTCCATCTTTTTGGCTTCTTTCAGAATCGCTTCCTCATTCGCCAGATCCTTCAAAAATACCATGAACTCGTCGCCGCCCACACGTCCTATGATATCGCTGGCTCTGAAGATCGCTCCGATCTGGGTTCCCAGAGACCGCAGTACCTCGTCACCGAAAGCATGTCCCATCGTATCGTTGATCTTCTTAAAATTATCAATGTCTATCATGAACATCATGCACTGCTTATTCGGATTCTGCGCCATATAATCTTTAATCTTGCGCTCCGTGGCGAGCTTGTTATTCAATCCGGTCAGAAGATCGGTATCCGCCTTGTCCTCCAACTCTTTCTTCTTATTATCACCGTGTATCCTTCCGACAATATTGATCACCATAACAACACAGAAGAATACGGCAATCACAAGCGCCAAAGCAAAAACCATATCTCTCGTATTTTTTCTGATGTAATTCGCCTGACGCTCCGCATAAGCCTCGCTGACACCCAGTATCAGACTCCAGCGGTTCGTCCCAAGGGGAACCGAAGTCAAAATCTGCTTCTGCCCGCCCGCCTGAATGTCTACACTGCCCCGTGAGCTGTTGTTCAGGCGATTGCGGAGCGTTCTTGCATTTTCCTTATTCTCCGCTTCCATCGCCGTGAAAATATTTCCGCCCTGCACACAGGCGTTCGTCGTCGCACCGCTCACGCCAAGTATATTTCCTTCCAAATCCACCACAACGAGAAAACTGGCGGAGTCATAACCCGACTGCGTCAGCATGTCGTCAAACCGTTCCATCGGATAGTAAAGCATGAGATAACCTTGCGCCGCATTCTGTCCCATGCGTTTCACTATGATAGCACACTGTTCCTCAGCGGTATACACATAAGGGAACTCACCTGCAAGGGCTTCCGCAAACCAAGGCTCCTGACCGACATTAAGCGGCGCGCCCGTCTGGTCTATCGCCTGTCCGTCTGCGGCACAGTAAAGCACTTTATCTACATCGGCACACTTCGCCGCAATCTCAAGCACCTCCATCACGCGGGCATCATCGTCCGTTCCTATTCTCTCAAATATTTCTCCTGCCGTCTCCCCGACCTTGTCTACCTTTTCCAGCTCATGCAGGAACCGTTCTCCGTATCCCTCCGTTGAAGTAATCAGCGTTTTGGAAACTGTTGTCTCCGCCTCCTTATTGCTCTTCGCCGAAAAGCTGAGCAGCATGGCAATAACAACTGCCATCATGATGCCGGTCGGAACGAGCCATTGTAACACACTAGACTTGTTTTGATTATCCATCGATTTCCTGATTCCCCTCGTCAATTCTCAGAGAAAACTCCAAATCGGAGACTTCCTCTGTTTCCGGCTCCAACTTCTTGAAAATACCGCTGTAGATCCACGCCGCTCCATAAGCCGGCGCTGAAATGCCAAACAAAAAGACAAACAAGACCGCATAGCTTGAAAAGTATACAATCACGATAGGCAACGCATAACACACCACCATCAGCAGCGTCTTTGGCAGATTGGCAAAAGCCAGTATCATTGCATTCTTGAGCGTATTCTTCACCGAATTTTCAAATCGGGCCTGCAGCGGAAAAACATAAACCGCTGCCAGCACAAGCAGAACAGCTACCGCCACCACCGCAATGACCAGCGCTTTCGGAAAAGTTAATCCCGAATAGTTGAAGATAAATGAATCTCCCACATAAACCGCAATCACCAAAAGCATCAGCAGCCATATGATCGTAGCCTGCTTAAAATTTTCTTTAAAAGATTTAAAGAAGCCCTTAATCAGATATCCCTCTTCACCGCGCACAACCTTAAGAAATACGTAATGCATCGCCGTAAAGGCTGCCCCCGCGGTTATCACGGGAATGCAGCAGATCATCATTAAGAAATTCATAATCATCAAATCTGCCACGCGGTTTAAAACCCGCATGAAAGGACTGTCCATATCTAAAAATTTGCCCACGTCTTTCACTCCAAAAAATTATTCGACTGTATAAATTATATATCACCAGAGCGCGAAAATCCATAAAAAATATAAAAATATGTAAAAAACAAATCAATTTTAAATTTTAAACTTCGTGCTGACCTGCTGATACTGCAGATTGAGCGTCTGATACATTTTCAGGATTCTGGCGGTTTCCTTCTTCACATGCGCCATCACCTCATCATAGGATTCCACCAGCACCATAACCGGCTGCCTCTTGAAACGCTTTTTCTCAACCTCGTCATTCAGAAACCGGAGTACCTGCTGTTTCGATGCCGCCTCTCGGTAGCTTCGTTTGTTCACAAGGGCGCTGACCACATCCCCCACCTGCAGCACACTCTGTTGAAGACTGATCTGCTTGTCAGTCAGACGCTGGGGATATCCGTTTCCGTCTCCCCTCTCATGATGTGCCAGCGCAATCGCCACCACATCCTCGTCAACCTTATTCTCCAATTTCTCCTGTGTAATACCCACATGCGTTCGGACATGTTTGATCTCTTCCGGTTTCAGCTTGCGGGGCGCCTGAAGAATATCCTGTGATATTCCGAGCATCCCAAGATCATGCAGAAGCGCCGCATAGTATATCATTTCCCTCTCTTGGTCGAGCAAAAACAGACGTGCGGAAATCTCCTCGCAAATGCAGATCGTAGTAACCGTGTCGAGCACCGCGCTCTCCCTGACGAAACCCGTACAGTAAATCAGCATGTCCATAAAAGTCTTTTTATCTTCATTGGAAAAGATCATATACTCGGCTATCTCTTTTAGCTCTCCCTTGTAGGAACCGTCTTTCAGCTTTTCCAAAATATCGTACTTTGCATCACATTGGTAAAAACGGTCAAGACCAGCGGCAGAAAGCTTCGTGCCTGCCTGTTTCTGGAACATACGGGGATCAAACTGTGCGCCCATGGTATTTGCATAAATGTCTATCTTCTCAGCGATATTGATGTAAGCCGCCACGTCTTTATAGGCATAATCAACCGTTTGCAGTTTTTCGTAATCCCTGCAATGGTACATCATAACCTTTGCCAAATCCGGCACTGGAGACAGATACTTAAAAAACAGATACCCGTAAATGGAATGAGCCATACTGTCTCTCGTTTCATACTGCAGCATGTCGTTGATTCTGGTTTTTTCCGTCTTATATGCGCCGATATCATGCATCGTCGCAACCATAACGATATCCGCCAGTTCAAACTCCTCATATCTGTTTTCTTCCTGAAGCATCTTATAAACAATATAAGCCACCCTCGATCCGTGTTCCATCAGGGTGGGATTGATCAACTTCAGAATATCTCTCATTAACAGATAAATATCTTTGCTCTTAATATACTCCATAAACTTCCCCCGCCATTGATTCCATCAAATCCGTCAAAGTACAAACTCCATCGGCGTGTAAATAATACCATCCTTTTTCTCCTGTGACCGCAGATCCCGAAATCCCAGCCTATGATAAAACCCCACCCCATAGGGCGAAGAATTCACCGTCACACGGGTCTCCTGCAGTTCTGTCAGAAGATAATTTGACATATGTTGTATCAACGCCCGCCCGATGCCTCTTCTGTGGTATTCTTCATCCACAAACAACAGGGAAATGTGCACCCTGTCGCGAAGAGTGAGCATACCCACGAGCTTTTTCCCGTCAAGGGCCACAAACATCTGGTACGCTCCCATTACAAACATTCTGTAGAGGGTAGAATCCGTGATAAAATTCTCGAAGTTCTTCACACCTTCCGGCGTATAAACGTCCGCCTCAAACTTCATAAAAGTGCGCCACGCAAGTGACATGGCTTCCTCCCACTCTTCCCGGTATGCGCTTCTGATTTCATACGGTATCTCCAAAACAATCAGTGACTCCTTTTCTGCCTTCTTATCATTTTATCGTACTTTTCCTAAAATTTCAACTTTTGTAAAACAACGCAATCCGATCGGATTTGTCCGGAAATTTTCCTTTCAGATACATAAGATATTGCAGCGCGCTGCCCTCATATTTCTGTACGTCACCCAACAGACCGACCTCGTAGCAGCTTCTTATTACGTTAATGATACAGTCGTCCGAGTGTTCTTCCTTACAGTCTTTGCATTCTTTCAATATATGCGCAATCGCCTCTTCTAATTCTACTTCGTCAAACATCTTGAAGTCCATCGTGGGAATATTCCTGATTCCCTTTGGAACGTCCCTTTTCGGCTCCCGTTTGTAATCACTGATGCACTGTTTCCCATAGCCTATAATGCAGTTCGTCTTCTGGCACTGTCCACAGACACTTTCCGTCCTACAGCAGTTTTCCAGATCTGTTCCTACCAAATCAGCATTTAAGCCCTTCTTATGTGTGTCTGCCATACATGTTACCTCCATATCCCCTGACCCCTGATAATATCTACAATACTATAACACGACCGGTATATGACAGGCAATATAATCCTTTGGCACTTTCTGAATCTGGCACAGCAAGACAAACGCGAGCCGCGGACGCTATTTTGCCGCTTCACTGCCCACGCGGTTAACCAAGGGCAGTCCGTTCTCCAGCGCATAGGCGTTCTCCAGCGTCACCTTGGCAATTGCCTGCATAGCCTCCTTTGTAAAAAACCCCATATGCGAAGTGATCAGCACATTCGGGAATGTCATCAGCCTGGCCAGATTTTCGTCCCGCATAATCTCATTTGACTTATCTTCATAGAAAATGCCCTCTTCTTCCTCGTACACGTCCAGACCAACGCCGCCGAATTTTCCTTCCACAAGTCCGTCGATCAGTGCGTCGGTATCGATCAGTGCACCGCGGGAAGTGTTAACCAAGTACACGCCTTTCTTCATCCTTCCGATGGTATCCGCATTAATCAGATGCTTTGTCTCGGAAGTCAGCGGACAGTGCAGAGATATCACGTCGGCACGCTCCATCAGCTCCTGCACCGATACATACGTCACATCCAGATCTTTGTTCGGGTACGGATCGTACGCCACCACTTCCATACCGAATCCGTTGCAAATGCGGATCATGGCCTGCCCGATTTTTCCTGTTCCCACAATACCGGCCGTCTTGTGATACATATCTACACCCATCAGTCCGTGCAGGCTCATGTTAAACTCCCTCGTTCTGTTATAGGCTTTATGCGTGTAACGGTTTACGGTCATCAGCATAGTCATGGCAAATTCCGCTACCGCCTCCGGAGAATAACTGGGCACCCGCAAGACCTGAATTTTATCTTCCGCAGCCTTCACATCCACGTGATTAAATCCCGCGCTCCGTAGAAGGATCGCCTTCACATGCATGTCGTAAAGCTGGTCAATCATCTGCGCATTCACATAATCATTTACAAAAATACAGACCGCGTCAAAGTCTTTCGCGAGGGAGACCGTCTCCTCGTGAAACGGCACTTCATAAAACCGGATCTCGAATCCATACTCCTTTCCCATAGGCTCAAACCAGATTCTGTCATAGGGTTTCGTACTGAAAAAAGCAATCTTCATATAATTTCTCCACCTTTCCATAATGATATAATATAGAGTATATACAAAAAACCGCTTTGCCATCCCGGCGCCAGCGGTTATCTGATTTATTTTTCAATTTTCATTCTCTCAGGAAGTAATATCCCGAAAAAAACTGCCGATGCTTTCTTTAATACTTTCCAAAAATCCTTCTTTTGCACCTTCCACAGCGCTTTCAACCGCTTCTCCTATCGCTTCGTCAGCCTGTTCTACAACTTCTCCCAGCTTTTCATCGGCCTGCCCGACGACATCGCTCAGCTTTTCATCCGCCTGCGCCACCGCCGCCGAGCCGTATTCTTCATACATATCCTTCACCTGATCGGCAAGTTCCTCCGCGCCGCTTTCAATGCCCTCTGCCACGAATTTTTCCCCGTCGCGCATCTGCGTAAGAACAAGCCCCGCTACGCACAAAATCGCCAGCAGACACAACATTCTTATAATTTTTTTCATATGACTCCCCCATTCCCCAACACTTGCGCCGCGTCCAAAGTCTCAAATCAACGCTTTTCTCATGTCGCGTTCTGCAGTACAAAACGGTAAATGTCCCCATAGACATCCTGCCTGTCGGCCTCGTTTAATATTTCATGCCTATCGCCTTGATAAAGTTTTAACTGCACATGCTCCATGCCGAGCGCTTCAAAGGAACGGAAAACTTTCTCCACGCCTTTTCCGAAATCGCCCACCGGGTCTTCCTTTCCCGATACGAACAGAACCGGAAGATCTTTTGGCATCTGCGCAAGTTTCGTCTCGTCGTAAAGGTTTAAAATCAGACGCATCAGCGTCTGAAACCCATTGGCCGTAAAGACAAAGCTGCACAACGGATCCGACTGAAAGGCTTTCACATTCTCCGGATTCACACTGACCCAATGGCCGGAGTCCCCCGGCCCGGCCTGAAATTTCAGGTTATACATGCCAAAGAGCGCCTTATCCATGCCCCTGCATACATGTTTAGGACCAAGCGCCGCGCTTAAAAAAGATGCCTGGAGCCATCCAAGCCGTACCACGCGCTTCGGCTGCATTCCGGTTCCCATAACCACAGCCCCGTCGATACCGTTTCCGTAGCGTATCAGATAATTGCGCAGGATAAATGAACCCATACTGTGTCCCAAAATAATATAGGGGATGCCGGGATACTGCTCCTGCATCATTTTTTTCAGTCTATGCTCGTCCCGCACAAGCACGGTGGCGGCATCCTCCTTGCAAAAATATCCCCGCAGTTCCCCTTCTTTTACGGAAAAGCCGTGTCCCAGATGGTCATCGCCCACCACCACGACGCCCTTACCGGCCATATAACGCGCAAATTCCTCGTAACGGCCGATATGCTCCGTCATACCATGTATAATCTGTAAAATGCAGATCGGTTTCTCTGTCTTCGGGAGCCACTTGACGGCATGAAGCTTATGTTCACCGTCCCGCGAGCCAAAGTAAAATTCCTCTTTTACTATCATATTTCTCCTTATTTATTATTTGCAATCGCCTAAAACCGCTTACCCACGGGCAGAGGCCGCGGCCGAATTTTAAAGTCATGGCCGGAACTCTTCCCGCTTCTGCGTGTATACCGCATCTCCAATCAGCAAATCTCCGCTCCCGACGGTATAAAACGCTCCGGTGTCATAACTGCCAGATTACCGTCCTCATCCGCCGCGCTTAAAATCATTCCTTCCGACATCTGCCCCGCAATCTCTCTTGGTTTCAGATTTACAAGCACCATAACTCGCTTTCCGATCAGTTCCTCCGGCTTATAATACTGCTTGATCCCCGAAAGAATCTGTCTTGTGCTGCCGCCCACCTGTATTTTAAATTTCAGCAGCTTCTTTGACTTGGGCACTTCCTCGCAGGAAAGAACAAGTCCTACCTGAAACTGACATTTGTCAAAATCGTCATAGGTGATTTCCTTCTTCGGCTCAAGCTCCACGAATTTTTCGTCCATTCCCGGATTGCCGTCAGCTTCTCCGGCTGCGCCCGCACTCTCTGTATTCTCTGCCGCGCCCGCCGCCTGCTTTCTCTCGGCGAACATTGCTTCTACTTTCTCCATTACCTCCGTAAGATCCTGCCTTGCAAAGAGGATCTCCGGCGTCTGTGTCACCTGTATTCCGGAAGGATAGAGCGTGGACGCCGCAGCCGTGTCATGGTCTGCCGCACATTTCTCCAGCACCGAAAAATCAATAAGCGGCGCGTTCATCTGCTCCGAAATCCGCTTCGCTGTCTCCGGCATATAAGGCTCCAGAAGAGAGGCACCCACCATAATCGCATTGGAAAGATGGTAGAGCACCGTAGCCAGTCTGTCCTTCTTACTTTCATCCTTTGCAAGCGCCCAGGGCATCGTTTCATCAATATATTTGTTGCTGCGCTTAAAGAGCACAAAAATTTCCGTGATCGCATCTGCTACCCGCAGCTCGTCCATCTTTTTGACAACGCGGCTGTAAGTGTCCACCAAAACACCGGCCAGATCTGCATCCACATCCTCAGTCCCTTCGTCCACGCCTGCATTTCTATTCTCAACCATGCCTCCGAAATATTTATTGCTCATGGAAATGGTTCGGTTCACCAAATTTCCAAGCGTATTTGCCAGGTCGGAATTCATGCGCTCTACCATCAGATCCCATGTGATCACGCCGTCGTTCTCAAAAGGCATCTCGTGCAGCACAAAATAGCGCACCGCGTCCACACCGAAGAAATGGGTCAGATCGTCTGCATAGATCACATTTCCTTTGGATTTGCTCATCTTGCCGTCGCCTTGTAAAAGCCACGGATGTCCGAATATCTGCTTCGGCAGCGGCTCACCCAGCGCCATCAGGAAGATCGGCCAGTAGATCGTGTGGAAGCGGATGATGTCCTTGCCGATCAAATGCAGATCCGCCGGCCACAGCTTCTTATACTGATCACCGCTTTTCCCTTCCGCGTCATAGCCGATACCTGTAATATAGTTAGTCAGCGCATCCAGCCACACATAAACCACATGCCTGTTGTCAAAGTCTACGGGAACCCCCCATGTAAAGGAAGTTCTGGATACACACAAATCCTGTAAGCCCGGCAGAAGGAAATTGTTCATCATTTCGTTCTTGCGGGACACCGGCTGGATAAACTCGGGGTGCTCGTTGATGTGCGCGATCAGCTTGTCCGCATACTTGCTCATCTTAAAGAAGTACGCCTCCTCCTTGGCGGGTTTCACCTCCCTGCCGCAGTCAGGGCATTTCCCGTCCACGAGCTGGGACTCCGTCCAGAAGGACTCGCAGGGGGTACAGTAAAGACCCTCGTAGGAACCTTTATAAATATCCCCCTGCTCGTATAATTTCTTAAAAATTTTCTGTACCTGTTTCTCATGAAAATCGTCAGTGGTACGGATAAACTTATCATAGGAAGTATCTAAAGAATCGCAGATTCTTCGAATTTCTCCCGCCACTTTATCTACATAAGCTTTGGGTGTAACACCCATCTCCTGTGCCTTTAATTCGATCTTTTGTCCATGCTCGTCCGTACCAGTCTGGAAAAACACGTCATAGCCGTCTTTTCTCTTAAAACGTGCGATGCTGTCCGCCAACACAATCTCATAACTGTTGCCGATATGGGGAGTGCCGGAGGTGTAAGCAATCGCCGTTGTAATATAATATTTTCCCTTGTTCATAACACGCTTCCTTTCCGCTTTCCTTCTATTGATAAAGTCTAACGTAAAGGGGCGTGATTGTCAATTCCCGCAGGGATTTTCCGGTAAAACGTGCAGCAGTCCAGCCTTCGGCTTTACTGCCACGTCTGATGCACACAAAATGCGGCATTTAATAGAAGAGCAGGCCGCCGCTGCCCTTTATCTTCGCACCGGAAGGCAGCCCTGTCATATAGTAGAGACCTACCCGCACGTTAAATCCGTTTCTGGCATATCTTTGGGCGAAAAGTTTGGTGAGACTTTCGTATTTGCTCACTGTCAAAACGGGATCGGAACCCGCCTCATTACCGTCGACCCCATCGCTGCCGTGTGCCATTGTCACCACGTAGGCAAAAGCCGACGACACATCTTGCGAGAGCGTGTGCGTAGAGGAAATCGAATGTTTCTTCACGCCACCGTCTCCTCCCAGCGCCTTGACCGCCTCTTCAATCATTTTTGCCGTGTCTTCCCCTGTGCCGAGCTTTAATTCCCCATTCACCCAAGCTGCAGTTCCGGCGGAAAGGTTTCCCGCGCCTGCCGCCTGAATGTCAATCGGCTCCGCCCCTTCCGAATCGTCTGTGCCAAGAGTTCCATCCGCCTTTTTGTATAGCTTCGTTCCGTCAGGCAGCCCATAAGCCGTCGGATCTGTGGGTATGCTCTGACTTACCGCAATTCCTTCCAGAATGGTCGCAAAATCCAGCGACAGCGGATCCGCCTCCTCCCCGTCCTGCGGTTTGCTGTGCACCGCATACACGCCGTCCGCGCTTGTCATGACCACGCCTTTGCCCGACCTGGTCAGGTAAGTTCCCATAACCCCCAGTTGCTTGACTGCCCGCACCTTAAACAAATCCAGCTGATCCGCCAGCGTATAAAAATCCGCCGAATCAATAATCACCTCGCCCTCCTCGTCCGCATAGCGTATTGCGCCTTCGGAGCGCAGCTGCGTTTTCGTAGCCGCAGGATTCTCCGCTGCCACTGCCACCATGCACGTACTGAGTGTTATGGCAAACACCGCTATCATCGACACTATTCTATTCTTCATATTCTGCCTCCTTGTTCTACGTCCCCATTTTCTTTCTCGTTTTCATCATCTAGTACTTGTTCCTTCTTCGCCTCTTTTTCCAAAGCTGCTTCCCCTGATTCCTTATCCGGCTTTGTTTCTCCTTCTTCATCGACGGAAGGGATTTCCGCATCAGACTTTTCATCTTCGGGTTCCGTACCGGAGAAATCCTCTTCCGTTTCCGCGTCCGCCTTTTCACCTTCGGCTTCCGTACCGGAGGAATCCTCTTCCGTCTCCGCGTCCGCCTTTTCATTTTCAGGTTCTGTACCGGAGAAATCCTCTTGGTTTTCCGCATCCGCCTTTTCATCTTCGGATTCCGTACCGGAGGAGTCCTCTTCCGTTTCCGCGTCCGCCTTTTCCTTTTCGGTTTCCGTATCGGAGGAGTCCTCTTCCGTTTCCGCGTCCGCCTTTTCACCTTCGGCTTCCGTACCGGAAACGTCCTCTTGGTTTTCCGCATCCGGCTTTTCCACGTTGCCGCACCAGCAGCGTTTGCTTTCGCCGTCATTTCCTCCATCACCGTCCGTATCCGGCACGCTGAATCGGCACTCCTCCTGATCCTGATAGCCACAGTCCATGCAGATTCTTTCGTGGTGTTTCCCATCCTCGCAAGGCTTATAATGATATGCATAATGCTCCTCTATAACAGGTTCATATCCCGTGCAGAAGTCAGATCCGTCCAAGCGGCATCTGCTCCTGTGCGTGTTTTCATCCACCGAATCAAAAACCAGCGTATGCGCCTCCTCCTGTTCCCATCCATATCCGCAGTCACAAATATAACTTATACCGGCGTATTGCGCACCATCATATGAAAGAGTGCAGTTTCCCATCTCTTTTGGCTTGTGTGCACCCACCAGATCATATGCGCTTCCACAGATTTCACAATGTCTGGTGTGGGTTTCCCCGTTTATGTCGAGATATTCCCACTGGTGCGTATGAGTGTAACATGCGGGTTCAAATACGGTATCGGGAATTGTGGAAAGCCGGCCTCTCAAAAGGAGAAAATCCGCTGCGTAGACCTGCACTCCCGTCTCTTTCTGCCGATATACCAGATTTCCCCGGGAAAGCAGCTCCGTTCCCGGCGTCCCCCGGCGTGTTTTGGGCGTTTGCGATATCATCTTTTGTCCCTGCTCTGCTGTCGGCAAAGTTTCCGCCCGTGCCGTCGGCGCCGCCATGCACAATCCGATGGCCAGCGCCAAAAGTGCTGTAGCCATTCCTTTTATCAGGGACGCTCCATAACCGCCGCTATTACCTGTTCCTTTACCCGCGCCATTTCCGCCATTCCTTCTTCCATATCCTGTATCATGATTCATATCCTTCCTCCCTACTTGCCGGATTGACTCTGTCCCGGCATCAAATAAAGCGTGTTCGTCTGCTCCTCGTAACGGTAAGAAAGTGATTCTGACGAAAGGGCATCCATCTTCTCATCCAGCTTTTCATCCAATTCCCGGCTCATTTCCTCATTCTTTTTCTGCATTTCCTCCAACGCTTTACGCAATTCCCTTTCCAAATCCTCCATATCCTTTCCAAGACCGTCCAGACGTTCTTCCAGATCGTCTAAGTTTTCGCTCACTGTCGTCTTGAGACGCTCCTCCACTTTTGCGAGCTTATTCCAGAGCCTTTCGTCCTCTTTCCGAAGCTCCTTTATCTTATCGTAGACACTCGACAACTCGGAACGCACCTGGCCCAGTTCTACCCGGATATCACCGATCTGCGCTTGAATTGCCGGGATCTTTTCCCGCTCGATCGTCTGCACCACACCCGTTAAATCTGTCAGTCTGGCCTCCAGTGTTTTGACACTTTCCATGACGACTTTTGTTTCTTTTTCCAAAACCGTCAGTTTTTCCGTCACCTTTTCCGAAATTTTGGATTCTCCTTCTCGGTATTCTCTGACAACCTCCGCAATCTCCTTCCGCACCTGCTCCAATGCTTCCTGAAGCTCCTTCACTTTCTCCGACAGGGAATTTGTATTTGTAAGGTACTCCTGCCGCAGCTCTTCCCCCGAATCCCGGGACATATACTCTTTCATTTTCTCTTCATTGGTGGCTGCCACAAGCCCCTGCGCTTCCTGTAGAGCGAGCATATCCTGCGCTTCCTGCATAGCCTGTGCTTCCTGCAGTTTTCTCGCCTCCTCCGCCGCTTCTTCTCTCCTTTTTTCCTGCACACCGTAACCCCACCACAGGAGCAGTACGATAGCCGCCACAACTACAACCCCTACAATAAGGATGACTGCCTGCGGAAACTGACCGTCTTCCCTTTCCGGATCTTCACGCCACTCGTTAAAATAATCTGACACTTTTGTCATAAATTCGCGCATATTCTCTCTGTTACCTCCTTATTAACCTTCCGTTTTTCAATGTGCTATTAGTACCAATCTTTTTGTCTTTTCCTGTTGGAATATCCGGCGAACTGCCGCAGACCCGTACATAGAAGTCCCGGGAATATATAATGTACGGAATAAAGTATACTTTAGTCTTTCCAAAGATTGTATGATTACCATACCAGATGCCATTCCCATTTACAATATCGGAATGTTGCACAAGTTTTTAGACACAAAAAAACCCGTGTGCATCTGTGATCCCGATGCATACGGGCTTTTACCGGTCCAAACGAAATACCGTTTCCTACATTTTCCTAAAATTCCTGTGTGAAACTTTCCATGCCTGCTACAGACAAAGTCTCAGTACGTTAAGATCTCGTAACCGTCCTCCGTCACTGCCAGTGTCACTTCCCACTGGGCGGAAGGCTTGCCGTCGTCGGTGTAGACCGTCCATCCATCCTCGTCGTCAATGTAAATATCTGCCTTGCCCATATTTACCATAGGTTCAATCGTAAAGACCATTCCCGGCACCATCAGCATTTCCGTGCCCTTACGGGTCACATAGCTGACAAACGGTTCCTCATGAAATTCCAGCCCGATGCCGTGCCCGCCGATCTCCCGTACAATGGAATAACCGTTCTGTTTCGCGTAGTCGTTGATCGCCTGCGCCATATCCCCAAGAAAGTTCCAAGGCTTCACCTGCTTAAGCCCCACGTCGATGCATTCCTTCGCCACCCGCACAAGCCTCTGCGTCTCCTCCGGTACATTTCCCAGCATAAACATGCGGGAAGAGTCCGAAAAATACCCATTATATATAGTAGATACGTCCACATTGACGATATCGCCGTCCTTCAGCAAACGGTTTTCATCAGGAATGCCATGGCACACCACCTCGTTGATGGAAGTACAGACACTTTTGGGAAATCCTTCGTAACCCAAAGGCGCAGCAATTCCGCCCATCTCCTTCGTCATATCCCGGACGATCTTATCAATTTCCTCCGTGCTCATGCCGATATGGATTTGCCGCTCAATCTCATCCAGAATAGCAATATTCAGCCTGCTGCTTTCCCGGATTCCCTGAAGCTGTTCCGGGGTCTTTAAGATATCGTGGCGCGGAACGATATGTCCCTGCCTCTCATAACTTTCCATCCTTTCGTCCATCGCCATATGACAGGCCTTATATTTTCTGCCGCTGCCGCACCAGCAGGCGTCGTTTCTTCCCAGTTTTTTCATTGTAAAATCCTCTCCGTTTCCTTAACCTTATTTATCATATCACATTAGTCAAGGAAATGGGAGGGGAAAAGGATTTGTGTAAATGGTTAAATTCCGAAAGCGGGCGTACCACGAAAGGAATCGCCCGCTTCTAAACTAATGTTTACTTCCATAATGCCGGGCAATCTCATCCCGGCTGATGTCCTTATAAATTTCATTCTGAGTCACCGCTTTACAGACCGCGTCCAAGTCTGGCAAAACTGCTTTCAACGAGTTTACCAATGCCGCAAGTCCCTGTTGTATGCCCTGTTGTATACCCTCTTCCACTCCTTCCTGCATTCCCTCTTGTATTGCCGCCTGTCGTTCCTCTGTAAGCACCTCATCCAATGTCCCATGGAGATTCGCCAGATCAAGATACAGGTCATCATAAACCCCCACCTTAATCCGCTCAGAAAAAGGATGCAGTACAGGCATATCCCCATGTTCCAGGCCATAAACAGTCACCTGTGCGGACTTCGGGTCGACAATCCAGTACTCCCGCACGCCGGATTCCTGATACAGGGCCAACTTACGAATATAGTCCATCTTCCTGCTGGACGGCGAAACAATCTCGATCACCAGATCCGGCGCCCCCTTACACCCTTTTCTCTCCAGTTTCCCTTCATCGCAGATCAGAGAAATATCCGGCATAACATAATTATGGATATCTTTTTTGATATATACACCGAAAGGCGCAGGAACTACCCTGCATTTTCCCTTCTTCCTCTGAATGTAAAGTTCGATCTGAAAGCTCAGCCCCATCAGAATATCCTGATGGTCAAACTCGGGTGCTTCCATGATAAACAGCTCGCCGTCAATCAGCTCGACGCGTACCTCTTCCGGCAATGCCTCGATATCCGCAACTGTGTACTGCCATTTTCCTTTCCTGGTCAGTCCCATCCTCTCCAGATCTTCCTGTGTCAGGTTCATTTCCGATTCCTCTTTTCTGATTCTTGCGTACTCCATAAATACCTCCTTCTGTGGTGCGGCGGTAGATGCAAGCCGGCTGCAGTGGGCTCTACCGAAGCGGTAACTATGGAATGTCCGGTCCATTCTCTGCATCTCTGCCGTTATAAGTTAATAGTAACTGAGTAAACGGCAGAAATTGCCAGAATGTGCGAACGCACGGTTCTTGTGATCACTCGATGGGTTAAGTATACAGCAGTGACAGGCGGATGTCAATAAAAAACGAGGAAATAATCAAACGTAATATCGATATGTTTTTCCATAGACTGATTCATGTGCTGCGTCTGCTCCTCACATATCCTTATCTCTTATAGCTCATCAATGAGCCGTATGATGTCCTTAAAAGGCATCAGCCTCGAATCCGCTTCCAGCGCCCTGTGATTTTTCAGGATTTCCACCGCCGTGCCCTGCATCGCCGGAAAGGCGCTTCTGGTCAGCTGG
>CAMTMP010000040.1 GCA_947073545.1 uncultured bacterium
CAATGGCTGTTATCAAAGCCTTACGAAGACTATGCCTGAGAGAAACAGCTTAGCTCAAAAGTTGTAAAGTGGTGTTATATGTATATGTAGCATACACGCATGAAAAACACCTTATTCTGATAAATGTCCTCGAAAAACAGCCGTCTGCCGGATTTTTATCCGCATATCCCGTCAAGCGCCCGGTACAGCGCCTCCATCTGCCCGTCCGTACCGATGGTGATACGCAGATAATTGTTAATTCTTGTTTTATCCCACCATCTGACATATATGTCGTTTTCCTTCAACCGCTCAAATATCTCGCGGGCAGGCATCGTTTTGTGAGAAGCGAAGATAAAATTGGCAGAGGACTTCGGAAAAGTAAATCCCCGCTTTATCAGCTCCTCTTCGGCCTTTTCTCTGGTCTGTATGATCTTTTGACAGCACTCCCTAAAGTACGCCTCGTCCCGCACGGCCACTGCGCCAAGCTCCAGAGCCGCCGTGTTCATGGTGTAGGAATTGACCGAATATTTCACATCATTCAGATACCGGATCAGCGCAGGCTGTCCCATGCAGAAACCGACACGCATACCTGCCATGGACCGGGACTTGGAAAAGGTCTGTACCACCAGCAGATTGTCGTATTTATCAATGAGCGGCAGTGCGCTCGTACCGCCAAAATCAATGTACGCTTCATCCACAATCACAACCACATCCTGGTTCGCCGCAACGATCTCCTCCACTTTTTCAAGTGGCATCAGCACCCCGGTAGGCGCATTGGGATTCGGAAAAACCACACCGCCATTGGGCTTGCAGTAATCTGCCGGGCAAATCTGAAAATCCGCATCCAGCGCCTTCGTCTCATACGGTATTTTATATACATTCGCCCACACATCATAAAAAGAATAGGTGATATCCGGGAAAAAAATAGGTCTGCCCGACTGAAAAAAAGTCATAAAAGCCATGGAAAGCACATCGTCCGAACCGACGCCAATAAAAATCTGATCCGTCCCGATCTGATAATGCGCCGCCAGCGCCGCCGCCAGCTCCGTCTTCTCCGGGAAAGCGGGATACAGCCGCAGCTTCTCCACATTAAGCGATGCCGCCGCTTTCGCCACTCCCGGCGCGGGCGCATAAGGGTTTTCATTGGTATTTAGTTTGATAACACCTGCTTTTTGCGGCTGTTCGCCGGGCGTATAGGGCACCACCCTGCACACATTTTCTTCCCATTTCATGCGGTTTGTCTCCTTCTTCTCACGTTATTGACCACGCAGCCGCGAGTCTGCTATATTCCGCCGCCTGTTTGTCATTGCCAAGCTCCTGACAGCACTTGGCAAGCCCCCGCAGGGGAAGGTCGCCGCTGCTGTGAATATCCAAAATACTCTCCGTCTCATATGCCGCATTGTACAGCCACACAACAGCCTCGTCATAATCTTTCCGTTCCATATAATAAGCACCCAGTTCGCAGCAGATTTCCGCGCAGCCTTCTGAAACCACCGCTTTCATCGCGTATTTAAAGAAATCCGCCACATCCCCGGCAAGCCTCGCCGCTCTCGCCGCCACACAGGCGGCCTCCATCAGCTCCTCTTCTCCCCGCCTCTCATCCTTGCAGGAGTCCCGGAAAAATGCCCGAGCCGCCAGAAAGTCCTTCGCCTCGCCGGAAATAAAAAGCTCCTTCGCGTAAATACTGTGCAGTCTTTTATCCAGAAATTCCCCCTTCTCCACAAGCCGCGCGAAAGCCGCCAGATCACGGTCTTTGTGATTCTCCTCCGGCAAATGTTGAATACAGATTTCGCTGTCATAAATAACAGGCGTAACTCCAACCTGCTCATGGATGGCTCCCTGCCAGCGGAAGCTACGGTTTCTTCTGAAAAGTTTAGGGCGCAGCTCCTTGTCGAAATTATAGATTGTCCCGTTTGCAAGTTGGTTTACATAATACATCTGCACAATCTCGATCTCCGGCAGCAGAACCTCTTTCATCCGCAGGAATGCGGCTCTGTTTTCCTCGTCAAGCACCTCGTCCGCATCCGCCGAGTAGATATACTCCATCTCTGCCTTGGAAAAAGCGAAGTTCCTTGCCTCGGAAAAATCCCCTGTCCATGCGAAATCATAGATCCGGTCCGTATACGCTGCCGCGATCCGCTTCGTCGCATCCGTAGAACCCGTGTCCACGATGATCATCTCATCCACAAGCCCTCTCAGGCTGTCCAGGCACCTTGCCAATATCCGCTCTTCATTTTTCACGATCATGCACAGGCTGATTGTGGCCATGGATATTCTTCCTTTCCCTCTCCCGGCGTTCTGCGCAGCGCTCCCTATCGTCCGCCGACAGACCGGCTCCCGTCTCCGGCATTTGACCTCTCGCATCACCGATAGGAAAACAGCACTTCCGCCTGCATTCTCTCCTCCACAGGCAGCCACGCTTCGCTCCTTCCCGCGCGAAACAGCAGATTCTCATAGCGGTGCTTCTTTACAAACCGCTCCGGCGTATCAAGCTGGTATCTTGTCGTATAGGAGCTGTCCCCGAACCGCTCAGGCAGATTTATGACATATGTGTCGCTCATTCTGCACAGTCTCACTCTGCCGAGCAGACGATACTTTCTGCCATCCCAGTTGTAAATCTTTACCTTATCTCTCATTGTGCCTCCATTCCGGCACATCTCTCCACACATTCTTTAGATAGAGTAACACACTCACCCGCCGTTTGCAATTCAAACCCACATAAGATGCACATGCCGACTCCATCCGGCCCGCTTTCCGGCATTTCCCGCTGCCCGTTTAGTCCGACCGCCTCAGAACGGGAAGCCGCCGCCCGACCGCCGGAAGCAGGATATCAAGCCCCCTCTGTAGCAGCATCGGCAGCCCCACGCCCGCGGCCAGATACACCATCTGAAACGCCTCCGACCCTTTTACCAAATAGTAATAGTCGATATTCCCATAAAAGGACGCAAAGTCAAAATCCGCCAGATATCCCGTATGCGCGGCGATCCCTGCCAGAACCGCCTTTACCAGCATAAAAGCCATGATGTGGTGCATCATCACCGCATAGGTATTGCGGCCCAGATACAGGAGAAATCCGTCCGCGGATTTTCCCGCCGCTGACAGAACGCCCTGTCTTTTCCGCCCGGGCTGCGCCGCTGCACAGCTTCCCTTTGCCCCGCACAGCGGAGCCAGTATTTTCGAAACACGCAGCCAGAACGCCACGCCTGACACTACTGTCATATATGGAATCACCGGCCCGTTGGCAAAACCCGTGCACCACACACTGCTGTAAGCAAGCCCGTTACAGCATAGATGCAAGAGCACCTGTACCCCAATCACAATGGCAAAATACGGCAGATTTCCAAGGGTGTCCCGTCTTTCTAACCTCTTCTTATAAAACTGCCCCATCTGAAAACAGGGATAGAGAAAAAGAATCCGTCCCGGCGTCTTGTATAATCCCCACACGCGCCCCTGCACGGCAAAGTACACCACTGCCATCCCCACCGCAAGAGATCCCATGAAAATCAGCCATTCGCTGTTCCCATGCAGCCGTTTGAGCAAAAGCCGCATACACAGGTTCATCGCCTCTACGACAAACAGCACGGGCACAAACCACGCCGCAAAATTGTAGATAAACTGATATCCGTTTAAGAAAGGGGATGCAAAAAGCGTCTTTAAAGACACCGCCTCGCCCAGAGAAAATCCGCCAAACGTCCTGAGCGTCTGCGCAAGGATTCCATAGAACACATTCCAGATAAAATAGGGCAGAAGAAGACGTTTTGCCTTTTTTTTCAGATATGCAAGAGGACGGCTCTCCTCCTCTTCCCGATAAAAATAGCCGGATATAAACATAAAAAGCGGCACATGGAACGAATAATAGGGAAACAGACCACCCACTGTTAATATGTCGTAGCCCGAATGGCCAGCCACGATCATGATGATGGACAGGGCAGAGAGAATGCCGAATGTAACATTATATTCCAAATGCTCCGGCATGCAGTATCACCTCCTGTTCTATTATGCTATTGTATCACGCCCCTATTTGAATATCCACAAAAGATATTGTAAAATAATACGCGGCCCTCTAAAATAGGCATATACGCACTGAAAAATAATCTGACGACGAAACGGACAAAGTTATGAAAAAAACACTACGGAGACCAAAACACCCGCTCTTAAACATACGATTCCTCATTTTTCCACTGCTTTTGGCAGGGCTCCTCACAGCCTGCAGTCCGGGCGACCCCCCTTCCCGCGCCGCCATAAAGGAGATCAACTCCCCACTGCCCAGTGAAGCGCATCTGCGCGCCTTTACTACCGTGCAGGATCTCGCGGACGAAAATTTCACCCCTGCCGCCGGGCAGGATATGCCCCGCAATGCCTTTGCGGATTTGAGCGTCCCCACCTATATCACCAAAGTGCAGGACACTTACTTTATCGTAGACTGTTATCACGATCAGGTGATATACCATGACAGCCTCGCAGATCCTTTGACGGACTGGCACGTTTTGACGGGCGAAATCGCCAAAGGCCACACCATCGCCAGCGACGGGCTGGTATATCTGGTGGACGACACGGAGGGAAACCGCATCCTTGTGTTTGAAAAAAAGGAGGGCGTTTTCTACCACACCCAGACATTGGATGAAGTCGGAAACCGCCCTCACTATATTGTCTATGACGCCCCCACGGACACCTTCTACGTGTGGAGCTCCATGAACGGTGAAATGTACCTTTGCCGCCACGATCCCGGCAGCCCGCAGATGTATCTCACACAAGTCCGCACCGTGGATGCCCTGAGAGACACCTATGTGCGTTCCTTCACCATAGACGGGGACGACATTTACTTCGTCTCCGGAATCCCCGGCACACCCGCAGTCCTGCAGGCGGATCTGTCCACCTTTGCCGTGCAAAAAACCTATCCGGTACCCGACGAGCTGGCTGGCATGATACAAATTACCTTTGCCGAAAAAAACTGCTACATCACCGTTTCCACCGATATCACGGGCAGTCAGGACTTTGCCACCATCATCCGCGCAAAGAATCTGAAAGACCTTGCCCGCGGAAAGTATGAAGATATCTACGAAAATTTCATCGGCGGCGGCACGCCCTACTACATAACCCAAATAGATAACAGTTATTATTTAACCGAACACCGCATTCCCGGCCACGCCGTCTGGAAATTCGATATCTCGAAAGACGGCGTAGAGAATGTAACGGCAGTCTACTAATCTTCCACCACACCGTTCATCCCGCGAAGCGCAAACAGCACCAAAACCATCAGCACGATTCCTACGGGAAGCGCGATCCACGCGCTCTTTACAAAACCTGCCACGATATAGGTGATAAAGGAAACCACCGCCGCCACTACCGCATAGGGAAGCTGGGTCGTCACATGGTTCACGTGCTCGCACTGAGCACCCGCGGAGGCCATGATGGTCGTATCGGAGATGGGAGAACAGTGATCGCCGCAGACCGCACCCGCCATACATGCGGAGATGGACATAATCATCATTTGCGGATCGCCGTTCTGGAATACTGCCACCACAATGGGAATCAGAATGCCGAAGGTTCCCCAGGAAGTACCTGTTGCAAAGGCAAGAAAACACCCTACCACAAAGATAATCGCAGGCAGGAAGTTCATAAACGCGCCCGCGCTGGACGCCACCAGCCCTGCCACATACACATCCGCGCCCAGACTGTCCGTCATTGCCTTGAGCGTCCATGCAAAAGTCAGAATCAGAATCGCCGGCACCATTGCCCGGAACCCTTCCGGAATACAGTCCATACACGCCTTAAATGTAAGCACCCGGCGAATCTGGTAGAGAAGAATCGTGATAACCAGACCGAAGAAGCTGCCAAGTGTCAGGCCAAGAGACGCGTCAGAGTTCGAAAATGCCTCAACAAAGCCTGCTCCCTTAAAGAAACCGCCCGTATAAATCATACCAATCACACAGCAGACGATCAGCGCAGCGATGGGAATCAGCAGATCTACAACGCCGCCCTTCGCATTTACCTTTTCTTCCTTCGCGTTTTCGTAAGGCCGTCCCGGCGTAGTGAAAAGATCGCCCCTTCTTGCCGCGTTCTTTTCGTGTTCCTTCATTTTGCCGAACTCCGTTTTCATCAACACCATGCCGACCATCATAATGATCGTTAAAATCGCGTAGAAATTATAAGGAATCGCACGGATAAAGATGGAAAAGCCGTCTTCCCCCTCCACGAAGCCCGTCACCGCCGCCGCCCAGGAAGATATCGGTGCGATGATACACACCGGCGCAGCGGTCGCGTCAATCAGGTACGCCAGTTTCGATCTTGACACCTTGAACTTGTCCGTCACAGGGCGCATAACGCTTCCCACTGTCAGGCAGTTGAAATAATCGTCGATAAAGATAAGCACACCCAAAAGAACGGTTGCAAGCTGCGCGCCAACCCGGTTTTTGATCTTGCTTGCCGCAAACTGCCCGAAAGCCGCCGAGCCGCCCGCCTTGTTCATCATACTGACCATCGCCCCCAGAATCACCAGAAATACAAGAATACCTACATTGTAACTGTCCGACAGCACGCCGATAATCCCGTCCGAAAAAATATGGGTAATCGTCAGCTCAAACTGAAATCCCGAGTACAGAAGCGCTCCCATCAGAATCCCCACAAACAGGGAGCTGTAAACCTCCTTCGTGATCAGCGCAAGCCCGATAGCTACAATGGCCGGAACCAGCGCCCAGAACGTAGCGTGCAGATCGGGCACGTACAAGGTTTCCTCCCCCGCCGCAAACACCGTTGTGGAAAATGCCATCGCCAGCAGAAACGCCGTCGGCACAAGCATACTCCACCTCTTTTTCATTTGTCTCATAACCAATTCTCCTTCTTCTCCTGTTTCGCATAGCTCTGACGCTTTAGAACGTCAGACAGATATCTATATAAAAGTACCACAAACATGCCGATTTGCAAAGATACTTTACCGCGAAACAGAAGAAAAATTGTAACAGCTCAGCCTTCGGCTTCACATCCTCGCCACCATCAGATTCCCCGAAGCATACCGTCTCAGCCCTCTGTAAAACACCGCCACGGACATCGCCGAAAGCAACGCGGCATACCCTGCCACGGTGAAAAACATCTCTGCGTCAAAACGGACTATCACGTGTACCGGGTACCAGACGGCCATACCCACCGGAATAATGAAATACAGCAGGAAACGGGAAACGCCCTTAAAAATACCGTCCGGATAAGTACCGAAACTTACGATCCCCATAACCATTTGGTTTTGCAGCATATCCATCCGCACAAACCAGAAAGACAGGCTCCCCAAAAGCAGGGCGAACGCTGTAAAAACGACCGCTCCCGTCACCGTGAACAGCAGAAAGAGGATAAAGCCGCCCACACCCGGACCACAGATTGCAGCAATCGCAATCCCATACAGGAAATCTCCGATCGCCGACACATCGGTAGATGAAGTAATCACACCGACCAGCACATTTTTCGGCTGTACCAGATAGGCATCCAGTTTTCCATTGATTATCAGATCCGGCAGGGAAAACACCCTTGCAAACAATATATGCGAAAGCCCGAAGGACGCCGCAACCAGCCCCCACAAAAGCATAATCTCACGAAACGTATATCCGCCCACCTCCCCCCGCAGCCGAAACAGAATCATCCACTGCACCAAAAAAGAGGCATTGTTTAATACCATGAATCCCACGTTAGTGAGAAAAGTCACCTTATTCACCATTTCCCGCATCACATTGTATTTAATGGAAAGAAGACATACCCGCATTTGATTTTTAACCGCCGTTAACATACAGTTTTTTCACCCCTTTCCCGTAAATCAGAAACATCAGCCCACAGCCCGCAGCCAGATATACCGCCTGCGCCGCCAGAATTTCCACACATTTCTCCGGGCTGAAATCCACGATCAGCTTAGCCGGCCCGTAAAACACGGTATAGATCGGCGTCAACTTAAATAACGGCTGTAATGCTTTCGGAAATATCTCAACAGGGAACATCGTTCCGACGATCAAAAGCAGCTTGTCATACAACCACTGGAACGGCGCCGCATCCTCGATCCAGAAAGAAAACAGGCTGATGCACATCTTAAACACCGCATTGATGGTGAGTCCCAGAACCACGCAGACCGCCATCCCCGGAACCGCAGTGAGCGGGAACCCGGGCAAAGGCCCAACCATCAGCGTCCCGATCCCCGCCGCCAGCATTGCATACATCGGCAGTCTGACACTCCACTCCCCCGTATATTTCGCCAAAACATACAGCGTGTAATGGTAAGGCTTATTCATCAGATAAGCGATATTACCGCCCCGGATGTCTGTCGAAACTTCCCTCGCCACAGAAGCCGCACCTGATCCAAACCAGATCATTTCCGTCATCATCACATACCAGATCATCTGCTCCTTCGTGTAACCCGCAATCAGCTCCCCCGGTGTCCGGTACATATACTCCCAGAGCATGATAAAAGTATAGATAAAAACCGCATAGCTGAAAAATCCCACAACGATATTTGCCGCATACTGCAAATTCTCCAAAAGGACAAGCCGGTATATGACCGCATATTTGCGCCACGGCATACCCTTTACACGCCCGCCCCGTCCGCGCGCCAATGACAGCGCGCCCGCGGCATTCCTCTTTCCCCATCCATACATACGTCATTCCTCCCCCTGCGACTTGTATATCTCTACGATGATATCTTCCAGCGACGCGTCCGAAATATCCCCGCTCCCTGCCGCCTCGTTCCCGCGGTCCTGTTCCACAATGTCCGCAGCCTGTTTATGCGGATAATGGCTTTTCAAATGCTCCACCGAATCGTCCATGACAATCCGCCCGTCGTTCACAATGATAATACGCCTGCACAGCTTCTCGATGTCTCCCACATCGTGACTGGTCAGGAAAATCGTGGTGTGCTCCTCTCTGTTCATCTGTTTCACCAATTCCCGCACATTTTCCTTCACCACCGGGTCTAATCCGATCGTCGGCTCATCCAGAAACAGCACCTTCGGCTTATGGATGAGCGCTACAACCATCTCACAGCGGATGCGCTGCCCCAGCGACAAATTTCTGACAGGTATGTCAATAAAGTCTTTCAGAGCAAACCGTTCCGAAAGTTCGTCGATTCGTACCTCTGTCTCCCGCTCCGTCAGGTCATAGATCGCCCCGAAGAAACGGAAATTATCATGAGGCGTCAGGTGCGTCCAGAGCTGCTCCTTCTGGCCGAACACCGTGCCGATCTGATAGGCAAGCTGCCTTCTCTGCTTCGTCGGATCAACGCCAAGCACTTCTACCCGCCCGCCGTCAGGATAGAGTATTCCCGTCAGCATCTTGATGGTCGTGCTTTTTCCCGCGCCGTTTGGGCCGATAAATGCCAGTATCTCCCCCTCCGGCACTGAAAAAGATACGCCGTTCACCGCACGGATTTCCTCTGTCTGCGGATGAAAAATCGCCTTGACGCTGCCGCGCATCCCCTTCTCCTTCCTCTTCACCCGAAATGTCTTCGATAAATTTTCTACTTGGATTGCCTGCATTTCTGTTTCCTCCTTTCCTGACTCTATCTTTTTTTAATAAAATCGCTTTCTGACTCTGCTTATTCGCGCAAAAAAACCGCGTGTTCGGTACATTTTCATGTACTTCCCATGCGGTTCTCCTATCTAAAATCTGATTCCCGCACGGCCAATAAGACCTTCCGTCTTACGGCCATGCGTCTCTGCGGCTTTTCGCCGCCTCAGGCTGTGACCGTAATTTGAAAAATCTGCATAATACCCATAATGACCGTAAACGCGACCAGATTTCTGTTAAACATATCTCTTCCTCCGTCAAACGCTGACTCTTTGTTAAATTATCAGATAGAATAGCACAGCCTTTAGCATTTGTCAAACTTTTATTTCAGTTTTTTCGCCGCTTTTACAATCCGGCCTTGTTTTTAAGAAACGACATCCACTCTTTTCTCTTCATGACAGAGCATTTATGTTTCACGTTCTTTCCCTTTTCCGGGTTGTAACAGGTCACCATAAGCCCCGTAGGGATCAGCGGAATGAGGCCGCCCACATTGACGAGCTTCAGCTCCTTGATGTCGCTGTATTTAACGGCAAAATTGCTTACACCAATCAGACCTCCGGCAAAGATAAACTTCTCCTCCGTGAAAAAGAAATTGCCTCTCGTCTGCGACAGCATCTCCCACAAGTCGCCCTTCGTGTGTTCAATAATGTGGTCGTCATCGCTCATATACCCTGCCTCTCTCAGGGACGCTTCCCACTTACCTACCGTGCCCAAATCCAGCTTCATTGTCCATCCTTCCTTTCACACATTTTTTTCTATCATAGCACCGTTCCGATGAAAATACCATTACAAGTTTCCATGCTCTTCTTCCATTATTCTTTGTCGTGTATCTCGCCGTGCAGCTCCTGCAAGGATTTTACTTCACTGCCCTTGTGGGTTTTTAAGTAATGAATACCCTCCGCTGTCACTTTCGCCGCGGCCACTGTGGTGATATAGGGCGCCTTCGCCTTGATCGCCGCCTTGCGCAGGTAGCTGTCATCGTGTCTGCTGTCCTTGCCTACGGGAGAGTTGATAATCAGGTCAAAATCGCCGTTCGTAATCATATCACCTACGTTAGGCCGTCCCTCATAAAGCTTCTTTGCCTTTGTCGCAGGAATCCCTGCCGCCGTGATCAGATTGTAATTGCCCTCGGTAGCCACGATCTGAAATCCGTCCTCGGCAAGACTCCTTGCCACCTCTACCACCTCGTCCTTGTCCTGTTTGTTCACGGAGATCAGCACCGTGCCCTCAAGAGGAAGCTTGGACTGTACCGCCTCCTGCGCCTTGTAGAAGGCTTCGCCGTAGGAGCGGGAAAGCCCCAGCACCTCGCCTGTGGAGCGCATTTCGGGTCCCAGAATCGGGTCCACCTCAGGGAACATATTGAAAGGGAACACCGCCTCCTTCACTCCATAATTCGGTATCACCTGTTCTTTTAATGCCGGAACCGGAGACGGGCGTCCCGTAAGCTCCGAAGTAATGATCTCCGTAGCAAGGGGCACCATGCGGATATTGCAGACCTTGGACACAAGCGGCACGGTGCGGGATGCTCTCGGGTTCGCCTCCAGCACGAACACCTTGCCGTTCTCGATGGCATACTGCATGTTCATCAGGCCTTTGACATGCATCTCCTCCGCGATCTTTCTCGTGTACTCCTTGATCGTCTCCACGCTCTCTGCCGGAATGTGCACGGAGGGAATGATGCATGCCGAATCGCCGGAGTGGATACCCGCCAGCTCGATATGCTCCATCACCGCAGGCACAAAGGCGTGGGCGCCGTCGCTGATGGCGTCCGCCTCGCACTCCAGCGCACGATTTAAAAACCGGTCAATCAGAATCGGCCGGTCAGGCGTCACACCCACCGCCGCGTTCATGTACTCCGTCATGCTGTCGTCGTCATAAACCACTTCCATGCCCCGGCCGCCCAGCACATAGGAAGGCCGCACCATCACCGGATAACCGATCTGCGCCGCAATGCTAAGCGCCTCCTCCACCGTGGTCGCCATACCCGACTCCGGCATGGGAATCTCCAATTTCTCCATCATGGCGCGGAACTGGTCACGGTCCTCCGCCAGATCAATGACCGAGGGAGAAGTGCCGAGAATCCGAACTCCGTTCTGTTCCAGCTCGGATGCCAGATTCAACGGCGTCTGTCCGCCAAACTGTGCGATCACGCCCAGCGGCTTTTCTTTGTTATAAATACTCAGCACGTCCTCTAAGGTAAGCGGCTCAAAATACAGCTTGTCGGAAGTGTCGTAATCCGTGGACACCGTCTCCGGGTTACAGTTCACGATAATCGTCTCAAATCCCATCTTTTTAAGAGCCATCGCCGCGTGTACACAGCAGTAGTCGAACTCGATGCCCTGCCCGATCCGGTTGGGGCCGCCGCCCAGAATCATAATCTTTTGTTTCTCTTCATTCACCGGGTTCTTATCCGGCGCGTTGTAGGTGGAATAATAGTAGGCGCTGTTTTCCGTACCGCTGACATGCACGCCCTCCCATGCCTCCTCCACGCCAAGCGCAAGACGGCGGTTTCTGATATCCGCCTCGGGTATCTCTAAAAGCTGGCTCAAATATTTATCGGAAAATCCGTCCTTCTTCGCCGTAACAAGCATTTCATCGGGCAGCATCTTGCCTCTATGCCGCAAAATGGCTTCCTCTTCCTCCACCAGCTCTTTCATCTGCTCGATAAAGTACGCCTTGACCTTCGTGATCTCAAAAATTTCCTCCACTGTCGCGCCTTTGCGCAGCGCCTCGTACATCAGAAAATGCCGCTCGCTGGAAGGCGTATTCAACCGTCTGAGCAGTTCTTCCTTCGGCAGCGTGTCGAAGTCCTTCGCGTGTCCCAGCCCGTAGCGTCCCGTCTCCAGAGAACGAATGGCTTTCTGGAACGCCTCCTTATACGTTTTGCCGATACTCATGACTTCGCCTACAGCACGCATCTGGGTGCCCAGCTTGTCCTCCACGCCCTTGAACTTCTCAAAAGCCCAGCGGGCAAACTTGACCACCACGTAGTCGCCGTCCGGCACGTATTTATCCAAAGTCCCGTACTTCCCGCAGGGAATGTCTTTTAGGGTAAGGCCTGCCGCCAGCATGGATGACACAAGAGCGATCGGGAATCCCGTCGCCTTACTTGCCAGCGCGGACGAGCGGGAGGTCCGGGGATTGATCTCGATGACGATAATACGGTCCGATACGGGATCGTGGGCAAACTGCACGTTCGTGCCGCCGATCACCTGTACCGATTCCACAATCTTGTAAGCCTGCTCCTGCAGACGTTTCTGGCACGCCTCGGAGATCGTCAGCATGGGTGCGGAACAGAAAGAGTCTCCCGTATGGACTCCCAGCGGATCTATATTTTCAATAAAGCAGACGGTAATGATGTTGTTGTCCGCATCCCGCACCACCTCAAGCTCCAGCTCTTCCCAGCCGAGAATGGACTCCTCCACAAGCACCTGCCCCACAAGACTTGCCTGCAGGCCTCTGGCGCACACCACCTTCAGCTCCTCCCTGTTGTATACAAGGCCGCCGCCTGCGCCTCCCATCGTGTAGGCGGGGCGAAGCACCACCGGATACCCCAGCTTCTCCGCAATGGAAAGCGCTTCCTCCACGGAGTAGGCCACTTCGCTGCGTGCCATCTCAATGCCCAGCTTGTTCATGGTTTTTTTAAATTCAATGCGGTCCTCACCACGCTCGATGGCATCCACCTGCACACCGATGACCTGTACATTGTACTTTTCCAAAACACCTGCTTTGTTTAACTCTGCGCACAAATTCAAACCCGACTGTCCGCCCAAATTGGGAAGCAGGGCGTCCGGACGCTCCTTCGCAATGATCTGTTCCAGCCGTTCTACATTCAACGGCTCAATATAAGTCACATCCGCCGTCTCCGGATCCGTCATGATCGTCGCCGGATTGGAATTGACCAGCACGATCTCATAGCCGAGCTTGCGAAGCGCTTTACACGCCTGTGTCCCGGAATAGTCAAACTCACAGGCCTGTCCAATGATGATCGGGCCTGATCCGATGATTAGTACCTTGTGAATATCTGTTCTGCGTGGCATATTTACCCTCCGTTCTTCTGTCTCATCTGTTTCTGTACTAAGAACAAGTATACAAAAAAATCCGCACTTTAACAATGCGGATTTTCAATCGATTGTCTATATCCATATTTTAATATTACATATATCTGAAAATATTATAAATGTTGATACAGATAATAATCCCCATCAGCCCCATAAACAGCTTGTCTACCATCTTATTTTCTATTTTCTTATTGATCCTGCTTCCCACTAATCCGCCCAATATGCCGCAGCCAATCATGACAAGAAGAATCTTGGGCTCAAAGGGAGGCACATTGCCTTTGCACACGGTAGACAAAAGACTCGAAATCTGTGAAAACATAATGACATAGATCGAGTATAAAGCCGCCTGTTTGGTTTCCATGGAGAAAAAATAAAACAGCACAACCAGATTAATCGGCCCTCCGCCAATTCCCAAAAAGGAAGACATAATGCCCAATATGATACCGATCACAAAAATAACTACCTTATTTTCCAAATTCTTTGTATGTATCTTTTCTTTAAAAATGGTATAAAGAAGCGTCCCCACGGTGATCACCATAAGAACAAAAGCCTGAATGGCGCCGACCCGGCTGCTGTCAGACAGACGGCTGATAATCCCCTGATACAATTCCTTGCCTGTCAGTCCTCCAACCACGCCGCCGAGCGCCAGTACCGTCGCAAATACCTTATCAAAGGCGAATGTATGCTTCGCCTTCAGATTTTTATACAGCGAAACCACTGACATGGACAGCACCGTGCACCCTGACAAAAAGGATACTGTCGTCACAGCCATCACGCCCGTTGCATCCAGCACCGGTTTTATGATCACGCCTCCCCCTATGCCGCAGATTGCGCCTACGACTGAGGAAAAAAAACAAACCAATACAATAATCAGATATTCCATTGTTTTCCCTTCCGCAAACCTCTTTACTGTGCTGCCTTTATCATATTATCAATCAAAACATACCGATCAATTGGCACAAAATTTTGTACCTGTCCGGATTCCACAAATTCTCTCTGCTGAATCTGGTAAAATCCTGCTATGTCACCCCGCTTCGCACCTATACTCACAAAGCCGGAAGTCAGCCATTGCGCATCCTTGCGCTGCTCAAATGCACTTTTCTTATCAATCGAAGTGATCTCCGATATCCAGTCGGCGATCTGTCTCACGTGGCCTTCCACAGCCCTGTAATTCATCCCCTGATAAATCGCTCTTGTAAAACGCAGCACTTTATCCTGATTTTCCTTTGCAAACTCCGGCAGTGTAATCCATGATGAAATAGAGGCCGTCTTATTGCTGTATGTCATATTATTCGCAAGCACGACCGCATCGTTCCCAAGACTTTTCATTACTTCTAACGTATACGGGGACCAGATGACTCCGGCGTCCAGACTGCCGTCCGCCATCCCAGCCACCACCTCATCCGGTTTCATATTGATAATCCGGACATCCTTTTCTGAAATGCCCTCTGCGTCCAACGCGAGACGAAGAATGGTTTCACTGGATGCATTTTCCACATTTCCGATTTTTTTGCCACGCAAGTCTGCCGTTGTCCTTACTTCATGCTTCATGTTTCCGATCACGGCTTCCGCGTTAGACAAATGAGACATCAGAATAATCAACGCTCTTCCCTGGATACAGAATTTGTGCGCGCCATTGCCTATGTAACCAAAGTCAATCTTTCCTTCTTCCATCGCCTTGATAATTTCAAGGCCGTTTGCATACTCATAAAGCTCGACGTGCATATTTTCCTGTTCAAAAGCCCCGTTCCTGATTGCCGCGACGATTGCGCAAAGACTCCCATAATTGGGCATAAAGGCGACACGTACGGTTTCCGGGACACTGCTGTTATTTGTTACTTTTTTCTTTTCGGACTGAACGATATTTTCCTGTATTTCTCCACTGGTCTCCGTTACTTCACAGGCCTTCTCCCTGATATCCATCGAATTTTTTACGACACTTTTAAAATAGGAGACAATATTCTCCATTGCCGAATGGTTGCTTTCACTGAACTTTTCGAGGGATTCCATATGTTTGATAATAAAATCCTTCTCTGCATCCAGCTCCCTGGAATTTGTTTCAATCTGATTGATCCTTACCGCCACATCCTCTATCATTCGATTCGTCTTTTCCATCAAGTCGTCTGTCTTCTCCAGACTTTCGGTCTGCTTTTCAAATGCGCCCTGTACGGTTTTGATATTGGAAACGGACTTATTCGATTTTTCCTCCAAGGAACTGATAATTTCCTGAATTACCTTTGCATTTTCCCTGCTCTGCTCCGCCAAAGCGCGTATTTCTCCTGCCACCACGGCAAAACCGCGTCCGGCTTCCCCCGCCCTTGCCGCCTCAATAGATGCGTTTAAACTCAGAAGATTTGTCTTGTTCGCAATGCTGTTGATCATATCAACTGCCTGCCGGATCTCCCCGGTTGCCTGATTTGTCTCAAAGGTATTTCTCGCAATTTCCTCGATATATCCCTGTGTGCTTGTATTTTCCTCCATTAATTTTCTGAAAATACTTCTTACTTCCTGGTTGCTGGTACGCATAACAGACGCGGACTCATTTAAATCCTCCACAGACTGGTTGGTCTGATCTATTACATGACCCATTTTGACCGTACTTTGATTTATTTCCTTCGTCCGTGATGTCAGCTCGCTATTCGCATCGCTGATTACATCTATTGAACTGCCTACCGCATTAATGGCTACATTCGTGCCGTCGGCAATATAGCCCATCTCCAAAATATTCTTCTTGAGTTTTTTTAAGCTTTCCTTAACCACGTCAGAAAAATCCGTCATTATTCTTTTTTCCACAATCTCTTTTTTCCCAGCAAAAAATTTCACGAATGTCCCTCTCTATCCTTTTATTCTATAAGAAACTGCTGCCGTGTAACCCATTTATGGAGAATGCAGAGCATTCTCTGAATCGAGCGCGCCAATGCCCAATTTTTACATAAATAAATGTGTCAGGTTCAAATCATTAATGATCTTTGTCACTTCCTTTGTCCTGCTGCAGCCAAATTTTCTAAGCAGTCCCTTAATCTGTGTCTTGATCGTGACGATTTCCACACATCTCTCTTTCGCAATTTCTTTGATTTTCTTTTCCTCCAACAGCATTTTGATCAATTCTCTTTCCACGGCCGTCAGACCGGAGATATTGTTAATAAAAAACAAAAGGCTTTTCTCACTCTTCTGCAGTCTCACATATTCCTGCATGACCACATCATGGACCTTGCGTTCCATGATTGGATTCCCGTTATAGGCACCTCTGATATGATTCAGTATCTCTTCCTCTCCACATCCCTTTACAAGGTAATCCACTGCCCCTGCTCCCATCGCAGTCAGTATCATCTCATTTGTATCATGTACCGTCAAAAAAATAATATTTGTTTCTCCAAGTTCCTCCCGCAGCTGCTCTGCCGCAAGTATACCGGAATTTAAACTTTCCATCTCGATATCCATTAAAATAATATCAAACTCTACCTCTTTTGCCAACTCGACAATTCTTTTTCCGCTTCCCGCCGTTCCGACTACTTCCATATCTTCCTGTCTGTCGATCAGCTCAGTCATGTCTTCCCGAAGCAGCGGCACATCATCCGCTATCATAATCTTAATCTTCTTTTTATTTTCGCCCATTCTTATCACCATAAATCCGCCGTCTGTCGTCCGCATATTTTGGTAAAATAATATAAAAGCTGCTTCCTTTTCCCTCTTTGCTCTCTACCCGCAGATTCCCCAAATGTCCCCTGACGATCGCTCTGACATAATACAGTCCCATTCCCCAGTTATGACTTCTGTTTTTACTCGTATAAAACGGATCGAATATTTTTTTAGTCAGCGCCATGGGAATACCTGTGCCGTTATCCTTTATCTCTATAACAGTATAAAGCCTTTCATCATGACTCAGCAAGGATACCTTTCCTTCCGCTCCCCGGTCTGCCGCGTCCACCGCATCCTGCGCATTGATTAAGAGATTATAGACAGCCTCGCAAAGATGGGTTCTGTCCGCAAGCAGCGGCGCGTTGGATTCAAGAATGACTTCCACGGAGGCCTCCGGGTACTTATCATAGAATCTGTCTAACGCTTTCTCCACGATTTCTTCCAAATAGCAGGACACCATCAGAATGGAACTCGACTTTACGGAACGGTGCAGTTCCTCCATCCGTTCTAACAGCGCGTCATTGATATTCTCCAACGTTACGATGCACTCCTGCATCTTCTGAATGTCCTCTGCCCGCGTCATGTCAAGCCCGCTTAAACGCTTAAAAAGTACGCGGTTCGCCAAAAGCTGGTTTTTCGTGCTGTGGACAAACACCAATGTTCCTACTTTCGCCGTGTTATATTTCCGTTCCATCACCACATCTTCCAAATCGTCCGCATAGTGCTGCTGTGTATACCGGAACAAGCCGTAAAATCCCAATATACCACAGATCACATTGATCACAATCAGCAGATAATAGGTCTTGATATCCCACATATGCTGCAAATATCCGATTCCCCTGTTCCATTTATAGGAGTAGCTGTAAAACCGGTACACCTGACCCGGGTCCTGTCCGCAATAAGTCAGATACAGTCCTGACATTGCAATCATACAGATGACCACTAGGCTAAACTGCCTCCTGCAAAAAGTCATTGTGATCGAAAAATATTCGATGACAAGAAGAGCGATCGCGGCGCCGATATAAAGTAAAATCCAATAATAAGAAATCTCTACAATTAAATCCTGTATTCCCGGATTCCACGCAATGATTGATTTATAAATGGGAGGATAATAAATAACCAAAGAGGCAATCGGCGGTATGGCCGTCAGTTTTTTCATTAACGGATCGCGGCGGATCAAGGGAATCATCGAATAGTGCATTGCCATCTGCATGAGAAAAAAAGGAAACAGATATCTGCCCAGCGCAATGATATAGCCTATGCAGTCAAGCGGAATCACAAGATATTGGATTTCTGTCTTTAGTTTCATGGAAACAAACAGAAATTCCAGCATTTGCTTTGAATATCCGCCCTTTTTTGCCACAAAAATTAAAATGCCGGTAAATTCAAGCACCAGACTGATGCACATTCCTGAAAGAAAAACGGATTCCCTGTTTCTTTTGCGAAGCAAAATAAAGCCGGAAACAATCATAAAAACAACTAACAGTAAAATCAGCATAACAGCCTCCATACCGTTGTTTCCCAACAGCATGCGAGAGCAGTATACCAGACGGCAGACTGCTCTCACCATAAAATTACTTTTAATTACTTGCCTGCTTCAATCATGACATCTAACATGACATACTCGGAAGCTGCCGGAACGGGGTCCTTCTCCACGGCGCCTGCCGCCACAAATCCCTGCTTCTGCACTTCATAATATTCTTCTACCTCACCGTTCGAAGCTCCCTCTGAAACTTCTTTTCCTGTCAACCACTGTGCGTCGCCTCTCTGTGCATAGACGCTGTCATAATCCTGTGCAACCTGTGTTGCCACATACTGCGCAACCTCATCATAGTGATCGGTTGCCGCATAATCCATTGCCTTGAAGAGTGCTTTGGTAAATCTCACCAAAACGTCCTTGTTTTCTTCTGCATAGCTGGGCATTGCAATCCAGCTTGCAAGAGAAATGGTGGTATCTTTAAATGTCATATTATCGGTCAGCTTGGTCGCTCCTGCCATCTCTTCCAAAATCTTAATGCTGTTGGGAGACCATGTTGCACATGCATCTACACCACCGGAAAGCATAGCCGTAACGATCGCGGATGCATCCATATCTACCGCCTCAATATCGCTCATCGTCATATTAGCTGCCTGTAAGGAGTTCACCAGAATATCTTCACTGGAACTTCCGGAAGAGTATGCCACTTTCTTGCCTTTCAGGTCTTCTACTTTTGTGATTCCCTCACCGCCGATCAGTGCATCGCCGTTAGAAATATGGGAAAGAGCAAAGATAGATGCCTTGCCGTTGATACAAAGCTTATGTGCACCCTGACCGATATAGCCTACATCGATACTGCCGGATTCCATAGCGGCAATGATCGTCGGGCCGTCCGCAAATTCAACCATCTCTACCGTAATACCAACTTCGTCAAAAAAGCCTTTTTCCTTTGCGGTAAGTACTGACCACAGACTGCCATAGTTGGGCATGTAAGCCACGTGCAGCGTAACCGGATCATAGCTTGCTTCCGCTTCCGCAGGTGCTTCCTCTGCCTCTTCTGCTGCCGGTTCCTCCGCTGCAGGCTCTTCCGCCGCGGGTTCTTCTTCCACCGCCGCCGAAGTCTCTGCCGCAGGCGCTTCTGCTGCCGGTGCCGGCTGGCTGCCGCACCCTGCCAATGACACAGTCAGCGCTGCCGTCAAAAATAACCCTAACATCTTTTTCATATTCACCCTCGTTTCTGCGTAGCTTTATATTTTATGAGTCTGCGTTCGCTACGCAGGCGCAGACTCAAGAATAAAAATTCTTTTTACATCATAACATAAACTTTACACAAATCCAATATCGTAACTGTTATTTCCTTACTTCCAAATATTCCTGATATACCTGTCCCCAAATATGGTTCTTTAATTCCAAAAATTCAGGCGACATTTTTGTTTCCTGTGTTCTCGGATACGGAATATTGATATCTACGATCTCTTTGATCCGTCCGGGCCGCGCACTCATAATAATTACCTTTTGTGCCAAGATAATAGCCTCGTCCACATCATGCGTGATAAAGAAACATGTCTTCTGTTCTTTTTCCCATGTTTCCAGCAGTTCCGACTGAAGCTGCGTCCTCGTCTGCGCATCCAGCGCGCCGAAAGGCTCATCCATAAGCAGTACAGAAGGATTCACCGCATATGCCCTCGCAATGGCCACCCTCTGTTTCATACCGCCTGAAAGTTCCTTCGGATAGTGGTCGACGAAGTCCTCAAGCTGCACCATTTTTATGTACTTCATGGCCCGTTCTTCCGCTTCCTTGCCCTTGATTCCCTGAAGTTTCAGCCCGAACATGACATTCTTCTTTACCGTCATCCATGGGAACAGCGCATACTGCTGAAATACCACGCCTCGCTCCGTTCCTGTGCCTTCTACCTTTTTTCCGTCACAATACACGGCGCCGGAAGTAGGCTCAAGCAGTCCCGCAATGATATTCAAAAGTGTGGATTTTCCGCATCCGGAAGGACCTACCACGCATATAAACTCGTTTTCCGCAATGTCTAAATTGACTCCGTTTAAAGCGATCATTTCCCCGTTCCGGGAATTGTAAATCTTTTTTACGTTGTCGATTTTCAGTTTTATATTTCTCTTTTCTCCTGCCATCCCGTCAGCTTCCTTTCTAATATTTTAATCACTTTTTCCACGGTAATGCCTATAATACCGATAATGATGATATACAGCAGCATCGGCTCAGACTCAAAACTGTTGTTCAGGGAACGGATACGCATTCCCAGACCTGCGCTCGCGCCTGTAGATTCTGCCGCGATCAGCGTCGTCAGCGCAACGGATGCGCCAAGCCGTACCGCCGTCATGATGAACGGAAGCGTGGCGGGGGCAATTACCTGCAAAAAGATGTCCTTGTCCGTGGCGCCAAGCACCCGGGCAGCCTTTATCAGCGTTTCATCGATATTGATGACACCCTGATAAATGGTGATTGTCATAATGAGAAAAGTAGCGATCGTGATGACAATAATCTGCGGCTTTCTTCCTACGCCTGCAGAGATAACCACTAACGGCACATAAGCCAGCGGCGGGATATTCCTGACAAACTGAATCCATGGTTCGATAATGTTTCTCACGGGACGGTACCACGCCATCAGAATTGCCGTCGGAAGAGAAAGTACAAATCCTAACACGAAACCGGCACTGACGGAAATCAGGCTGCTCTGGATGTCAGTCCAGAACACGCCCCTCTCAAGCATTGTCTTCACAGACTGGAGCGTCACCAGGACATTTGGAAAACTCCGCGCTGTTTTGGGGTTCAGGGACAGTAAATACCATAAAACCATAGCTGTCGCAAACGAAATCAGCAGCCACACTTTGCTTGGAATCTTACTACCTTTGTTTTTTTCTTTCATAGCAGTCTTCCTTTCTTTTTTTCTTTACGAATATAATAGTTACATTATATTACGAATCCTGCCATTCAGATAGTATGATTTTTTTTCATACCGTTTCCCAAATCCCCGGACCCCGTCCGCGCTTACTAAATACCGGCCTTTTTATACCGCTCTGCCATCTCGTCAAGCGTCACCTGCTCTACCAAAGGCGCTTTCCCTACGGAACCAAACTGTACAATCAGGGTGCCGACCACTTCTTTCACACCGGCTTCTATACAGCCTGTGATCGCCGCCACATCGTCGTCAGGCACTATGCCCTTCATGAGCGTCTCCATGATGGGTGTCAGGAACACTCTGGGGTCTACCTGTGTCTTATTCTTTTCCAGAAGTTCATAGATCGGTCCGATGGACGAACTGCTTTGTTTCGCCGGATTCTTCGCGAAAAACTCTTTCATATTTCTTGTCACCGCGAGACGGATGTCCGTATCCACGTTGATCTTCCCAATGCCGCAGGGAATCGCCTGCTTTAATTCGTCCACGGAGATTCCATAGGCATTCTGCACGTCACCGCCAAGCCCGTTAATCTCATCCACAATATATTTGGGAACCGTAGAGGAGCCATGAGATACCAGTACGCCGAAAATGTTTTCGTGGTTCATGCACTCTTTGATCGCGATGGCAATTTCCTTCCTCAGCTTCACATCTTTCCCCTTGGAAGGGCCATGCATGGTGCCATAAGAAATCGCGAGACAGTCCACTTTCGTCTTGCGGAAAAATTCTACCGCATTGAGAGGATTTGTATAGGTGGAGGAGGCGGAAAACACATGATCTTCCACGCCCGCCAATACGCCAAGCTCTCCCTCTACCGTGATGCCTCTTTCGTGCGCGTATTTAACAACCTCTCTCGTCAGCTCCACATTTTCGTCAAAAGGAAGGGAAGAACCGTCAATCATGACAGATGTATATCCGCCTTCCACTGCCGCCTTCACAGAATCAAAATTCTTGCCGTGATCCAGATGAAGCACTACCGGTATGGGGGAATCCGTCCCGTATTTTTTCACGGCGTCCGCAATATTTTTTGCGCCCGCTTTTTTATCCTCCAGTGTGGCATTCATAAAATCCGTTCTGCCGCCCATGAATCCGTTCGCCAGATCGGCGCCCTGTAAAATGGCCGCCGAGCGGAACATCTCATGCACTTCAATCACTGCTTTTGCCTGCGCCACCGCGTTTACGTTAAAAGCTCCCTGGGCAAAATGATATTTGTCCGTCGCTTCCAACAAAGGTCTTAAAGGTACTAATGCCATATTTTTACTCCTTTCATCTGCTGATCTGTCTGCCCATTACAAAAGTATCGATTACATTATTATCCTCATCCAAAATCACAAGGTCAGCGTCTTTGCCTTCGGCGATGGAACCCTTCTTATCAAAAACACCGATCAGTTTTGCCGGATTCTCCGTCAAGAGTTTTAACACCTCCTCAGCCGGGCGTCCGGTAAAGGCAAGAATGTTTTTAAAAGCCTGTCCCGTCGTCAAGGTGCTTCCTGCCCTCACGCCATTGGAGGCGAGCTTGGCATCCCCGTCTTCCACAACCACATCGTTGACGCCGAGCTTATAATTGCCGTCCGGCAGGCCCGCCGCCATAATAGAATCCGTCACCGCCACCACTTTATCAAGTCCCTTTACTTTGAGTAACAGGCGGACCACAGCCGGATGAAGATGGCGTCCGTCACAGATTGCCTCGCAGTAAATATCCGATTCGAGCGCAGCGCCCATGATCGCGGGGAAATGCTGGTGCAGCAGTTTCATCGCATTAAAAGTATGCGTGCAGGATGTGGCGCCGTTCTCAATGGCTTTCATGGAAGTATCATAATCCGCCCCCGAATGGCCGATTGCCACCACGACCCCCTGCTCCTTAAATCCGGGTATGGCATCCACAATGCCATCGATCTCCGGAGATACCGTCAGATACCGTATATTGCCTTCCGCGGCATCCTGATATTCCTTTAAAAGAGCAACGTCCGCATCGCGCAGCAGGTGTTCCGGCATGGCTCCTTTGTACTCTTTTGCCAGAAAAGGTCCCTCTAGATGGATTCCCAGCAGATTGGCGTCATCGCACTCCATTTCCCTGTGCTTCTTAAACTCGTCGATACACCAAAGCGTCTGTTCCTTCGTATCCGTAAGCACGGAGCACAGCCAGGATGTGGTTCCCTGCGTCGCCATGAAATGCCCGATCTTTCCCAGTTCCTCTGCGGATGCCGCATTCACGTCAACACCCATTGCCCCGTGCGTATGCAGATCAATAAAGCCCGGTACGACTCTCTTTCCTTCGGCGTCGTATACCTTCGCTCCGTCTTTTACCGCGGCGTCCGCCGGGAGAATGTGCAGACATCCGTCTGTCACTTCGATTGTCTTCTCCTGAAACGCGCCGTCTATAAACACGTTTCCGTTTACAATATATTGCTCCATCTTTTCCTCCATTCCGAAGCGTTTACACTGGGTACGCAGGCAGAATTTGGGCGTTTCCCGAAGGAATACCCCCATTCTGCACCGCGCTCAGGAGAATTTGTGACGCTTCCACACAAATTCTGACCAAACTTGCCCGGTCGGTTAATCAAATGAAAATTTAAGTTTTAATCGTCTCCTAATCCTTACTCCGGAAGATTTGCCACAAACTCGGTAAATTTTATATTGATATCCGGGTGGTTCTGCAGAAGGCTTACCGGGAAATGCGCTGTCGGATCGCCGTAAGCCGCATGGCGCACCACGCTCCTGTGCCAATCCCTAAAGCAGCCCAGCCGGATTTTCCGCGCATGGGATATCTCATTGATCCCAATGGTGACACAGTAATGCGGCATGTCGTCTAACGCGCCGTTTAAGTCACCGATCGAGTTGACCGCCCGTGTCTCCTTCGAAATGTCAAGCACTCTCGTTTTCAGTTCCAGGAACTCTTCCCCTGTCAGCTCATCCTGCGGCTCATTGAATGCCACATGGCCATTGATCCCGATGCCGCCGAACGCAATATCCACGCCGCCTAATTTTTCAATCAGCTCAGGGATATCATTTATATTTTCGGGGTCAGGAAAAACTCTCTGGCTTTCCGGCATCACCAATTCCGGTTTGATCTTCGTATAGACCACTCTGTCCATGAAACCGCGGAAACTCAGCCTGTGCTCTTTGGGAATCCACTTTTTCTCATCTGTCAGATATTCATCCATATTAATAAACCAGACGTTTTTCAGATCAATATTCCTGCTGTTAACAAGATCCACAAAATACGGATACTGCCCTACAGGCCCTACCGGGCAGATAAATACGGTTTTTTCTCCCGCCTTGTTTTTGCGCTCGATCTCATCCGCCATCTCCAGTGCCATGGACTGGAACACAACCGCATTGTCCTCCATAACGATAAGCGGGATCTTTGGACTCTTTAACAGTTCCTCTTTCGTATAATAATAATATTCATGCATCCTTTTTTACCTCCCATTCTCTTTCCCCGACAGCCTGTCAGCCATTGTACACTTCGTCTTTCATCATCATATGTACCGCGCTCTTCTTGAAGGTGAGGGGCAGTGCAAGTATATGCGGATTTTCTCCGACATATTTTTTCTTTGCGTCTTCTAATGCCTCCTCGATCGTTGCCCTTGTCTTTAATCCCATACCTCTCGCATAGCCGGGTTCCTGCGCGCCGCAGATGTAGATAGCCGATGTATTCATTTCCGCTATATGTCCGCAGGCAATCATGGAAAATCCGTGGAACGGATGGAATGCATTGGCAAAGCGGTACTTGCGGATATACTCTTCGTTCGTCGCAAAATATTCTCCCAGACGGTTCATGTCCGGCAGCGTATTCATCCGGTCTGACTGGAACATATCGTACATTTCCCTTAAATAAGGCCACAATTCATCGTGAAAATATCCGTTACAGATCGATGAACAGATAATGACGCAGTGATCGCTCATCACTCTTTTATGACGGATCACCTGCGCGGAAAGAGCCTGCATCATCATGATCGGATTCGTTCCCATTCCCTCTCCGTAATGGAAAAACTGAGGCATACCGAATATCATGACATCGTACTTCTTCTCCGCAAAAGGGACATATGTTCTTTTGTCTGCAACTTTCCATGATGCAGGCTGCATTTCCCCTGCATAACCGCTGAAAATGGCAATCTGTCTGGAAGATGTGTCCAATACCGCGTCGCAGCAGAAAAATTTCTTTCCCATGCACTTTTCCATGTGCTGGCCAATCTCGTCAAACTTCGTTCGCATGAGAGAGTGTCCGCTGACCGGCACGAAATCCTGCCGGTGCATAACCTTCGGCACATGATGGGAAGCAATAGACCGCCAGTGCGTGATTCCGGTCGCGCAATGTTTATAGCCGCCCGAATAGCCGCCGTAAGGGTTGCCCTGCGTATGCCCGATCAATATGGCCACATCACTGTCATACACATATTTATTCATGAGAACCGGGTCTCCCCTGTCAGTGGTTCCCAGATCTACAAGATGCTCATAGTCTTCGCTGTCATGGTTGATGATCTGTCCGCAGCCCCAGAACTGGTTGAACAGCTCGTCTCCAAGCACCCCTCTGATCTCCTGCTCCGTATTCTTTCTGTGAAGTCCGTTGGAGCAGATCAAAAGAATGTCCTTCTTCTCAACACCGGCCGCATATAATTCCTGCAGAATCAGTTTGATGGAAACTTTCCTGTGGGAAGTCGGCTGCTCACCGCCCTTGACCCTGTCAGGAAATACGATCGTAACCTTCGAGCCCTTCTTGGCCAGTTTTGAAAGAGGCTCCATCCCCATAGGGTTTCTCAAAGATTCCAATGTTTTTGCTTCCAGTTCCTCCTCCGGTATATAGGGAGGGTCGGGAACCGTCTCCCCCGGAATAAACACATCCGTATCATCCGGCAGATTTGCCGCCATAGTACCCTGTCCGTATTCAAATTCTAATCTCATATCTTACTCCGTTTCTGCGCCGCTCTTTCCCGGCGCCATGTTAGTTTCCACTCTAACCTCCATGTCACAGCTTTGCTGTGACTCAAAACCACGGAGAATGCCCGTATTTCAGGCATTCTCCTTTTCACCCTAATGACCCATATAAGTGCGGATAATTTCCAGATACTCGTCAGGATAAAATCCGATTTCACCCTGAAATCTCGTAAGCGCAATCAAGCCGCCGTCAATCTCCGGTATGGATGCAAGCATAGCCGCATTATCGACCTTCAGACCGCCGCCGTAGGCAACCGGGAGTCCTCCTGTGCGTTCTTTCACAAACCTTGCAATCTTTTGGATATACTCCTTGCCGGCAGGCGTCTTTCCCGGCCCGATAGACCATATAGGCTCATAAGCGATGGCTACCCTGGATGTATCCACATCCTTTAGTCCGATTTCCAGCTGCTTTCCGAGTACCTCCTGCCATCTGTCAAGTTCCGTGTCGTTCTCCCCGATGCAGTACAACACAGTAAGTCCTGCCGACACGGCGGCCTTTACTTCCTGATTCAGAATCCTGTTTACCGCATCCGTATCCGTCACTCCGGCTTCCGCAAGAATGCCTGCCTTGTCCTTTCTCTCCTCGCAGTGGCCGATCAGGGTACTGGCACACCCCAACGCCTTCACGGCCTTTCCTGTTCTGTTGGTGGTAAATGCCCCAAAATTGCCGCCTTTGCTGACATCCTCGCGGTGAATCCCCTGAGAACCGATGGCAATGTTTGTGCTGTCCCCCAAAGCCCCTGCCGCTGCAATCAGATGTGCTTCCGGCAGATACATGACAAACTCTGCTTCCTCCTCCCCATATTTTTGCAGCGCGTCTTTCGTGCGCTCTACGATGTACGCGCCCCACTCCGACACGGGTGCAATGCTGTTAACACCCCCCTCTTCCTTTGGAATATCAAACCGCTTCAAGTTCAGATAAATATGTTTCATCCGTTCCCTCCTTATATTCTGCTTTTCAGCTTCCGCTCCGCATCATCCTTAAAACTTACCATTTCCGGCAGATCCCCGTCGATTAACGGTCTGCACCACCGTACAAACGATTCCGTGATATCATTTCCTCTCTCATTGATATATTCCTCAGGGATCACTCTTTCATGGAGCATTACCTCCTCAACCGGAATGAGAGGCATCTCTACCGCATACGCTTCCCCTTCTCTCCGCCGGATTCCGACCATGACGCCCGTCTGTTCCGAAACGGCCGCCTTTACTGCTTCCCTGCCCGCCAAAATCGCCTCTTCCCGATCCACCTTGGACTGGAGAAGCATGGAAGCCCTCCCACAGAGTCCGGGTTTTTCACTTCTTGCTTTGATTCCCAGTTTCTTAATCACCAGTTCCGCAAGATAAGCTCCTACGTCCCCATAATAAATTGCCCTGTCCGTCTGAAAGATCGGCGGCACAATCGATTCACCCTTTTCGTTGCGAAGGCCCTCGCTCACCACGACTACTACCCCGCCAAGCTCGTCATACAGTTTCTTCACGTCCTCTAAAAACTCTTCCTCGCAAAAATTTCTTTCCGGAAGATAAATTAAGTGCGGGGCATCGCCGGGATTCTTTCTCGCCAAAGCGGACGCAGCCGTAATCCATCCTGCATTTCTCCCCATGGCCTCTATGATACAGACGTGGATAGGCAGGGACTTCACATCCGCGCCCACTTCCTTCGTCACGGTAGCGATGTATTTCGCCGCACTCGGAAATCCCGGCGCATGGTCAATAATGGAAATATCGTTATCCATTGTTTTGGGAATCCCTACGACAAAAATTCCCTCTTTCTCACAAACCCGGCTGACCTTGCCGCAAGTATCCATCGTACCGTTTCCGCCGTTAAACAGCACGTAACGTATATCGTGTTTTTTCAGGATGGAAACCATTGCCTCGTACTGCTCCTGTTCCAGCGGAAATCTCGAAGAGCCGATGGCCGTGCCGGGCGTATGCAGGAGCAGCTCAATCTTCTCGTCCGGCATATTGCCCATATCCAGAAAATTTTCGGCGAGTATAGCCTCGGAACCCCCGATCGCTCCGTAAATCTTATCCACTTCCTTCTCGGCCTGCGCCTGTCTGATCACCCCGTATAAAGATGCGTTCAAAACAGCCGTCGGCCCGCCGCCATGTACTACCAGTAAATTCCCAGCCATATCAATCACCTTGCTCCTTTCTGTTCTGTGTTCATCATAGCACACTCAAATTTTCTTTCCCATTCCTATGTTTGCATTATTTACCCAAACGTTTGCGTAAACTTTTCCACCATGATAGAATAAATGAGGTAAAATAAAAATCAGAGGAACGGCTTATGACGATGAAAGAAATTGCTGCTCTGGCAGGCGTTTCCGTTTCTACGGTATCCCGGGTGATCAATCACCCGGATTCTAAAGCCGCCAGCAAAGAAGTCGAAAACAGAATATGGCAGATCGTACGCCAGACCGGGTACGTCCCTGATTCCAATGCGAGAAATCTGAAACTGCGTAAAGCGGACATTTCCGGTACGGCATCCCGGACCATCGGATGCATTCTTGCGCGCACACAAGCCTCCGATCCTTTTTTTTCCAGAATCATGCGTGGAATTGAAAAGGAAGCACTGAGACACGGATACACCGTCAGGTATATCTACTCTTATCAGGATATCCAAGACCCCGGCATCCGCAGACAGATCCGTGAGACAAAAGTGGAAGGCGTGGTAATTCTCGGACGCCCCGACTCTAAAATGCGTACCTTTCTAAAAGAAAACTACAACAGAAGCATTTACACCGGTCTTAACAATATCGAGGCAGAGTTCGACCAGGTTATTTGCAACGCCTACCTCGCTTCCAAAACTGCCGTAAGTTATCTGGCCGAACTCGGGCATAAGCATATTGCCTATCTTGGTGAACGCAAAAATGAAATCCGTTACCGTGGCTATTGGGACGCCGTCTCCCAGCTCGCGCTGCCTCTGGACAGGAACCTGATCATAGACACCCCGCTTTCCATTGAAGGCGGCTATCAGGCGACACGAAAACTCCTGTCTTCGATTCACAGTGTTACCGCCCTGTTCTGCGCCAACGACCTGACTGCAATTGGCGCTATAAAAGCCGCCAAAGAAATAGACAGAAAAATTCCCGAAGAATTATCCGTCATCGGCATTGACGATATTGAAACGGGGCAGTATACGACTCCCATGCTCACCACCATTCATGTTCCCATGGAAGATCTGGGCACGATGGCAGCCAAACTGTTAATCGACCGGATAGAAACCGGAAGACGCATCCCGATGAAGGTAGAACTGCCTTTCCGGTTGATCCGGCGTGAGAGCTGTGCGGTTCTTTCTGAAATCGGAAGGGTAGAGTAACGGCATTCTCAGAGCTAAAATATGCCGCCTTATGGCGGCTCAAAAAGAAAGGAGTACTTTATGATTCTCACATTATCAAACAAAGGTTATTCCGTCTCTTTGGAAACGAAAGGAGGAGAGCTGAAATCTTACAAAAGCGATACCGGGAAAGAATATGTATGGAATTCTGATCCCAAATTCTGGGTTTGGTCCGCCCCTCTTCTCTTTCCTTCCATCGGCAATGTACGTAACGGAAAAACCATAATAAACGGCAGGGAATATGAAATTCCCAAACACGGTTTTCTGCGTGATATGGAGATGGCGTATGAGAAAGAATCGGATGCTGCCCTTTCCTTCTCCTGTGACGCAAACGATGACACATTAAAACACTATCCGTTCCGTTTCCATTTCAGTCAGACTTACCGCCTCGACGGGCCGCTGCTTCGCATCACCTATCTGGTAACAAACACGGATACGGAAGAAATGTACTATCATTTTGGCGCACACCCCGGATTTATGTGTCCGTTGGAAGAGGGAGAGCAATTTTCTGACTATATATTGAAATTCCCATATGCGGAAACATGTGATTCCCCTGTATACGATCTTGAAAACATGCAGTTTGACCCGGTTAACACTAAGCGTTATCTGGATCATTCTGACACGCTAAAACTGGATTATTCCCTTTTTGATATCGATGCGCTGGTATTTCCCCATATGAAATCGAGAAGCGTACAGCTTGTGAATCCGGCTACCGGAAAGGGTATTCAGGTAGACTATCCTGACTTCTCCACGGTTGCTTTCTGGACACCCGCAAACGCAGATGCCCCGTTCCTGTGTGTCGAGCCCTGGAACGGCGCCGCCATCTATGCCGATGAAGACAATGATTTTACGCACAAACGTGATATTCAGGTACTAAAAGCCGGGGAAAGCAAAACTTATGAGTTATCCATAAAACTTCTTGTATAAACCACTGAACGCGAGGCCGGAACTTCTCTTACATGAGAATTTCCAGCCTCGCGCGTATCTTACTCTGGTATTAACGCAGAGGAGTCGTATGCTGCATTTTCTTCAAAGCATTTGCAGGCAGAACCGCTTTCTACTCCCCCGACACCTGTGTCCCATCGGCTTTCATGTGGTACTTATCTTTGTAGATCAACTGTGAGATGGGCACCAGCTCATATCCCTTCTCCTGTAATCCGGTAATCACCGCATCTAATGCGTCCGCCGTGTACTTCGCCCCGTTGTGCATGAGAATGATCGCACCGTTGTTCAGCTTGTCGGATTCCACCACCCGTTTCACAATGTCGTCCACACCGTAGTCCTTCCAGTCGAGAGAGTCCTCTCTAGATACATATGTAAAGTAAAATAGTGAAAGGATTCCTTTCTTTTTATTTGTTATGGGGATTGTACCAGAGGGAAGTAAAGGATGCAAGAAATTTTTCAGATTTTTTCAGACTTTTGCATTGAGAGGGGGCTGTCGAAACAGCCCCCCTCTCGAATTCAAAAATCGTAACTGTACTCTAAATCCTCATCATTTTCCAACGCCTCGTCTCGAAGAATGCAGTACCGCCATGTGGTGAAACTATCTTCTCCCATCCCGTTTAGTCGAACATTTGTTTGATATCCTTTCGATGATGGAGTTAGATAAAGTAGGTCATACTTTTTCAAGCTTTTTAGAAGTTTCACTTTTGTCGTGCCCAGATTCCGTGTGATATATTCCATATCTTCCGTCGAAAGTGGGTAATACGCCCGATGATCGTTCAGCACTTGCGACGTCATTCCCTTAATCATTCCAACCAGACTTTGATAGAAGCCCACCCGCTCCACCTCTGTAAGGTCGTCATGATACACTGGAAGAAATTGAATCTGTTCTGCAACCATCTTCACGACATTCTTAACAGGTATCAAATCATCGGGATTTCCGCAAAAGGAATTTACATATTCCAACCCAATTTTCAGGCATGCTTTATCCGCACGACTTTCCATCTGTTTGTCCTTATTCGCCAACATGATAGTGAAAACATCCGCCTGCGAGATAGACAGTTTCCTTGAAAATGTCCCGTCGAGATACTTCTGGCAGAAAATAATCTCACGATTCGCTTTCTCATCTTCTTCCACGTAGGCAAAGATAACATGCCCCTCGCGGTCAAGAATCCGCTCAGCTTTTCGGTACGCCATCGGGTTTTTAATTCGCGGTGTTGGTGTCGCGTTTCCGACTGCCCGGTCGTAATCATCCATTTCCTCATCGACCATCTCCGCCATCATTTCTGTCGATGCCTCTTGTACCGTTGGCGCATTGTCAGCACACACTAGCTGATATCCTTTTTGCACAACCTCTGACACTTGCTGATTTTTGATCCTTAACTGACCACCGGTCAATTTGTCACCGGTGTCGAATTGTACTATTGTCGCCAAATTTCGTTCCTCCTGTCCAATTTTTTCTTAAATTTAAGTTCATCTGCTCCTAGTATCGCTTGATTTTCTGTTTTCATTTTTTGTATGTTTCACTTTTTTCTTGCTTCTGCAATCTATATCGGCATTTGGGGGGTTTTATAAATTGTGTGGTTTTAACGAAATTTTCTCTATCGGAAATGCTAAATAACATATTTCCATTATACGACTAACGTTATCCTGTAAACGATAAATCCAGCCGGTTAGACCTAATATCGCAGGTCGTTATCAAAAGCTAAATAGGCGTCTGTTTTATGATAGCACTACGTTACAAAAACTAAAATTATGGAATTGTACGCTGTTCCTCTTCATCTTTGCCACTGGCAAAATTACCAAAACCCCCGAAAAAATAATTTCATTTTTTTCCTCAAAATCCAATTTTCCCAAAATCCGTTGTATTTTTCACCAACGCATATACTTATGTCAACCAGTCGAAAAACTGTCTCTACTTTTCATTTTGCCTATGTCCCGCATGAATGATCCATTCGCACGAATTCTATACTCATGCTTTTCCCAATATCACAGGTGCGTTTCTTCTATAAATAAATATGCAGAATTGAAAACGCTCACATTATGGTCATTTCCCGAAAATAGAACCAAACGTTTCTTCCAACCAAATAATGGAAAAGCATTTTCTCAACCAGTCGTTTTTCTGCCAGCCCCTTTATGTTCTTCCTTCTCTCCACCCCTTCCGTACCTTTTTCAAAAATCCCTAGGTTTTCAACACCGAAAACCTCTTTTTTCGCCCGAAAAAAAAACACCCCCACCCTTGGCAAGTGCACGTTAAAAAAACAATTGTGTAAAAACTCACTTCACAAAACTAAAATAAAAAGAGAACCAAATGCAACTTTTAATCACTGTCGCGTTTGGTTCTCTTGTGCCCTTCCGTCATATCTTTACAGTTCAATCTCCCCGAACAGATTGACTTCCGCATGGATTTTATCAACATCCAACTCCTGCTCACTGATTAACATTGTCTGTAACGTCACCGTGTTGTTTGCCGTGTCAATGATTGCCAGACTCTCCGGCACTTCCATCCCGTTCACTTTTATTACCGCGCCCATGTTATCGCACCCCCATTTTCTGTAGTTTTTTGACAATCTGCTCTGCCGTGTACTTTCCGTCTGCAAGCTGGCAGAGTTGTTCCAAGTTCAGCCCTTTTTTGTAAGCATCAAGAAGCTGAGAAGAACTGACATCCTTTACGCCAATGACAACCGGCTGGTACACAACTTTCGGCGCGCCCCCGTTTTTAGATACCACAAGCCTCTGCAGATTGGCAAGCTGTTTCAGAATTATTTCCAGCTGTTTTCCCATCATAGTAAGTTGCTCCTGTGGACTCATACGCCACCTCCTCAAAATTTTTTTATTTTTTATTCAACCGTATGCCCCGTTTGACGCGGTCACCAATACTTGCAAGTGCGCCCCTTTTTGCATACCGCCCCCAAAGTTACCATACACCAAAACAGCGTTTTCTCCCGAATGTGGGCGCGAAAAAAGATACCGGCTACACCTTTCCGGCAGTCGGTATCTTCTGACCTTACGGCTGTTATTGTTCCCCGAAATCGTCCAATAACTTCTGTATCTCCACAAACTTGAATACCATCTGGGCAAATGCTTTCAACAGATATGCGATAGCGCATAAATCAATCAAAGCAAGCGAAACACCACATAATACAATGAGTCCGTCCATGTTGACCTCCTTGTGAAAGGGGGTGTCTCCCGACACCCCGCCCCCTGTCTTTACTGCTTCTGTTCTGTTTTCTTTGACTCTGCTCTCTTCTCCGGCTTAGCTGTCCTGCCCTCCAAAACAGGAAGTACCACTTTATCACCTTCCAGTTTTGCCCCGCCGAACACCAGACCCATCGACAGGAACATTTTCAGCATATC
>CAMTMP010000041.1 GCA_947073545.1 uncultured bacterium
AATTATACAAAAAAAGAACAGGGTACATATTTCTACATACACTGTTCTTTGCATCGTCCTTATCTAAATGACATTGGAAATACAACTGATTCTTTTTGGCGGACAGGATGCCTTGATGAAGGCGGCGAAACAGGCCGGATATCAACAAAATTGCGAAAATTGGGATATGCAATTTGATTTTGATGACGTATTAGACTATCCGTTGCCGAAAGGATTTCGTTTTGTAAATCCTGACGAGTGTGATAGGGATAAGATCAGTAAGTGCTGCTGGAAGGGATTCGATCATGAGCAAAATGAGGGCTTATGGGATCATCAATATGAACAGAGCGGTTATTTAATTGAGGTGGCACCACACGCAACAACGAATCTGGCAGTTATCATTGCTGATGAAGAAGGAGAGTATGTGTGTTATGCAGGAATGTGGTGGACTCCCGAAAATAAACTGGCTTATATGGAACCGCTTTGTGCCATTCCGGAATACCGCCGCAGAGGGCTAGCTTCGGCGGCTTTGTCCGAATTATACCGAAAGATGAAACCCTTGGGGGCAACGCATATGGCAGGAGGATTTCATGATTTTTATAAAGCCATCGGTTACAAACCAGTAGTGAAATGGACTTATTGGAAGAAACAGTAAAACAAGGTGATGTTTTGCGAATATAAATTAAAAAAGAACTCCGATGAAAATGATGCAAAGTTTCATCGGAGTTTGTCTTTTTACCAACCTTTTATTTGTTTTACCTGCTCTGCCCGCTCTTTGTCTTTGTGGTACTGTAACTTGAACTGTATCGTTTCAACTACTTCCTTTCTTGCTTCATCGTCTAGCTGATAAAATGACGTCAACAGGTTATCCACATCGGGCATACTGTTTTTTCCAAATAGATACATAAGCGGATATAGGGAATTTTTCAGATATACCTTTACCCTGTTTCCGTCAAGTGCGCCATTCAGCCCATCGGGGAGCGTGGGATATATTTCTTCTTCGGTAATAGCGCCGGAGAACGGACTGGCGGCGCATATCTCATTCACATCAATTTCTAATTCGTTTGCCAACCGCAAGGCAAAGTCAAATCGGATATTGGAATCCTTTTGAATATAATAAGTACGAAAAGCATAAATCCTATTTAACATCATACCAAATATACGAAATTCGTACAAAAACAAAATACAAATACAGATGCTTATGATTATACACCGCTTAAATATGAGAATATTTTTATTACGGATGATTCTTCATATTTGAAATATTTTACAAACCCATATGTTGATGCAATTGAGGTAAGACCAGGAGATGCAACAATACAAAATTTAAAAAGTATATGGGAAAAAGGGTATCCCGATGCAAAAGAATTTATGGAATATCTGATGAATCCAGTTACTACTCGTTCGTTTTCAAATTATATGGAAAAGCAATTTATTCCAGTACCGGTTATGGATGAAAAGGACTGCGCTATTTTTAGTGAGGATTACATGTTGATCGAAGACCCGATTAAAGCGGCAGTTTTGAAAGAAGAAAGGGATGTAAAGAAAACAGCTAATAGAACTGCAAAGAAAATATATCCGAATGACCCTTGTCCGTGCGGAAGTGGTAAGAAATGTTGTAAAAATAAAGAAAAGATGTGATCCTTATTTGAAAAAGATGAGTAATAAAAATTGTAATGATTTTTTGGGTGCAAAAAATAACGATAGCCTCTCTGAAAAATGGGCTATCGTTATTTTTTACACTTCGAAAAACCAAAAATGCGGCAATCCCGAATAATAAAACGATAGCCGCCTATGGGTGGGTGCATACGCCTTTCTGAAAGGTGTTTATTTCAGGGCGTTTGCGGTAAATGTAAAAACGATTGCACTGGGGAAATATTTGTATCAATCTGGACACGCAATATGGTGTGAGAGGTCGGCTAATCAATGATGGTTAGCCTCCTACTCGATTGATGGATAAAAATGGATTTGGGGATTGTTTTTTGCAGGAGTGATGATAAACTGATACTTAAGATACAATACGGTGCTGTATGGGTTCATTACATATACAGAAGCAGAAAATAATTGGAATAGGGGAAACGAAAATGAGTGCCAGGGGAAATGATAATTCGATGGAATTAGCCGGTCGTACAGGAAAGAATATACATAAGAAAAGAAAAAGAAGATTTTATTCTAATGTAAAATCGTATGTGGCAATGGTTATATCTGTATCGATGCTGTTTACTTCAGTTGACTGTATTTCTGTGCGGGCTGAGGAGCTGGCGGATATAGGTTTGCCTGTTTTAGAAGAGGAAAAACCGGACTCTTCCGGGGCAGGGGAAATCACAAAAGGAGAGCCGGTAGATGGGCCTGCTACGATTATTTCCTTTCAGGAATTATCGGAGGAGGATTCATGTATAAAACTGACAGGCGAGAAGAAAGCGCTGGATGATGTGCTTGGACTCATGCCTGAGACATTGACAGCGAATGTAGAACCTGCGGGGTCTGTGTCAGAAAATACACCCGAAGACGATACAAAACCCGGGGAGGGCGAGACAGAACCGGGAGAGGAAGAGCAGCCCGGCAGTGACGAGACAGAACCGGGAGAGGAAGAGCAGCCCGGCAGTGACGAGACAGAACCGGGAGAAGGAGAGCAGCCCGGCGATGGCGAGACAGAACCGGGAGAAGGAGAGCAGCCCGGCGATGGGGAAACGCAGCCGGGAGAAGGAGAGCAGCCCGGGGGTGGAGAAACGCAGCCGGGAGAGGAAGAGCAGCCCGGGGGTGACGAGACGGAACCGGGAGAGGAAGTCCAGCCGGGTGCAGGGGACAGCGACAGTCAGGATGTCCCGGACAGCGGTAATGGCGGCAGCGAAAACGCCGGGGCAGACGATGGCAGCGGTTCTGATACGGGGAAAGAAGGACAGGACAGCGGCTCGAGCGGGGGAGAAAGCCATAGTAAGGATTCCGATGCAAATGATGTGGCGGCTGCGGCAAAGAGCGGAACTTTTGCAAAGGGCGGGCAGCGCTGGCGTCTTCTGGTTGAGACGGGGGAAAACAGTGAAGATCCTGTCGGCAACGGTGAAGACGGAAGCGGTGACAGCGGCGAAAATGACAGCGGTACGGAAGGAGGTACTGGCGGCAGTGCGGGTGGAACGGAAGACGGTACCGACGGCAACGGTGAAGAAGGAAGCGGTGACAGCGGCGAAAATGACAGCGGTACGGAAGGCAGTACTGGCGGAAACGGCGATAGCGGTGAAAGTGAAAGCGGCAGCGACGGAAACGAAGGCGGCGGTGACGGAGAGGGCGGCCAAGGTGCGGATGGGCCACAGACAGGAGAAGGAGAAAATCCCCCTGATATAGAAGCGGGTGATGGTAAGGATATCCCGGCGGCGGAGGAGCCAGACACCGTACTGCCGGCGGACGGAGACGCTTCAGAGACGGTGGAAATTCCTGTTACGTGGAACTGCGAGTCATATGGCACGGAGGAATCAGACAGTTATATATTTGTTCCCGAATGGGACGAAACGAAATGGTCGTTAGCGGAGAGCGGAAAGGATACGGTTCCGGCGATTGAGGTGGCCTATGTGGTGCCGGAGTCTGAGGTTTCGACAGAGGAGGAGCTTGTGGCGGCATTTGCGGCAGGCTGCAGTCAGATTATGCTTACGGAAGATATTTTTCTGACAAAAACGTTGTACCTCCCAACCGGGGTTGACATAATTCTGGACGGCTGCGGATATTCCCTGCTCAGAGGTAAAGTTACTGAGGAAGGGGAAACGGCGCAGAGCGGTGAGACTTTCTCCGGCATTATGATTGCTATGGACGGCGAGGGTTACACGGAGGATACCTACGGTACGCTGACGCTCAAGGATATTACTGTGAATGGCGGCACGGAGGCAGACCGCGCGGGTGCGCCTGCGATTCTGGATCGGGGGAATCTGATTCTGGACGAGGGTGCTGTTGTCAGAAACAACTATAATTATGGTACCTATCCCAAAGAGGGGGAGGATGAAAAGGAAGCGGTTCCGGACTACGGCGGCGGGATACAGGTATACGGGGAGCTGACTTTATCGCCGGATGTGCTGGTGGCGGATAACTTTGCGGATGAGTTTGGCGGCGGCGTCTATCTGGCGGAGGGGGCGACACTCTATCTGTATGCGGATGTGATTGCTGATAACAGAGTCGGGGAAGGGCACGGCTATGGCGCGGATCTCTACGCCGCGCCGGGCAGTGTGATTTACTATGACCCTTCTGTGGATATGGATAGGGAAGGATTTTATATCTGTAAGGGCGCGATTCTCATTCCGATGGGAACCGTGCAGGTGGATTTGCCGGTAGATGACAGGAAAGAAGTCTATATCAGCGTGTCGGAGGACAGCGGTTACAGCGAGGAAGAGGTGGCGGCGCTGAAGGCCCGGCTGGAAGAATTGGGGTATACGATTATTAGCAACCGGCGGATAAGCATTGATACCACGGATCTGCGGAACTGGTATGTGTATGACCATTATGATACGAAGTATTGGACATCGGTTGATGGAAATGTAACGAATCCGAAACAAGCCTAGATTAATGAGTATGGAGATCAGGAGAAGAGACTGTACTGCCCCTATTTGGAACTTTATCCCTGTACATCTTATATTCCGGATGTTCCTTCTGTAACAACAATTGCCGAATGGCTTGAGAGGAATGATGAGTATTATAGCGCATCTCATGACAGCGTATTGCTGGCGCACTTTAAGGAGCATATTTATACGAGAAATCAGGACGGAAGCCAAGCCATGACATTTGTGGGATATGGAAGGAATCCCTATGTTGATTTTCTGTTTTATGACCCACAATCTGACGGAGACAAGGTAGTGGACTTTGATGTGGATTCTTCGAAGGTAAACACCCACACGCTGACAGGCAGCGGCTTCTGGCTGAATACCAATGTCGGTGCAGATCAATACCTGCATGGATATCTGGTTTATTATGTTTATGAAAAGATTGGTGGAAGTGCCCAAGCAAAGTCTGTGACCATTTATCAGGTAGATGGAGTGAAGGCGGTTGATCTGCATGAAGGCAGCTATGATTTTAAAGATTTTCCGGCTTCCATGCCTTCAGGATTTACTGAGCTTGCATCCGTACCGATCACTGACTGGGAAGCAGAGATGAGCATTCAGATCAAAGCAACACCGGACAGGATTGAGGTCAGGCAGCAGCCGAAATCGAAGAGCGGAGATATTAGCCAGTGTACGCCGATATTGGAACAGGATCTTCCGGCGGCAAGTAAGTACAGTGGGTTCGGGCCTCTGGTGGCGTATACAACAGATGGTCAAACTCATTATTGCCCGAAGGCCAGCAGTTTTACTTACTCAAACCTCCGCATGTACTATACGAACCCCGAGCTTGAGAAAAAGGATATGCTCAATGCGCTGGAGGAGGCGGATTTCACGCAGGAAGGGACACAGAAGTATTTTATAAATCTTTTCGGGGAGTCCGATCTTGCCTATAATGACACGGCGAACTTTGGCCAGTATCAGGAATACATGAAAATGATGCAAATAGAGGGAATCGCGTTAATTACGGATAGAGAGACGCCGTTTGATCCATATCTGGGCGTTCCGGATGACCCCTATTCCAACTTGATTGAATTGCAGGGCAGCGGCAAACTTTCGGTGGATGAGCTGATTGAGAAAATTAAAAATTGCATTCCCGACGACAGGACGACCACAAGGCTGGATGACAAACTGGCCAATCCGCCCGAAGCAGGCGGGGTGGCAGAACCGACCCCGGGACAGTCTGTAGGGAATATCTGGCTCAAATCCCAATCCGATGTCCAGATCAGGGAAACCCTGCAGGGGGCTGCATTTGGTGACGGCGGATATGAAATCCGGATTATAGACGACATTGCATACTATCACGGTGATCAGTCGGGGCTCACTGTAAGTTATGATGTTTTGAAGCCGGGCAAGGCGGGGTATACGCCTCTTGGCACTGGAAAACCGAACGAAGTGGTGTCCTTCACGGTGACGAACAATACGAAGGACTGGCCGTCAGGTACATACGTTGTACGGCAGACGATCAGCGGCAGTTCGATTCACGGATACGCCTATTTTGATCTGGATCAGCCCGCTGTGCCTGTGGAGCCTGTTACATACCCGGTCAGGGTGAATGTGACAGCTAAGAAGAATGACAGTATTTGGAACGACAGCGGAAAATATTTTAAACTCCAGCCGGAAGGCGGCGGCACTCTGATTGACTATTTTTCCGGGACCGTGCCTGCAGGAAATTATGTAGTCTATGATGTTACCGAGTCGGAAGAAGGCGTGGATACGGGTGTCTCCGTAACGGTGGCAAACGCGGATAAAGCAGATACGGAGATCACCGTTTACGTAGATTACTATACAGTTACATTCCATGATGGGGATACCACACTGGCGGAGAAGACCCTTTTAAAAGGACAGGAAATTTCCAGGCCGGAAGAAGACCCGTCCAAACTGGACGGCAGGTTCAGGGAATGGGTGACGGAGGACAAGGGAAGCACCGCATATGTTTTTGGCGTTGCGGCGGAGCATGAAACACACATTTATGCAGGGTGGGAATACCCTGTCATGGTAAAAGTGGCGGCTTTGAAGGACGGAAACGGGTGGAATGATAACGGGAGACATTTTATGCTCCTGCCACAGGGCAGCCCGGAGTCTGCTGCGCTGACTGAACTTTCGTTGGCGGTGTATCCGGGAACTTACGAGATTTATGATGTGACTGGCTTAAGTGAGGGCGCTTTCCCGACCGAGGACATGGATACGGGCGTTTTGGTGACGGTAGAAAGCGCAGACGAACCAGGCACAGACATAACCGTTTCGGTAGCGTACTACACGGTTACTTTCTACGATGAAAAAACCGAGGACCCGAGGCCCTGCGAGAGCGGTGCAGAGCCGAACCCGCAGATTGTTTTAAAGAACGGGAAGGCCGGTCGTCCCGGATTTATTCCCGAAAAGGATAAGCATGAATTTGCCGGGTGGGTCAGCGCGGACGGGACGGCATTCGATTTCGACAGTAAGGTGGATGAGCCGAAACAGATATTTGCAAGTTGGAAGCGGATTGTGGAGCCCAGATATACGGTTACGGTTAGTCCAAGGAAGGACGGCGAAGGCTGGAACGGCTCCGGCAGAATCTTTGCCCTGCGGCGGGAAGGCGGGGATGGGGAGACTGTTTTCGATCTGGCGCAGGTGAAGAAGGGAACCTATCGCGTATACGACATAACCGGAGGCAGTTCTGCGGTCTACCGGGCCAGAGCCGCGGAGGCGGATTTGGATGTAAAAGTGGACGACGGGGATACGGGCGTCACAGTAACGGTAGAAAATCAAGATGAAGCGGTATATATAGATTATCATACAGTCACATTTTATGATGGAGAAAAGGCCTATGGAAAAGATACGCCCCAGAGACCAGTGATTGTTTTGGACGGGAAAACGGCAGCGGAACCGTCTGCGCCGGATAAGGCAGGCTATCGGTTTACTGGCTGGATGACAGGAGAAAGCGGCGGCGCTGCCTTTGATTTTGAAGAGCCAATCAGAGGGCAGACGGACATCTATGCAGGATGGCAGGCTGATAAAAATGAGCCGGATGAGGAGAGAAAACCCGGAGGTGGAGACGAGGATGAGGAAGAGGAAGAAGAAGGAGATCAGGAAGGGGAAGCGCTAAAAGGAGAAACAGAGACGGTCGCAGTTGTGCAGGAATCAGTTCCTCAGGCCATAACAAACGAGACCGAAGCTGCCACGGAGCCGGGTAGCAAAGAGCCGAAAACAGGAGATCCCGATCCGGTCGAAATCTACGCCACCATGGCCATGATTGCCGGACTGACTTATCTGCTCCTCTACTTTATGGAAGAGCCACGCGGTATGAGCGAACGGGAGAAGGAAGTGTTTGTGACAGCGTTTATCCGCTGGGCCAAGAAGGGCGGCAGATTCAGAAAGTGCTGTGCGCTGGCAGCGATCTTCTGCCTGTTAGTGTATTATCACGGCATCGGGAAACATGCCTATGAGAATATGCTTCGCAAAGCGTGCCGAGGCCGGATATAACAAATTATTTTGTTGTTTGTGTAAGAGAAAGAAGGAAAAAAATAGAGGCCGCTCTCAGGCGGCCTCCGTATTGTGCTTTATCAAATCTAGAAAGAACTCAGCTTCCGTGGCGGCTATATAGGGGATAACCCACAACAGGGCAAGCCCCCAAGACAACAGTCCAAGAAGCATGAGCGGAAGAAAACTTACATAGAGATAGAAGAGCCGACCCTTGTGATGCACCATGAGACGTCGGCTTTTTCGCAGCAGCTCTTTAGCCGTGTACTGCGGAAAATCGTGGAGCAGGAAAAATGCCTGTGAATATAAAAGCGACAACATGACGGTAACCACTCCGGACAGAATCAGGGAGAGGGCGTAAGGCAGCATAAGTTTCACTGCCTGATTTAAATTCGTCATCATCAAATAATTCACAACGATTTGTGGCAGGCTTCCTATATAGGTGATCAGAGTGATCCATGCCTGCATGGCGACGGCTTTGTCGGGGCAGAGCTGAAAGCCGTAAAACAAATCGGCCACGGAGACCGGACGGCCGCAGATCAGCTTTAGGTAAAGGTAGGCACTGCCCGACGTAAACAACCCTGTCAGCACGGACACTAAAAACATAATCGCATAATAGAGAATTGTGCCGGGAATCGTGGAGATATCTACGATCAGGCTTACGACGATGGTGACGACACCCAAAATGGCCCCCATAAGCACAAAAGCGCCGATGACAGTACCGTAGTGCCCGAGCAGATGTTCCCTGGCGCTGGCTTTCAATTCTGCAGAAGATTTAAATTGGTTCATGTCAGACTGCCTCGTCGAAGTTCAAGCCGCGGTATTTATTCGCCGCGTCAGAGGACTTCATATCTTTCTGGTAAGGATTCTCCTCGTTAAAATATTTGATCTGGGTGGCCGTGGTGCCGCCTGATACATAAGTGCGCCCGCACTCCGGACAGATGTCCGTTTTAATGGACACATTGCAGGACACCACTTTGCCGTTCTTTTCAGAAGCCTTTTGATAGGCATTGCTCACATGTTCCTGCTCGTGGCTTCTGACTCTGGAAGCGGCCGCTTTCGGGTCGATATGGGAAGGGGCCTTGAAGGAGACGTCCCCCTCGTCGGAGCCGTCCTGGTACTTACGGTTTTTACAGGCCTCGCACTCGGCGGGCGAGGATTTCTTTCCCGCCTGTTTCTCGGTGGATTCGCCGGGATTACGGATGACAACACGGCCGTCTTCCGAGGATTCGGGGGAGCCGGGCATATTCTGTGCGGCTGCCTGTTCTGCATTGGAAGAATTTCCGCGCTCTGCCGCGCGGCTGCCTGCGGGCTGTTCCTGCCCGGATGAAGCGGTTCTTTCGGGCCGCTCCTGTCCGTAAGAGCCATATGTTGTATATGGATTATAATAGGAAGAACCCGTAATCGGGGAAATCATCATTTATATTGCCCTCCTTTTTCATGCGATCGTTCTGTCTGGCTTTTCATGCCGGATCAGGAAATTCTTACGATAATCGGTATGCGGGATGTATGCTGCCTTTAGTCAAGCCCTTCCATATCCCACATGTCATAAATTTCTTCCATCATTTCATAATAGGAAACACCGTACTTCTCCTCACAGATTTCATTGACTTCATCAGTCAGTTCCGGAGACAGTTTGGGCAGAGAAAACACAAGCCATACGGCAAACACACAAAACGCAATGTCCAGAGCAAGCCCGGTAATACAGCAAATCATGCCTGCCTTCGCCTTGCCGATCATTTTTTTTGCGCTGCCTCTGGAGAGGAGCGCCAGAATAATGCCGACACCGCCCAGAAGAAAGGGCAGGGACAGCCTCAGAAGCAAAAAACTGCCAAGCGTGATAATACCCAGAATCATCGAGGCGGCAGCCATACCGTCACCTTTGGTTTTCATGGGTGCAGGCTGTAAGGGTGCGCCGTAAGGAGTGTAAGGATTATTGTTATAAGGATTATGATTGTAAGGATTGTAACCGCCGCCAGGGCCGCCCTGCGGATTGTCTGGTCCGTAGTCCATCGTGTATGCCTCGTTTTCGTGATCAGTATTTGTGATGGAGAATGCGGAGCATTCTCTGAATCGAGCGTGCCGACACTCGATTTTTTATAGTTTAGCATATTTTTTTGAAAAAAACCATAGATTCACACGCAAGGACGACTTTTTTCTCAAATTTTCTTAATTTAGACATGCATTTCCTGTGGCGGATTTTGGATTTATCCTGTATAATAAAAACATTAGGCCAAAGAATGCATGTATACTTTGTTGTGATGAAGCGATAAAGAAGAGGGTAATATGGACATTATTTTAAAACTGAAAGAAGAGTTACAAGTAGAAAAATGGCAGGTGGAGGCGGCGGTTTCTTTGATTGACGAGGGCAACACGATTCCCTTTATCGCCCGTTACCGAAAGGAAATGACAGGATCTTTAAACGATGAGGTTTTGAGAGACCTCCATGAGCGGCTGATCTATCTGCGCAATCTGGAAGAGAAAAAGGCGCAGGTTCTTAGCAGCATCGAGGAACAGGGAAAGCTGACCGACGAGCTGCGGGAGCGGATTGAGGCCGCGCAGACCATGGTGGTTGTGGAAGATCTTTACCGCCCTTACCGTCCGAAGAGAAAGACCCGTGCGGGGGTGGCGAAGGAGAAGGGATTAGAACCGCTTGCTGCGTTTATTCTGGCACAAGAGACAACAGAGCCAATCGAGGCCGAGGCAGCGAAGTACATCCGTGAGGACGAGGATGAGGCGAAGTCCGTGAAGACGGCGGCGGAGGCCCTGCAGGGGGCGAAGGATATTATCGCGGAACAGATTTCCGACGAGGCGGATTACCGCATCTATATCCGTGATGTCACTATGAAAGAAGGAAAACTCGTAACTGCCGCCAAGGATGAAAAGGCGGAGAGTGTTTATGAGATGTACTATCAATTTGAAGAGCCCGTCGGTAAAGTGGCGGGACACCGGGTGCTGGCGATCAACAGGGGCGAGAATGAAAAGTTCCTGACGGTGAAAGTCGAGGCGCCCGAGGAGCGGATTCTGCAATTTCTGCGCACCAAAACCATAATAAATGACAATCATGTCACATCTCCGATTCTGGAGGAAGTAATCGCTGACAGTTATAACAGGCTGATCGCGCCTGCCATCGAGCGGGAGATCAGAAACGATCTCACCGAGAAGGCGGAGGACGGCGCCATTTCCGTTTTTGGAAAAAATCTGGAGCAGCTTTTGTTACAGCCCCCGATCAAAGGCAAGGTTGTGCTTGGCTGGGATCCGGCTTTCCGCACAGGCTGTAAGCTGGCTGTGGTGGATGAGACGGGGAAGGTTCTGGACACGAAGGTGATTTATCCGACCGCGCCGCAGAACAAGGTGGAGCAGGCAAAAGCCGAGCTGAAAAAGCTGATTAAAAAGTATAACGTATCCCTGATTTCCGTGGGTAACGGCACGGCTTCCAGAGAATCCGAGCAGGTGATTGTGGAGCTGATCAAAGAGCTGGATGTACCGGTGCAGTATGTGATTGTGAACGAGGCGGGGGCGTCCGTCTATTCTGCCAGTAAGCTGGCTACGGAGGAGTTCCCTGAGTTTGACGTGGGGCAGAGAAGCGCGGCTTCCATCGCCAGAAGACTGCAGGACCCGCTGGCGGAGCTTGTGAAGATCGATCCCAAATCCATCGGCGTGGGGCAGTATCAGCACGACATGAACCAGAAGAAACTGAGCGAGGCTCTTGGCGGCGTCGTGGAAGACAGTGTAAACCGGGTCGGCGTGGATCTGAATACCGCGTCCGCGTCTCTTCTTGAGTATGTCTCCGGTGTGTCCAAGGTGATCGCCAGAAATATCGTGGACTATCGGGAGACCAACGGCCGTTTCACAAACAGGAAGCAGCTTTTAAAAGTGGCCAAGCTGGGGCCGAAAGCATTTGAACAGTGTGCCGGATTCATGCGGATCACGGACGGCGACAATCCGTTGGACGCCACCAGCGTGCACCCGGAGTCCTACGAGGCGGCCGGGAAGCTGATGGAGAAGCTGGGGCTGACTATGGAGGATGTGAAAGAGGTCCAGAAGAAAGCGGCGGTGAAGAAGAAACCGGCTCCCGCGAAGGAGAAAAAGCCCCGTCCGAAAAAGCCGGTGATCCGCAACACGGATACGGCCATGGGGAAAGCGCTTGCGGCGGCCCTCGGCGGCGTGGACATGGCGGCGGAGGAGAATGACACGAATGTCACAACGTCCGGTTCCGGACAGACCGCGGTGAGCAATCTGGCAAAGAAGGTCAAGGATAAGAAAAAGCTGGCTGAGGAACTTGGAATCGGAGAAATCACACTGGTAGATATTTTGACCGAACTGGAAAAACCGGCCCGTGATCCGAGAGACGACATGCCCGCACCGATCCTTAGAAGCGACGTATTAGATATGAAGGATTTAAAACCCGGCATGGTCCTGAAGGGAACGGTCAGAAACGTAATTGACTTCGGCGTATTCGTGGATATCGGTGTGCATCAGGACGGTCTGGTACATATTTCTCAGATTACGGACCGCTATATCAAACATCCGCTGGAGGCGGTCAGTGTGGGAGATATTGTGGATGTGCAGGTGCTCACCGTGGATGTGCCCAAAAAGCGCATCGGGCTGACCATGAAAATCGGCCGGGAGAGCGCTTCGACGAAAAGCGGCAGTGAAAGCCGACGGTGAGCTGTAAAATGCAAGAAAAAGCCGTTTACCCCAAAGTCCGGTAAGGAATGTGAAAGCCGACGCGGGGCGTGAATGGTAACAGAGTGTAAGAAAAGGAGTTTTGTCATGTTTAAGTACATTGTGAAGAGAATTTTGCTGGCGGTCGTGACGATTTGGGCGGTTGCCACACTCACCTTCTTCCTGATGAATCTGGTGCCCGGCGGCCCGTTTTTGTCGGAGAAGGCGATCAGCCCCCAGGCGCAGGCGGCGCTGGAGGCGAAATACGGACTGGATAAGCCCATGTCTGAGCGCTATCTGAACTATATGACCGGGGCGCTTCACGGGGATTTCGGGGACAGCCTGAAACAGAGAGGCCGTACCGTTATGTCCATCATTTCCATGAAATTTCCGGTGTCCGCCCGGGTGGGCGGTATATCCGTGCTTGTGGCGCTGGTTTTGGGCATTCCGCTTGGCAGTGTGGCGGCCTTAAAGAGGGGGAAGCCGGCGGACAGTATCATCAGCGTGATTGCGACCTGCGGCATCGCGGTGCCCAGCTTCGTGATCTGTACGGTGCTCATGTATTTTGTGGGCGTTAAGCTGGGGCTGCTGCCCACGATGGGTTTGGAGAGCGCGAAGCATTATGTGATGCCTGTGATCGCCCTGTCTTTCTATCCCACGGCCTATATTATGCGTCTGATGCGTTCTTCCATGCTGGATGTGCTGGGACAGGATTACATGCGCACGGCGCGGGCGAAAGGACTGGCGGGAGGTAAAATTCTTTTTAAACATGCGCTGCGGAACGCGATTCTGCCGGTAGTCACCTATGTGGGGCCCATGCTGGCATACACTATCACAGGCAGTTTCGTGGTGGAGAAGATCTTTGTCATCCCGGGACTGGGCGGAGAATTTATCAAGGCCATCAACGGGCGCGACTACACGCTGATTATGGGAACGACGATCTTTCTGGCAACGCTCGTGATCGTGATGAATGTGGTTGTGGATATCGTCTACAAGCTGGTTGACCCGAGAATTAAGTTAAAATGATATCACAGGGTCATAATGACAATACTGCTCGTGCCTGCACAAAAACAGCAATTGGCATTTATGACCCGCCAAACATAAGGAAGAAGCAAGTTACGCAGTAACTTAGCGGATTCCGAATGTTTGCAGGATTGCGGAGCAATGGAGCAGTCCGTGATAGCAGCAGATATGAAAGAAAGGTATGAAATTACAATGAAAGAGAATCCTTTAAGTTTTCAGTTAAAACTCAGGCCGGAAGATTTTCTGCCGGCTACGGAGGAAGAAAAACAGAGTCAGGTTATCATGCGCGAGAGCGTGAGTTTCTGGAAGGACGGTATGCGCCGGCTTCGGAAAAATAAGGTGGCCATGGTCTCGCTGGTTGTGATTATTGTGGTGATGATATTTTCCTTTATCGTTCCCGCTTTTTATCCGTACACATACAAGGAGCAGATCAAGGGGGCGAACAGCCTTGCTCCCATGGAGTATTCGGCGGAGGAACAGGCCAGGATCGATGCGGGAGAGAAAGTCTTCCCGCATGTTTTCGGCACGGACAAGATGGGGCGTGACTATGCCATCCGCGTGATGATGGGCAGCCGCATTTCCCTGCTTGTGGGTCTTGTCGCAACGTGTATTATCCTGATCATCGGTTCCGCTTACGGTTCCATTGCCGCTTTTTTCGGCGGCTGGGTGGATCTGGTGATGATGCGTATTGTGGATATCATTTATACAATTCCGGATATCCTTCTCATCGTTCTTTTGTCCATGTCTTTGAAGGCGCCACTGAATAATCTGGCCACCAAGCCGGGTTTTCACTGGCTCAATGTCGTGGGTGAGAATCTGATCAGTATCTTCGTGGTGTTTGCCCTGCTCTACTGGGTGGGCATGGCGAGAATGGTCAGAAGTCAGGTGCTCATGTTAAAAGAGAGCGAGTATGTCACGGCGGCCAGAGCTTTAGGCGTCGGAAACGGCAGGATCATCAAGAAGCATTTGCTGACCAACTGTATCGGCACCCTGATCGTGACGACGACTTTGCAGATTCCGTCCTCCATCTTTACGGAGAGTTTCCTGAGCTTCTTAGGCTTGGGCGTTGCGGTGCCGCTGCCCTCTCTGGGAAGCCTTGCAAGCGACGCGCTAAACGGCATTAACACGTATCCGTATCTGCTGTTTATCCCTGCGGTGCTGATCAGTCTGATAATCTTGAGCTTTAACCTGCTCGGGGACGGCCTCAGAGACGCCTTTGACCCGAAGCTGAAAAACTAGCGTGCGAGAAGAAATTCTAGCCACTCACAGCAAGGGCTGTTTCGTGGAGAATTTCTAAGTCTCGCACTGGAGAATGCCAAAATGCGGCATTCTCCGCAGAGATTTTGAAAGGAGAATACTTATTTGAAATGGGAGAATATCTGGTAGATGTCAAAAACGAACGGCTTTCTTTCTTCACGCCCGCCGGAGAGGTTAAGGCGTTAAACGATGTCTCCATCCGTCTGAAGGAAGGGGAGGTTTTAGGAATAGTAGGAGAGAGCGGTTCCGGCAAGTCGGTGACGGCGTACAGTCTCATGGGGCTTACCGCCCATCCGGGGAAACTGCTTGGCGGCGAACTGCACTTTAACGGGCATCAGGTAGAAACCTTGTCCGAGAAGGAAATACGAAAAATCCGTGGAAATGAGATTTCCATTATCTTTCAGGACCCGATGACCAGCTTAAACCCGGTCTACACCATCGGTAATCAGATTACCGAGGTGATCCGGCTTCACACGGACAAGACGAAGCAGCAGGCGAAGGAACGGGCCAGAGAGCTTCTGGAGCTGGTGGGCATCAACGAGCCGGAAAAGCGTTTAAAGCAGTATCCGCACGAGCTGTCGGGCGGTATGCGCCAGCGCGTGATGATCGCCATCGCGCTTGCCTGCGAGCCGAAGCTTTTGATTGCGGACGAGCCGACCACGGCGCTGGACGTGACGATTCAGGCGCAGATTCTGGAGCTGATGATGGAGCTTAAAGACAAGCTCGGCATGGCGATTATTATGATTACCCATGATCTGGGCGTGGTGGCCAGCATGTGCGAGCGCATCGCGGTTATGTATGCGGGCAGAATCATTGAGTACGGCACCACGGACGACATTTTCTATCATCCGAAACACGAGTACACGAAGGGGTTGATCCGTTCCATTCCGAGATTGGATACGAAGGAACATGAGAGGCTGGTTCCCATTGAGGGAACGCCGGTGGATATGCTGAATCCGCCTGCGGGCTGTCCTTTCGCGCCCCGCTGCGACGCGGCTATGCGGATCTGTCTGCGGGAGATGCCGCCTGTCACCACATTCGGCGACGTGCACTATACCCAGTGCTGGCTGAACCAGAAGGAAGAGATGGAGAAAGGAGCGTCCCATGAGTAAGCATTTGATTGAGGTGGAGCATCTGCGCCAGTATTTCCCGGCGGGAGGCTTCGGAAAAAACAAAAAATTTGTTAGAGCGGTGGACGACGTTTCTTTCTATGTGGAGAAGGGAGAAACCCTCGGATTGGTGGGAGAGTCCGGCTGCGGCAAGACCACCACGGGGCGAACCATGCTGCGGCTCCACGAGCCTACGGGCGGAAAATTTACTTTTGACGGGAATGTCATTTTTGACGTGGAGAACAAGCAGTACGCGAACATGCTTCCCTACAGAAAGCGGATGCAGATTGTGTTTCAGGACCCTTATGCGAGCCTTGACCCGCGCATGACGGTGGGCGATATCGTGGGGGAGGCCATCGACGTGCACAAGCTGGCCCAGAGTAAGCAGGACCGCTATGACCAGATCATACACATTCTGGAGCGTGTGGGCTTAAACTCAGAGCATGCGAACCGCTATCCCCACGAGTTTTCCGGCGGTCAGAGACAGCGCGTGGGCATTGCCAGAGCGCTGGCAGTGCATCCCGAATTTATCGTCTGTGACGAGCCGATCTCGGCGCTTGACGTGTCCATTCAGGCGCAGGTTATCAATATGTTTGAGGACTTGCAGGAGCAGATGGGCTTGACTTATCTGTTTATTGCCCATGATCTGTCGGCGGTGAAGCACATTTCCAACCGCATCGGCGTGATGTATCTGGGCAGAATGGTGGAGCTTACGGACAGCTATACGCTGGTGGATCGTCCCCTGCACCCGTACACGAAGAGCCTGATCTCGGCAATTCCCGTAGCAGATCCGAAACAGGCGAGGGAGAGCCAGCGTATCGTGCTGGAAGGAGACGTGCCAAGTCCCTTGAATCCGCCCTCCGGATGTACGTTCCGCACCCGCTGTCCTTATGCCGACGAGAGGTGTGCGGCGGAGGTTCCGGAGTGGAAAGAAGTGGAAAATGGTCATTTTTGCGCGTGTCACCATATTGACAAGTGCAATTAAATGTGATAAACATGTTAGGTGGAAAAGTAAATCAATTTAAGAAGAGGAGGAACGATTATGAAAAAGAAAGTAATCGCGCTGATGTTGGCAGCGGCTATGGTTGTCGGTGTGACAGCCTGCGGCGGCGGTTCTGATACGACCACCCCGGCGGCGGATTCCGGTGATGCGGCATCAGAAACCACAGAGGGGGAGGAGGCTCCCGCAGATGATACTGCTGCTGACAGTACTGCGCCCGCAGCGTCCGGCTCAGGGAAGGTTCTGTCCGTACAGATCGGCCCCAACCCCGAGACCATCGACCCTGCGTTAAACAGCGCAGTGGATGGCGGTAACATGATCTTACACACATTCGAGTGCCTTTTGACGGTGGATCAGGAAGGCAAGCTGGCTCCCGGCCAGGCGGAGAGCTGGGAGACTTCCGAGGACGGCCTGACATGGACCTTCCATTTAAGGGATGGCCTGAAGTGGTCTGACGGTTCTGCTCTCACGGCAAACGATTTCGTATACAGCTGGCGCAGAGTCTGCGATCCCATGGTAGCGGCTCCCTACGCAGAGACCGTTCTTGGCATGGTAGAGGGCTATGCGGATGCCATCGGCGGCAATCTGGAAGCGCTCGGCGTGGAAGCGCCCGATGATAAAACTCTTGTGGTTCATCTTACCCAGCCCTGCTCTTACTTCGGCTCCTTGGCAGCTTTCGCTACCTTGAGCCCGGTACAGCAGGCAACCATCGACGCCAACGGCGACGGCTGGGCAGTGGCGGCTGACACCTATGTTTGTAACGGCAGCTTCTATATTTCCGAGTGGGTGCCCGGTTCCTATATCATGTGCACAAAGAACCCGAACTACTGGAATGCGGATGCGATCAAGCTGGATGCGATCAAGTTCAATCTGATCGAGGATCCCAACGCTTCCTACAGCGCATACCAGACCGGCGAAGTGCTCTTCATCAAGGACGTGCCCACAGAGGAGATCCCTTCCCTGGAAGGCAATGCGGAGTTCCATGTGGAGCCGATTATCGGTACCTACTATCTGAGCTTAAATACGGAGAGAGAGCCCTTCAACGATCCCAAGGTGCGTAAGGCGTTAAGCCTTGCCATCGACCGTGAGTATGTGGCTGGTACGCTGATGCAGGGAACTTACTCCGCAGCAAGTAACTTTATGGGTCCCGGCTGGATTGATACGGACGGCAGCCAGTTCATTGACAACGCAAACGGCGGCAAGCCTTATATCGACACGGCGAACCACGAGGCGAACGTGGAGGAGGCGAAGCAGCTTCTGGCGGATGCAGGTTACCCGGACGGCGCAGGCTTCCCTGCCATCACTTACTCCACCAACGATGCAGGCTACCACAAGGTAGTGGCTGAGTATTTACAGCAGGCATGGGCGGAGATCGGCGTTGAGCTGCAGGTAGATATCGTTGAGTGGGCAAGCTTCACTCCCATGAGACGTAACGGTGACTACGACGCTTCCCGTAACGGCTGGGTAGGCGACTACAGCGATCCTTCCAACATGCTGGATCTGCTCTACTCCAGTAACGGTAACAACGACGGTAAGTTCAACAACGCAGAGTACGATGCGGCTATGGATACTTCCAGGACCACACTGGACGCTGCAGAGCGTTCCGCAGCGCTTCACAAGGCTGAGGACATCCTTATGAATGAGGCTGCCTGCGTTCCCGTTGCTTACTACAACGACTTCTGGTTACAGAGCAGCAAGATTCAGAATATGTGGCATTCCGCATACGGTTACTGGTACTTCATGTACGCAGACATTGCTGAATAAAAAATAAGATAAAAGGCGTAAGGCTTCCGTGTATTTGAGAGGTCTTACGTCTTTTTTTGACAGGTATTTGCCATAACATAGACTTTATAATTCTGATGTGGTATGCTGATATTGTAACAGCAATAGGCCACAGGAAAAGGCAGGTGATCATATGCCAAACAATGCAGAAATCGCTAAAACCACAATAGATGATTTCAGAGAAATACAGGAGTATATGTTATTGGCGAAGAAAGAGAACGCGACAGAGACATATGCCAAGTTGAAAAAGAAGTATATTTCTTTGAAAGCATTGTTAAATGTTTTAGGCGTAAATCTTACGGATATTGACGAAATCAAAGAGTAAATTGCAGCTTGATTTTAGTGTGTTCACGTGGTATTCTATTACAGGAAACAGAATAAGAGAAAAGTTCTTCGGGGCAGGGTGCAATTCCCTACCGGCGGTGACAGTCCGCGACCCGTCACGACCCAAGCGTTTACCCGCGCAAGGAGAGGATGGCTGATCTGGTGAAATTCCGGAACCGACAGTATAGTCTGGATGAGAGAAGACAGATAAAGTGACAGTGATGTCATGTTTATCAGGCAGGAGCCTGTGCCGTATTTGCAGTGCGCAGACTGCTCAGTGTGTATGATATGCCCCCGGAGTTTCGACTTCGGGGGCTTCGTGCGCGCATAAGCAGAGTCAGAAGGCAAGTCCGCACAGGCAGAGTCGGAAGAACTTTTCCAAAATTTTATGAAGCAAAGATGCTTCGGAAAGTGAGGAAAAGAAAATGGGTAACGGATTATTGCAGAGTATTGCGGACAATGTGGTTTTTGTGCTTGTCTGTGTGGGTGTGGCGGCGGCGCTGTTTTTCATCGCCTACACGGCAGAGAAGAGCGTGCAGAAGAAAAACGGGGTGACGGACAGAATACTCACCACCAGAAAGATCACCATGATCGGCCTTTTCTCGGCGCTGGCGGTGATCTTACATATGTTTGACTTCCCGGTTCCCTTTCTGGCGCCGGGGTTCTATAAGCTGGATTTCTCGGAGATTCCGGCATTGGTTGGCGCCTTTGCATTTGGTCCTGTGGCAGGCGTGATGATCGAGTTCTGCAAGATTCTTTTGAAACTTGTCATCAAGGGAACGAGCACGGCCTTTGTGGGAGATCTGGCAAACTTCGTGATCGGCTGCAGCTTGGTTTTGCCCGCGTCGATCCTGTACATGTTTAAGAAGACGAAGAAGACGGCAGTCGCTGCCTGTGCGGTCGGTTCCGTGATCATGACAGTGTTCGGCACGGCCTTTAACGGCATCTATCTGCTTCCGGCGTTCTCCAAACTTTTCGGAATGCCCATGGATGCCATCATCGCTGCGGGCGCGCAGATTAATGGCAATATCCATGGCGTTGTGAGCTTTGTGATCTTTGCCGTGGCGCCCATCAACATCATCAAGAGCGCGGCGGCTTCCGGAATTACGATGCTGATCTACAAGCCCTTGAGTCCGATCCTGAAAAATGCCGCGCCGGTGATGGAGAGACGGACGGGCGAGATTTCCAATTCCGGAAAGGCGTGAGACAATTATAGATATATGTATAAAATGCGAAAATACTACTTTTCTGCGGGGAAGTAGTATTTTCTTTTTTGTAAGGTTCCTGTAAGATTTTTGTAAGAATCATGGTGTAAAATAATGTGAAAAGAAGGGAGCATGTCAAGGCACGGCAGTCTGCACACAGCGGAATATGGGAAGCGAGGCAAAAAGGCACGGTATTTTAAGAATGATTTAAGATTTTGCTGTGCTTCTTTTAAGAAAAGGATGATATGTTATAGTGGACGAGACGACAGAAGGAAAATTTGCGGGAATCCGGGGCAGAAAAAATGAAGATAAAACAAATACGATTTCGTTATAGAAAAAGGATACTTGTATAGCTTAGCACATACATAAAAGAAGGAAAGGGAATTGGCATCATGGGAACATTGGTGGAAATCCGGGATATCTGCAAGATTTATAATCCCGGGGAAAATGAAGTGAAGGCGCTGGATCATGTGAGCCTGACCATCGGAGAAGGCGAGTTCGTGGCGATTATCGGGCATTCCGGTTCGGGCAAGTCCACGTTGATGAACATGCTTGGCTGTCTGGACGTGCCCACAAGCGGCAGCTATTTTCTGCATGGGCACGATGTGGGCAGCATGTCGGACGACGAACTTTCGGATATCCGAAACCAGGAGATCGGCTTTGTCTTTCAAGGGTTTAATCTGATTCCGAGCCTGACGGCGGTGGAGAACGTGGAACTGCCCCTGATTTATCGGGGTGTCGGCAAGAGGGAGCGGGTGGAGCTGTCGGAGCGGGCGCTCGAAAAAGTGGGACTTGGCAAGAGAAAGACCCATAAGCCCTCGGAGATGTCCGGCGGACAGCAGCAGAGAGTGGCCATCGCCAGGGCCATCGCGCAGGCGCCGCCCATTATTCTGGCGGATGAGCCGACAGGAAATCTGGATTCCGGCTCCACCAGGGAAATCATGGATATCCTGCGGGGACTGCACGAGGAGGGCAGGACAGTGATCCTGATTACCCATGATGACGAGATTGCAGCCCGGGCGAAGCGGGTGATTAAAATTATGGACGGAAAAATAGAGGAGGATTATGAAAATGTTTGGAAAGGCGAAGAATAAGGCGGAAAATACGGACATCACAGAGATGAAGCCGAAAAAGGAAAAGACGCCGATGGATAAGGCAAAGAAGAAAAAAATCCGCCGCAGGGTGATTGCGGGCGTGCTGGCCGTTCTGGTTGCCGCTTTTTTTGTGAGAAACTCCATTGCGGCTAAAAATACGGCTCCGATGGTAACGACCGTGGCGGCTTCCGTGGGAGATGTGGAGCAGATCTTAAGTACCGGCGGCACCGTGAAAAGCGATGAGACAAGAACCTATTTCGCGCCTCTGTCCGTGGAGGTGGGAGATGTGATGGTGAAGACTGGCGACACGGTGAAAAAGGGTGATGTGATTCTTACCTTTGACGAGAAAGCCTTGTCTGAGGAAAAACTGGCGGCAGAGTATAGGCTGGCTTCCAACGAGGGCGGCTATGAGAGTTCTGTGCATAAAAATAATGAGTACATAGCGGATCTGTCCGAGGCGAACCGCAATCTTCCCGTGCTGGATCAGCAGATTGCAGACAATGAAAAGCTGTTAGATGAGCTGAACAAAAAGATCGAGGAGAAGAAAGCGGGCTGGAATTACAATGGAACGAACCTGAATGTTTCCGTTATGGAATGGCAGAGCATTATTGCCCAGGATGAGGAGGCGCTGGCGGATATCAGCGAGAGGGAAGCGAGAGGGGAGCTGAACGATTACACCGAAGACGAGATCAAAGAGATGCGCAATGAGGCGGAAATCAAGCTTGCCAATGACAGGGAGATCCTCTTAAATCTCCAGATCCAGACGCAGTATAACGGTTACGAGGAATCGTACAATAAGGAAGTCAGGGATCTGCAGCGGCAGGCGCAGGAGGTGGAAGAGCTGATTGCTTCTTACAAGGAATATAAGTCCGAGATGAAATCCCAGAAGGCGTCCTCAGAATCCGGTGTTTTGGATGCGGGCGGCAAGGCGAAGCTGGAGGCGGACACGGCTCTTGAGAAACTGACTAACCAGGAGAAACTGGATGCCATAGCCAAGGTGGAGAACGGACTGAAGGCCGATTTCGGGGGCGTGATCACGGAGCTTGAGGCGATAGCCGGACAGCCGCCCACGGAGAGCGGGAAGCTTGTGACGATCGAGAGCACGGAGAAAGTATTTGTGAGACTCAGCGTTTCCAAATATGACCTGGAAAAGATTGCCGTGGGACAGAAAGCGGATATTGATATCGCCGGAAAGACATACGAAGGTACGGTGAGCAAAATTGACGGTATGGCCACCCAGAATAACAGCGGCGCTATGGTAGTCGGCGTGGATGTCAACATCGACAACCCTGATGAAAACATTTTCCTCGGCGTGGAAGCTAAGGTTTATGTCCATATGGCGAAAGCCGAGGGTGTGGTTACGGTGCCCCTTGAGGTGATCAACAGCGACAGGGAAGGCGATTTCGTGTATGTGGAGGAAAACGGTGTGGTGGCAAAGAGGCGCGTTACCACGGGTATCACGTCCGACAGCGCCATCGAGGTGAAAGAGGGACTTTCGGAGGGTGAAAATGTAGTCATGGCGAACGGCATGGAGTTTGAAGACGGCACGGCGGTGACGACGATGCCGATGCCATAGTAGTGTGAGAAGAACTTCTAACGCTCATGCCAGAGGGCATTTCGTAAAGCCGGCAAGCTGACTTGGAAGTTCTGAGTCTCATACCAGAGAATGCCGGAAAACAGCATTCTCCGAGCTTCAGAATATAAAGGAATGAGGACAAAATGGGACAGATATGGGAATACATAAAAATCGCCTTGATGAATATCAAGACGAACAAAGGGCGTTCCGCCCTCACCATGCTGGGTATTATCATCGGTATCGCTTCCGTCATTATGATTATCTCTATCGGTAACGGAGTGCGAAGCTCTGTCAACGAGGAGCTGGAAAACATGGGAGGCGGTCTGATTGCCATTTACACCAATGAAAATGAGGAAGGCAATGATGTGAAGTTTACGGAGGAAGACTTTGCGCTGATCAAGGAAAAGGTGGAGCATGTGAAAGGCGCAACGGCGCAGTATGGCTACTATGGCGCAACGGCAAGAGGACGCAAGGGAGCAGATTTTATGGCGGTCCTTAACGGCGGAAATACGGCGCTGCAGTATGCAATCGGCAGCGAGCCGATTGTCAGGGGCAGATATTTTTCCCAGAGTGAGTGCGATGCGGCAGGCATGGTCTGCGTCATCACGGAGAGCGCGGCAAGGTCGCTGTTCGGTACCACGGATGTGGTAGGCATGAGCTTCGAGCTTACCTTATGGGATGTGAGTCAGGATCTGAGGATCGTGGGTATCAGACAGGATACGCCGGCAGGTCTTATTTCCGCTATGAGCGGCAGCGGTTATTTGCAGGTGGAGATGCCGCTATCAGCCATGGCGTCCGGCTATGGGCTGTGGATCGGCGAATTCAGCCAGCTCTATGTGGTGGCGGAGAGCTCAGAATATGTGACACAGGTGGCGGCGGACACCATCAATCTTCTGGAAAACCGTTATAATGTGCGGGGAGAAAACAAGATTATGATGGAGAGCTTTGCGGATTATTCGGCTCAGTATGATCAGATACTCAGTATGCTCACGCTGTTTATCTCCTTCGTTGCGGCGATTTCGCTTCTCGTTGGCGGCATCGGCGTTATGAATATCATGCTTGTGTCCGTGACGGAACGGACGCGTGAGATCGGTATCCGCAAGTCGCTTGGGGCGAGAACAAAGTCGATTCTCTTACAGTTTTTGGCGGAGGCGGGTATTATCACCCTGATCGGCGGTCTGATTGGTATTTTACTTGGTGCGCTCGGCGCAAGGGCAGTCTGCGGCGCCATGGGTTTTGCAGCGCAGATCAACGTTTCCACGGTGCTTATAGCGGCGGCCTTCTCCTCGGGCGTGGGTATTTTCTTCGGTATTTATCCCGCGAAAAAGGCGGCGAAGCTAAGCCCCATCGAGGCTCTGCGGCATGAATAGAGTGAAAAGAACTTCTAAAGTTCAGCAGCAGAGGCTGCATCGCAAAGTCAGCAAGCTGACTTAGAAGTTCCAGGAGTTGCTTCGCAACCCCGTTTCACTCAGGAGGATGCCTGAAAAGCGGCATTCTCCGCGTGGATTTGAGATTCGGGGATGATGTCGCGCCGTGTTGAGATGTCGAATATTTTTCTTGCACTTTGTCTGAATTTTAGTATAATAGATTTCAGTATGGAAATCGAATTCGACGTTAAAATAACACCTAATATTTTATATGATTATATGTTGCAGCACACTTATTCGCGGCTGCCCGGAATGATGGGCACGCTTGTAGGTGTGCTGATGCTGTTTCTTTTTGCGGCCAACAGACAGCCGTTGATACTGATCATCGCGCTGGTGATTCTGCTCTATCTGCCATGGACGCTCTTTTTGCGGGCGGCGTCTCAGGCGAAAAGCAATCCGGCCTTTCGGAAGTCATTACACTACAGGTTGTCGGATGATGGCATACAGGTGTCACAGGACGGCGTTACGGAGCAGATGGCGTGGGAGGGCATGGTCAAAGCCATCTCCACACCGAAGAGCATTGTGGTCTACACCACGGCGGTGAATGCCTGCATTTTTCCGAAGAAAGACCTGGGGGACGGGAAAATGAAGGTGATTGAGATTATTTCCACCCATATGCCGCCGAAGAAGGTGAAGATCCGCGGCTGAAAACGGGAGAAGAAATTATGACCGAGATGTGGGAGAGCCGCAGCGCGGCGGACACATTTGCATATGGAAAGTCTCTGGGGGAAAGGGCCGTTCCCGGCGAGATTTATACGCTGACCGGTGATCTTGGTGTGGGCAAGACCGTGTTTGCGCAGGGGTTTGCGGCCGGGCTTGGCATCGTAGAGCCAGTGAACAGCCCCACCTTCACCATCCTGCAAAGCTATGAGGAGGGGAGGCTTTCTCTTTACCACTTCGATGTGTACCGTATCGGCGATGCGGAGGAGATGGAAGAGATCGGCTATGAGGACTGTTTTTACGGGGGCGGCGTCTGTCTGATCGAGTGGGCGGAGCTGATCCGGGAGATTCTGCCAAAGGATTGCATCCGGGTCACCATCGGGAAAGATTTGTCTCAAGGGTTTGACTATCGCCGGATTGTGGTAGAGCGGTAAGAGAGAGGCATCTGCCGCGTTTTTGTGCAGGGATGCGGCGAGGAATGACATAGAATTGATTTTGGAGAAGGAAAGCGGGGCGGGGATTTGAAAATTCTGGCGCTTGACAGCTCCGGCTTAGTGGCTTCAGTGGCGCTGGCGGAGGATGACAATTTAATTGCGGAATATACCGTGCAGTACAAGAAGACGCATTCCCAGACGCTTCTGCCCATGCTGGAGGAGATCGGCCGGATGGTAGAGCTGGATCTTGCCACGGTGGATGCCATTGCGGTGGCGGCGGGGCCGGGATCCTTTACCGGGCTGCGGATCGGTTCAGCCACGGCGAAGGGACTGGCATTTGCCCTCGGCAAGCCGGTTATTGCGGTGCCGACGGTGGACGGACTTGCTTTCCAGATGTACGGCGCAAAGGATCTGGTGTGTCCGATTATGGACGCCAAAAGGAGTCAGGTATATACGGGAATTTATGAATTTCTTCCTGACCGGACCGGTCGGTTTGTATATGACATGCATGTTATCAGAGAACAGTGCGCCGTCTCTTTTGACGAGATCGCCGAGGCGCTGAACGGGCTTGACAGGAGTGTCATATTTTTGGGAGATGGGGTGCCTGTTTTTGGAGAACGGATGGAACAGATTATGCGGGTACCTTACGCGGCGGCGCCCCTGCATCGGGCCAGGCAGTCGGCCGCGGCGATTGCTTCACTGGGACGGATTTATTACGAGCAGGGCAGGACAGTGGACGGCGCGGCTTTTGCGCCGGAGTATCTGCGCCTTTCACAGGCGGAGCGGGAGCGCGCCGAAAAGGAGGGTGAAAAGTCCCTATGATCGTATATCGCAGAATGCGGGCGGAAGATGTGCCTTTTATCAGCCGTCTGGAGGAGGAAACCTTTTCCATGCCGTGGTCGGCGGACTCTTTTTTGCGAATGATCGAAAAGGAGGATACCGCATACTTTGTGGCGGAGGAGGACGGACGGCTTCTCGGCGGCTGCGGTTTGCTTTTGATTGCGGGTGAGGGTAATATCACCAACGTGGTGGTGTCGCCCGAAGCCAGAAGACGCGGCGTTGCCACGGGACTGCTGGCGTACCTGATGGCGGAAGGTGACCGGGCGGGCCTGACGGCCTATACATTGGAGGTGCGGGTCAGCAACGCGGCGGCCATCGGTTTGTATGAGAAGCTTAGGTTTGTGTCCGCGGGTATTCGTCCGAATTTTTATGAAAAACCTGTGGAAGATGCAGTGATTATGTGGAAGAGATAGGCAGCGCATGGAACAATTACCACTGGTATTACGCCTTTTGTCTGCTAGAATGAATACAGTAGGTTGTAAAGGAGGATTGTCATGCGCGAATATAAAGAAGACAGAAAATTGACCAAGGTAGTCTGCAATGCCTGCGGCAAAAATTTGTTGGTAGAAAATGGCATTTTGAAGGAGGAGTGCATCCATGTGGATCACGACTTTGGTTTCTTCGGTGCAAAGGACGGGGAGAGCGACAGCTTCGATTTATGCGAGGCGTGTTATGATAAGCTGACAGCCGGATTTGCATTACCCGTGGAACGGCGGGAGAGGAAGGAACTTTTGTAGGCTGCCCCCTGATTGAAAGAAAGTGGGAGCGCGTATGTTGGATATCTGCTTATTGGGTACGGGAGGGATGATGCCCCTGCCGCACAGATGGCTTACTTCGTTGATGGCGAGGTATAATGGAAAAAGTATATTGATTGATTGTGGGGAGGGAACCCAGATCGCCATGAAGGAGAAGGGCTGGAGTCCGAAACCGATAGATGTGATCTGTTTCACCCACTTTCACGCGGATCACATCAGCGGTCTTCCGGGGATGCTGCTCACTATGGGAAATGCAGAGCGCACGGAGCCGCTGCTTTTGATTGGGCCGAGAGGACTAACGAGAGTAGTCAATTCTTTGCGCGTCATTGCGCCGGAGCTTCCCTTCGAGATTATCTGTCTGGAGATCACGGAGCCGGAGCAGGTGTTTCCTTTCAGAGAATTTCAGATAGAGTCGTTCCGGGTCAACCACAACGTGCCTTGTTACGGTTACAGTATTGTAATTGACCGTGCAGGTAAATTTGATTTGGAGAGGGCGCAGGCTCTAAATATTCCGAGAAATTACTGGAATCCCCTGCAAAAAGGTGAGATAATAGACGAAGACGGCTATTATTTTACACCGGATATGGTGCTGGGAGAGGCAAGAAGAGGTTTGCGGGTCACCTACTGTACGGATACGCGCCCGACGGATAGTATTGTGAGAAATGCGTCAGGGGCGGATCTGTTTATCTGCGAGGGCATGTACGGGGAGCCGGAGAAGATGCAGAAGGCGAGAGAATACAAACATATGACGTTCTATGAGGCGGCGGAGATTGCAAAACAGGCCGACGTGCAGGAGATGTGGCTGACACATTACAGCCCGTCGCTGATCCGCCCGGAGAACTATATGCCGGAGGTGAGGAAAATCTTTCCAAATGCTGTGGCGGCGAAGGATGGCAGAAGTGTGGATCTTATGTTTCGGGAAGGTTGAGACAAGGAGGGGGAAATGAAGAATTCAAAGGTTGCTAAGACGGTAATTATCGTGGTCGTTCTTGCGGCCATCATTCTGGTTTACTACTATTATCTGGGTCACCGGACAAAAAGGCAGGAGGTCGAGGCGGCGATTGCGGCCACCGCGGTGCAGAGCATTCTGATGCGGGATCTGGAACATAATTATCCGCCCACCCCGAAGGAAGTGCTAAAATATTATGCGGAAATCACGGAATGTTTTTACAACGAAACCTATTCCGACGAGGAGCTTGTGCAGCTTGCGAATAAGATTCAGATGCTTTATGACGCGGAGCTGGTAGCGAATAAGACGCAGGAGCAGTATATGCAGGATTTGCGGGAAGATATTGTGGAGATGAAGGGACAACAGCTTACGGTTGCAAGCTATGAAGTTTCCTCCAGTACCGATGTGGAATATTTTACGCAGGATGAGTATTCCTGCGCCAGATTATACTGCACCTTTTATCTGAAACAGCAGGGCGGCGGCCGGGTGCCTTCGCAGGAACGGTTCGTGCTCAGACAGGACGGGGACGGGCACTGGAAGATTCTTGGCTGGGAGCTTGTGGAGGATTAAGCGATGGAAAATAACGGTGAAACCGTGAAGATTCTGGCGGTGGAGACTTCCTGCGACGAGACGGCCGCAGCGGTTGTGGAAAACGGCAGGGAAGTCTTGTCCAATGTGATATCTTCCCAGATTGACCTGCATACGCTTTACGGTGGCGTAGTGCCGGAGATTGCCTCCCGCAAGCATATTGAAAAGATTAATCAGGTGATGGGGGAGGCACTGACCCAGGCGGGGAAAAAGCTTACCGACATGGACGCCATCGCGGTCACTTACGGGCCGGGGCTTGTGGGGGCGCTTCTGGTGGGCGTGTCCGCGGCGAAGGCGGTCAGTTTTGCTTCGGGGATTCCGCTGATCGGCGTACATCACATTGAAGGACATATCAGCGCGAACTACATAGAAAATAAAGATTTGGAGCCACCCTTTGTCTGTCTGGTCGTGTCGGGCGGACATTCGCACCTTGTAGTGGTGAAGGATTACGGGTCATATGAGATTTTGGGACGTACAAGGGATGACGCGGCGGGGGAAGCCTTCGACAAGGTGGCGCGCGCCATCGGCCTCGGCTATCCCGGCGGCCCTAAGATTGATAAAGTATCTAAAGAGGGAAACCCGGAAGCCATCGCCTTTCCAAGGGCGAAGGTGGGGGACTCCGATTATGATTTCAGCTTCAGCGGTCTAAAGTCCGCAGTTTTGAATTACCTCAATTCCTGTGAGATGAAGGGGAAGTCATTCTGTCAGGCTGACGTGGCGGCTTCTTTCCAAAAAGCGGTGGTAGATGTGCTCACGGAACACTCCATGCATGCGGTGGAGTCCTGCGGCATCAAAAAATTCGCCATTGCAGGCGGTGTCGCGTCCAACTCGGCGCTCAGGGAAGTGCTGGCGAAAGCCTGCGGGGAGCGGGGTGTGACGTTTTACCATCCCTCGCCCCTTCTCTGCACGGACAATGCGGCGATGATCGGCGCGGCGGGATATTACGAGTATGTGAAAGGTGTGCGGCACGGGTATGATCTGAACGCGGTGCCCAATCTGAAGCTCGGTCAGAACATATAAACCCAAAAGGGGGCGCGCTTACCTCGTCCGAATCTTCCACGGTGTAAGCTCTGTCGGAGCATATAAACCCAAGGGGCGGCAGGGCGTGCTTCAGATCGGGCGGGAACATGTCCGGGAAACGAAAAAAGGCGCATGTTCCCGAAGCAGGAGAGGAAGAACTATGGAGAAAAAGAGATGTACCGCGGTGGTGCTGGCGGCGGGACGCGGCAGCCGTATGGAAAGCGGGGTGGCCAAGCAGTATATGCTTTTGCGGGGAAAGCCGCTCATATGGTACGCGCTGCATGCGGTAGAAGAATCCTCTGTGATTGATGACTGCATTCTGGTCACCGGCGCGGAGGATATTTCTTATGTGAAAGATGAAATTGTGGCAAAGTACGGCTTTTTTAAAGTGACGGACGTTGTGGCCGGAGGAAAAGAGCGGTACGATTCCGTGTATAACGGGCTTGCTGCGGCCGTGGAAAACGGGACGGCGCGGCATGGAGACAAACGGTGCGCGCCCGGTCATGACGGCTATATTTTCATTCAGGACGGCGCGAGACCCTTTTTGACAGAAGAGATTCTGCAACGCTGTTATGATGCGGTGCGGCAGGATCATGCCTGCGTGGCGGGAATGCCCGTGAAAGACACCGTAAAGATTGTGGATGAGAGCGGGTTTGCCAGCCGGACGCCGGACAGAAACTTCCTGTGGCAGGTGCAGACGCCGCAGGTTTTTGACGCGCCGCTGATTCTTTACGCTTACGAGAGACTGATGCGGGAGAAGGAACGGCTAATCAGGGAAGGTATTTCCATTACCGACGATGCCATGGTGGTGGAGACATTTACGGACTGTAAGGTCAGGCTGGTGGAAGGATCTTACGGTAATATGAAAGTGACGACGCCGGAGGATATGACGGTGGCGGAGGCTCTGCTCGTGCGGCAGGCAGTGTAAGGACGGCGGCGGTTCTTGCATACGGCCTGTCGCAGACGGATCTGTGTACCGGTGAAGCGAAGGGGCGAAAAGCGGGGAAAATGAGAGGTTTAAAAACATGGGAGACAGCCCTCTTAAACCGGATTGGAGCATGGAGTAAAAAAAGAGCTGGAAAAAAGAGCTGGAAAAAATAAAAAACAGGGTTGACAGGCAAGTCTATCTTTGCTAGAATAATTTTTGCGCTTGACCGCAAGCGGGGCGCAAAGCGAACACGGAGAGGTATCGAAGTGGTCATAACGAGGCGGTCTTGAAAACCGTTTGTCCGCAAGGGCGCGTGGGTTCGAATCCCACCCTCTCCGCTGGAGATACCTTCTCCGCGGACTGATTGACAGTCTGATTCATTAGTAAGAATAAGTCAGCTTGATTTGGAGAAGTACCCAAGAGGCTGAAGGGGCTCCCCTGGAAAGGGAGTAGGTCGTTAATAGCGGCGCGAGGGTTCAAATCCCTCCTTCTCCGTTGGTAATCTCCTAAGATTGCCTGACAAAACAGAACCTTGACAAATAAACAGCAATGCAGCCCTGAAAATTCGAAAGAATAATTCAGAGAACGAAACAAAGAA
>CAMTMP010000042.1 GCA_947073545.1 uncultured bacterium
GCGTCTTGAGACGCAGCCAAGTAGGGCGGGCTTAGAGCCCGCGTCCCTAGCCACCCGTTTTACGGGTGGGGGCGACTTTCGCAAGATAGACTTCCACACCCGGAAGGTACTCCCCAAGTGTCCCTGTCTTGCCCTCTATAATAGGATTGATGTCTACCTTAACGCTGCCGATTGTAAACCGTCCTCGTTTAAGGCATTGAACAGGTCGTCTTTGCTTTCCCTTCCCCGGTACTCCACCACCGCGTCAAGGTCAGAAGCCGCTTTCTCCAAACCTACAGATATTTTGCAAACTGTATCTATGTTGAAATGCAAATATTCACTGTATTTATGCACTGACGGGATCCACTGACTGATGTCGTTCTCGATTAATCCGTATCTACAGGCATATCGAAAAAACATTTTCACTGCCTCACTTAAGATAAGCTTCATATCTGGCAATGACTGGCTCTAATAGGCCATTCCTATGTATTTTGATCTTCCTCAAAAACTCAGCGCATAACACATATAGCTTTTGCTGCCGGGATACCTGTCATCATGGAGCATCATCTTCAATGCGGACTTGTATCGGTATTCCGGCACTCCAACGGGAATGCACAAGTGCGATATAAAGCGCCTCCCGTACTTATCTTCTTCGGGTAACCTCCAAAATATCGGAACGTGTTCTGATGGCACCGGATTAGTGTATTTGTGCTCATGTCCGTCACAAATTCTATATAGCGCATCCGCGAATATCCAAGTATCATAAGGAAACAGTACAGTTTCTTCCATTTTCTGTCTTCGTATACCAGATGATCTTCAAAAAAGCCCTAGTCCATCTGCCTCTGTTTTCCCGGCATGGTTTCGAACCGCACCGTGTCTATCTTTTTTTCTTTCTCTTCGCCATCAATCTACATTTTTTTTGGCGTTTTCTTACATTTTGTCATTGCCGCTGACACCAACATTCGACAAGTGATATGTAATATGATGCAGATTACGCCAGTGTTTCAAGGCAAAAGAAGCTGGTTTTAGATTTTATATTGCAGGATTAGTGGGGCAGCATTATAGATGGTTCGAAACCCGCGAAATTTTACACAGATTTTACACAAATCATCTTTTAGATTTTACATAGGACGAATACCATTTGATTATTAATAAATTCGTTGGGGAGGATGATAGTCAAATGGATTTCTTCGGACTGCTGTCAATGATTGGCGGGTTGGCACTATTTTTATATGGCATGAAAACAATGGGAGATGCATTGTCCAAGATGGCAGGCGGCAGACTGGAGCTAGTGTTGGAGCGTATGACCAATAATCCGGTGAAGGCTGTTCTGCTTGGGGCAGGCGTGACAGCGGTGATTCAGTCTTCTTCCGCTACAACGGTTATGGTAGTGGGGTTTGTCAATTCTGGTATTATGAAGCTGTCGCAGGCAGTCGGTGTGATCATGGGCGCCAATATCGGTACGACAATTACTTCATGGATTTTAAGTCTTTCCGGCATCGAAAGCGGGAATTTCTTTGTAAAACTTCTGAAACCATCGTCCTTTTCTCCGGTATTGGCACTCATAGGTGTGATACTGGTGATGTTTATTAAAAATACGAAAAAGAATGATGTGGGAACGATTCTGATTGGGTTTGCAGTGCTTATGTTTGGAATGGAAACCATGAGCAGCGCGGTAAAGCCGCTTGCAAATGTACCGGAATTCACCTCTCTTTTTATGGCTTTTGAAAACCCTGTCTTAGGTATGATAGTCGGAGCGGTCTTGACAGCGGTGATTCAGAGTTCTTCCGCTTCTGTCGGCATTTTGCAGGCGATGTGTGCCACCGGAAGCGTAACCGTAGGAGCAGCACTTCCGGTGATCATGGGGCAGAATATCGGAACCTGTGTCACGGCTTTACTTTCCGGTGTGGGGGCAAACAGGAATGCAAGAAGGGCATCTTTGGTACATCTCTATTTTAACTTGATCGGCACATTTGTATTTATGACAGTATTTTATGGCATGAATCATTTTGTACGGTTTGCTTTTCTGTCGGATGCGGCAAACGGTGCAGTCATTGCAGTGATACATAGCGTGTTTAATATCGTCTCGACAATTGTGCTGCTTCCTGCCTCCGGGCTGCTGGTAAAATTCGCGTATTTTACGATTCCACAGGCAGAGGAGGAAACACAGGAAACGTCAGGGAAAGCGCTGGACGAAAGATTTTTGGAAAAACCTGCGTTTGCGGTTGCACAGTGTAAAAACGCAGCGTTCGATATGGCGGAGCTTATCTTAAAGGCGATGAGTTTGTGTGTATTGACACAGGAAAAATATGATGAAAATGCAGTGCAGACGATTATGGAAATTGAGCAGGAGATAGATGTCAGGGAAGATGAGCTGTCCTCCTATCTGGAAAAACTTTCCGCAAAGCCACTCTCTGAACAGGACAGTAAAACCATCAATAAGTTTACCAGATGCATTACGGATTTGGAAAGGATATCCGACTATACAAAGGGCATCGCATTCACACAAAAGAAGCTGCATAAGAATAAAGAAAAATTTTCAAAGAAAGCGACTGCTGAAGCAAAACTGATCTATGAGGCGACCCTCGAAATCGTGGAATATACGGTTTCCGGTTTTATACACGAAGACAAAGAGCTGGCGTTTCGTATTGACCCGCTTGCCGATGTGATTAGCCGGATAAAAAAGGATATCCGAAAGAACCATAGCAGGAGACTGGAAAAGGGGAGGTGCTCTGTGGAACTTGGTTTGGCGCTTACGGATATGGTCACTTCTTTAGAGCGTATTGCGAAGCATTGCTCCAACATAGCGGAGGAGCAGATGGCGGCCGAAACGGACCGGCACGCATTACATCAATACGCGCGGCATGTCAAAGAGAGGAACGAGTTGTATAAGGAACTGCTTGAAGGATATATCGAAAAGTATTCGTTAGAAAAGATTTGAGGAAACATAAATTATCAGTATAATGTTACTATATAGATAGGGCAGCTTTGCAAACCGTGCAAAAGCAAACAGCCGTTCATCGGCGATGCCTTTTGGGGTATCAATTATAAGTGAAATTATGATGGGATGCAGTTGGCTTAAAAAATTTTTAGAAAAAGGAAATGAACGCTTATGCCGTTAATTTATATTTTGGAAGATGATAAAAACATTCAGGAGATAGAAAGTTATGCCATAAAAGGGAACGGGTATGATGTTCGTGCGTTTGATGATGCACAAGCCTTTGACAGGGGGATGCAGGAAATAAAGCCGGATTTATTGCTTCTTGACATCATGCTGCCGGGGGAGGACGGGCTGTCCGTACTGAAAAGGCTCCGCTCGAATAATGATACGAAAGAGCTGCCTGTCATACTTGTGACAGCGAAAGATTCAGAAATAGATACCGTCAGAGGGCTTGATCTTGGGGCTGACGACTACATTACAAAACCCTTTGGCGTGATGGAACTTATGTCACGCATCAAGGCCATTATGCGGCGCATCAAACCGATGAGCGATGATGTGATCCTAAAATATAAAAATATATATCTGGATCAGGACAGACGGCTCTGCCTTGTGGATGGGGAAAACGTGGAACTGACATTCAAGGAATACGAACTGCTCCGGTTGTTCCTTTCCAATCTGGGTATCGTGCTGACAAGGGAAATGATCATGGAAATTGTATGGGGAACGGACTTTGCAGGGGAAAGCAGAACTGTTGACATGCATATCAAGACACTTCGCAAAAAGCTGAAAGAAGCGGGCAGCCTGATTATTACTGTGAGGAATGTGGGGTATAAGCTGGAATGAGACAGAAAATAAACAGACGATTCACCGTCATTGCACTTTTTTCCGTTGTGATTACCACGATTGCCATGACAGCAGTGTTCTATTCCCTATTAAAAAAACAGGTTTTTTCTGATTTGGCGGTTGTGGTAAACTTACTGATTGATGAAGACTTATATGAGCGAAAAATAGACAATTTAAGAATTACATGGATCGATGCAGACGGAAAGGTTTTGTTTGACTCTACGGTAGATGGACAGCTGCTTGCCAATCATCTGGACAGGCCGGAAATCGTGGAGGCGGTCTCTTCAGGAACCGGCATGGGAATAAGAAAGTCGGATACTCTGTCGGAGAGCGTATTTTATTACGCAAAAAAACTGGATAACGGGCAGGTACTCAGAGTAGGCAAGGGGGCGCACAGCGTTGAGGCTGTTCTCTTGTCTGCTCTTCCAATGGTGCTGACAATGGCACTGCTTCTTGCAGGCATTTGTCTGATGGTGTCGCACTACCTCACTTCTGCCATTGTGAAGCCGATTGAAGAAATGGCAGGGGACATGGAACACATTGATGAGAAGGAAAGTTATCCGGAGCTGATTCCTTTTACAAGAAAAATTCGCTTACAGCATGAGGAAATCTTATCTGCCGCTAATATAAGGCAGGAATTTACCGCCAATGTAAGCCACGAACTAAAAACACCTCTTGCGGCGATTTCGGGCTATGCGGAGTTGATGGAAACAGGACTTGTAGATGAAAAAGAGATGAAGCGCTTTTCGGGAGAAATCCGTAAAAGCGCGGCAAGGCTGCTTACCCTGATTAACGACATTATCAAGCTCTCTCAATTAGATGCGGGAAATGCAAAAGATATTCTTGAGGTGGTAAATTTGGCGGAAATTACAAAGGAAAGTGTGGAAATGCTCTCTTTTGGAGCGGCGAAAAACGGCATTGCCGTAATGTACGAAGGAGATGACAAGGCAGATGTCCATATCGGAAAGGAACTTGCACAGGAGCTTACTTACAATCTGATCGAAAATGCCATCCGGTATAACAAACCGAACGGAAGAGTGACTGTAAAAGTGCAAAAGGAGGGAGCGCAGATTATCTTTTCGGTGGAGGACACCGGGATCGGTATTCCGCCGGAGCATCAGGAGCGAATTTTTGAACGTTTTTACCGGGTGGATAAAGGCAGGTCAAAAGAACTTGGCGGCACGGGCCTGGGCCTTGCGATTGTAAAACATATCTGTAACCTGACAGACGCGGATGTGCGTCTGATGAGTAAGCCGGAAGTCGGAACGAAGATATTTATTGTCTGGGGAAGGGGCAGCGCTTAAAAAGAGAGATAAAATCATATGGATAACTTATATGAAAATCTGAAAAATGATTCAGGGATAAGAGATCTGATCCACAGAGGCAATGTGAACTTAGGTATTTGCGGTTATGCAGATCATTCAGAAGCCTGATGACAAAATGAATGTTTGCCTTGATAACTCTGGGTTTGTTGCCTAGAGTTATTTTTATTGTGCGCCTGGCAAGCGCATGAGCTAAGGGTCTGTGCTACAAAAAGTGTTAAGAACAGACAGGGAAAAGATTATGTGTTGACGAGACTACGGGCGTGTAGTACTATAGATGTGAAGGAGGATAAGACTATGAATGAAGTACTACTTTCTGACTCCGAAAAAGAGATTCTGGAGTGGATGTGGAAGGAAGACAAGGAGTATTCCTACAAGGACGTTGCGGCACAGTTTGGAGAAGACTCGGAAAAGGGGTGGAAAAAGCAGACATTATCTACATTTTTAACACGGATGGAACAAAAGGGCGTCATATCTGTCCGGTGCGAAGGGGAAGAACGCTTTAAGAAAAGGCGGTATTTTAGGGCGTTAAACAGGCAGCAGTACGAGAGAGCAAGGGCGAGGCATCTTCTGGATTCCTATTTTGACGGTTCTTTGAATCAGTTTATGGCAGCGCTAAATGGCGGTGAAAAACTGAGCGGCCAAGAAGCAGATGAACTGAAAAGGTTTCTGGAGGATATGTAATGCTTATTCTGATTATGTCTATCAGCGCAAGTGTGATACTTCTTGCCGTTTTGCTTTGTGCGGTTTTGGGGAAAAGCGTGTTTTCTTCCGCATGGATATACAATATGCTCAGACTTGACCTGTTTTTCTTTTGTCTGCCGCTGCCTAAGTATAATAGCGAGTATAAATACGCATTGTCTCATATGTTAGGTATTTCGAAGCAGTGGGATATCATAGATTTTGCGACGGAGAATGTCATTGCCACAGAGGGAAGCGGGAGGCTGTATTTCACTTTTCAGACATACATAATTGTGATCTGGGCTGTCTGGTTGTGCGGGTTGCTGCTGGCAGTTATCAGAAATCTGCGTCGGTATCGCGAGGCGGAGGCGATAAAAGAAAACCGACGGGTGAGCCGGTCAGATTATCTGGCGATTTTTGACAGAGTGAAAAGGAAGCAGGCATCAAAAAGAAAGTAACCTTACTGCGTGCAGATGAAGCCGCAGCCATCTGTACAATAGGTGTCTTTCGGAAATATGTCATCATACCGGAAAGCGGACTGACGGAAGAGGAGATTTACTACAGTCTCAAACATGAACTGATCCATGTAAAGCGGGCGGATGTGGCGTGGCGGTATCTTAGTCTGTTGGCTGTTCTCCTCCATTGGTTTAACCCGTTGGTATATCTCTATTTTTATGTAATGTCTGTCTACTGTGAACAGAGTTGTGATGCCATTGTGGTGCAAAATCTTGACAGGGCGGCGCGGAAGAGGTATGGAAATTTGATTATCAACATGGCGCAGGAGCACGGAGCGGGCAGGTGGAAATATCGGACAGATTTAGGTGGAAGTAAAAAAATGATTAAACGGAGGTTGATTCATATGCTGGAGAGCAGAAAGAGAAATAGAATGGAGAGAGTGGCGTCCCTGTTATTGGGAGCGGTTATTTTGTTTGGGGGGTCTTTGACGGTTTGCGCTTATGAGAATCCGAGGGTGGTAAGGGATGTAGATCAGTCATTGATGGGGGCATCAGAGGAGACACGGCTCGAGCTGGAGTTTGCAAAAAGTGAAGAAATTCAGTTTTCAGTAGAAGAAATATCAGGCAGAGTGGAATTTGTAGGAGAAGACGGAACATGCCATGATATGTCAGATATGATAGGCAGCAATGCATCTAAAATTGGGTGTTTTCATTCTTTGGAAGATGGATATGCCAAATTTCATTATAGATATTCTGACGGAAGCTGCAGAACGGAGTATTATCATGCGGACAGATGCATTAAATGTGGTGAACTATGGGTGAAGGAATACTCCCATACGGAAACATCAACAAAATGTACGCATTAACAGTAAGATATAAACATGTTCAGCGTTGAGGAATAAAAACTTTTCGCACCGGGGATACGGGTGCTTGACATGGAAGGTTATAAATGATAAACTTAAGCCAAGTACTACTTGTGTGTAGTACTAAGTGATATTATCAAAAAGTTATGTTGATGGGAATGTCTACAGTGTCATTTGCAATGGAAAGCTCTGATAATGAAGATTACACGCCACATGTTTATGGCATTGATGTGCCTAATAGCGGCGAACCCGGGATGATTGGCGGAATGAGCCGGGTTGTAGCAGATTGTTACAATGGTCCTCATGATTTGGTTGGTCATGGATGGGGTGATATTGTAAATGCAGATACTGGTAAAACGGTTGTAACTTGGGGAGCTTGCTCGCAATGCTCAAAGTGTAATTTAGTAGTTATTACTCAGGGAGACCCAAATAGAGGGCAAGCTTTAGGTTATTATACATCTTGGCAACCAAATGAACCGTTGACTTCATTTGTAACTGTGGTTCGTCAGTCTGGAAGTAATATACATTATACAACTGACAAAACACTTCCGGGAGCAACGTTTAGATAATGATTGAGCTATTTAACGCAAGGGGACGCTATGGACATGAAAAACATATCTGTAAAATTATTTTGGTATATTCTTCTGATTGGTTTGATCCTTTTGGCTGTCGGTATAACGATTAGGTATAAGCAGGGGGGAGGCAGTTTGGAACGCCAGACAAAAACAGCATTAAATCAGCTTCTTTCCTGTACCCGGCAGCAGGCGGAGGATTTTGATGCGGCGATCATGCAGTCTGCTGCAGAAGCAGTGACGGATAAAGAAGTAGGACTGATACAGAGTGACGAAAAGCTAAGAGAGTATCTCGTAAACCGATTTGCTGATTCCATGACATATGCATGTATAGAAGAACTGGCAATGAGTCGTACTTTTTATATAAGCATCGCTTTAGCAAAAGATCTCACTGCGGATATCCGAGTAAGTGAACTTGAACTTATAAAAAGTTCTGATCAGCAAGAATGTTATACTTTTTCGGCAAAGCTATTATCATCTGCCGGGGATGAAGCAGGCATTGCAAGAGGAACGATTTTAATGGAAAAGGATGGATCAAAGTGGAAAGCATCTAAAATAACTTTGACAGTGGATGAGTTATATAACTGATATAAGAAAGTTTGGCAAGGTTCTCAGGCATTAGGAATTTCTACAAAAAATATGAAATGCTTCCGGTCAGCTTTTCCCTTCAAAATCGGAAAAGCTGACCGGAGATATGCTCGATGGTTCTGTTGTTTTTTGTCAAAATACCGCTACTGTAAAATAGTCAACAGCTTTTCGATACTTTTATTGGCTTCCGCAATCATTTCATGGCCGGCCTTCAGAACAATGTTTAAATTAGTGAAGTTTATCATTTCCGAAGAAATATCCGTATCACGAATACTGGATTCCGATGACTCCAGCTTTTCGATAATATTCTCCTCGTTGTATATCGTATGTTCTAAGCGGTTCTGCTGGGCGCCGATATTACTGCGGTTTTCTGTAATTGCCTGTAAGGCATTTTTGGCGCGGGTGATCGAGTATCCCGCATTTTCCACTGTTGTCACATCAAATCCCGAAAGCGATAATAGTTCTGCATTCATTCTGCCGATGGTCAGCCAGAGACCGGAATTATATTCACATCCTGACTGAATCCACAGCTCTTCGTCTATTCCGACCGGCACAGGCGGATAGACAGTGCCTATTTCCATATCGCAAAAATAAGCCAGTTCCTTCGAAGCCTGCGACCAAGCATTGTTGTCGACATCATACAAATATAACACCGAACCCTTGTAGCCAAATTCCACATGGCTGATATTATTTTGGGGTTCGCATAAGGCATCTACCATATACTTGCAAAATTCTTCCGGATCGCTATAGTAAGAGCCGTCGGGCTTTTTAAGGCCGATATTCAGTATGTGGGAGTTTTTCCCGGACGGCGCATTGGTAAGAGTGACGCCCACATCATCCGTAAAGTTGACGGTAGTGGGGCAGCAGTTTGTACAACAGTTTACAAAAAAGGTAGTGCCGGAGAGATCCTTTATGTTATTCAATTTTCCCATATCAATATGTACGCTGACATAAGGGTTTCCGTTATTTAGCGTAGAAGTGGATTGTGTGACATCGCCCGGTTTTAATGCTTCCTGCATGTAACCGGTTTTAGAGATACTATCACCAAATAGTTTAAAAAAATCACCGTTCGTAGACGGATTTGTCACAGTTGTTCCCTCGGAGTCGACAGCCTCCTTTCCCTTGAAAATAGCCAGGCCATTATATAAAGTAGTGTCCGCGATACGATCGATTTCCTTTATAAGCTGATCTGCCTCCTGCTGGAGAAAGTGACGGTCTGTATCGCTCTCCGTGCCGTTGGCCGCCTGTACTGCCAATTTGTTGAGCCGCTGTATGATATCGGTGACTTCGTTTAAAGCGCCGTCGGCAATCTTACATAAGTTCACGGCCTCTTTCGCATTTTCCACCCCTTTGTTGAGTCCCCTGACCTGCCTGCGCATTTTTTCGGAAAGGGAAAGACCGGCCGGATCGTCAGCCGCGCGCATGATTCTATAACCGGAAGAAACCCGGCTGGTGGATTTTGCAAATTCTTTTGCATTGTTATTTGTCAGTCTTATGGCATTTAGAGCCTGTATATTGTTTAGTATAATCATTTTGCCTCCCTCTTGAAATGATTCATAGAAAATTTTGAATGAAATATGTCTTTTCTCAAGAATATATATGATTATTTATTGTATCGGTGACTTTGCCTGTAAAGTTTAGCGTTATTCCGGGCAAAATCCCATTCGAAAAGGTTGACGGAGAAAATGCTTCAAAAGGTTAAGAAAAAGCGGTATCGTGCCGAAATAAAGGGTGAATGTGAGAACATTCGCCTTTATTTGTTATCAAGAATATAAAAAATACTACATTTGGTATGAGGTAATTATGAAGATCACTTTTGACCACAACACAGGAAACCAAAATGTAGACAGGGCGACAACTTCATATCGGGACACCCGGACGACAAGGACGGATCGGGCGGGTGATTACGCATTAGACATTTCTGGCACAGTTATGGATAACAACGCTTACGGAGGTCACGGAAAGACCGCAGAAGAGGTTATGCAGGATGCGGCGGCTATTGACGTGGCCACGCAGACGATGGCAGCGATGTCTAATATTATGTCCGAGGAGGATTTTTCCCACTTACAGGAGGAGGGGTATCATCCCGGAGATATGGAGATGGAACTGGCTGTCACCATTGTCGACACGATCAAAGCGGCGCTTATTCAGGGCGGTACGCAGGTAACAGGCTACACTGACAACCTGGACGCGGCTACGCTGGCGCAGATTACGGGGAGCGAGTCCTTTGCGCAGGAGCTTACGAGACAGTTTGCGGCCCATGACATTCCTCTGACGGAGAAGAATGTGCGGGCGGCAAAGGAGGCTTTTGACAGAGCCATGCAGACGGAGGCGCCTGAGGAAGGCACCGTCAAGTATATGGTGGAGAACCGCATGGAACCTACCATTGACAATCTCTACCGGGCGGGCCACAGCGCGGCTTCGGACAGCAGCCGTCAGGGGCGCGGTTACTATGAGGCGGACAATACCGGATACTATGCGAAAAAGGCGGAGGACTATAATTGGGAACAGCTTCGCCCCCAGATCGAGCATATTCTGGAGGAGGCCGGACTGGATGCCAGCGAGGAGAATGTGCAGAGTGCCCAGTGGTTGATCGGCGTGGGCGTGCCTTTGACGACAGAGACGGTGAAGGCGCTCCACGAAATTAACCAATCCGGTCATCCGAAGAGTAAAGAAGAGCTTTTGTCTGCGATTGCGGCGGCGATCTCCGACGGGAAAAAGGCCGGGGATGCGAATCTGGCGGACGGCAGAAGTTCGTTTGAAAAGGCGGCCGACTATAGAGACGCCTTCGGGAAGATCACGGAAAAGGCGGCCGATCTTGTGGCGGCAGAGGAAAAGGCGTTAAATCTGCGGAATCTGACGAAAGCACAGGAAAAGATAGATGCGGGCGAAGCGGCGCAGGAAGTTCCGGCGGCGGTTACCCAGAGGCGTCAGTTGGAAGAAGTCAGGCTGATGATGACCATTGAGGCAAACCGGCAGTTGATGGCCCGCGGCTACTCCATAGACACGACGGAATTAGAGGCGCTGGTGGAGGCCTTGAAAAAACTGGAGCAGGAGCAGAACCAGAAGCTTTTTGGAGAATCCGACGCGGCGGCGGCAGCCGGGAAAGCGGCGCTTTACGAGGAAGTACAGACCAAGGTTTCTGAGATTCCTTCTTTGCCTGCGGCAGTGCTTGTGCAGTATATTGACGGCACGGAAGCCTTTACACTGGACGGAGTACATAGGAACGGTGTTACGCTTAAGAATGCCTATGAGTCGGCGAGGGAGTCCTATGAGACACTGATGACCGCGCCCAGAGCGGATATGGGAGATTCCATACGCAAGGCATTCCGCAATGTGGATGATATTTTGACGGATATGGGGCTTGAGACCAGCGAGGAGAACCGCAAGGCGGTGCGGATTCTGGGCTACAACAGTATGGATATCACCGATGAAAATATAGATGCGGTGAAGAAGTACGACATGGAGCTGCAGCAGACGATCCGCAGAATGACTCCGGCAGCATCTTTGCAGGCCATCCGGGACGGGAAAAATCCGCTTACCATGTCCATGGAGGAGTTAAACCAATATCTGGATGAGAGCGGCATGGATGACGTAGCGCGGGACGAAAAATTCAGTAAGTATTTATATAAATTAGAAAAGAGCCATGCGGTCAGCGAGCAGGAGAGAGAGGCCTACATCGGAATTTACCGCATGTTCCGGCAACTGGAAAAGTCGGATGACGCGGCGGTCGGCAGTCTCTTAAAGGAAGGGGCGCAAATTTCCTTCAGCAATCTTTTGACGGCGATGCGCAGCACCAAAAAACAGGGAATGGATTATAAGGTGGACGACGGGTTCGACGGTGTGGACGCCGTGGCGAAAAATAAGTCCATCACCGATCAGATTTTGAGCGGCTTCCCGAACTTAGGGCAGGAGAGCGCGGAGGCAGGCCATCAGGAGAGCGGGCAGAGGCAGCGCGATTCGGAAGAGGCAAAGAGCTATTACCACATGCTTGCAGGACAGATTGCGGACGGTCTGGAGCCGGAAATGCTTGCGGAGACGAACATTACGAAAGACACGACCATGGAAGAGTTTGCGGATGCCCTGCGGCAGCAGACGGTTGACGCATCTTTGGAACAGGCGTATATGCAGGAACAGCTTAGTTCTTACCGCGGTCTGGAAAATGTGGAAGAGGCTGTGGTGCGTGAGCTGTCGGCATACAGGCAGCCTGTGACGGCCAATAATATGGAGGCGGCTTCGGCGCTGAGGAAAAAACCGGGCGCACTGTATCGGAAACTCCGCGATTTGGGAGAGAATGCGGGTGTTTCGGAAGGAGAGAGGAAAGCGGAGGCGCTGATCGAGAACCTGACGGATAAAGAGAGTGCGCAGGAAGCCTATGAGGAGATGCAGGAAACCTTTTCCGGGCTGCTGGATGAGGCGCTGGATCAGGCGGAAAATTATTTGGATCTGCGCACCTTACAGAGCTGCAAGAAGCAGCTTGCGCTGGCGGGAAGCCTGTCGCGGGAAGAAAATTACCAGATTCCCGTGGAGATTAACGGTGAGCTGACGGCGATTAATTTAAAGGTTTTGCATGGAACCGGGACGGGGAAAGTAAATGTCACGGTACAGACAGAAGAGTTCGGACAGATCACGGCTAAGTTTACACTCAGAGATCAGCGCGTGTCCGGCTATATCGCCTGTGAGAGCAGCGAAGGAACCACTTGGCTGCAAGGAAGACAGGAGGATCTGGAAAAAGCGCTGGAGGCTCCGGGAACGGACGGACCGGAGAGAGAAACGGGAAGTCTGGTTATTCTGCAGGGCAGAGAGGTAAACGGAGAGGAATACACAGAGGAAGATATAAACGGCGGGGAAGGACAGCAGACGGAAGCGCTTTACGGGATTGCGAAAGCGTTTATCACGGCCCTGACGGCATAAGAAGGAGGAAACAAAAATGAAGATCAGTTATAATGCGCCGGCAATGCGCGCAAGTAATGCATTAAATGCGTCAGACAGCAGAGTATCCAAATCTTTGCAGCGTCTTTCATCCGGTTTGAAGGTAACGACGTCAAAGGATGACCCTTCGGGCTATGCAATCGGCAGAAGAATGAACACGCAGATTACGGGAATCGGCACGGCGACCCAGAGTTCTCAGAACGGTATCTCCGTCATTGAGACGGCGGACGGGGCGCTGACGGAAGTGCATGAAATGCTGCAGAGAATGAATGAGCTGGCAGTTAAGGGTGAGACGGGAACGCTCACCACCAGCGACCGTATGACGATCGAGTCGGAGGTAAAACAGCTCAAGGCGGAAATTACGAGGATTTCTACGGATACGCAGTTTAACGGGCAGACGCTTTTGGACGGTACCTTTGATCTGCGGGGATATACGGACGATCACCGGGTTCGGGTTGACTATTACTCGGATGAGGTGATCCGCAAGGAGTATGAAATCAGTGCGACTTCGCTGACGGTTGCTTATAAGGCTGACGGCACGATTGACGAAGAAAATACGCTGTATACGGAACCCTCCTCCGCTGATCCGGAGAAGGCATTTCCGGCTGGTGTGAAGATTTCCGAGATAATAGACAACAAGATTACGTTCACGGGACCGGCGGATTTTGAGCTGACCATCGAGCTTGAGACGGGATTTACGAACGGCCCTGTTACGCTGGATATTACCGGCATCGGCTCCATGGATATCCAGACCGGCGCGAACGAGGGACAGCAGCTTGCGATCCGCATTCCTACGATCTCCCTGAACCGGATGAACATGGAAGATATGAGTATGACTACGCAGGAAGAGTGCGCGGATGCGAATAAAACCATTAAGAATGCAATTATTTATGTGTCGGATGCACGAAGCAGGCTCGGTGCCTACCAGAATCGTCTGGATCACACAATCAACAATCTGGAGGTGTCCAATGAGAACATGACGGCTTCCTACTCCCGTATCATGGACGTGGACATGGCGGAGGAAATGACGGAGTACACCACGGAGCAGGTGATTTCCCAGGCGGCGGTTTCCATGCTGGCGCAGGCGAACGAGAGACCTTCGCAGGTGTTGCAGTTATTGCAGTAGAGGGCGCGGAAAAATAACAGAAACGTAACAGGTTGAAGATTTTGGGAAAGGCAGATTCACAATATGACGAAGGAATTAAAGCAGGAATATACCCTGCGGATTACGCAGGCGAATAAGACACAGCTTATCACCATTCTGTATGAGATGGCGCTGCTCTATGTGGACGAGGCGGTGGAGGCACTGTCCGCACAGGACAGAACGGGGCTTAAGAATGCCGTCCGCAGGATTCAGGGCTGCATGTGTGAGCTTATGGACTCTCTGCACATGGAGTATGAAGTGGCACACAATCTGCTGCAGCTCTACCTCTATGTCAACAGGGAGGTGGCGAAGGCGGCTCTGCATAACGATGCGGAAAGTCTGGAGCATGTCCGCCCGGTGCTTGGCAAACTTTTGGCGGCTTATAAGCAGATTGAGGGACTGGATACAAGCGGCCCTGTTATGGGCAACACCCAGACCGTGTATGCGGGACTTACCTACGGCAGAAACAATTTGACGGAAAATGCCGCGGATCCTTCCGCAAACCGGGGGTTCTGTGTATAATCGACTGCCCCTTTTTGCGGCGGTCGGGAGAATGCAAAGCATTCTCCGCCATGTATGAATTAGGAGAGCGTCAAAGGGCGGTAAGCCTCGGCGCGTGTTTCTTCAGGCAGCGGATCATTTTCCGCTGCCTTTTGTAGTAAGTATTTATACCGTTTCATCACGGCGTTAAGCTCAAAGATATAGCAGTCGATCAGATCCGGATCTGTCGCGTTGTCGAATCCGGCGTAGGCGTTTTCCAGTGCATTTCTGGCAAGGCGCAGTTCTTCTCGCAGCGTCATCTTCTGCCTGTCCACGATTACTTCGTTTTCTGCCGGTATACAGGGACTTTGTCTGAAAATAACTTTCATATGGAACCTTCCTTTCGGGTTACTCCTCTTACCTCGGCATCCGTGCAGAGAATGTCATATGTGAGGCACTCTCCTGCGTGAGACATCGCACTTCCAAGTCAGCCATGCCGAGACGGCAGCGCCGCCTTTGCCGCTGAGTATTAGAAGTACTTCTCACTCTAGTTTAGGTAAAAATTTCCAGAAATATTCATGTAATATTATGAATAGCCCGTTCATATGCTGTAGAGAGACAGGCAGGAAGGAACTTTCGCGGGGCGCTGTGGCGGTCTGCGATGTATGAAACTATGGGAAATTTAAACGGAGCTATCGTTATATTGGCGGTATGCCTGATTGTGCTGGCGATAGGCGCAATGGGCAGGAAGGTGGAGTGGCTGGTCAATTTTATTCTGCGGGCGGTTATGGGAACCGTAGGTATTTACGCGATCAATTATATGCTGGCGGCCAGAGAACTTCAGGTCGCGGTGGGCATCAATCCCTTTACTGTTTTGACATCCGGAGTCCTTGGATTTCCTGGGGTTGCGGTACTTTACGGCATTCATTTTTTTAAAATCTTGTGAATAATTTACAATAGACAAATATTTCTGTTGTGTTATAATTCAAGTCACAACTTAAGAAATTCTATGTGTTATTCCTTTCTGTGGAATACACGCTTCTCGCTTCAGGGCATCGGGAAGATCTTCCGAATGATTTCGTTGAGTCACTTTTAATTTAGGATTTTAGGATAAGGAGGTGGTCTTATTGGACTGACTTACTGTCAATCTTTTTTGCTTCTCCTGCTATTGCTTTCTGCTTTGGCGGATCTTAGGACAGACAGGATACCGAACGGTTTGATTCTTTTGGGCATGGTAATCGGTGTTTCGGGCGGCGTTTTATCCGGCCGGGGATTATCGGATATTCTGGCATCTGTGCTTCTGGCGTTTCTGCTGATGTACCCTCTGTATATGATAGGCGCACTCGGAGCGGGTGACGTGAAGCTGTTTGTTATGATCGGGAGTTTTATGGCGGCAGGGGAATTTTTGGCTGTTTTGGCGGGCGCGTTTGTGATTGGCGCGGGTTTTTCGCTGATAAAACTGTCTGTGGAGAAAAACGGCAGGGAGAGGTTTCGCTATTTCTTTTCGTACCTGCATGATGTCATGCGGACAGGACATTGGAGAATTTACGGAGAGGACTTAAAACAGGATTATCACACCTACTGTAAAAACAAAATCCACTTTGCGGTGCCGATTCTGTTCAGTGCGGTGTGCAGGATAGGAGGATTATTTTGATACATAAAATTATGGCGATCTGTGATACGGAGGAGGGATACGCGTTCCGCATGGCGGAGTATCTTTTGGAAAAAGTAAAGCTGCCATATACGCTGCATCTGTTTACGGCGGTGGAGGAATTGGAGAAATTCGCGGGAAGGGAGGAGATAGAGATCCTTCTCATCGCGGAGAGCGCGTGGCGCCTGATCAAAGAAGAGTATATCAGAAAACAGGTAACGCAGATGTTTATTCTGCAGGAGAGCGGCGGGGCCGCGCAGACGTTTGCGTCGCAGGAAGGAAACGATGCAGCGCGGAAAAATATAAGCTGTATCAATAAATACCAGAGCCCGGAGATGGTGGTACAGGCGGTGTTAAATGTGATTGCGGACGGCAGCGGATGGAAGGGTTATCCGGCGGCTGCAGAAACGGACGTAAAAATGATAGGGATTTATTCCCCGGTGAAACGGTGCTTACAGACCTCTTTCGCTCTGTCGCTCGGACAGCTTCTGGCGAAGGAGTACAAAACAATGTACTTGAATTTTGAAATGTATTCCGGTCTTGGAGAGCTTTTGCGGCGGGAATATCAGACGGATATGCTTGACGTCATGTACTATTTCCAGAGCGCAAGGGAAAAGCTGGCTTTACGGCTGCCAACGATCATCCAGAACGCGGGAGGACTGGATTATATACCGCCCATGCAATATTCGCTTGGAATCAGGGAGGTGCCGGGGGAACAATGGCTGGCTCTTTGCAGGGATATTGCGGCAATCGGTGAATACGAATATATGATTTTGGATTTGGATGACGGGATAGACGGGTTGTTTGATCTGCTCAAAAACTGTCAGAAGATATACACCATCACAAGGGAAGACCCTTTTGCGCAGGCAAAGCTCGGGCAGTATGAACGGATGCTGCAGCAGGGAGAATTGGGTGAGATTACAGAAAAAACCGTAAAATGCCGCTTTCCGATTTTTCAGGAGCTGCCGGACAGTCTGGATATGATGACACACGGAGAACTGGCAGGATATGTGAAATCCATCATAAGAGAGGATATTTATGGGAGACACGGATGAGAGAAGGAAAATTTTAAAGGAGAAGCTGTTGGAAAGCATTGATTATTCCAGAGAGAATAGCGATGAGGAGATCAGGGAGCTGATCGATGAAATGCTTGTCCGGGAGGGCCGGGAGAATCCTTTATCGCTGACGGAGCGCGGCAGGCTCAGAACAGAACTTTTTCATGCGGTTCGCAAGCTGGATGTGCTGCAGGAGTTGGTGGATGATCCGCAGATCACGGAGATTATGATTAACGGGCCGGACAAAATTTTCGTTGAGCGAAATGGCAGGCTGACAGAAAGCGAGCTTTACTTTGACAGCGGGGAGAAGCTGCAAAATGTGATACAGCAGATTGTCTCCGACTGCAACAGGGTGGTCAACGAGGCGTCGCCGATTGTGGACGCCAGACTGGAGAACGGAGCTCGTGTCAATGTGGTTTTGAACCCCGTGGCGTTAAACGGTCCCATCGTCACGATCAGGCGGTTCCCGGACAACCCGATTACCATGGAGGATCTGGCATCTTTTGGCTCCATTACGAAGGAGGTGTGTGAATGGCTGAGCAGACTCGTGCGGGCCAAATACAATATTTTCATCAGCGGCGGCACAGGCTCCGGGAAAACTACCTTTCTAAATGCGCTGTCCAATTATATTCCGGCCAAAGAGCGCATCATCACAATAGAGGACAGCGCGGAGCTGCAGATCAGAAACATAAGTAATATCGTCCGAATGGAAACGAGGAACGCCAATGTGGAGGGGTGCCGGGAAATCACCATAAGGGATCTGATTAAGACATCTTTGAGGATGCGGCCAGACAGAATTATCGTGGGCGAGGTGCGCGGCGGCGAGGCTTTTGATATGATGCAATGTTTGAATACGGGACACGACGGCTCCATGTCTACGGGACATGCCAACAGCGCGCGGGATATGCTGAGCCGTCTTGAAAATATGATCCTCATGGGCATGGAGATCCCGTTAGCGGCCATCAGGCAGCAGATTGCATCGGGCATCGACATCATTGTCCATCTGGGGCGTCTGCGGGACAAAACGAGAAAGGTTCTGGAAATTGCGGAGGTGTGCGGCTATGAAAACGGGGAAATTATCTTAAGCCCACTCTATCGTTTCGAGAAAGAGAAAGAGACGGACGGCGGTAAAATCCTCGGCACACTCCGAAAGAAGGGAGAGCTTGCCCATGTCGAAAAGTTACAGACTGCCGGATTATGCTGAATATCGTTTTTCTTTGAAGGAGGGCGCGATTGCTGTTTGGGAGGGCATGTTTTTGGTGGCGGTGATCGGATATTTTTTCTATCGGTCGTGGCTTGCCTGCATTTTTCTTTTTCCGGTCTTTGTCCTTTTTCTGAGAGAAAAGAAAAAGGATTTGGCGAAAAAGCAAAGGCAGGAGCTTGGCTTACAGTTTAAAGATCTGGTGCTGGCGCTCTCGGCCAATGTCAAAGCCGGATATTCCATCGAAAATGCCATGCGGGAAGCCTGTAAGGATATGGAACTGCTTTACGGGACGGAAAGCCTTGTATGTCTTGAGGTGCGGCATATCCTGCGGGGATTGGACAACCATGTGATTTTGGAAAAGCTGCTGTACGATCTGGGTGTGAGAAGCCGGGTGCCCGATATTATGCAGTTTGCGGACGTCTTTTTGATCGCGAAAAGAAGCGGCGGAAATTTGACGGAAATTCTGGAGAAGACCGCCGGGGTGATCGAGCAGAAGATTGAGACGGACAAGGAGATTCAGCTTATGATCGGAGCCAGAAAAATGGAGCAGAAAATTATGAATATGGTGCCCTTTCTCATTATTTTCTATATCGGGACGACCTCGCGGGGATTTTTCGATGTGCTCTATCACAATCTGATCGGCGCGGCGGTGATGACGGTGTGCCTGCTTTTTTACGGCGCGGCATATCTGCTCTCCAAGCGGATTGTGGAGATTGCAGTCTAAGGAAACACCTGCTTTTGTTTGCGGCAGTGCAAACGCAGCAACCTTAATTGATCGCAATAACCGAATGTGGGTGTTTGGGGAAAGGAGTGTTCGATGGTTTATATTTATTCCGCTGTTTTAGCGGCTTATCTGCTTCTGTTTCTCTTGTCGCGAAGAGAAAGCGGAAATCCCTTTCAAAAAATAGCGGCCCGCGTTTTCCGAAAACAGCAGGAGCGGCAAAAGAAAATGAACAGGGGGAGGCGGGACTGGAAGAGCGCGCTTTATGCAAGACAGCTTGGAGACAAGCTGAAAACGCTGCAGCCTGAAATTGCGGCCGAAAAGCAAATTCGGGAGCACTACCTCTCGCTGTATACGCTTTTGCTTATGGTGGTATTTGTGGGAGATGTTTTTTGTCTGGCGGCGTGGGTTGGCGCACATGGCGCGGCCAGATTGGCTGACGGCGGTTATCTTCAAAGAAATGCTTTTGGGGAGGGCGATGTGGAGGTGGGACTTAAGGCGGAGCTTCCGGGGATGCAGGAAGAAATCTTTGACTATCTTTTGGAGGAGCGCAGACTCACAGAGGAAGAAGTGGAAAAAAGTTATGCGGAGGCGGCAGCGCTTCTTCCGGGAGCCATTTTATCTGAAAATGCGTGTCTGGAGGATGTGCGAAAAGATCTTTATCTGGTTTCGGCTTTAGAAGGGTATCCTTTTGAGATCAGTTGGGAGAGCAGCGCCCGCGCTCTGGTCAATGCGGACGGGACGGTACATAACGAGAGTCTTGCAGGCAGTGAAGTGGTCACTCTGACGGCAAAGTTTCGCTATGAAGAGTGGTTCCGGGAGCTGCAGATTCCCGTGCAGATTCATCCGATCATATACACGCCGGAGGAGGCGATGCGGATGAAGCTGGAGGAACTGCTGCGGGAGAGTGCGGAGAGCAGCAGAAGCGCGGAGATTATGGCGCTGCCGGAACAGGTCGGCACGGCGCCTGTTGTCTGGAGTGAGATCATAGAGGACAGCAGCGGGTATTTGCTGATTCTGGCCATATTCGCGGCGGGCGTGCTCTATTGGGGAAGAGGCAGGGAGCTGGATCAGAAGTTGGAGGCCAGAAAGAGGGAACTGCTTTTGGACTATCCCGAGATTGTCAATAAACTGGCGCTCTATATGGGCGCGGGTATGACTGTCAGAAACGCTTTTTTGAAGATGGGGGAGGACTATAAAAAGCAGAAGGAGGAAAAAAGAAGATATGTGTATGAGGAAATTTTAATAACCTGCCATGAGCTGCAAGGCGGCAGGTCGGAGACGGAGGCATACGCACATTTTGGGAAACGGTGTCAGGTGCAGCTATACATGAAGCTGTCTGCGCTGCTTTCGCAGAATATCAGAAAGGGCAGCAATGACCTTTTGCGGATGCTCAGACAGGAAGCGGATAACGCCTTTGCGGAGCGAAAAAATCTGGCGAAAAAACTGGGAGAGGAAGCGGGTACAAAACTGCTTTTGCCCATGATGATGATGCTCTGTGTGGTCATGGTGATTATCATGATTCCGGCTTACTTTTCATTTACCTTAAATTAAATGTATCTGTACGGCGTTTCCCGGATAACGGGTCTTACGCCGACAGTTGTACATAATCAAGCAGAAAAAGAAAAAAGGAGGAAAACAAGATGTTGAAAAAGAGAAACGGCGGACGGCTCAAAGGGTTCGGAGACTTCCTGCGGGAGGAGGAAGGAATGGGCACGGTGGAAATCATTCTCATTATTGTGGTGCTGATCGGTCTGGTTATTATTTTCAAGACACAGCTTCGCGAGCTGGTGGAGAAGGTCTTTGAAAAGATTACCAAAGACAGCAACACGGTAATGGAATGAGGCGGGGATACATAACGGTATTTTTATCTTTATCCCTCACATTGATCCTGTCCCTTGTATTCACGGTAATAGAAGGGGCACGGATCAGTGCCATCCGCATGAAATTCGAATGCGTGACGGATATTGGTATGAATTCCGTTCTGGCTGAATATCACAGAGAGCTTTTGAAGCAGTATGATCTTTTGTTCGTAGATACTTCTTACGGCGGTTCGCGTCCCGAAATCGCCAATACGGAGGCGCATCTGCAAAATTACACACAAAAGAACTGCCGCGCGGGAGAGGGAAAGCGTCTTTTTGGCGGCAAGGATTTTCTGGCGATGGATATGGGTATGGTAGAAATTCCGGTGTATTCTCTGGCGTCGGATGAGGGCGGTGCGGTGTTGAAGCGGCAGGCCACGGACTATATGGGTGATTATCCGCTCGGGGCGGTTCTTGAGAAGCTCAGCGCCAATATCGGTCTGCTGCAGGGAGCCGGAATTGACACAAAGGATATGGAGGCATGGCGGCAGCAGTACGAGTCCAGGATCGACGCCATCGGCCAGCCTGAAAAGGAGACCGAAGACGGAGAGACAGAGGAAGTGCCGCTAAACAATCCGGCGGATTTTGCCAACGCCACGAGAAACAGCGGGGTGCTAAACCTTGTGCTGGAGAACCCGTCTGCGGTTTCGGCGGTGAAGGTGAATTTGGGAGATTACATTTCCCGCCGCTTAGACAGGATGATGGGCACGGGACTGTGCGAGGAGGCGGTGGAAACGGGTGGAGAACCGAACGAACTGGTATTTCAAATGTATTTGTTTGAGAAATGCGGCTATTACGGGGCTGAGATGGACAAGTCGCTCTTAAAGTACCAGATGGAATATATTTTGGCAGGCAGGGACACGGACTGGCAGAACTTGGAACAGGTGGCCAAAAAGCTGCTGCGATGGCGGGAGGCGGCAAACATGCTGTATCTTCTTTCGGACAGTGCGAAAATGGCCGAGGCTCAGGCTATGGCGCTGGCGCTCACGGCGGTGATACTTTTGCCAGAGCTTGCGGAACCGGTCAAGTATACGATTCTTTTCGCGTGGGCTTATGTGGAGAGCCTGCAGGATGTCAAAACACTGCTTTGCGGTGGCAGGGTTCCCGTTTTTAAGACAGCCGCCGATTGGAGGACGGGAATTAACAGTCTTAAGAATGTGAGAGAAAGTCTCTCGGAGGATTCCGGGGGAAACGGACTTAATTATAAGGAATACTTACAGATTATGATCTTTTTGCAGGATGCAGGAACCAGGACAGAGCGGGCGATGGACATCATAGAAATGGATATCCGACGGACGCCCGGCAATGGGAGGTTTCGGCTGGACGGCTGTTTTGATGCCTACCAGGCGCATCTGGAGGTGACGAGCCGTTTTGGCTATTCCTATGAGATGACAAGAAGATATGGATTCTACTGAAGCGGGAGGTGATAAAAGGTGCCCTTTTTAAAATCACGAAACTTAAAATTCAACAAATCGACAGCACATTCTCTCCGGGCATATCTTGAAGCAGGTCAAGGTAGTCGCATTCTTTCTCGTGGACACCGATTGTTAAAAGGGGCATCTTTTATCCTCTCCCGCAGGAGAGGTTCCATGACGCTGGAGGCTGCCTTTGCTCTGCCGTTTTTTCTCTTTGCGGTGCTCAATATTCTCTTTGCGGTGAACATCATAGGGACGCAGAGCCGGATCAACGCCGCTTTACATCAGGTGGGGAACAAGCTGGCCTTTGCGGGATACGCCTATGAAAATACGGTGGGGAACAACACCCTGCCGGATGGAATTGTCGGTGTGGCGCTCACGGAAACATACGCCAGAGGGCAGATTGTGGAATATGTAGGGAGATCTTATCTGGAAAATTCCTGCGTAAGGGGCGGTGCGGGAGGGCTGTCCTTCGCCGGTTCTTCAGTGATGGGGGCGGAGGATATCATCGACTTAAAAATATCATACCGGGTCAGACCCTTTGTAGAGCTTATGGGCTTTGACGGCTTTTTGATGACGCAGCGCTATTATGGCAGGGCTTGGACCGGATATGATGCTGCGGGATCGGTGAGTGACGACACACAGGAGGATCTCATGGTGTATATCACAAAGACGGGAACAGCCTATCATTTGGACAGGAAATGCACGTATTTAAATCCGAAGATAGAGACGGTGCCGGTGCAGTCTGTGCCGGACAGACGTAATGCGTCCGGCGAAAAATATGCGTCATGCGGTTCCTGTGGGGCGGGCGGAGGCGGTAGTCAAGTGTACATCACAAGCTATGGCAGCAGCTATCATAAACGCTTAGACTGCCCGGGACTGAAAAGAACGATCTATACCGTGCCCCTGTCGGAGGTCGGTGGGAGAGGGAGGTGCTCTAAATGTGGATAGAAATGGTATTGTTTCTGTTTTTGGCAGTATGCGCCATATTTGACGGTTTCAGCAGGCGGGTTCCGTTAGGTGTCGTGTGGATGGGAATGCTGACCGCCGCCGGACTCCGGATCGGCGGCGTGATGGGGGAGACAAGTCTTATGTCGGCGGTCCTCTCCCTCCTGCCGGGCGCTGGTTTTTTTCTGCTTGGTTTCCTGACAAAGGAGAAGGTGGGATACGGTGACGGCTGGGCGCTTTTGATGATCGGCTTATTTCTGGGCGCTTATCGGTGTTTTCTGATTCTGCTTGCGGGTCTTATGGTGGAGTCTGCGGCGGTAATCGTGCTGCTGGCGATTGGAAAAGTAAAGCGTGACCGGGAAATTCCTTTTTTGCCCTTTCTGCTTCTTGGAATGGGGGTGGCGGTATGCTTGTGAAAAAAACAGCGAAAGGATATATGACGATTGAGGCTTCTTTTCTTATTACATGGACATTATTTTTGTTTGTTCTCTTGATCTATTTATCCTTCTATTCCTATGACAAGTGTGTACTGTTTCAGGATGCTTACACGATTTGTTTCCGGGGGAGCATTCAGAAGGATGAGGGACGGGTGGTGTCTTACATAAGTGAGAATATGTGCAGACAGTTTGGCAAGAAGTATTTTGGCGTGGGAAAGGTGCAGGGAACGGTGGACAAAAACGGGAACACGACGAGCGTGACAGGCACATGTCTGGTAAAGGTCCCGATCCGGCAGATGTTTACTATGCACGGGAAAGAAGGGTGGCATATCCGCACTCGGGCAAAGGCGCAAATCATAAACCCTGTCAAAATGATACGCAGATGCAGAATGGTTGGAAATATGTTTTCGGATGAAATCGGGAGGTAGATACAGATGCTTGAGGCTAAATTTTTTAGGGATTATAAACACAGTTACATGATTTTACCGTGCAAAAGCGAACAGCCGGAGAAAAGCTATCAGTGCAGGCAGCTTATTTCCAATAAAATAGGAGAGATTCTTCGCTGCTCCATGCGGCATGTAAACGGCATGACTTACTTTTACTATGATATCAGCTCCAGAACGACTATGGAAAGCCTGTATCGGGACAGGCAGATGAGCTATCGTCAGATCAGAGAACTGTTTGAACAGCTTTACGATATGTATTGTAAAGTCGGGGATTACTTTATGGATGAAACCTGCCTGGTTTTTCTGCCTGCACATATCTATTATGATTTGTCGCGTAAAAAATATATCGGGCTATACTATCCGGATTATGAGGAGGACAGACCCTATGAGGCGCTTATGGATTATCTGCTGGAGCATATGGACAGTCAGGACGAAGGTTTGGCGGACTGCATCTATCGGATCTATGAGAGAGCGGAAGACAGCGGCTTTTCGCTGTGGGATGCGCTGCAGATTTTGGGAGAAGTCAAGGAGCGGAGAGAAGAGCCGAAAAAGGGAGCGGAGGAATCCGGTGGGCAAAAAGGGGAGATTTATGTGCTTCCCGGAAGTGTTTCTACGGACGACAAGGGGACGGAGCCGGTTTGTGCACAGGCGGGTGCGCATGAGGCGCGTGAGGAAGGTTTTGCATTGTGGGAAGAAGAGCAGGATGCGCCTGCTCCTGAAAAAAAGAAGAATCCGTTCTCTCTGCTTGTTGCAGCGTTTTCCGTTCTAGGGATAGCGGGGATTGCCTACATTTACGGTTTTTACGAGCTGGCGGAGGAGGAGATTATGACGCTGCTTGGATGCGGCGCGTTGTTTGGGGTCTGTCTGCTTGCGGGTCTTGTAGGTATCCTGAAAGGCGGGACAACGAGGGGACGGAAAGGAAGGGGCAAGGAGGAGACGGAGAAAAAATGTTCGGAGGGAATGAGCGATCCGTATCTGCTGACACAGGAACCGGCTTCTTTGGAACGTGCGCGAAACAGTGAGCCGGTTCCGCTGGGGCATGTACTGAGCAGAGTGCGGGAGACAGAACTGCCTGCGCCGGACAGAAAAAGGAGCGGCGCACAGGAAGAGGAGGAGATCTGTAGCAACACGGTCTTTTTCGACAGCGCAAAAATGGCGGAACACAAATTGTATGCGCTTGATAAAAAGAATAAAAAACATATCGAACTGACAAAATTTCCGTTCACGGTAGGTACGATGGCGGGCTGCGTGGACTGTGTCCTTGCAGACGAGTCCGTCAGCAGGATGCACGCCAGATTCGAGATGGTGGGAGACACGATTCAACTGACCGATATGAATTCCACCAACGGGACTTACAGGAACGGCCTGCGTATGCAGCCGCAGGAGACGGTAGAGATCGAGCCGGGGGATGAGATCAGGTTTGGGAAGCTGAATTATTGTTATCGGTAAATAAGTGGATCATTTTATATATATGTTTGAGGAAAGGATATAAGAAAGAAAATAAACAGGCAATGCAATAGGGCAGGTTATGTGACGGAGCCGTACTGTTTGACATTCCCTGCCGAAAATGATACTCTTTTCTCATGGATAGGTTAACGTTGAATCGATTGGAAAATCTGTTCTTTGAGCAGGGCTATGGCAAGATACCGTCTAATCTGCCCGAGTTTAATTTTTACTGCCGCAGGGAGGTGCAGGGAATCACTGTGCTTCATGTGATCGATTACAGGCAGGGACTTTATATTTCAACGGATCAGTATGCTCATCTGAAAGAGCAGATAGAAGCTTTTTTTCGTGAAAGAGGCGAGCGGGAAGTTCATGTGATGACACTTGTCTTGTGTGACGACACGGAGAAAGCGAGAAGTCTTTGCGGCGGGGACAACTTTTGCTGGGTCATTGATTCGCGGGAGTACCGGCTGCTGATTCACGAAACGCAGGCAGCGGATTTTTACGGTTGGAAAGATATTTTGGAGGAGTTTTTGTTTTCGCTGGCACGGGAGGGTGCCAAGGAGACGGGAACGAACGCCGAACCGAAAAAGAAGACAGACTGGCGGGCATTGTCGTGGGTTAATGTCGTTTTGGTGGCAGTGAATGTAATTATATTTCTCATATGTACATTTACGGGAGATTTGTTATATAATATGGGTGCGTTCAGTGTGACGGCGCTTTGGCAGGGGGAATGGTACCGCTTGTTTACAAGTATGTTTTTACACTGGGATGTGGAACACCTTTTCAGCAATATGATCGTTCTGTATTATGTGGGAGCGATTGTGGAGCGCAGGCTGAGGCCTGTTCCTTATACGGTGCTTTATGTGCTTTCCGGGCTTGCGGGAAACATATTTTCCGTGGGGTACGAGTTGTTTACGAACGCCTATAGAAGTTCGGCGGGCGCAAGCGGCGCGGTCTTCGGCGTGGAGGGTGCGCTATTGTTTTTGGTTATGGCGCATCGCGGGAAACTGGAATCCATGACGGCAGGCCGGGTGGCTTTTGCGATTGCTTTTTCACTTTATAGCGGTTTTACAAGTGTGGGGGTAAATAACGCGGCGCATGTAGGCGGTGTGCTGATGGGCTTTACGGCGGCGGCTGTCGTCACGGCATGTGAGAAAATACGGGTGTTTTCCAACCATCGATGAGAAAGGAAAGGGTTATATGCAGATCAACATCTATTATGGCGGGAGGGGGCTTATGGATGACCCCACGCTGTTTGTGATAAAAAAGATGAAGGAGGTGCTGGAGGAGCTGCGCGTGACGGTGGAGGTTTTCTACCTTTACGAGCAGAAAAACAGTATCCCTACTCTTCCGCAGACGTTGAAAAATGCAGACGGCGTGATTCTCGCGACGACGCTGGAATGGTACGGGATTGGCGGCTATATGCAGCTATTTCTGGATGCCTGCTGGCTTTACGGCGATAAAGAAAAAATCAGCCGGATCTATATGTGCCCGATTGTCATGTCCACCACTTACGGGGAACAGGAGGGTAAGCTAAATCTTGCCACAGCGTGGGAGATTCTGGGTGGTCTTCCCTGCAGCGGCCTTTGCGGTTACATTGCGGATACGTCGCTTCTGGAGGAAAACGGGGATTATATCAGGATTATTGAGAAAAACGCGGAGAATCTCTACCGCACGATCAACCAGAAAATGCCTTGCCTGCCTGCAAGCAATCAGGCGGTGAAGCAGAAGGTAGCGATCACAAAAACAGTTAATTTTACACCGCAGGAGTCGGAACAGCTTTCCCAGTATGTGGCGGACGATACTTATGTACAACGGCAGAAAGCGGATATTCAGGAACTCGCAAGTCTGTTCCGCGATATGATGGGAAGCAGCGAGAAAGAGGATACCACGGAGTTTGTAGAGGAGATTCGCCGGCATTTTGTGCCTCAGGCTGGATTTGCCGCGGGATTTAAAGTAGTGATTGAGGAGAAAAAGATGCCGCTTATGATCGGGATAGACGGAGCGAGTCTTGACTGTCATTATGGGGAAGGCGGCCGTGTGGATGTGGAGATACAGCTTGACCGCGCTTCTTTTTCGGATATCGTTTCGGGCAAGACGAGTTTTCAGACCGCCTTTATGGCAGGAGATATGAAGATGAAGGGCGATTTCAAAGTACTGCGCGCGCTTGATCAGGTATTGCGGTTCGGGGCTGGCTGAGTCTCAGGGGCGCTGCCTTATAAATGAAAAGTGAGAAAAAGCGATTTTATAAACGGAGGAGCTCAAAAGTGAATAATTGTATTTTTTGCAAAATTGCAAATGGAGAAATTTCTGCGAAGACATTGTACGAGGACGAAAAATTCCGTGTCATTCTGGATCAGGGCCCTGCGACCAGAGGACATGCACTGATTTTGCCCAAAGACCACTATGCGGATCTTTTTGAACTGCCGGAGGAAAGCGCCGGTGAAGTGATGAAGCTGGCCCAAAGAATGATAATCAAAATGCGGGAAAAACTCGGATGCGAGGGCTTTAATCTGGTGCAGAACAACGGTGATCTGGCAGGGCAGACAGTGTTCCACTTCCACCTTCATCTGATACCGCGTTACAGCGCAGACGGACAGAAGATCGGCTGGGAACCGCAGGAGGTTTTACCCGAAGAGCTTGAGGAAGTCAGAGCACAGATTGTCGAATAACCGTTCAACAGGAGCGAACCGGTGCGGCTTGATCAAAAAGAAAATCGGAGGAAATATGCGGACGATAGCGACGGAAGAAATTACCCGGAACATCAAAGAAATGTGTATAGAAGCGAATCACTTTCTCTCAGCAGATATGGAGCGGGCGATGAAATGCGCGGCGCAGGCGGAGGAGTCGCCGTTGGGGAAGCAAATTCTCGGGCAGTTACAGGATAATCTGGAGATTGCGGGGAAAGATCATATTCCTATTTGTCAGGATACGGGTATGGCGGTAGTGTTTTTGGAAATAGGGCAGGATGTGCATTTGGAAGGAGAAAATCTGACGGATGCGATCAACGAAGGCGTGCGGCAGGGATACGTGAGCGGCTATCTGCGTAAATCGGTTGTGGGAGATCCTCTGATTCGTGAAAACACGAAGGACAATACGCCGGCCGTGATACACAGCGAGATTGTGCCGGGGAACCGGGTAAAGATTACGGTGGCACCGAAAGGGTTTGGCAGCGAGAATATGAGCAGGGTGTTTATGTTGAAACCGGCTGACGGTGTGGAGGGAGTGAAGGATGCGATCCTCACGGCGGTGAGGGACGCTGGCCCTAATGCCTGTCCACCGATGGTGGTGGGCGTAGGAATAGGCGGTACTTTTGAAAAGTGCGCGCTGATGGCGAAACATGCGTTGACAAGGTCTCTTGAAGAGAGGGCGGAGATCCCGTACGTAAGAGAATTGGAAGAGGAAATGCTTTCCCGGATTAATAAATCCGGAATCGGCCCGGGAGGGCTTGGCGGCACGACGACGGCGCTGGCAGTTAATATAGAAACCTATCCCACGCATATAGCGGGACTGCCCTTGGCGGTTAACATCTGCTGTCACGTGAACAGACATGTAGTGCGGGAACTGTAAAGTGGTACGATTTTTCCCTGTAGAACAGGGGCACAAAGGAGAGGCCAAAAAATATGGAGCGACATGTAAAAGCGCCTATAGATAAAGAGACGGCGAAAAAATTGCGGGCGGGGGACTATGTGTACCTTACGGGTACGATTTATACCGCGCGTGACGCGGCGCATAAGAGAATGTATGAGGCGCTGGAAAAGGGTGAAGCATTGCCCTTGGAAATGAAAGACAATGTTATTTATTATATGGGACCGTCTCCGGCAAGGGAAGGCAGGCCGATTGGCTCTGCAGGGCCTACGACAGCCAGCCGCATGGACAAATATGCCCCGGCGCTTTTGGACTTGGGGCTGACAGGTATGATTGGGAAGGGGAAACGTTCGGAAACCGTGAAAGAGGCGATCGTCAGAAACGGGGCGGTGTATTTTGCGGCGATAGGAGGCGCGGGCGCGCTTCTGGCCGGTTCTATCACGGCCTCAGAAGTGATTGCCTATGATGATTTGGGGACGGAGGCGATTCGTAAACTCGAAGTTGAAAACTTTCCGGTGATTGTAGTAATTGATTCTGTGGGACAGGATTTATATGAAACAGCGATCGGGGAATATTGCAGATTATAATGGGAAATATAATTTTGTAGAAGGATTTGTAAAGGAATCCGCGAAAAGGCATTGACAAACAAAAACACCTTATGTATAATTACTTTGCGTTGTGGAGACGTGGAACTATATATTTGGTAGAGGAATAGTTCAGACTGTGGAGAAATACTCAAGAGGCTGAAGAGGCGCCCCTGCTAAGGGTGTAGGTCGCTTACGCGGCGCGAGGGTTCAAATCCCTCTTTCTCCGTTAAAAAAAGAATCTTAAGAGATTGAGATTTCTTTTTTTTCCCGATTTTTATTTATCAAAATGAGTCGAAAAACAAAATTTTTGAAAAATTAAAAAAAGGGGTTGACGATGTGAAACAGTTGTGTTAGTATAAATCCGTTGCGTCGGTGAGCTACTGACACAGCACAAAAGAATGTGAACCTTGACAAATAAACAGTAATGCAACCCTGAAAAGATTCCAAGAGAAAATTTTCAGAAAAGTATCGAACGAT